>NZ_JBVING010000005.1:196966-600217 GCF_055579465.1 Streptomyces sp. NPDC032745 | reverse complement strand
TGAGCCCGCACCGCCGCAAGTTCCCCAGCCCTCATACAGCCAGCGAACTACCAGACACCCACCGTGACAAGACCAGCTAACAAAGCACTACTAGGAGCTGTCCGGCCGATCATGTGACTCCCTAGGCTGGTCCTCTTCTGGAAGGGGTGGAGTGACGGAGGTGGCTCGTGAAGCGGCCATTGCGCCGAGATGTGCGGTGTGATGGAAGCGTTGGGCAGAGGGCCTCAAGCCCGTAGCCAGATGACCAGGACGGCCGCGGTCACAGTGCCGAGGAAGACATATCCGCGCTTGTCGTAACGGGTCGCGACGGCGCGGGAGTTCTTCAGCTTGTTGATGGCCCTCTCGACGGTGTTGCGTTTCTTGTACCGCTCCTCGTCGAACCCCGGTGGCCGTCCGCCTCGCGATCCCTTGCGAGATCGCGCCAGTGCACCCCGGTCCGGACCCGGTGCAGAATCCCGTCGATCACCCTCCGGTGATCACGCCACCGCCCGCACCGACCGTTACTCACCGGCAGGAACGGCCGCAACCGTTCCCACTCCGCGTCCGACATACCACGGCGTTCTCCCCGCCCCATACCGGGAAGATCGAGCAGATCAAACGACGGTTACATGACCGGCCCGACAGCTCCGGGGCTCGGGGAACTGCGAGGCCGACCCCGCGGATGGCCGAACACGCGCGTAAGGCCGATCACGGGGTTGGCGTCGCAGTTCCCCGAGCCCCTGATGATGAGACCGTGCCGTAGGCCCGGAGGGTGTCGGCCGGGTCGCCGGGGCGGCCTCGCAGAGTGGCGTCCAGAAAGGCGAGGGTGGCCGCGGCGACAACGCGCGGGCTCCCGGTGCGGCCCAGGGTGCCCACGATCGAGGGCACCGGCGGCAGGTAGAGCGGGCCGTCCATGAAGGTGAGGTGCCCGGCGCCGGGGACGGTGAGCCGGTAGCTCGTCGCGGTGCTGTGCTCGAGGGCCTCGGTGAGCCGGGGCAGGTAGCGCGGGTCGGTGCCGGCGGTGATCTCCTGGGTGAGCGCGAGCGCCGGCTGCTCGAGGGCGGGCGAGGCGGGGCCGTGGGGGTAGCCGTCCAGGTCGACGACGGCGTCGAACCGGCGGTCCTGCCGGGCCGCCTGCAGGGCGGCGGCTCCGCCCAGGGAGTGGCCGGCCACCGCGGCGCGGCCGGTGTCCAGGCGTCCGGTCAACCGGTCGGCGGTCTCACCGCGGTCCAGTCGCTCCAGCTGGGAGAGGACGAAGCCGAGGTCGGCGGCCCGGACGGTGGTCCAGCCGGCGGCCAGCTCCTCATCCCTGTCGCGGTCCCCGCTGGAGGCGGTCGTGGTGCGGATCGTGCGGCCGTCGGCGAGGACGACGACGGCGGAGTCGTACGGGTGGTCGAGGGCGGCGACCAGGTAGCCGTGGCTGGCCAGCTCCTCCGCCCAGGCGGTGTTCTGGGTCCGCACCCCGCCCGACCCCGGGGAGAAGAGGACGACCGGGAACCGTTCTGCCCCGCCGGCCACCGGGGCGTCGACGACCGCGCGGCTACGGGCCCTCGGGACGCCGTCGACCAGGAAACCGGGCAGGCCGACCCCGCCGGCGAGGGCCTCGGAGACGGTCCGCGCCTCGCCCTCCGTGCGTCCCAGGTACTGGGCCCGAGGGACGCCCGCGGGGCTCTTCTGCGCCGGGTACCAGAGCTGGACCACGACCGTGCGCCGGTCGTCCGGATCGGCGGTGAAGCTCTCGGGGCGGAGCGGGTCGGTCCACTGCACCACCCGGGTGCCGACCGCGAAGGCGCCCGTCGGCTCGGGGAAGACGGGCACGGGGAAGGCCCAGGCGGCTACCGGGCCTGTGGCGATCAGGCCGGCGCAGGCCAGCGATCCCGGCAGGGCCAGCCACCAGCGGGCCCGCCACGCCGGTCGGCCGGCACCGCGCCGCAGCAGGGGCGGGAGGGCGAACGCCGAGGCGACGGCGGCGCCGGCCAGGACCGGCAGCAGCTGCCAGCGGATCCCCACGATGCCCAGCACGATCGCCGACGGTACGAGAACCGCCCCCGCCACGACGGTGACGGGCCGGCGGGCGGCCGGGGGGAGCCAGCGCGCCACCAGCAGCGCGACGGCGCCCAGCAGGAGGAGGACTTCCGGAAGGGACAGGAACAGCCCCGGGATGGTTTCGGTCACCCGGCCATGCTCGGCGCCGGGCCCGCGCCGCCGCATCGGCCCCGGGTCGCCGCCGACTGCGACCGGGGTGGCAACCGGGGCGGGCCGCGGTGCGACCGGAGTGGCAACCGGGCACCCCGGACCGGCGGCCGGCCTGCGACCGCGGGAGGTGGCGGGTCTCCTCCTGTGGTCGTACACCGGCACATTGCGCTCCGACGCCGGGCTCATGTGCGGCGCGGACCCGCCGCCTAGGCTGCGGCTGTACGCGGTGGCGGCCCCGGCCGGGCCGCCACGACGACCGATCGGCGGAGAGGTGTGACGGTGCGCCACCGGGACCGGGTACCACCCCTGGTGTGGGACTCGGTGCTGCCGGCGCTGCTCCTGCTCAACGTCGTGACCACGTACCCGGCCCGGGAGCTGCCGGTGGCGGCGGCGCTCACCGCCGCCCTGGCGCTGCCCCTGGTGTGGCGGCGCCGGGCCCCGCTCGCGGTGTTCGCCGCCGTGGTGGCCGCGGCCTTCGTCCAGTGGCTGGCGGACGTCCAACTGACCGCGGACATCGCCCTGCTGGTGGCCCTGTACACGGCGGCCGCGCACACGGGCCGGCGCGGCACGCTGCTCGCCGCCGCCGTCGTGGAGGGCGGGGCCGTGCTGGCCTGCCTGCGCTGGGTACCGGACGGCGCGTTCCTGACCCCGTTCGTCGCGCTCACCGCGACGGTGGTCGCCGCCGCCGTCCTCGGGGTGAACGTGCGGACCGGCCGGGCCTACCTCGCCGCCGTGCAGGAGCGGGCCGAACGGCTGGCGCTGCACCAGGAGCAGCAGGCGCTGCTGGCCGTCGCCGAGGAGCGGGCCCGGATCACCCGCGAGATGCACGACATCGTCACCCACAACCTGTCCGTCATGGTCGCACTCACCGACGCCGCCGTGTACGCGCAGCACAGGTCCCCGGACCGGGCCACCGCCGCGATGCTGCAGATCTCCGAGACGGGCCGGCAGGCCCTCACCGACATGCGGCGCTCGTTGGGCGTCCTGCGGGCCGACGAGCCGGACGCGGAGCGCCACCCGCTGCCCGGCATCGCCCAGTTGGAGGCGCTCGCCGACCAGATGGCCGTCGCCGGGCTGCCGACCGGCCTGGAGGTCCGCGGCGGCCACGCCCATGTGCCGGCCACCGCGCAACTCACCGTCTACCGCCTGGTGCAGGAAGCGTTGACCAACACCCTCAAGCACACCCCCGCCGGCACCCGCGCGACGGTCCTGGTCGAGTGCTCGGCCGGGAGCGTCGGCGTGGAGGTCACCGACAGCGGCCCCCGGCCGGCGCTTCCCGCCGCCGCACCGTCCGGCCACGGCATCCCCGGCATGCGCGAGCGTGCGGCCGCCTACGGGGGGACGCTGCGGGCCGGACCGCTTCCGGGCGGCGGCTGGGGCGTGCGGACCCGGCTCCTGCTCAACAGCGGCGGGACGGGCGCCGTATGACGATCCGCATCGTGATCGCCGACGACGAGGCGCTGCTCCGGATGGCCTTCGGCATGGTCCTGGAGGCCCAGCCCGACATGGCGCCGGTCGGCGAGGCAGCAGACGGAGCCCAGGCCGTCCGCCTCTCCCGGGAGCTGCGGCCCGACGTCGTACTGATGGACGTCCGGATGCCCGGAACGGACGGGATCGAGGCGACCCGGCAGGTCGTCGAGGTCTCCCCGGGGAGCAAGGTGCTGATCCTGACCACCTTCGACCTGGACGCGTACGCTTTCGCCGCGCTCGGCGCCGGGGCCTCGGGCTTCCTGCTGAAGAACACCCGGCCCGAGGAGCTGCTCACCGCGATCCGCAACGTCGCGGCGGGTGACGCGGTGCTCTCCCCGCGGATCACCCGGCGCCTGCTGGAGGACTTCCGTCCGCACCTGGCCGACGCGGGCACCGCCGTCCGCGACGAGCGGCTGGACCGGCTCAGCGCCCGGGAGCGCGAGGTGCTCGTCGAGGTCGGCCGCGGCCTGTCCAACGCCGAGATCGCGGCCGCCCTGTACCTCGCCGAGGCGACCGTGAAGTCCCATCTGGGGCGGATCCTGCTCAAGCTGGAACTCCGCGACCGGATCCAGGCCGTGGTCTTCGCCCACGAGAACCGCCTGGTACCCCCGGCCTGACGCCGGCCGAGGACTCAGAACAGCGGCCAGTCCACGGCCCGGACCGGGCCGACCACGTCACCATCTCCTCCGGGCACCGTGGCGGCGGTCGGCATCTGAGCCCGACGCCGCCGGGAGGCTGCGGCTGCTGCGCGGGACACGGCCGGGGCCGGTGTACGGGACATCCCGTACACCGGCCCCGGCCGTTCGGCTCAGGACCGACGGCTGCGGCGCGCCCACCAGAAGGCGCCTGCGCCGCCGAGCAGTACGACGGCCGCGACCACGGCCACGGTGACGCCGGTGCTGCTGCCCGTCTCCGCTTCGTTCGCCGTCTGCGCGTCGGGGGACGCTGCCGGTGCGGACGGAGCCGGGGACGACGGCTGGACGGACGGGGCGTTTGCGGTCGCTGTGGACGACGGGCTCGGGGCGATCGGTTTGGCGCCGGGGGCCGCCGGCTTCAACTGGAGCACCGGGGCCGGATTGTCGGCCTTCTGGCCGTTGGCCGGCACCTCGATCCACCGCGAGATCTTCCCGTCGCCGTACGTCTCCAGGGTCTTGAACGGCAGGGACTCGGCGTCGGGCAGCTGGCGCACGGTGATGCTGTATTCGGCGTCGGTGCCGGTCGCGAGCGCCGCGCCGCCGACGCTGTACCCGTCGGGGGTGACCGTCAGCTTCCAGCCCTTGGGTGCGTCCTTGAGGGTCACCGTGTCCGGGGTGATTCCCTGGGGGAGGACGACACGCAGTTCCGTGATGCCCGCGGTGTCCGACTCGGCCTCGGAGGTGAAGGACAACGTGACGTTCTCGGCGAGGGCGCGCGGGTCGGAGGCGGTGACCTCGGCGTGTGCCGCTGCGGGGCCGGCCGCGATGCCCAGGAGCACCAGGGACCCGACGGCTGCGACGCCGAGCCCGCGAAGGTGCAGGCGGTTGTGCGATGTGTGCATGGTGAAGAAACCCTCTCGGTACGCGCAGCGGGCCCCACGGCGCAGCCGTTCAGCCCGCCAGGATCAGGGGAACGTCTCCCGCACTCCCGGCAGGAGGCCCCCGCCGCGTCACCGCGTGGCAGAGCATCGCCGCCGCCGTCGGGCGGACGGCGCGGCGGCCGAGCGGGAGGGCCGCGGTGCGCACGCCGGGGCCGAACCGCGGCTGCCGGCGGAAACCGAAGGCCACGACGGCCGCCGATACCGCCGTCCGGGCCCATCGCCCCATCGTCCCCGGCAGTCGGCTCAATGCCCGGTCCGCGCGGTACATCAGGAGGGCCATCAGACATGCGGCCACGCAGTGGGCCGCCGTCATGGCCAACGGGCCCTGGTGCGCCGCGTACGCGATCTCCGGCATCCCGTGGGTTTCGGAGTGCCGGCGATTCGGCTGCTCGTGCGTGGACAGGGTTCGATGCAGGAGGAGTTGGACGAGGCAGGTGGCCGCGACCACGTACCATCCCGGCCGGCCCGAGCGGGCGGCCGGCCAGGAAGCGGCGTACACGACGGTTGCTCCACCGGCCGCCCGCCGCCAGGACACCGGTTCCTCCGAGGCGAGCTGATGCGCCACGACCGCCAACGACGAGCTGAGCAGGGTGAACACGGCGGCGCGCAGCCACCGTGCCCGCCACCACGCGGGCTGCGGGGCGCACCGCTGCATCGGTCGGGGCTCCGCTCGCCGCCCGGTCACGGCGTGACGCGCAGATCCGTGCTCACGGTGACCTGGTCGATGTCGGTGGTGCGAACCGTGACGTCCAGGTTCCATGTACCGGCCATGGGCAGCCTCAGGTCGTACGTGGCCCAGTAGCCCTTCTGATTCCCGAGCTTGGCGTCGAGCGGGCCGATCCCCTGGTCGCGTTGGGTGAGGGCGAGCCGTAGCTCGGGGACGCTGGAGATGCCGCCGTCCGGGGTGAACACCACCGCTTCCACCGTGTTCTCGCCGACGCGGCCCGGCGCCAGAGTGATCTGGACCGTGCCCCGATGGTTCGCCGTCCCCATGTCGAACGGGACCGTGACCACCTTCACCGCCGGTTCCTGCCCGCCGGATGCCGTGGCGGTCCCGGCGGCGGTGCGGCTCGGCTGCGTACCGGTGAGCAGGGTGGAGAGCACCAGGACGACGGCACCGACGGCCGCCTCGACACCCACGGTGCGGCGCAAGCGGCGCCGGTACGTCTCGGCGTCGAAGACCGGCGGCCCGACGCCGTCGCCCGGCCTGCTCCGAGCAGACGCGGCCTCGTTGCCGCCCGGCCCGGATCCCTCCGGCGAACCCGGCGCGCCGACGGTCTGCGGGACACGCACCGGCTCGAGTTCGAGGACGGCCGGCTCCGTCGCGCTCGGCGACGCTCCGCCCACCAGGCGGGTGGTCCACCGTCGGGAGAGCGCCGCCACGCACACCACCAGGATCACTGCGGCGACCTTGAGGCCGAGTGTCCTCCCGTACGACGTGGTGGAGAGGGCGGCCCAGGAGCCCACCTGCCGCCAGGACTGGTACACCCCGGTGCCGACCAGAACGACCACGGCGGTGAAGGCCAGCGCAGAGAAGCGCGCGATCGCGGAAGCCGGGATCTCACGGCCGTCGGGCCCCCGCTGGCGCAGGACGCTCAGCAGGGTGATCAGACCGCCCAGCCACACAGCCATGGCCACCAAGTGCAGCACGGCGACGGGGATGGCGACGGGCACCTGGACTCCGGCGGATGCGTGCTCCGCGGCAGCCCAGGTGAGTGCCAGGCCCAGGGCGAGGGCCGGTCCGGCGACGAGCCGGAGACGGACACCGAGCCGTCCGGGCGTCTGCCGCAGCCACCCGGCGGCGAGCGCGAGCAGTACGAGCCGAGAGGCCAGGGCGATCCCCGATCTCCCCGTGAGCGTTCGGCCCAGCAGAGACGGGTCGAACGCCGAAGACAAGTGGCCGCCCGCCTCATACGGGCCGCGCAGCAGCAACAGGGCGACCGTCGACGCCGCCAGCGTCGCCCAGCCCGCGACCAACAGCCGGCGCAGCGGACGGATCCCGCTCGCGGCCGGCCAGCAGACGAGGACGAACGCCGCAGCTCCGACGAGCAGCGCCAGGCCGCTGTAGGCGACGTAGCGGAAGAAGCCGTACAGGCGGCTGGCGGCAGTGTGGTCCGGGGAGGCCTTCGCCACCACCGCGGTGGTCTCGGACGGCTTCCCGACGGAGAAGGTGAACGCGCCGGAGATCGGGTGACCGTCGGACGAGACCACCCGCCAGGCCACGGTGTAGGTGCCCTGGGCCAAGTTCCCTTCCAGCGCCACCCGGGCCGTATTCGCGTGGCCGTCCGCATGCTGCGCCGGGCGCGGGTTCACACGGTCATTGGCGGGCGACAGTACGCGCAGGGAACCATCGGGGAAGCTCACCGATTCGGTGAACGTGAGCGTGACCTGCTTCGGCGCTGCGTCGAGGACGGCACCATCCGCAGGGTCGGAGCCGCTCAGCCCGGCATGCGCGAGGGCGGGGCCGGCCCCGCCGAGGATCAGGGCGCACAGGGCGGCGACAAGCGTCAGGACGGCTGCGGACTTCCTCGCGAGGCTCGATCCGCTGGGCATGATCGGCGGCCTCCGGGGCGGTCGTCATCGGCGGCATCGCCGTCCGTGCCGGTCGCTCGGGGCCGCAGTCGGACGGCGTGGCGCGCCTGAGGGTGCAGTGAACTCCGGCAGGTACGGGACCCCTGCCGCAGTGGTGGACGTTAGCCCCGACGGCCACGGGAAAGGACGGGTTGCGCAACTTCCGCTAAAGGCCACCGCCTCGTGCACGGCCGGCGCCTCCCTCCTGTATGGGTTCGGCTTTCGTGCGTCTTTCGTTGACGGCCGAGGGTGCAAAGAAGATGCCGACCTGCGCGGAGACGGAAACAATGCGGAATGTCCCGGAAGCGGATCGGTACCTGGCCTGCCGTGGGAGGGTGTCCTCCCCGCGGTCATGGTCCGAAGGCCCGGTCGGTCGTGCCGTCCGGCGCGGGCGGGCGCGGTTGGCAGGCCGCGCGGGGGCGGCGCTCGTAGCCTGAAGTGGGTGCCCGACTCCTGTCCGGCAGCCCGTGGAGCGGCGGGAGGTTGTCACATGAGCAGGCGTTGGACCGCGCGTCTGGCCCTGGCGGCGGGCCTGGCTGCGCTCGTGGTGCTGGTGGTGTTCGGCGGCCTCGCGAGCCTCCTGCTGATGGCGGTGGGCTGGGCGGGACTGGTCCTCACCGCGGCAGGCGTGTGGTGGATGCTCACCCACACCGGCTGGATCAGGGTGCTCTCCGGGCTGCTGGTGGTCGTCGCACCGCTCGCCGTCCTGCTCCTGTACTCGGCCGCCGGGCTGCTGTGGGTCGTGCTGGCCTCACTCGGCCTGTGGGCGCTGGCCGTCGCCGCGGGCAGCGCCGCTCTTGCCGAGGACACCGCGTCGAGCATGCCGGAGCGCTCCGTCGGCCGGGCCGAGCGGCCCTTCGTGATCATGAATCCGCGCTCGGGCGGCGGAAAGGTCGGCAAGTTCCGCCTGGCGGAGCGGGCCAGGGCCCTGGGTGCCGAGGTCGTCGTGCTGGATCCGGCCCGTCGGCAGGACGTGGCCGAGCTGGCACGGCAGGCCGTCGAGGGCGGGGCCGACCTGCTGGGTGTTGCAGGCGGCGACGGTACGCAGGCCCTGGTCGCCGCCGTGGCCGTGGAGCACGACATTCCGTTCATGGTGATCAGCGCCGGCACGCGCAACCACTTCGCCATGGACCTGGGCCTGGACCGGCAGGATCC
Organism: Streptomyces sp. NPDC032745; assembly: GCF_055579465.1. NCBI lineage: Bacteria > Bacillati > Actinomycetota > Actinomycetes > Kitasatosporales > Streptomycetaceae > Streptomyces > Streptomyces sp. NPDC032745. The sequence continues at coordinate 591,270 of NZ_JBVING010000005.1, read as the reverse complement.
CTCCCACTGTCTGGAGGCGCTGACCGACGGCGTCGAACTCCGCGTCGACCTGGGCTTCATCCATGAGGGAGAACCGGCGGACGGGAAGACGGGGCGCGTCTTCGTCAACAGCGCCTCGTTCGGCGTGTACGCGGAAGTCGTGCAGAGTCCGGCCTACCGTGACGACAAGGCCCGCACCATTCTGGAGATGCTGCCGGCTCTGCTGACCCAGGACAGCGGCTCGCGGCTGAGCGTCCGTGCGGACGCGCTGGTCCTGGACGGTCCCCAGGCCGTGCTGGTGAGCAACAACCCTTACCAGAAGGGTGATTCTGCGGGGCTCGGGCGCCGGGAGCGACTGGATTCCGGTGAGCTGGGGGTGCTCGGCGTCGAAGTCTCGAGCGCCGCCGAAGCGGCGGCGCTGCTGCTGCACGGCAGGCAGGGCCGCGGGCTGACCGCCGTCACCGCCCGCGAGGTCGTCGTCGACGCCGACACTCCCGCCATCCCGGTCGGTGTCGACGGCGAGGCCCTGGTGCTGTCCACTCCCGTGCACTGCCGCATCGCGTCCGGCGCCCTGCGCGTGCGCGTGCCGCGACACCGTCCCGGCGTGCCGCGCGCCGCGCCCCCGATGGACTGGCGCCGGGTACGGCGGCTTGCGCTGACCATGGGACGGACCGCGGCAGGACACGGCGCCGCCTGAGCGCCGGCTGTCGGAGCCTTCGGGTGTCTCCCACCCGGCGGGCGGTCACTGCCCGCCGGTGGGCGCGGGCCCGGTGGGCCCGGGGCCGGGCCCGGCGGGCCGTTCGTCGGTGGCGGGCGAAGACCACTGCGCTCCGGTGCGCAGCCGGAAGGCGGTGACGGCGGCCTCCACCGTGGGGAAGAAGTGACGGGGGTTGATGGTCCGGGTGAGTTCGTACCGCTCGATCTTCAGCCGCACGGGGTCCTTGAGCTCGGCGAACACGAGGTGGACGCCGTCCGCGTTGAGCGCCTCGTCGAGCTCTTCCAGAACGTCGGCGGCGGTGGTGTCCACGTCGGTCATGGGCTCCGCCGCGACCACGATCCACCTCGGCCGCGGGTCCGCGCCGGCCATCCGCCTGATCTCGTCCCGGAAGGTCCTGGCGTTGGCGAAGAAGAGCGGGGCGTCGAAACGGTAGATCACCAGGCCCGGCAGCTGCTCGGCCTGCGGGTAGGAGCGGATGTCGTGGTAGCCCTCCAGGCCCTGCACCCGCCCCAGCACGGTGTCGTACGGCCACCAGGCGCGCCGGAAGACGTTGAGCACGGACAGGCCCACGGCGATGGCGATCCCGGGCAGCACGCCGAGCAGGGCCACGCCGGCGAAGGCCGCGAAGCACAGCAGGAACTCCGTCCGGCGCTGCCGCCACAGCCGTACGGCTCCCGGCAGGTCGGCCAGGGACAGTGACGCGGTGATGACCACGGCGGCCAGAGCCGGCTGGGGGAGGTTGCGGAACAGGCCCGGGGCCAGCACGAGCATGAGGACGATGAGCACCGCTCCGACGACCCCGGTGAGCTGGCTCCTGGCCCCCGCGCGCTCCGCGACCGCCGTCCGGGATCCGCTGGTGCTGACGGGGAAGCCCTGGAAGAAGGCGGCCGCCAGGTTGGCCGCGCCGACGCCCGCCATCTCCTGGTTGCCGCGGACCTCCTGCCCCGTGCGTGCTGCGAAGGCGGACGCGTTGGAGATCGTGTCGGCCAGGGACACCAGGGCGATGCCCAGCGCACCGCCGAGCAGCGGCGCGAGGTCGGCGAGGCGCACGTCGGGGATCGTGAACGGCGGGAAACCCTCGGGCAGTACCCCGACCAGGCCGACGCCGTGCTCGTCCAGGTCGAAGGCGGCGGCCGCGGCGATCGCCAGGACCACCATCACGAGCACCGCGGGGATCTTCGGCAGGAAGCGCTGCAGGACCAGGATCAGGGCGATCCCGCCGAAGCCCACGGCGGCGGCGGCCGGCACCGTCGCCCCGTCGGCGATCTTCTGCACGAGGCCGGCACACTCGCCGATCAGGCTGTCCGCCTCGACCTTGAAGCCGAGCAGCTTGGGCAGCTGACCGATCAGAATGGTCAGCGCCAGGCCGTTCATGTAGCCGATCATCGTCGGTTTGGAGACCAGGTCGGCGATGAAGCCGAGCTTCGCCACCGAGGCCAGGATCATGATGGCCGCCACCATGACCGCGAGCATCGACGCCAGCGCGACGGCCCGGTCGGGATCCCCGCCGGCCGCCACGAGCGGCAGCACGGTCGCGGCGATCATCGGCCCCAGCGAGGAGTCCGGGCCCAGCACCAGGATCCTGGACGGGCCGAACACCGCGTATCCGAGCAGGCAGAGGATCGTCGTGTACAGGCCGGTGATGGCCGGCAGGCCCGCCAACTCCGCGTACGCCATGCCCTGCGGCACCAGCAGCGTGGTCAGGACGACTCCCGCGACCAGGTCCTTGACCAGCCACTCGCGCCGGTAGGACGACGCCGCGCGGATCCCGGGAACTGCCCGGAAGCGGGAGAGCACCCCGTGGCCGTAACGCCGAGTGGTCACGGACAGGCCTTCCTCAGACGGCCTTCGACCGGCGGGCCACGAGTTTGCCCAGCTCCCACACGAGCAGGAGCGCGAGGGCGGCGAGCAGCGCCCAGCCGAACTGCCTCGCGTCGATCTCGGTCGTCCCGAGGATGCGCTGGAAGCCGTCCAGCTGGGTCACCAGCACGGAGAGCACGAACTGGGCCAGGGCCACCCAGTTCATCTGCTTGCTGTCGAACGTGGAGGTCGTCAGCACGGATTCCGTCTCGCTGCGGCATTCGAAGGCGGCCACGATCAGACAGAGCGAGAAGGCCGTGAACGCGATCGACTGGCCCGTCGCGACGCTGTCGTAACGGCTCTGGCCGAGCCGGATCAGCCAGAGCAGGAGGACGGTGATCGCGAGCCCGCCCAGCCCGACCGTGATGAGCACGGGCCGCGTGAGCACCGATTCCCCGCGCGGGCGCGGCCTGCGCCGCATGAGTCCGGCGCTCTCCCGGTCGAAGCCGAGCGCGAAGCCGAAAGAGGCGTTGACGACGAAGTGGATCCACAGCACCTGCGGCGGGGTGAAGGGCTCACCGGCGGCGATGTTGAAGACGGTCGCCCCGAGGAACGTCAGTACGAACGTGACCAGCAGGAGCAGCACGAACCGGATGTACTTGGTGAGGTTGTCGTAGATCGTCCGGCCCTGCTCGACGGCGTAGACGATGGTGGCGAAGTTGTCGTCGGAGAGGATCATGCGTCCGGCGTTCTTCGCCACGTCCGTGCCGCTGCCCATGGCGATGCCGATGTCGGCGGCCTTGATGGCGGGCGCGTCGTTGACGCCGTCCCCGGTCATCGCCACGACCTCGCCCTTCTTCTTGAGCGTGTTCGCGAGCAGTACCTTGTGCTCCGGGGCGACCCGCCCCACCACGCCGATCCCCTCGATGCGGGCGAGCTGCTCCTCCTCACTCATGGCGGCGAATTCGGCGCCGAGCACGGCCTCGCCGGGGATGCCGATCTGCCGGGCGATCGCCGCCCCGGTGGTGACGTCGTCCCCGGTCACCAGGCGGACCCGGATGTGCGCCGCCTGGGCGTCGGCCACCGCGGCCCTGGCCTCCTCACGGGGCGGATCGACCATGCCGACGAGACTGGTCATCTGCAGCTCGGTGACGTACGCGAGCAGGTCGCCGTCCGGATCGAAGCCGGCCGGGTCCAGCTCACGGGTGGCCGCGGCCATCACGCGGCGGCCCTCGCCGCCCATCCGCTCGCTCGCCGCCTCGGCGCGGCCGAGCAGATCGGCGTCCCACGGGACGGTTTCGCCCGCCGCGAGCGCGGTGGCCGCCCGCGCCATCACCGCCGGGGCCGCCCCTTTGACGAAGCAGCGCACGACCTGCCGCCCGGAGGCGTCGGCCGCCGAGTGGAAGGTGGCCATCAGCTTGTACTCGGGGTCGAACGGGAGGGTGGCGAGCCGCGGAAGGGCGTCCCTCGTGGCGTCGGTGTCCAGGCCGGCCTTGTGCGCGAGCACCAGCAGCGCGCCCTCGGTGGGATCGCCCACCACCTCGCCGCCCACCAGCTTGGCGTCACTGGCCACCACGTACGGCAGGATCGCGTCCTCGATCCCCGCGGCGGACCCGGCGGCGTGGTGGACCTTCCCTTCGAGTCCGTAGCCCGTGCCCGACACGGTGTACCGGCCGGTGGGGCTCAGCACTTCGACGGCGGTCATCTGGTTCATCGTCAGGGTGCCGGTCTTGTCCGAGTTGATCGCCGACGTGAACGCCAGCGTCTCGACCGACGGCAGTTCCTTCACGATGGCGTGCCGCTTCGCCAGGTTCAGGCTCCCGACGGACAGGATCGCCTGGGTCACGGTCGGCAGGGCCTCGGGGATGGCCGCGATGGCCAGCGAGACCGCGCTGACGAACAGGACGTCCCAGGCCTGGTCCCGCTGGCGTCCCAGGGCGAACATCACGATCATGGTGAGGCCCGCCGCACCCGTGATCCACAAGGTCAGCCTGTCGAGCTCCTTGGTGAGCGGCGGCACCTCCTTCTCGGTGGCCGACAGCATCCCGGAGATCTTGCCGAGCTCGGTGTCCGCACCGGTCGCGGTCACGACCATGACGCCGCTGCCGTGGGTGACCGGAGTGTTCATGAACGCCGTATTGGTCTGATCGCCGGGCGACAGCCGGCTGCCCGCCAGCGGGCCGGTGTCCTTCGCGGCGGGAACGCTCTCACCGGTGAGCGCAGACTCGTCGATCTGCAGGGCGCTGGCCTCGATGAGCCGTCCGTCCGCCGGCACCTGGTCCCCGGCGGAGATGAGCACGACATCGCCGTCGACGAGCTGTTCTGCGGGGATCTCGGCCTCCGTGCCGTCCCTGCGCACCCGAGCCGTCGCCTTCATCATCGACTTCAGCGCGTTCATGGCGCTCTCGGCCTTGCCCTCCTGGCGCAGCCCCACGACCGCGTTCAGGAGCGTCAGCACGATCAGCAGGATCGCGGTGGTCCACTCCCGGATGACCAGCGAGACGATCGCCGCGGCCACCAGGACGATCTGCATGTAACTGCGGTACTGCGCGAGGAACCGGCGCCAGGCCGGAGTCGGCTCCTCCTCCGGCAGCGCGTTCGGGCCGTGTGCGGTCAGGAGTTCCGCCGCCCGCGCCGTGGACAGACCGACCGCGGGATCGACACCGAACGCCGCCACGACCTGCTCGGGAGAGCGCGTGTACCAGCCGTCCCCGGCAGCCGGGGGCTGTTCTGCCACGGATTGCGACCGCACTGTCATGGTTCTGCCTCCGATACGGGGCCGCGGACGCATCCGGGCCGGTCGCGAGCCGCTAGCCGCGCTTCTTCCCCGGCCGCTTCCCGTGCCCATGGGCCCGGGCCGCCGAGGGGTGCCGGGCGGCGTACGGATCGGCCGGGGCCCCGGCAGGGGCCTCCCGCTCCAGCCCCCGTCTGGTGACGAGGAGATCCTTGCGGGCCTGCTCCCCCACATCGGGGTACTGCGGATCGATCTCCATCAGGGTGTGCGCGAGGACCGCCGCCGCGCAGATCCGCGCGAACCACTTCCGGTCCGCCGGTACGACGTACCACGGGGCCCACCGGGTGCTCGTGGCGGACAGCATCTCGGAGAACGCGTGCTGGTACTCGTCCCACCGTCGCCGCTCCCGGACATCGGCGGCGGAGAACTTCCAGTTCTTCTCCGGCAGGTCGATGCGCTTCAGGAAGCGGGTGCGCTGCTCCTCCTTGGACAGGTTCAGGAAGATCTTCACCACCTTGAACCCGTTGTCCGTGAGATACCGCTCCCAGCGGTTGATCTCCCGGTATCGCCGGTCCCAGACGCCGGGCCCGAGTACGTGCTCCGGCAGCCTCTGCCGGAGGAGGACCTCGGGGTGGACCCGCACGACGAGGACCTCCTCGTAGTGCGAACGGTTGAAGATGGCGATCTCGCCGCGCGCGGGCAGCCGCCGGGCGTAACGCCACAGGTAGTCGTGGTCGAGTTCCTCGGAGGACGGCACCTTGAAGCTGCTGACCCGTACGCCCTGGGGGTTGACGCCGCTCATGACGTGGCGGATCGTCCCGTCCTTGCCTCCGGCGTCGAGTGCCTGGAGGCAGAGCACCACGCCGTACGTGTCCTGGGCGGCCAGCCGGTCCTGGTACTCGGCGAGCAAGGACACCCCTGTCTGCAGCAGCTCGACCCCGTCCCGCTTCTTCATACCGGCCTTGTAGCGGGGATCGAAGTCCCGGTCCAGGCGCACCTTCGATCCCGGTCGCACCCGTAGCGGCTCGATGAAATCCGCGATGCGTTCGGCTCTCTCGTCCGACATCAGCCGTCACCTCACGTGAGGACGTCCTTCGTGGTCATTCTCTGCTCGGCCGGACATGATCGCCCTCCGGACGCGGTTTCCTCGGAAGGAGTACCGCCGCGGCGAGTCCGGCGAGTCCGATCACGGCCAGCGTGATCATCGCGGCGGCGTAGGCGCCGCTGGTGAGGCCGGCGACGAGGATGGTGCCGGCGACTGCCGTGCCGAGGGAGGAACCGAGGTTCGACACGCTGCGGGAGAGGCCGGATATCTCGCCTTGCCGCTCTTCGGGGAAGCTCGACTGGACGAGGTTGACCGAGGGGGTCAGCATCACGCCGAGGCCCAGTCCGATCAGCAGAAGTCCGGGGGCGAGGGCCCAGGGGTTCGGGGAGCTGCCGGCCAGCGCGATCAGGACGACGATGCCGGCGAGGGCGACGATGAAGCCGGTCATGATCAGGGTCCGCTGGGGCCGCCGCTTCGCGAGGCGTTCGGCGGCGAGCGACGACACGAGCAGGCCGACCGTGGCGGCGGTGAAGATGACGCCGGTCTGGATGGCGTCGTAGCCGCGCACGACCTGGAGGTACGTCGCGACGGTGAACGAGGTCCCCATCAGCAGCAGCCACTGGACGTTCTGCGTGACGAGGCCCAGGTTGGACGTGCGGTCGCGGAACAGGCTGGTGGACAGCAGCGGCTCCTTGCCGGCCCGTTCCTTGGCCCGTACGGACCGGAAGAACCAGAGCAGCACCAGGGCGCCCAGGGCGAGCAGGCCGATCATGAGCCAGATGTTGTTGTCGGCCGCGAGGATGCCCATGACGACGAGGATGAGGCCGGCGGCCGAGAGGACCGCTCCGGTGGTGTCGAAGGGGCGCGTCGGATCGGCCGGCAGCGGGTCCTCGAGGTTCCGGCTCAGCACGATGATCACGACGATGACCAGGGCCTGGAACACGAAGGCCGCACGCCAGCTCAGCCACGAGGTGATGAGCCCGCCGATCAGCGGCCCGGCGGCGGCGCCGATGCCGCCCAGCGCCATGATGACGCCGAAGGCGCGGGCCCTTGAGGTCAGGTCCGTGAAGATGAGCGTGGTGAGGATGTAGACGGGCGGGATGAGCAGGGCCGTTCCGATCCCTTCCAGGATCGAGTTCCCGAGGATCAGTACGCCCAGACCCGGGGCGGCGGCGCTCAGCAGGGCGCCGACGCCGTAGACGACGAGGCCGACCAGGAAACAGCGCTTGCGGCCGTAGCGGTCGGTCAGCTTGCCGCCGGGGATCATCAGTGCGGCCATGACCAGGAGGAAGACCGTGATGGCGATCTGCACTCCCTGGACGGTGGTGTCCAGGTCCTCGCTGATGTCGTTGATCATCACGTTCATGTTGGACCCGGCGAAGCTGCAGATGAACTGCGCGAGTGCCAGCGGGGCGAGGGCGCGTCGCTGTGCGCTGGACGGCCGCTGCGGGGTTCGTGTGCCGGCCACGGGTATCACCTCCGCACGTCGGTCCGCCGGACGGCCGGCCGCCGCCGCGTCCGCCGTCGGGGACAGGGGCGAAGACACCGGGGGAGTCGAAGCGGGGCGTGCGCCACCGGTCGACCGTGCCTCCGGAAGACAGCCACGCTCCAGCGTGCGCCGCATCCGGGCCCGGCGCATGCGGGAGCCGGAAGGCTGCCGGCGATCGGGCGGCCTGCCCTACCGTTCGCGTGAGCGGGTCCGGCGGCGGGAGATGCGGGGCCTGCGGGCGGACGGGGCCGCCGCGGCCAGGGCGAACGTCACGGTGATGTGCGCGCCCCCCAGCGGGCCGCGGGCGATGCGCATGGAGCCGCCCGTGGCGCTCGCGGCCCGCTGCGCGATGTCGAGACCCAGCCCCGTGGAACCGGTGCTGCTCCCGCGGGAGAGGGCCCGGTCCGGGTCGGGGATGCCCGGTCCGCCGTCCTCCACCACCAGCTCCACGGCCTGTGCCGTGCGTACGACGCGGACGGCGAACGGGGTCCCGGGCGCCGTGTGGCGGAAGATGTTGCCGATCAGCGCGTCCACCACGGCGGCGATGTCGTCGTCGGAGAGGGCGATGGCCGTGGGTTCCTGGGTGAGGTCGAGGGAGCAGGAGCGGTTCTGCTGCTCGGCCAGGACCGTCCAGAAGGCGGTGCGTCGCCGGACGACGTCGGCCGTCTCGCAGCGGGGGCCGGACGCCCCCGCGCCGACGGCGTGCCGGTCTGCGGGCGGTTCCGTGCCGAGCAGGCCCTGGCCCATGGGGCCCACCGCGAGCGGGGTGCGCGCCGCCGCGATGATGGCCCGGAGCTCGGCCTCCAGTTCACCGACCGCCGCCTCCACCCTGGCCGACTCCGGTGTGCCGGCCATCCGCTCGGACGCCAGGTGCAGGGCGGTCAGTGGGGTGCGCAGCCGGTGGGACAGGTCGGCGACGAGTTCGCGTTCGACGGCGAGCAGCTCCGTCATCCGGTGGGCCATAGCGTTGAAGGCGACGCCCGCGTCGCGCAGTTCCCTGGGCCCCATGGGATCCACGCGGGTGTCCAGGTCGCCCTGGCCGAGGGCGCGCGAGGCCCGCGCGAGCCTCTTCGAGGACTTGACGACCTTCGCACCGAGGCGGTCGGCGACGAGTACGGAACCGCCGACCAGCCCCACGGCGAGGAAGGCCATGACCGCCCACGACTCCTTGACCCCGCGGGTCAGTTCCGCCTCGGGTACGAAGTTCTCGATGACGGCGACCCGGTCGCCGGGAAGTACCACCGGCTGCAGGCAGATCCAGCCGTGCGGGATCTCCTGGGAGATGGACTCGCGTGCCTGCTGGGCCCGTTCGAGCAGGTTCGCGGGGGCCTTCGAGCTGCCGATGGGCCCCGAGTCCGGCAGATGCACGACCAGGTGCTCGGACGCGTCCAGGCTCGCGGCGGACTCCTGCAGGGCGGAGGGGTCCGTGGTCAGGGCGAGGACGGGGGCCAGGGCGGCGGCACGCTGCTGGGCCGCGGTGACGCCCTGCTCCTTGACGAGCGACATCACCAGTGCGGCCAGCGGTATGAGGAAGGAGAGGGCGACCATGGAGGTCACGGCGAGCGCCACTCCGGCCAGCGAGCGTCTCAACGCGGTGCCACCAGCTTGATGCCGACGCCCCGGACGGTCAGCAGGTAGCGCGGGGCCGCCGCGCGTTCGCCGAGCTTGCGGCGCAGGGACGACAGGTGCACGTCGACGGTCTGGTCGTCCACGTACGGCTCGCGCCAGACCTCGGTCAGCAGACGGCGTTTGGAGACGACCTGGCCGCAGTGGTGGGCGAGGAACGCCAGGAGGTCGAACTCCCGTCGGGTGAGACGGAGCTCCTGGCCGGCCAGGTACGCGGTGCGCGCGCCCGGGTCCACCGCCAGCTCGCCCACGGTGGTGGGGCGCAGCGGCTCGGCCGCTGCCGCCGCCGGTGCACCCGCGGGGGTACCGGCAGGGGGGACGTGGCTGGTGCGCCGCAGGACGGCGGAGAGGCGCGCGATGAGCTGCCCCCCGGAGAAGGGCTTGACCAGGTAGTCGTCGGCGCCCGCGTTGAGGAGCTTGATGATCTCCCGCTCGTCGTCGCGGGCGGTGGCCACGAGCACGGGTACGGAGGATATGCCCCGGATCATGCGCAGGGCGTCACCTCCGTCCAGATCGGGCAGCCCCAGGTCGAGGACCACGGCGTCGACGGGCGCCTGGGTGACCTCTCGCAGCGCGCCGAACCCGTCGGCAGCGCTGCGTACGGCATACCCGTGCTCCGTCAGGACCTCGATCAGTGACTGGCGGATGCTGGGGTCGTCTTCCACGATCAGGACGCTCGGCATGGGGACACCTTAGGGGGCGTCGAACGCCGGGCCGTCGCCGGTGACGCGCAGGTGCACGGGGCGGTCGGACACCGGGATGGTGCAGCCGTCCTGCGTGCTGCAGCTCGCGTAGCCGAGGAGCACCGTGGCGTCGCCGTCGGTATCGGCGCGGACGGACAGGGTGGTGGTGACCGGGCCGTCCGGGTAGACGGGGACCGGGGCGTCGACACCGGGCACGCTGATCGACCGTACGTCCGCGCCGGCCGTCAGCTTGCCCTGCGGCTTCAGGACCCCGTTGACGGCCATCGCGGTCGGCCTGCCCACGCCCTCGATGCCGGTGGGCGGCAGATCGGTGCTGTAGAGGTGGAACCCCTTGGCCTCGGGCGTGAAGACCGCGGTGAGGGTGCCCTGCGAGGCGTGCCAGTCGGACACCGAGAGCGTGACGGTGACCCCGTTCTCGGTGAAGCGCGTCGTGCGCGTCGCGGGTGCGGAGTCGCCGGCATCCTTGGCGGGCTGCCCGCCGCAGGCCGCGAGTGCGGCGAGGGAGACGAAGGAGAGCAGGGCGGCCGCGACGGGGGCCTTCCGGAAAAGCCTCGTATGCGTGGAAAGGTTCATTGTCTGCCTCTGTGTCACGTGTCGGGGAGAGAAGGGGATCCACGGCCTCGGGGGCGAACAGCCTCCCTAGAAGGCGGTGGTGAAGTTCGCGCTCCACAACTGCATGCGGTACACCAGGTCGTTCCACACGCCGGTGGCCAGCAGCACGCCGACGAGCACGAGCATGCCTCCGCCGAACCGCAGGACCGCCGGGTAGTGGCGTTTGACCAGGCCGAAGGCGCCCAGGGCCCGCCGGAACGCCAGCGCGGCCAGGAGGAACGGCAGGCCCAGCCCGAGGCAGTAGGCGGCCATCAGCAGGGCTCCGCGGGCCGCGCTCGCCTCGGTCCAGGCGAGCGCCTGGACGGCGGCCAGCGTCGGGCCGATGCACGGGGTCCAGCCGACCGCGAACACCGCGCCGAGCAGGGGTGCCCCGGCGAGCCCCAGCGCGGGGCGCCGGTGGCTGCGGAACTCCCGCTGTGCGAAGCCCGGCAGGAACCCCATGAAGGACAGCCCCATGAACACGGTGAAGACCCCCAGCACCTGGGTGACCGCCTCCTGGTGGGCCACGAAGAGACGGCCGGCATGGCCGAACAGCGCGCCTCCGGAGACGAGGACCGCCGTGAAGCCCAGGACGAACAGCAGCGCGCCCGCAGCCATCCGGCTGCGCCGCCCGCCGTGCGCGTCCGCCAGGTCGGCGACCGACAGACTGGTCACGTAGCTGAGGTAGCCCGGTACGAGCGGCAGCACGCAGGGCGAGAGGAAGGAGACGAGCCCCGCGGCGAACGCCACGGGAGCTGCGACCGCGAGGGTTCCGTTCACGAGGGAAGGGGCGTCCGCAGCGGCGAGCGCCCAGTCCGTGGCCGCCGTCATGACTCCTCCTGCACCACGCGCGCGAGCAGGGGCCGCAGCTGTTCCTCTGTGACGGCGCCCCCGATGCCGACGGCGATGCGTCCGCGGCGGTCGATCACGAGCGTCGAGGGAATCGCCTGAGGGTTGAGCAGCGCGGGAGGGAAGCGGAGCAGGAGTTCGCCGGTGGGGTCGTGGAGGCTGGGGAAGCTCAGGCCGTGCGCCCGGACGAAGGACCGGGCCGCAGCCCGGTCCCGGTCCCGGGTGTTGATCCCGAGGAACCGGACCCCCTCGTCCCGGGTCCGCCGGCTGAGCCGCTCCAGGCCGTCGGCCTCCGCCCGGCAGGGGCCGCACCACGAACCCCAGACGTTGAGGACGACGACCTGGCCGCGGAACCCGGCGAGAGCGACGGGCTTGCCGTCCAGGTCGTCACCGGCCAGTGCAGGTGCCTCCTGCCGGGCGCCGGGATCCACGACCGTCGCCCCGGCCGCGGCCCGGACGGCGCTCACCCGCCCGTCCGGCGCCCCGGAGTCCGTACCGCCGACGGCGAGGACACCGCCGACCGCGACCGCGACCGCGAGGCCGGCCCCGGCGAGGACCACGGCGGAGAGCCGCCCTCGCCCCGGGACCAGCGGGGCGGGTCGTCTCACGACGCCCACTTGCGCAGGAAGGAGTTGATGCCCTCCGAGGTCAGGGACGGATTGCCGGTGACGTGGGTATCGGTGCGCACCGCGCCGGACGGCGAGACCACCACCAGTACGGGCATCGTGTAGGTCCCGCCCGAGGGGCTGTACTTGCGCAGCAGCGCGGAATTGGCGGAGCTGTTGCCGCCGATGTCGACCTTGACCAGGTGGAACGAGGCCCCCAGGATCGCGGCGGTCTGCGACTGGCCGAACACCTTGTCGGCGGCCTTGCAGTTGCCGCACCAGTTCGCGCCGAAGTCGAGCAGCACCGTCCGCCCGTCCGACTTGGCCGCGCGCAGCGCCGCGTCGATCTGCTTCTGCGCATCGGCCGAACTGTCGTAGCCGGGACCGGGTATCCGGGCCGGCTCGGGCGCCGTGGACGTACGGGGCGGCTTGGCGGGCGTCCCGGTGGGGGCCGCGGAACCGCTCCGGGCGCTCGAGGGGGTCGGCGAGGAGCCGGGCAGGGCGGTGGCGGACGCGGACGACGAGGCCGACGCGGTCGGCGACGCCGCGGGGGACCCGGTCGCGGACTCCGAGCCGGAAGCGAGGGCCTGCGAGGACTGGCCGGCCGCGGACTGCGCCGCGGATCCCACGGGCTGGGAGGACGGCCCGCAGGCGGCGGTCAGGCCCGCCGCGACCACCGCCGCGGCAACCAGCGGCAGTCGCGTCCCCAGGGGCGCGGGGGAGCGGCGCGGGTTCGTACGGCGGTCGGCACGGACGGGTCGGAGCATGTGAGGACGCATGGCGAGGACACCCCAAGGCACGGTTCGGACTGCGGGAGGGCAGAGCGCCCCCTCGGCTCGGTGGATCCGGCGGCCCCTCGGTCCGCCGGGGTGTCACGCCCCGGCGCCGAAGGCCGCTCGGCTGACGCGAGCATAGGACCGCTCCGGGTGGCCGGAAACGTATCGGCGTGATCTTGAGGTTGCCCTAAGGTGCCCTAAGGAACAGCTCACCTTCCGCTTCGCCGGAACTCGGCCCATCAGGCAGTACAACGTGCGGAATTGCGCGAAAGGGACCGGAGGGGCCCAGTGGGGCGGATCGGTCGGGACGGCCGGGGAGGCCGGGCCTCAGAACGACGACTCGCGGACACTGGCCTTGGCCCCCGGGTCGACCGTCGCCGTGATGACCGACCGGTGGTCGGCGCTGGTGAACGTGACCGTGAGGGTGTCGTCCGCGGTCTGCGAGGTGGTGGCCTTGAAACCGAGGGCGGGGATCGCGGAGATGAGGCACACGCCCCTGCTCCCGTACCGCACGGTGGCCTTGCCGCCCTGCGAGGGGACGGTGTGCAGGCCCGCGCCGCCGTCCTCGCAGTCGACGGCGGGCTTCGGTGCGGTGGGCCGGGGGGTCTTCGACGAGGCCTTGGCGGGGGTGGGCGCCGCGGCCGAGGGGGAGGGCCGCTGCGTCACCGTGGGCGAGGGGCTCGCGGACGCGGTCGGGGACGGCGGGATCTGGCCCGCCTGCCATGCCGGCGGCGTCTCGATGACCGTCGGGGCGGACCGCGCGACCGGGGGCGTGTGCCTGGTCGTGCCGACCACGAACTGGACCGTGACGAGTACGGCAGTCACGCTGGTGGCCGTGCACGACAGCCATATGAACAGGTAGCGCGGAATTCGGGGCACGGCCCCATAGTGGCCGACGCGCCGGCCGGCCTGTCACCCGTCCCCCTCGGAGGAGCCGCCGGGAGCCCTCGCGGGGCAACGCCGACGTCCTCCGCACCCGCGTACGGGGTCGGAGGACGTGGACGCCCGGTCGGCGGCCGGTGGGGGGTTCGTTCGGCGGCCGGTGGGGGGCTGTTCGCAAGCGGGGTCGGCTACCTCGGGGTCCCGAAGTCCTGCGTCCACCACGGGCCGCCGTCGCCCTTGTGGACGCCGATGCCGATCTCCTTGAACGAGCAGTTGAGGATGTTCGCCCTGTGGCCGGAGCTGTTCATCCACGCCTTCATGACCGAGTCGGCGTCGGCCTGGCCGCGGGCTATGTTCTCGCCCAGGCCGGACCATGCGTATCCGGCGGCCTCCACCCGGCTGGTCATGGTGGACCCGTCGGGTCCGGTGTGGGACATGACGCCGCTGCGGGCCATCGTGTCGCTGTACGTCCGCGCGGCGGCGCTCAGCTTGGAGTTCGTGGCCAGCGGGCCGCACCCGGCAGCGGCCCGCTCCTTGTTGACCAGGGACAGAACCGCGGACTCGGAGTTGGCGTCGACGGTGCCGGACCCACCGGACCCACCGGACCCACCGGACCCGCCGGAGCTGCCGGAACCGCCGCCCGTCGTGGTGGCGGGCTTGCGCGTGGCCTTGCCGGCCTCGCCCGACGCCGACTTGGCCTCGATGCTGCTCTCCGCCGCCGAGGGCTTCGTCGGAGCGGCGGATGCCGACGCACTTGCGTCGGGCGTACCCGACGGACTCGGGCTTGCCGTGGCCGAGGCGTCGCCGGCGGGCGTGGGGACGGCGGGGGCGGGGGTTCCCGTCCCGCCGCCGTTGCCGGCCGTCGGGGACGCCGTACCGGCTGCGCCGTCGGCCCGCCGGTCCGCGCGGGCATCACCGCCGGAGTCGGCCACCGCGACGCCGACCGCCACCGCCGCGGCCGCCGCGGTGACGGACAGCACGATGCGCGTACGCACCGTCTTCCTCCGCCGAGCCTCGACGCGGGACGGCGTTTCGGGACCGGGAGTTCGGCTGCGGCTCATGCCGGTAACACCTCACAGGAGAGGGGGAAGAGGGGAGTCCGCTCGAGCCTAGGCCGGTGATCAGCGAAAAAGGCCGCCTGGAGGGGTTCTTCAAGTTCCCTTAAGGAAGCCCGCAGGGTCAACACAGGGACGAGCCCGACATTCCACCCAACCTGACCGGCCGGAGGAGTTCGGGCGTCACGCTACGAGGTGGTTTTGCGGGGAGCTCTCCGCGGGCGTGCCGTGCTGTCGAGTCAGCTTCTCGCCATCGACGTCGATGTTCGGCAGGAGGCGGTCCAGCCACTTCGGCAGCCACCAGGCCGACTTGCCCGGCCGGCGACCGGGATCCCGGTGGCGCCCGTCCGGGTCCCCGGCTCGGGTGACATGTCCCGCAGGGTGCGCACCAGTGGCGCCCTCGCCCTGCAGTCCCAGCTCGAGGCTTGCGGCCGGCAGGGCAAGGGCGCCCGGGCCCATGAAGCCGAGCGGCATCGCGGGTCGTCCCGTGCCGGTGGCCGGGCCTCAGGCACCCCGTGCGGTCAGCCGTGCAGCAGTCTCGTCCAGTCCTGCGGGACCCGGTCGGCCGGTCCCGGGACCGGCTGGTCCGCCGGGTGGGCGGCCGGTGGCGTCAGCTCGGGCCCGGACTCGTACAGCTCGTTGGTGTCGTAGTCCCAGAACCATTCCTCACCCGGCTCGAAGCTCTGCACCAGGGGATGGCCGGCGGACTTCCAGTGGGCGGTGGCGTGCTGCGCCGGCGAGGAGTCGCAGCACCCGACGTGGCCGCACTGGGCGCAGCGCCGCAGGTGGAACCACCAGCCGCCCACCGCGTCGCACTCGGCGCAGCCGGTGCCGGTGGGCGGGACGCTCGGGTCGATTCCGTTGATGTCGTCGGTCATGCCGGCTCCTCGGCGGTCTCGGATTCGGGGGAGGGTTCGGGGGACGGTTCGGGTTCGGGGTCCGGGGCGGTCAGCGGCAGCAGCACCTGGAACCGGGTGTCGCCCGGTGCGGACTCGACCTGGAGGCTGCCGTGGTGCTTGTTGACCACGATCCGCCAGGAGATGTCGAGGCCGAGACCGGTGCCCTCGCCGACCGGCTTGGTGGTGAAGAAGGGGTCGAAGATGCGGCTGCGGATGTCCGCAGGAATTCCGGGCCCGGTGTCGCGGAACTCCACCAGCAGCCGGTCGCCCTCGCGTGCCGTGCGGACCGTCAGCGTGCCCTCGCCACCGGTGCTCCCGATGGCGAAGACGGCGTTGTCGATGATGTTCGTCCACACCTGGTTGAGCTCCGCCGGGTAGGCGGGCACCTCCGGCAGGGAGCGGTCGTAGTCCTTGACGACCTGCACCCCTCCGCCGATCTTGCCGGACAGCATCAGCAGGGTGCTGTCGAGGAGTTCGTGGACGTCGACGACCCGGTACGGGGCGCGGTCGAGCTGCGAATACTGTTTCGCCGCGTCCACGAGGTGGGAGATGCGGGTGGTGGAGTCGTTGATCTCGTCCATCAACAGCTCGGTCTCGACCGTGTAGTTGAGCCAGCCGATGGCTCCCGGCAGGATGTCCTCGGCCACGGTCGCCGCGACCTGCTCCAGCCAGTCCGTGTCCAGCCCGGCCTGTACGAAGGTCGGCGCGATCCGCCAGCCCTCCTGGATGCCGTGGTCATCGAGCCAGTCGGTGAGTTCGTCCTCCCGGTCGGAGGCCTCCAGAGGGCTCAACACCGGTGCCTTGGCAACACGTTCGGCGGTGCGCTCCTGGATCTCGATGAGCTCGGCGAGCGCCTCGCGCGAGTAGGGGCCCTGGGCGATGACGGCCAGCTTGTGCCGCATCTTGCCCACCCGCTCCCGCAGCGTCGCGGTGGCCCGTACGGCCGCCGCGGCCGGGTTGTTGAGCTCGTGGGTGAGACCGGCGGACAGCGATCCCAGCGCCAGCAGCCGTTCGCGCTGGCCGATGGCCCGCTGCGTGTTCCTCGACCCGAAGAACAGTCCCTCCAGCAGGTGAGCGGCCATCGGGAACCAGTCCCGCATGATGTCCGCGAACGACTCGGCGGGCAGTACGAAGAACCGCGTCGGCTCCGTCACCCGCATCGAGTTGGTGTACGTCTGCGGCACCTGGTCGCCCAAGTACGCCTGCATGGCTCCCGCGTACACGCCGCGCTGCGAGGTCCGGCTCACCTCGACGTCGTCGCCGCCGACCCGGCGCGACAGTACGACGGTGCCCTCGATCATCACGTAGAAGCACGTGGCCGGGTCGCCCTCGGTGTAGACGGGGCCGACGTCGAACCGCTCCACCCGCCCCTCGGCGCACAGCCGCCCGAGCTGCTCCGGGGAGAGCTTCTCGAACAGGAACAGCGAGGAGATCTCCTGCGGGTTGCAGGGCATGAACCGGTCATCGCTCATGACTGCTCCAGGTACCGGTGGACGAGCATCACGGCCATGGCTCCCTCTCCGACGGCGGACGCGACGCGCTTCGCGGACTGGGCGCGCGCGTCGCCCGCCACGAACACGCCGGGAATGTTGGTCTCCAAGTGGTAGGGCGGCCGGTCCAGTTCCCACTCGGCGGGCGGCCGCCCGTCCGGGGTGAGGTCCGGCCCGGCCAGGATGAAGCCGTGGTCGTCGCGCAGCACCGTACCGTCCAGCCAGTCCGTCAGCGGGGCCGCGCCGATGAACACGAACATCCACTGGGAGTCGACGAGTTCGGTCGCACCGCTGTCCACGTCCCGCAGCGTCAGCTGCTCCAGGTGCCCGTCTCCGTGCGCCTCCTCGACGACGGTCCGGGTCCGCACCGTGATGTTCGCCGTCTCCTCGATCTGCTGGATCAGGTAGTACGACATCGACGCCCTCAGGGATTCCCCGCGTACCAGCAGCGTCACCGACTTCGCGCCGCGCGCCAGGTACATCGCCGCCTGCCCGGCGGAGTTGGCGCCGCCCACGATGTACACGTCCTGCCCCTGGCAGGCGGCCGCCTCGGTGAGCGAGGAGCCGTAGTACACCCCGCAGCCGGTCAGGGAGTCGCAGCCCGGTGCGTGGAGCTGCCGGTACGACACCCCGGTCGCCAGGATGACGCTGTGCGCGGCGACCGTCGAGCCGTCGGAGAAGTGGACGACGCGGGCCGCGCCGTTGACCTCCAGCCCCGTGACCTCGCGCGCCGTGAGGATCTCGGCGCCGAACCGGCTCGCCTGGCGGCGGGCCCGGTCCGTGAGCTGCGCGCCCGAGACGCCGTCGGGGAAGCCGAGGTAGTTCTCGATGCGGGAGCTCTGGCCGGCCTGCCCGCCGGTCGCCGACCGCTCGACGAGGACGGTACGCAGCCCCTCGGAGGCCCCGTACACCGCCGAGCCGAGTCCGGCGGGTCCGCCGCCGATGACGACGAGGTCGTAGAAGTCGGCGGTCGGCGTGGTCGCGAGCCCCACGTGGGCGGCCAGCTCGGCCGCCTCCGGCTCGATCAGCACGGTGCCGTCCGGCGTGACCACCAGGGGCAGCCGCTGCCCCTCCGCCCCGGCGGCCTCCAGCAGCCGCTGCCCCTCGGGTTCGTCGGAGGAGTACCAGCGGTACGGCACCTGGTTGCGGGCCAGGAACTCCCGTACGCGCGAGGAGCCCGCCGACCAGCGGTGTCCGACCACCTTCGTGGCGGGTACCGGCCGGTAGTCGCTGGAGCGCCACGCCGTGAGCAGGTCGTCCACGACCGGGTAGAGCTTCTCCTCCGGCGGATCCCAGGGCTTGAGCAGGTAGTGGTCGAGGTCGACGATGTTGATCGCGTCGATGGCCGCGTCGGTGTCGGCGTACGCGGTCAGCAGCACGCGCCGCGCGCCCGGGTACACCGCCAGGGCCTGCTCCAGGAACTCGATGCCGTTCATCTGCGGCATGCGGTAGTCGGCGAGGATCACCGCCACCAGGTCGCCCCGCAGCTTCAGCTCGCGCAAGGCCTCCAGCGCGGACTCGCCGGACTCGGCGCGCACGATCCGGTAATCGGCGCCGTAGTGACGCCGCAGGTCACGGGCGATGGCCCGGGAGACTCCCGGGTCGTCGTCCACGGTCAGGATGACGGTCCGCGCTGTGTCGGCGGGCTGTGCCATACGTCTCCACCCCGAGTGCTCTGGGCGGGCAGCCCGGCGAGGCGCCCGCGCCGGTTCCAGCCCATCGTATGTTCGATCGTCCGGGACCGCCCCGGGACCGCCCCGGGACGCCGCGGGAACTTCCGGGGCGTCGCGGACCGTGCGCTCCGGGTACCCGCCCGGTCGCTCCTGGTCAGCGGACGGTCGTCCCCGCCTTGACCCATCCGTCGCCGCCGAGGGGGAACTCGTAGCCGGGCCGCCCGGTGTGGCCGCTGGTGCGGAAGGGCTTGCCGTTGTGGTCGATTCTGAGGGTGCCGTGGCGGGAGCCGCTGGACCACGACAGCTCCAGGTACCAGTTCACGTCGTACGCGGAGGCGCCGGCCCTGATGTGGAACACCTCCGGTTCGGACTCGCTCACCTTGAACGGGAAGTCCGGCTGCCCCGGCTCGGGCACGACGGCCGGGCGCGCGGCGTCGAGGGCCACGGTGAAGGAGCGGGTCGGGACGCCGGAGCCGCAGCCGACCCCCGGGTAGCCCATGGCGTAGTCGTTCCAGGCCAGGGGCGTGCGCTTGCCGGCCGTACGGACGGTCAGGCTGTCCAGGACCACCGTGTCCTTGCCGGAGCCCTGCAGGGTGAGCGTGACGTACTGCTCGCCCGCGGACACGGCTCCGGACGCCGCAACCCATGCGGGCGCGTCCCGTTCCACGGGCGGCGGGCCCACCTGGGCCGGAGGCTTGTCGATCAGGTAGTGCTGGCCGCACGGTGCCTCCCAGGTGTAGGGCTGGGTGGTCACCTTCACCGGCGTACCGGGCGCGTGGTCGTCACCGCGACCGGCAGGTGACGGGGTCGCGGCGGCGCCGGTACCGGCGGTCTCGGGACCGGCGCCGGCTCCCTCGGCGGCGGGTGCGGAGTCCGGGGGCGCAGCTGCGGACGGGGCTGCGGAGGCCGTACCGCCCTCTGTGCGTTCCCCTTCGCCGCGTGCGGGGGATGCGGCGCCCGCGGGGCTGTCCCGGACGCCGGCGTCCCGTGCCGCCAGGCTCGCGGTGAGCGCGACCGCCCCTGTGACGGCGGCCACGGCGATCCCGGCGATAACGGCCCGGCGCAGACGGCGCCGTTGCTTCGGAGCGGGCCGGTCCGAAGGGACGGTCGCGTCGGCCGGAAGGGGCCCGGTGCCCGTCGGCGTCTGCTCGGTCGGCTCGGGCTCCACCTCCGCCGCACGGGGCTCGGCGGTCACCGCGGCGGTGCCGGTCCGCGCCTTGGCCCCGCTACCGCCGCCCTTGCGGCTGCGGTTGGTGTCCGCCAGCACCCAACTCCGGTGCAGCGCGAGGAGTTCCCCGGGCGATGCCTTGCAGAGGCGGGCGAGCCGTTCGACCGGTGCGTACTCCGTCGGGACGACATCGCCGTTGCAGTACCGGTGCAGCGTCGACGTACTCATGTGGAGCCGTTTGGCGAGCGTTCCGTAGCTGTGACCGGACCGGTCCTTCAACTCCCGCAGCAGCCGGGCGAACCCGGCCTCGGCAGTGTCTTCCGACACTGTTCCTCCCACCCCGTGTCCCGTCCCGCATCCCAGGAACAGGTTGTTTCAGCAGCTCAGCGCCTGTTTCAGCGTTCCAGCGTCCCCGCCTGCCCGTCGTGTGTGGCGGCTGGGACGGATCACCGCACAGCCTTGAGCCATCCAAGCACACCGCTCCGGGAGACCGGCCTCGACCGGCCGCCGGAGCCACGTCGTATGAGAGGCCGTCAGCAATGACCGCATTCCGCAGGACCCCCGCCACGAACAGCGCTCGCCCGTCCCGTGCCCGCACCCCCCGCCGGCTCGCGAGTGCAGCCGCTGTCGCCCTCGCCGCACTCGCCCTCACGGCGTGCCAGAACGGCACGGGCATCAAGGACGGGGGAGCCGCCGCCGCATCCGACTCCGACACCGTCACGGCCACTCCCTCGGCGATGGGCGGCGCGGGCGGCACGGGCAGCACCCCGGGCACCCCGGACCCGGGCTCCGCGGCGACGTCCGGCGGGGCCAAGACGAACGGCGGCGCGAAGACCGGCGGCGGCCGGGGGGACGGGAAGGGTGCGTCGGACCCGTCCGCCGCGGGGAACCGCGTCCTGTGCAACGGCTCCAACACCGACGTCACCGTCCAGACGGTCTCCCGTCCGCTCAACCACATGCTGATCACGGTGAAGAACACCGGCTCGAAGCTCTGCGACCTGCCGTACCACCCGGTGCTCCGCTTCGACGAGATGCAGTGGGCGCCGACCGCGCAGCAGGAGACCCGGCCCCAGGCGGTGGTGTCCCTCGCGCCCGGCGAGTCGGGCTACGCGGCGGCCGTGCTGTCGGCGGCCGACGGCAGCGGCGAGGGCGGTACGACCGGGCACCGGCTCACGATCGCGTTCCAGGGCCGGACGCCCCACAGCAGCGGCGGCGCGTCCGCCACCCCGGCCTTGCCGGCGGCGGGCGTCTACTACGACAGCTCGCTGACGGTCTCGTACTGGCAGCAGAACGCAGAGGACGCACTCGGCTCGTGACCAGAGGTTCTGTCCTCCGGAGACCGTTGACGACGGCCGCGCACGCCGGGCGGGCAGCTCGCGGAGTTCGCCAAGGCGCACACACCGCTTGCCGCACGCCCGGCCTGGGGTCAGGGCTGCTCGGTACGCGTCCCGGCAAGGGAGTTGAGCAGCGCGGCGCCCCGTTCGGCGTCGTCCACGCTGACCGCGAAGTCCTTGCCCCCGGCCCGGATCACCAGGCATTCGCCGCTCCGCAGCATCACCGTCGGCCCCAGGCCGCTGAGCCGGTAGCCCCAGCCGCCGACCTGCGCCGGCGTCCGGTTCTCGGCCCGCGCCCACTCGACGTCCGCCGCGTCCCAGCGCCGCACCGGCCGGCCGAGAGGTCCGAACGCCACGTCCAGGCCCCGCTCGGTGACCCGTACCCGTACGGACGAACAGGTCAGCACCGTCAGCGAGACGAACGCGAACGGCACGATCAGCAGCCACATCGGCTTCGTCGGGTCACCGACCCCGAGGAGCAGTGCGGCGACCGCCACCAGCCCGGTGACGGCGGCGAGCAGGCTCAGCCAGGGGTTCGTCGTCCGGGAGAGCCACACCCGGCGCTCACCTGCGGGAATGTCCATCCGCGGGCCCTGCCCCGGCGGGACGGGGGCGGCGGGCCGACGGCTCACCAGCGCGCCTGCGAGCGCGGCCACGGACGCCGCCACCACGGTCACCACGGCCCCGACGGTCACCGAGTCCGCGTCGTGCCAGTCCGCGTGGTGGAGGTTCGCCCGCATGATCGAGACCTGCTCACCGGCCAGCAGCACCCCGCACGAGACCAGTACCGCCGCGCGCCACCGGCGTGCCGCCCGCCAGAACACGGCGCTCGCGACGAGCACGATCCAGATCGCGGACGGCACCAGCATCACCGCCCAGAGCGGGAGCGACCCGTCGGGCTCCCCGAAGGCCCCCCAGTGCGTCGCCAGCCGGTCCCGGTAGGCCCTGCGCGTCGGCAGCGGCAGCGCCACGAGCAGCGCGAGGATCCCGGCCGCCCAGGCGGCCGTCCCCCACGCCGCCCCGCCGCTTAATCCCGTCGTTCCCCCACGGTCCTTCACTGCGCCTCCTTGATCATCTCTATGAGATCGGCCTTGCCGTACCCCAGGCGGGCCCCGTCGGCCACCAGCTCCCGCACCCGCTCCAGCAACGCCGACCGTCGGTCCGCCCCGCCGGCCACGGTCACCCCGCGGCCGCGCCGGAACTCCAGCAGCCCCTCGTCGCGCAGCGCGCGCAGCCCCCGTAGGACCGTGTTGGCGTTGACGCCCAGCGCCTGCGACAACTCCCGGGCCGGCGGCAGCCGGTCACCGGGCCCGCACTCGCCCTCGGCGATGGCGCGCCGAATGACCCCGGCCACCTGCTCGTGCAGGGGGCGGTTGTCCGCGATGTTCAGCCTCAGCAGCATGGTGCCAATGACTCTAGCACCATCCATGTCATTTTGCATCGGTCGGGGCATGGGGTGCGCGAACGACCTCATAGGTAACAAAAGGGGCATCTCGTGCATTACTCCCATTCAACTCGGTTCCTGTCATATGCCTCTTGAGGGTGTGTCAGTCGCAAACGTGCGAGGCATAATCGGCCCCGGTCGTCTCCGGGAGCAGTGGAGCCATCGGGACATCGACCGACCTCCCAGCGGAATTCCGCACCGGACCGACCCTCAAGGCGCTGTACATGTCCCTGGCCAGCCGCACCCGCATCGCGGCCCTGCTCGCCGCGGTCTCCGTCGGCGTCGCCGGCGTGACGACCTGGGCCTACGGATACGGGACCGACCGGCAGCCGGCGGCCCCCGAGGCGGTCGTCAGTCCGAGCGTGACCGAGGGCTCCGCCCTCCAGGTCGTCGCACACCCCGACGACGACCTCTTCTTCATGAACCCCGACCTGAGCCGCTCCATATCGACGGGCATCAAGGTCACCACCGTCTACCTGACCTCCGGCGAGTCCGACGGCAGGAACGAGGCCCACAGCCCGCACCTCGAGGACGCCGCGGGGCCCGCCGACCGCGCCGCCTACGCGGAGGCCCGGCAGAACGGCATCCGGGGCGCCTATGCCCAGATGGCCACCGGCGACCGCACCAGCGCCTGGCAGCGGAAGTCCGTACCCACCGCCGGCGGGGGCAGCGCCGAGGTGGACGTCCTCGTCGCCAGGCCCGAGGTCAACCTGGTGTGGATGCAGCTCCGCGAGGCCCGCAGCATCTCCGGCGACAATCCGGACAGCCTGCGCGGCCTGTGGGACGGCCGGATACCCGCCCTGGGCGCCCAGCTGACCTCCGGGACGCCGGTCAAGCGTGCGTTCTCGTACACGAAGGACCAGGCGATAGCCGCCATCGCGGACGTGTTCGCGCTCTACAAGCCGACGACGATACGGACGCAGGACCCGACCCCCGGCAGGTCGGAGGGCGGGACCTTCCTCGACCACCAGGACCACATGTACGGCGCCCGCTTCGTCCAGGCCGCCGCCGAACGCTACGCGCAGTCCACGGACCGGCCGCACTTCTCGGTCCAGAACTACATGAGCTACCCGAACAGCTCGCTGCCGCCGACGCTCGACCCGCAGACGGCCGAGGAGAAGCTCGGCTACCTCAAGACCTACGCCTGGACGGACCACGAGGACTGGTGCGGCAGCCCCGCGGGCTGCGGCGACCGCAAGGCCGCGACGAGGCCCACCGGCGCCGGCTGGAGCCAGACCATCCGCTACAGCCGGGGTGACGGCACCTCCTGGATGACCGAGGGCGTCTCCGGACGGCTCTGGGCCTTCGCCGTGCTGGACAACCGGATGGCGTACTGGTCGCGCAGCGGCCCCCAGGCCCCCTGGCAGGGCCCCCGGTTCCTGCCCGACGCCGGCCCCGGCACCGGAATCGACGCCGGCGCGACGGCGGTCCGGCTCCCCGACGGCAGGATCGCCGTGTTCGCCACCCGCACCACCCTGGGCACGACGCCCCAGGGCTACGGCCGGGAGACCGTGTACGCCGTCCAGACCGGGGCCGACGGCGCATTCGGCCCGTGGCAGTCGCTGGGCACCCCGGACACCACCGACAGGTCCGGCACCTCGGCGATCAGCGGACCGTCCGTCGCCGTGGACCCGGCCGGCCGGATGACGGTGTACGTGCGCGACTCCGGGCGTACGCTGCGCGCCCGGGCCCAGACGACCCCGGACGGCGCGTTCGGCGCATGGCAGGCCCTGGGCGGCGCCGGCCTCCTGGGCGATCCGGTCACCGCGACCGACGGCTCGGGGCGGCGGCACGTGTACGCGGCCACGGCCGGCTCCGTACTGGCCTGGGTCCAGCCGACGCCGGGTGCCCCGTTCGGCGGCCCCTTCCCGACCGGGCTGCCGCAGACGACGGGCGTGCTCTCGGTGCGCCCGGAGGGCGACGGGGTCCGGCTGTTCTTCCGCCGGCCCGGCACGGGCTCCGTCGGTACGAGCCTGGCCGCCGCGGGCGGGCCCGCGCCGCAGTTCTCCCGGGTCGCCGCGGCCGGCGGTCTCGGCGGGTACGGGGCGGTGGGCGTCGCGGGCCACCTGCTCGCGGGCCGCGCGGGCGCGGGCACGGTCAGCGTGGCGGGCACGGACGGCCCGGAGGCCTGGCAGGAGTCCCGGATGCTGTACACGGGGGCCCCGGCGGGCGTGGCCGACTGGGGGGCCGGTACGGCCGTCGCGGCGGCGCTCGGCCTGGACGCCGATCTGCACATCGTGACGACGGTTCCCACGGCCGGATCCGAGCAGCTCGACAGCCGGCCCCCCACCCCGTGGCACCGGGCGGTCCAGCCCTGGGCGCTCGCGCAGGCCGGACGCCCGGGTGCAGCCGGCTCCGGGGGTCAGCCGCGGCAGTGACCTGCGCCGCAGCGTGCGTCCGCGGCCTCCGGGCCGCCCGGTGGCAGCGCGGATCGGGGCGGGTGAGGATGGCGGGCAAGGCCACCTCGCCGGGCAGTGGCGGGGATACCGCCCAGCCGGCGACGGCGGCAGGACTCTGACCTTCTGACCTTCTGACCCTCGGGCGATCGGGGCTCATATGACCCCTCTCTTCCTCTCGTGCCGACACCTCCGCATACGCGTGCGCCGGGGAGCGGGAACGGTCCGGGCCGTGGCCGCCTTCGCGGCCCTCACGGCCCTCGCGACCGGATGCAGGAACGACACTTCGCCCGCCTGGGAGTACCCGGAGCTCGGTACGACCTTGAGATCGCTTTCCCACGATCTGGAGGAGGGCTGCGCCGAGGCGGCCCCTGCGAGCTGCGTGGACGAACTCGACCGGATCGGCGTGCTGGCGGAGCGGGCCCTCGCGGAGGTCCTCGACCACAAGCTTCTCGCCGGCGGATACGTGGCAGCGATGAACGACCTGGCCGGAGCGAGGGAGCTCCGCCTCGCCGCCGCGCAGGAGGCCTGGGCACGCCGGGACCCGCACTACCTCCCGTTCAGTCGCGCCGTACAGGCGGAGCGCCTCGCGTACCGGCGCCTCCTCGCCGAGCTGGAGAGCCTGCGCACCGCTCCGCCCCCGGGTGACGGGACGGAGCCCGTCTGAGGCGGTGCCCCGGAGCGCGTGACGAGAGGACCTACCGGGACCGCAAGGGTGGTGTGGGCAGGGGCTCGCCGTCGAGTGCCACCAGGGACAGGACGGTGATCGAGCCCGTCCAGGCCAGCGGTGCGACCGATGAGGGCATGCCCGCCCGGTTCACCTTCTCCGGCAGCTCCCCGAGCGAGTTCCGCTTGGAGAGGACCCAGTCCAGGACCTGCCTGGCCTTCGCCGTCCTCCCCGTCCCCGCCCATGCGAGGGCGAAGAACGAGGTACTGGGCGTCCAGGCGTTCCCGCCCCAGGGCGCAGTCGGATCGTTTCCGGGTGTGAGACCCCCGTTGGGCAGGAGCAGCGCCTTGTGCGTGGTGTCGAGCGCCCGGGGCAGGTCGGCCGGCGCCGCGTTGAAGGGCGGTGCCATGAACGCCACCGCGCTGTCGTGTCCGTGCTGCCCGTCGACGGTGCGCTGATAGCCGAGGGGAGCGAACTTCTTGGATATCCCGGACGAGAGCCGCCCGGCGGCGGCGCTCCAGCGTGCCGCATCGTCCGGCCGGTCCAGCGCTCGGGCGAGGTCCGCGGAGGCGTTGAGCCCGGCGAGCAGGGGTGCGGCCGTACCGATGTTCGGCGTGGTCGTCATCAGCTCCCAGTAGTCCGGGGAGGCCGGGGGCAGCCCGTCCGCCCCCAGGGAGGCCGCCGCGCGGTCGGCCGCCTTGCGGATCATCGGGTAGAGGGCGGCCAGCCGGGCCTGGCGGGTGGTGCGGGGCGCCGTCTGGTACCACTGCCAAGTGGCCCAGGGGACCCAGCCGTTGGAGTCGAGCTGCCACCGCCTGCCGTCCGGCGGTCCGGAGCCGTCGAGTTTCGTCCGCGCGTCCCAGGTGCCGTCCTTCCGCTGGGTCGCGGCGCTGTAGCGGAGGATCCGGTAGGCCTCGGGCTCATGGCCGGTGTGCGCGAACGCGGCCGAGGCGAAGCTGGAGTCACGCGGCCAGGAGTACATCCAGCCGGGCGTCCACCCCGCCGCCATGGCGCCGTTCGGCCGGAGCAGCGCACGCATGGTCAGCAGGGCCCGCTCGGCCGCCGCGCGCTGCGCGGGAGAGCTGCCCGGGACCCGGCCGGCCGCCAGCCAGGCGCGGCTCTGCGCGATCTGCTGCCGGGCCGTCGGATCGTCGAGGGCCACCACGGCCGACGCCGTCCTGCCGACGGGGAGGTACTTCCACCGGCCGGACGGCAACCGCAGTACGTTGCTCCGCTCGACGTACCGCGCGCCCTGCGCGAGGGCCCGTGTGATGCCCTCGGTGGCGGTCGTGTTGGAGAGGAGTCCGGCGGTGGGGGCGGCGAGCACCGAGAGGGGCGCGTAGCTGCCGTCGGCATCGCCACGGCCGTGGTGTCCCGGCGGCCTGACCAGGAACACGGGCCGTTCCCCGCCGGTGTGCCGGCCGGCCGGGGCTCCTGCGGTGCACACGGGAAGGGCGACGCTCACGAGGGACGCCGTGACGACCGTCCAGCGAACGAGCCGGACAGCAGGCATCGCCACTCCCTCCGTCGGCCTTCCGTGAGTTTCCGCGCTGCTGCGCACGTTCCCGTGTGCGCGGAACTCCGGAATTCCGATCGTGGCAGACCCGTCCGGAGCCCGCCACGACATGCCCGCCGCCCGGGTGACCCAGGGTCCTCGGCACACCTCGCGCCATCGCATGGCGTAACAGCCGTGGCAGGGAAGGAGGCCCGCCGCAAAGGATGGGTGAATGAGCACTGCTCCGTTGTTGTCCGAGGGCGAGGGCCGTCGAACGCATTCCTCCGGAGCGGACGGCCGGGAGCGAGGCCGTCGCCCGTTCGTCCGCAGGCTCCTGCTGGGCGCGGGCGGGACCCTCGTGGCGGCGGCCGGGGCCCTGGTCGCCGTCGGGTGCTTCCTCGGGCTCTACGTACGGCCCACGTCGGACGACTGGTGCGCCGCCTGGAAGTCCCGTGACATGGGAGTCCTCGGCATCTCGTCCGATTTCTACACGACCCAGAACGGCCGGATCACCAACGCCCTCCTGAGCGGCATCGTCTACGGCGACGGACTCGGCGGAGTCAAGGTCCTGCCGACCGTCATAGCCGTCGCGTTCACGCTGGGTCTGGTTCTCCTCGGGTGCCGGTTCGTCCGGTTCCTCGGTGGAAGACCCCCGATGCTGACCCTGTTCGCCTGCGCCCTGGCCGTCCAGGCACTGCTCTACTACGCCGGAACGCGCAGTTATCAAGTACTGCTGTGGGCTCCTGCCACCATTTCCCACACCCTTCCCAGCGTCATCGGGGTGTGGGCGCTCCTGCTCGGCATCTGGACGGTTCGCCAATCCCGTGCCGCCGTACGTGCAGGCGGCTTTGCCGCTGCATTCCTCATCGCGTCCGGGCTCGGCACCCTGAGCGAACCGTTCGCACTCGTCAGCGGTCTGCTCGCGGCCGGCGCCGGCCTGCTGGCCCTGCCCCGCCTCAAACTGGCTCAGACCTGGCGCCCGTTCACCTGGTGCGCGCTCTGGTGCTCCGGACTCGTGTGCGGTCTGATCGTGCTCTACACCTCCCCGGGCGCCCGGTGGCGCCGTGCCCAGCAGCCGGACGGGGAGTCCGTGCTCTCCGCGGGCGAACTCAGGGGCACCTTCGAGGGCTGGCTGCACATGTGGGACTCCGTCACGGGCCAGTGGGCCTATCTGGGAGCCGCCGCCGTCGGCGTCCTCCTCGGCTGGGGAGCAGGCCTCCGGGCGCCCGCGCTCGGGCCGCGGGAGTGGCAATGGCGCCGGTCCGCCCCGCGGAGCATGCTGATCGCCGTGTTGCTGCTCCCCGTGCCGGTGGTGGTGCTGGGGTCGTTCGCCGTGGTGCTTGGCCTGCGCAGCGGCTACGGTCCGAGCGGGTGGACGTACGCCCGCACCTGGACGAACTACCTCGTGCCGATGGTGCTGGCGCTGTGCGTCTACGGCGCCCTGCTGGGGGAGTGGACCGGCCGGTTCCTGGCCCGCCGGCGCGCCTCCGTCCCCGTCGTTGCGGCCGGCATCGTGGCCGCCGGCGGCCTGGCGCTGGCCGCGCTGGCCGTACTCGTCCCGAGTGTCCAGCAGCTCACCACGGCCACGGTCACCCGTGCCGCGGCCTGGGACGCGCAGAACTCCCGCATCCGGACCGAGGCCGCGCAGGGCGCCACGGACATCGGATACCGGCCCCTGTACATCGGGGGCCTGGCCGAGCCCTTCTTCACGTCCGACCACACGCGGGACTGGGTCGCCGCATGTGTCTCGAAGTGGTACGGCATCGACCGGATCCACCGCCTCTGAGCGGGTGTTCTGCGGAGGCCGGACGGGCAGTGCCCCGGCTCCGGACCAGTCGGCAACCGCTCCTCGTCGGTGGCCGGCGCGGCCGAAGCGTGCGGTTCGATCATCACCGCGCCGCTCGCCCGCCCCGTCCCCGCCGACGATCCGTGCCCCAGCACCGACCCCGTCGTGTGCCGCATCCGCGTCCTGCCGATGGACGAGAAGGTCGAGGCCCAGCGGACCCGGATGAGCTACCACGAGCTCCTCGAGGACATGCACCGCACGGAGGCCGACATGCGGGCGACCGGGGCCACCGACGAGGAGATCGCCCGGGAGCTGGTCGACATGCGCAACCAGGCCAAGGCGATCACCCGGGCCGGCATGACCCCGGAGGAGGTCCGCATCCTGGAGGAGCGGAACATCGCCAAGTACGGCAACCCGCTCGGCCCCACCGCGGACCAGCTCTACGCCAAGTACGGATCCTGGCAGCAGGTCATCGACGCCTCGATGCGGACCAGTTACGCCGTCGACCGCGAACTCAGCCTCGAGTACCGGCCCTGCCCGGTCTGAGGAGTGCCCGACAGGCCGAGCAGGCCGGCCGCATTGGTGTCGAGGACCATCGTGGCCTCCTCCCGGGTGAGCCCGGCGTCGGCGATGTAGTCCACGGCCCGTAGGAAGACCTCCCCGTCCTCGTACGGGAAATCCGTACCGAGGACGAGGCGGTCCGCCCCGAAGGTCGCCGCCGCTGCCGCCAGCGCCGGTGCGTGCACGTGGCTGACCGTGTCGTACCAGAGGCGGCCGACGGCCACCGAGGGGAGTTCGGGCGTCCCCGGGGATTCGAACGCCAGATGGTCGTCGAGCCGGCGGGGCAGCAGTGGCAGGGCCCCGCCCAGGTGTGAGCCCAGGATCCGCATTCCCGGATGGCGTGCGGGTATGCCCGCGAGGATGAGGTGCATGAGGGCCACCGTGTCCTCGACCGGCGCCCCGACCATCCAGGTCATGCCGTGCTCGGTGATCAGCGGGCTGCCGGCTCCCTCCCCGGCCGGGTGGATGCACAGGACGGCGCCGCGCCGGTCGAGCTCCTCGTAGACGGGGCGGAAGAGCGGGTCGTCGAGGGTGTGGCCGAGCACGGTCGTGGTCACGCCGACCCCGACCGCGCCGAGGTCGTCGAAGGCGTGGGCGATCTCGCGCAACGCCGCATCGACGTGGGGGAGGGGCAGTGCGGCGAAGGCCCGGAAGCGCCCGGGGAACCGGGCCACCAGCTCCGCGTACGACTCGTTCGCCGTACGGGCGACCGCCACGGCGTCGGACTCCCTCGCCAGGTGCCGGGACTGCGGTGCCACGGAGAGCACCTGCAGGTCGATGCCCGCCCGGTCCATCAGCGCGAAACGGTGGTCGAGATCGGCCCCGGTCGCGTCGGCGCCGATCCCGCGCTGGGTACCCGTATCGGCCTTCCCCAGCCGCTCGAGGCGGTCGAGGTACTCCGCGGTCCACAGGTGGGCGTGCACGTCGATGCGCAGGGGGCTCACCCTTCGATGGAACGCCTCCCGCACGGTGCGGGCCAGTCGGGGGCAGGGTGCCGGGCCAGGGTGCCGGCCCACGGACCGCGGCCGTCGCCGCGAACGTCGCGGTGTGGGTGCTGGGCTCGTTCGTGGTCGAACCCACCGGCCTGGACGACCTGACCGCCGCCTCCGGAGCCGACGAGCCGCCCGCCAACTCGCCCTGTCAGGAGGGGCCCTGATCGTGGTCCTGGCGGGCTGGCCGGCCGTGGCCGGGAAGGTGCGGGCGGGCCGCCCTCGCCCGACGCGGGGTGCGGCGGCCCGTCAGCGCCGGCGTGCGGGGCCGGGTGCTGACGGGCGCCGGGGTGGTCAGCGCGGTTGCGGGGCCTCCGTGGTCTGGGCCTGGGGCGGCCGGGCCGGCTGGCCGGGGCCGCCCTGGGGGGCGACGAAGTCCTTGCTGCGGATGAGGGCGAACGCCAGGACACCGCCCACCAGCGCCACGATGCCGCTGACGACCAGCAGGTCGTTCATCGACGTCGCGAAGCCGGCCTGGACCGCCTGCTCCACCTGTCCCCGCAACTCCGCCGGGGCCGAGGCGATCGCCTGGCCGGGAGAGCCCATGCGGATGGAGTCCGCGATCCGGTCGCTCTGCCCCTGCAGTGCGGGGATGCTGTCGAGCCGGTCCCGCAGCGCCTCGTGGAGCGAGGAGGTGAAGAGCGAGCCGTACACGGCGATGCCGACGGCGATGCCGACCTGCCGGAAGGTCTGGTTCACACCGGAGGCCATTCCGGCGCGCCACACCGGGACGACACCGATCGCGGTCGAGGCCAGCGGCGGGTTGACCATGCCGGCCCCGATGCCCGTGACGATGAACCCCGGGATGAGGTGCGTCCAGTCGGAGCCGGCGGACACACCCGTCATGAGCAGGAGGCCGATCCCCACGATGACCAGCCCGGGGCCGATCAGCCACCGGGTCGGGACCTTGCTCATCAGGCGGCCTGCCGCCATGGCGGCGACGAGCGTGCAGCCGGAGCTGACCAGGAGCCGGGCGCCGGTGCCCATCGCGCTGTAGCCGAGGTCGTTCTGCAGGTACAGCACGAGGTAGATGAACATCGCGAACAGTGAGGCGTTCATCGCGAAGGCAGCGATCGAGCCGCCGAGGAAGGTCGGGGTGCGCAGCAGCTTCAGGTCGAACATCGGCTCGGACACGCGCGATTCGATCACCGCGAACGCCACGAGGAACACCGCGGCCAGGCCGAAGCAGATCAGCACGCCCTGCTCGCCCCATGCCGTGTCGCTCGCCCTGATCAGGGCGTACACCAGGCTGAACAGGCCCGCCGTGAGCGGCACGATGCCCAGCCAGTCGATCTTGGAGGCGCGCGGCGGACGGGACTCGTCCACCAGGCGGAGGGTGATGAAGATCGCGGCGATGCCGATCGGCAGGTTCACCAGGAAGATGCCGCGCCAGCTGATCCCGCTGGTGATCACACCGCCGAGCACCGGGCCGAGCGCGGTGGCGACACCCGCGACGGCACCCCAGATGCCGAAGGCCGAGCCCCGCTCCCTGCCCTGGAACGTGCCGGCGAGCAGCGCCAGGGAGGTGGCGAACAGGATCGCGCCACCGATTCCCTGCACCGCGCGGGACAGGATCAGCATCAGCTGGTCCTGCGCGATGCCGCACAGCAGCGATCCCGCGGTGAAGACCGCCAGTCCGATGACGAACAGGCGCCGCCTGCCGTACAGGTCGGCCAGGGAGCCCGAGGTGAGCAGGAGCGCCGCCAGGCTTAACGCGTAGGCATCCGTTGTCCATTGCAGGCCGCTGAAGCTCGCGTCCAGCGAGTGCTGGATGTCGGGGAGCGCGACCGCCACGATCGTGACGTCCAGCAGCAGCATGAACGTGGCGGCGCACACCACCAGCAGCGTCCACCATTGGCGTTTCATTGTTGAGAGCCCTCCTCGGTTCGTAACTCTTGTTCGATCAGCCCTAGTTGAACGAGCGCACGGATGCTAGCATCCTAGTATGCGTGCAGAAGTAAAGCAGTTCAACGTCTACTTGCCGGTGGAACTCATCCGGCAGATCAAGCACCATGCAATCGAGAACGAGTCGTCGCTCTCGGCCCTGGTCGCCGAGGCGTTGCGCACGTATCTCGCCGTCCACGAGCAGGAACCGCGGAAAGGAAAGCAGGCATGAGCACCGAAGGTGTCGAAGGCGTGTACCTCGAGACCCATAACTGGGGCAAGGCGGCCAAGTTCTTCCAGTCGCTGGGCTACAACGTCGAGTTCGCGACCGAGGAAGGCTCGGGGATGCTCCGCAACGGGGACGGCCCCTACCTGCTGCTCGCCGAGATCCCCGAGGACCAGAAGCCCGACTTCCAGGTCGTGCTGCGGGTGGGGGACGCCGGCGAGTTCGCGGTCGACCCGTCCGTCGAGGTGGTCGCGCCGTTCGAGGAGACCCACTACGGAACGCAGGAGATGAAGGTGCGCGACCCCGACGGGCGCGTCTGGAGCCTCCAGGCGCCGCTCAAGAAGTAGGTGCGGGGCAGCTGTCCTCATGTGCCACATGGTCCGCCTCTTCGGCGCAGCAGCCGACGAAGAGGCGGACTATTCGTCAACTCGGGGGCGGGGCGGCCCGTTGACCTGACAGACCCGCGGTATTTTTCCCCGTACGGCTCCGCACCGGCTTCCATGCTGCACTCCGTCGGCCACACCACCACTCGGCACACCCGGCTGTTCGAATTCCGGGCCGACGCGGGCAGGCCACGTTACGGAGATTGCGGATGTCTGAGCAGAAGAACACGGCGGAATTGCTGGTCATCGGTACCGGGGTGATCGCGATGTCCGTTGCCTACCACTGCGCGGAAGCGGGCGTTGACGTCGTCGTGCTGGGACGGGATCAGCCCGGTGCCACCGCGACGCAGACCGCAGGCGCATTTCGCACCTATTTTCCCGGGCGCGTGTACGACTCCGAACTGGTGGCGCGCAGCCTGGCCGATTTCCGTTCGTTCGGCGCCGCCACGGGAGCCGATCTCGAGGTGACGGAGACCGGGATGCTCGTGGTGGCGGCCACCGCGGACGAGGCGGCCGAGCTGCTGGCGGAGGTGCCCGACCAGCGCGAGGCCGGCGTGCAACTGGAGCTGCTGACCGCGGCGCAGGCCGTCGAGCGCAATCCCTGGCTGGACCCGGCCGGCGTCGAAGCGGCGGTCTGGTGCCCGCAGATGATCCGCCTCAGGGCGGACGAGGTGCTCCGGGGCTACACCGAGGGCGCACAGAAGCACGGTGCGCGCCTGGTCACCGGCGCCACCGTGACCGGGCTGGACGCGTCCACCGGCCACGTCGCCACCACGGCGGGCGATTTCACCGCACAGGCGATCGTCCTCGCGGACGAGCACGGCAGCGGTGACATCGCCGGGCTGGCCGGACTCGAGCTCCCGGTGTGGGGCCAGTTCGCCGAGCTGTTCCACACCGACCCGGTCGGCGACGGCGACGTCGCGTCGCCGTTCACCTTCCACCCCGCGGCCGGACTGAAGACGATGGGGATGGGGCCGTCCTTCCTGGTGGGCCTCGAGCGCTTCTCCCGGCAGCCGGGCATGCGGGACATCTGGCACGAGGCGGCCATGGACGAGGTGGCGCAGCGGTACCCGCGACTGCGGGACGTCACGCTGCACAGCGCATGGACCGGAACCCTCGACGTCACGCCCTCCAGGAGCGCCCTCATCGGCAGGGCGGGCGGCCGGCACGAACGGATCCTCTTCGCCACCGGCTTCACGGGCCACGAACTCGGCCAGGCACCGGCCACCGGCAAGATCATTCGGGACCTGCACCTCGGCCGGCACCCCGGCGTCGACATCACGCCGTTCTCGCTCGCCCGCAACGGGGCGTAACCCGCCCGGACTCCACCCCCTGCGCCGTTGCCGGCCGGGGTCTGCTCACATGGCCGCCGCACTGTCCACAGTGCGGCGGCCATGTGTTTTTCCGGCGCGACTCCGCGGAATTCTACATTTCTGGAATCGGAATTCCAAATTCCTGGAATGCGGCGGGTCGCCTGAAGTGACAGACAATTGGCAATATGACAAACAAGCGGCCCCTGTCGACCGGCTGAATGCTGTTGTTCATATATTCAAATCACGACGGCATCGCGCCCGTCGCTCGTATTCCAACCCCGATTAGAGGTAGGAGCACAATGCGGCAAATCGAGATCTCCTGGGAGCCGATCGGCGCCAAGGTTCGCGTCACTCTCCTCGAGGGACGCAACGCAGAACTTGTGGAGCCGTTGTGGGCGGCATTGCCGTACACGACCCTTCAGGGGCATGCGCTCGTGGCCGGCGACTGCATGTACCACGTACCGCCGGCGCACGACTTGCTGCACGCGGTTCCGGATTACAAGGTGAATCGCAAGATCCAGCCCAACGGCACGGTGTTCCTTTCCCCCGTGCAGCACCTGACCATCAAGTACGGCGAGCTCACCGAGCCGATGCCGACCTCGCCGATCGGCCACGTCGTGCCGGAGGACGTCGACCTGCTGCCGAAGATCGGTCAGCTGGTCTGGGAATCCGTCCACGGCAACGGTGTGCCCGTGATCGCCCACGTGCGGCGGGTGGACGGGCCGGCCGGCCAGGGCGTGCAGCGGCTCGCCGCCGAGTCCGAGCTGGTCCGCGAGCTGATCGAGAAGATCGCCGCGGAGACCGAGCGGGTGCTGGTCGACCCGACCGACGAACTGGTGGACATCCACGAGGGCAAGTCCCGGGGCACCTCCGGCGCCGGGACGAAGAACTCGGTCCTGACGACCCTCGTCGCCGTGAACGGCGAGACGCGGCCGCTCGGCTACGTGAACTACACCACCCTCGTGCGGGCCGGCCGGAAGATCGACATGCCGTTCCCGTCGCTGATCGAGCTCGCCAAGATCCTGCTGGTGAAGCCCACCGAATTCCTGGGCTACTGCGGAATGAACACCCTCTGGGACATCACCAAGGAGGTGGTCGCCGCACTCGACGTCATCACCACCCGTGAAGAATTCGTCGCCCTGATGGCGCAGATGGCGACGTACGTCAATGCACTCGGTGCGTGGAATCTGCAGCTGTTCCCGTGGGACCTCACGGGAGACGAGTGGACCTACCGTCCGAACGTTGCGAGGAGCACGAATGTCTGAGCAGAAGAACACGGCGGAAATGCTGGTCATCGGCGGAGGGGTGATCGGCACTTCAATCGCCTACCACGCGGCCAAGGCGGGCATCGACGTAGTCCTCCTGGAAAAGAACCAGTTCGGCGCCGCGACCACGTCCCAGACGGCGCGCGCATTCCGTACCTATTTCCCCCGCAAGCCGCACGACTCCGAGCTGGCGACGCGCAGCCTCGCCGAATTCAAGCAGTTCTCCGAGACCATGGGCGTCGACCTCGGGCTGCAGGACCTGGGCCTGCTGACGATCCTGACCAGCCCGCAGCAGGTGGCCGAGCTGGAAGCGGACCTGGCCGACCACCGCGAGGCCGGAGCGGCCGTCGAAATGGTCACCGCCGCGCGGGCGGTCGAGCTCAACCCCTGGCTGGACCCCGACACGATCGAGGCCGCGGTCTGGAACCCGGCCACCTACCGCATCAAGCCGGAGGCGATCGTCCAGGGCTACGTCGAGGGCGCGAAGCAGCACGGCGCACGACTCTTCTCCAACGTTGCCGTGACCGGGCTGGACAGCGACAGCGGCGTGGTCAGCACGACGGCGGGCGACTTCACCGCCCAGTCGATCGTCATCGCGGCCGGACCGCTGAGCGGCGACGTCGCCAAGCTGGCCGGCCTGGACCTGCCGGTGTGGGGGCAGTTCGCCGAGCTGCTGCACTCCGACGCGATCCGCACCGACCGTGACGTGCACAACCTGCCGTTCACCTTCCACCCCGTGTCCGGGCTGAAGACGATGGGCATGGGCAAGGCCTTCCTCGTCGGCCTGGAGCGCATATCCAAGCAGGACGGGCTGCGGGACATCTGGTACCAGGCGGCCGTCGACGAGCTGCCGAAGTGGTACCCGGAGCTCGAGGGCGTCAAGCTCTACAGCGCGTGGACCGGAAGCCTGGACGTCACGCCGACGAAGTCGGCCATCATCGGCAAGGGCACCGGCAAGCACGAGCGGATCTTCTTCGCCGCCGGCTTCACCGGCCACGGACTGGCACAGGCACCCCTCGCCGGCCAGATCATCCGTGACCTCTACCTCGGCCACAACCCGAACGTCGACCTCACCCCGTACTCGCTGGGCGTCAACCTGGCCCGGCTCGAGGCCTTCTGACCAGGTCAGTCTCGCGGCGGGCGGTGTCCCCACGGCCCGCCCGCCGCATTTCCGAGAGGTGTAGACGATGCCGCCGGTAGAAACATCGACCGCACAATGGCTCGGCGAGGCGCCGACGCCACTGAACCCCGACACCGCTTTCAACGGCTTCATCTGCGCGCACGTGCTGCACGCACTGGAGCGCCTCGGTCTGTTCCGCACACTGCAGGACGACGGCTCCGCCGAAGTGGCCCCGTTCTGCCGGGAGAACGGCCTGGACGAGGCCGTCTTCCGATCCCTGATCCGCGCCGCGGAGTCCTTCGGGTACCTGGAGGCGCACGGCGACCGCGTCCGGGCGACCCGGACCGGTGAGGAGGCCCGCCAGAAGCTGGGCTTCTTCACCTGGGGCGTCGGCGGGTACCACGACGTCTTCGCGAACGCCGCCTCCGTCGCCCGCGGGGAGCGCCGCTTCGGCGTCGACCTCCACCGCGACGAGGGGATGGTGGCCCTCGGCTCGGCGCAGGCGGACACCGCCCTCATGCGGCACATCCTGGACGAGGAGATCTCCCGGCTTGACTTCACGACGCTCGTCGACCTCGGCGCCGGCGTCAGTGAGCGGGTCTCCCGGCTGGTCCAGGCCCGCCCCGGAAGCCGGGGGCTCGGTATCGACATCAGCAAGTCCGCCACCGAGCTCGGGGCCGACACCGTCGACCGGTACGGCCTCAAGGGCACCGTCGAGCCCGTGTGCGCGGACGTACTCGACATCCTGTTCAACGGGCAGCGGATCGACGGCGCCGACGAAGCCGACGTCGTGATGAGCTTCATGTTCCTGCACGACCTGCTGGTCGACCCGACCCGCCGCGACGAGGTGATCCCCCGGCTGCGTGCGGCCTTCCCCAAGGCCAACACGTTCCTGCTGGGCGACACCACGGTGCGCCCGCGGGGCGGCGAGAGCACCCTGCCCGTGTTCTCCAGCGGATTCGAACTGGCCCACGCCCTGATGGGCGTCCCCATCTACACGCGTGAGCAGTACGAGGAACTCTTCGACAAGGGAGGCATGCACCTCCGACGCGCGGTGCCCTTCGGCGCGCCGCACACCTACCTCTTCGTGCTGGAGGCAGCGTGAGCCGCACGGCCACCCCCGAAATCGTCTCCGACCTTCCCATCCCGCTCGCGGTGGCGGGGCACCACCAGCCCGCGCCGTTCTACCTCACGGCGGACATGTTCGGCGGGATGCCGGTGCAGATCGCGGGCGGTGAGCTCAGCACGCTCGTGGACAAGCCGGTGGCCGCACCGCACACCCACGAGGTCGACGAGATCTACTTCCTCGTCTCGCCGCTTCCCGGGCAGGCGCGCATCGAGGTCCACCTCGACGGGGTCCTTCACGAACTGACCTCGCCGGCGGTGATGCGCATACCGGCGGGCAGCGAGCACTGCTTCGTCACCAAGGAGGCAGCGGTGGGGAGCTACTGCTTCGGGATCCTGTTGGGATCCCAGCTGTGAGTGCGCCCGCCCGGCCGGAGCCGAAGGTCTACAACACCAGCGTGCCGGATGCGGACACGATGGTGCGGTTGCACCTGAGCGAGAGCCCCTACGGGGCGAGTCCGGCGGCCGTCGCCGCGGCGGCCGGAGCACTGGAACGGGTCAACCGCTATCCCGCGCCGCAGAGGGAGGGCCTCGTCAAGGCCCTCGCCGTCCACTGGGGCGTGTCCGAGGACCAGATCGCCGTCGCCAACGGCAGCGACGAGCTGGTGCTGGCGACCGCGTTGACGCTCGGTGACCTCTCGCGGCCCGGACTGGTCGCCGCCGGTACGTTCCCCGGCTACCCGGAATCCCTGGAACGCATCGGCCGCGGGGCCGTGGCCCTCCCCCTGCGGGACGGCGCCCTCGACGTCAAGGAGTTCGCGAACGCACTACCGGAGCACGGCATCGGATACGTGTGCAATCCGCACAACCCGTCCGGAACCGCACTTCCGGAGGAGGCGTACGCCACTCTGATCGACGCGGCGCAGGCCAGCGGGGTGCCGCTGGTCTTCGACGAGGCGTACCAGGAGTTCAGCGACCCGGGCCTGCCGCAGACGAGGGACTTCCTCGAGCGGGGCGCCCCGGTGGTGGCGCTGCGCACCTTCTCCAAGGCGTACGGCCTGGCGGCCCTGCGGATCGGCTATGCCGTCGGCCGAGCCGATCTCATCGCCGAAGTCCGCCGGACGCTGAACGTCCTTCCGTTCAGCGTCAACCGGGTCGCACAGGCCGGAGCACTGGCCGCGCTCGCCGACCAGCAGTTCCTCGGCGAGATCCGCGAGGGCACCGCGCAGCGGCGTGAGTGGTTCACCGCTGAGCTGGAGCGGCGCGGGTACCGGTACCTCCCGTCGGTGACGAACTTCGTCGCCGTCCGGGTCGACGCCTCGCGGGAGGCACAGGACGCCCTCGCCAAGGAGTACGGGATTCTCGTACGGGACACCGGCCTGTTCGGCTTCCCCGGCCACCTGCGCGTATCGCTCGGCACGGAGGAGGAGCTGCGCAGCTTCCTCGACGCACTCGACAAGATCACCGCCGGCAAGTAATCGAAGATCACGGAGGTCAGGAATGGTCAAAGCAATCCCGGACGGGTACGCGGAGCTGACGGCCTATCTGTCCGTCGACGGCGCGAGCGAGGCGATCGCCTTCTACACCGAGGCCTTCGGTGCGAAGGAACTGGCCCGCTCCACCGCCCCCAACGGCAAGATCATGCACGCACAGATCCAGATCGGCGGCACGATCGTGATGCTGTCCGACGAGCTGCGGGAAGCCGGCCTGCTCGGCCCCCACTCCGTCGGCGGTACACCGGTCACGCTGTACCTGTTCGTCGAGGACGTCGACGCCACCTTCGCCCGTGCCCTGCGGGCCGGGGCGAAGCAGCAGCGAGAAGTCCAGGACCACTTCTTCGGCGACCGGGCGGGCCAGGTCATCGACCCGTTCGGCCACCGGTGGACGATAGCCACCCACATCGAGGACGTGTCCCCGGACGAGTTCGAGCAGCGTGCCGCGGCGCACATGCGCAAGGCAGCCGGCTGACCGGCAGCGACGGGGCGAGCCGGCCCTGCGCCCCACCGGGGGGCGCAGGGCCGGACCCGCGTCAGGCGGAGGTCCGGCCGCGGCGCGCGGGCTCGCCGTTCGTGGGCGGGTACGCGGGCTTCGCCGGTGTCGCCAGCCGCGCGGGCGGCGAGGGCAGCGGCGGGAGGGCCGGCTCGTACAGCCAGGCCGAGAACAGGTCGTCCAGCGACTCGCCCGTATAGCGGGCCACGTGCTGCGTGAAGCCCGCGGTGGTCACCACACCGTGGCGGTGCACGGTCGCCCAGTCGCGCAGCATGCGGAAGAACGCGCCGTCACCCAGGGCGCAGCGGATCGCGTGCACGACCAGACCCCCGCGCTGGTACAGGCGGTCGTCGAACATCAGCTTGCGGCCCGGGTCGACCAGCCGCAGGTCCTGCGGCTGCGAGGCCAGCAGCCGGTGCGCCGCGGCCGCCAGCGCATGCGCGGTGCGGCCACCGGAACGCTCCGACCAGAGCCACTCGGCGTACTTCGCGAAACCCTCGTTCAGCCAGATGTGCCGCCAGTCGGCGATGGTCACGCTGTTGCCGAACCACTGGTGCGCGAGCTCGTGGGCGATGAGGCGCTCCGAACCGCGCCCGCCGTCCACGTGGTTGGCGCCGAACAGGGAGAGCCCCTGGGCCTCCACCGGCACGTCGAGTTCCTCGTCGGCGACGACCACCGCGTACTCGCCGAAGGGGTAGGGCCCGAACAGCTCCTCGAACAGCTGCATCATGGCGGGCTGCCGGGCGAAGTCGCGGGAGAACTGCGGCAGCAGGTGCGCCGGTACGTGGGCGCTCTGCGGGACGCCGCCGAGCCCGGGATCGCCGAGCAGCACCGTCTGGTACACGCCGATGGACAGCCCGACCAGATAGCTGGAGGTCGGCGCGGACTGCTCGTACACCCATGTGGTCGTGCTGGCCCTGGTCGTCCTGGTGAGCAGCCGGCCGCCGGCCACCACCGTGTAGGCGGACGGGGTGTTGATCGAGATCTGGTACGAGGCCTTGTCGGCGGGCCGGTCGTTGCACGGGTACCAGGAGGGCGCGCCGACCGGCTGGCTGGCCACCAGCGCGCCGTCGCTCAGCTCCTCCCAGCCGAGGCCGCCCCAGGGGCTGCGGACCGGCTTCGGGTTGCCCGCCCAGTGCACCTCCACCGTGAAGGCGGCGCCGGCGGGCAGCGGCTTGGCCGGCCGGATGCGGAGCTTTCCGCCCCGGTGGGTGTAGTGCGGCGCCCGGCCGTTCACCAGGACCCGGCCTATTTTGAACTCGGCCAGGTTCAGGTGGAACTCGGTGAGCGGCGCCCGCCCGGCGATCGCGCTGACCCGGGCCGTCCCGGCCAGCCGGTTGGGGCCGGGCCGGTATTCCAGAGCGAGTTCGTACCGGTGCACGCGGTAACGGGGATCGCCGTTGGCCGGAAAGTACGGGTCCGATACCGCTGTCTTCTGGCCGTTCATGCCGCTTCCGCTCCCTGCGCTGTGCCCGGGCCCTGTCAGGTCCGCCATGCTTCGATCGGGTTGCCCAGCCAACGGGTGTCGGCGGGGACGGATTCCCCGGCCATCACGAGGGAGGCGGGACCCAGTGTGCTGTGGGCACCGACCGTACTCCCGGGCAGGACGATTCCGCCCGGTCCCAGGG
The DNA here is from genome assembly GCF_055579465.1 of Streptomyces sp. NPDC032745. Lineage (NCBI taxonomy): Bacteria > Bacillati > Actinomycetota > Actinomycetes > Kitasatosporales > Streptomycetaceae > Streptomyces > Streptomyces sp. NPDC032745. Next base: position 549,642 of record NZ_JBVING010000005.1, on the reverse strand, counting down.
TGGCGCCCTCACGGAGGACCACAGTATCCGTCCTCAAGATCCGGTCGTGGAAGAGGTGTGTCTGCAACACGCACCCGCGGTTCACGCTGACCGCATCGCCCAGCACCACCAGGTCCGACTCGGGCAGCCAGTAGCTCTCGCACCACACGCCCCGGCCGATCCGCGCCCCGAGCCCGCGCAGCCACAGGTTCAGCAGCGGCGTACCGGGCACCGGTCCGGCCAGCCACGGCACGGCCAGCACCTCGACGAAGGTGTCGGCCAGCTCGTTGCGCCACACGAAACTGCTCCACAGCGGGTGCTCGCCCGCCCGGTGCCGGCCCACGAGCAGCCACTTCGCGGCCACGGAGACCGCGCCCGCGGCCAGACCGGCGGTCAGCAGGACCGCTCCGGACAGCAGCGCGGCCTCCCAGGTGCCGAGCCTGTTCGCCGTGCTCAGGGCGCAGAGCGCCGCCACGGTCAGGACGGCCAGCGCGGCCGAGCAGAACACCGGGACGAGCCGGCACAGCTCCACCAGCCCGCGCGCCCACAGCAGCCGCGCGGGCGGGTCGTACGTCCGGCTGTGGTCGGCGTCGGCGGCGGACCGCGGCAGCCGGACCGGCGGCAGGCCCAGGTACGAACTGCCCTTCTTGGCCTTCTTCGGGGTCGCCGACAGCACGCCGACCAGCCCGTCGTCCGGCACGGTGCGGCCCGGCGCGGTCATGCCGGAGTTGCCGAGGAACGCCCGGCGGCCGATCTCGGAGTGGCCGATCCGCATCCAGCCGCCGCCCAGCTCGTAGGGCGCGGTCAGGGTGTCGTCGGCGAGGAACGCGCCTTCGCCGACGGTGGTGAGGCTAGGCAGCGCGAGCACGGTGGACACCTCCGCGCCCCGGCCGATCTTCATGCCGAGCAGCCGCAGCCACACCGGTGTGATCAGCCCGGCGTACAGGGGGAAGAGCGTCTCCCGGGACAGGTCCATCAGCTGGGTGACGGTCCAGGCCTGCCAGCCGACCCGGCTGTGCGTCGGATGGGTACCGGTGCGCAGCCCGAGGCTGAGCAGACGTACGGAGACCAGCAGGAGCAGCGCGTACGTGAACCCGTACGCGAGCGCCCCGGGCACCACGGCGAGCAGGGCTCCGCGCAGTGCCTCCACCAGCCCGGCACCGGCGGGCACGAACCGGCTCACCACGAGCAGCGCGGGCAGGGTGGCGAGCACGGGCAGGGCCGTGAGGCCGAAGCCCGCAGCCCCGTACGCGGCCCGCCAGGGGAGCCCGCGCGGCGGACGCTCCCTGGGCCAGTTCCGCTTGGCCCTGCCGAGCTTCACGGCGGGCGCGCCGGCCCAGCGCTGCCCGGTCGGAATCTGCCCGACCACGGCGGAGCCGGGGGCCACCTCGGCCCGCTTGCCGACCCGCGCACCGGGGAACAGCATGCTGCGGGTGCCGACCACCGCGCCCGCGCCGACCTTGACCGGGCCGATCTCGAGCCGGTCCCCGTCCAGCCAGTGCCCGCAGAGGTCCACCTCGGACTCCACGGCGCAGCCGCGGCCGAGCTTGAGCATGCCCGTCACCGGCGGCAGCGAGTGCAGGTCCACCTCGGGGCCCACCTTGGCGCCGAGCGCCCGCGCGTACCGCTCCAGCCAGGAGCCGGTGAGCGCCGTCGCGCCCACGTACTCGGCCAGCCGCTCCGCCGTCCACAGCCTCAGGTGCACGCTTCCGCCGCGCGGGTAGCGCCCCGCCTTCACCCCGCGCAGCAGCAGCCTCGCACCGCCGGCCGCGATGGCGAGCCGGCCCGGCGGGCTGAAGAGCAGCGCCGCACCGGGGAGGACGAACCACCACGAGGCGGTCGGTGCCCACGGATACGCGCCGAACCAGTGCAGTGCGTTGCCCAGGGCCAGCAGCGCCACCGTCCAGCGCAGACCGACCAGAGTGAACAGGGGCAGCAGCAGGAGCGACTGCACCACCTTGGCCCGCAGCGGAACGGGCGCGACGGTCCGGGCGGCGTCGTCGTCCCGTACGGACTTCTCCAGCCGTCGGGCCAGCTTGCGCAGGGTGGGCTGCTGGTAGATGTCGAGGACGGCCGCCCGCGGGTAGCGGGTGCGCAGCCGGGTGGTGAGCTGCGCGGCGGCGAGGCTGCTGCCGCCGATCGCGAAGAAGTCGTCGGCGGGGCCGGCGACGGCCACCCCGAGGGTCTCGCTCCACTGCTCGGCGAGCCAGGCCTCGGTGCCGTACAGCTGCTCTGCCGGGCCCGTGGTCTCCAGCTCGGGCAGCGGCCAGGGCAGCGCGTCGCGGTCCACCTTGCCGGAGGTGCGGGTGGGCAGCTCGTCGACCGGCGCGAGCAGGGGTACGAGGGCCGCGGGCAACTCGGCGCGCAGCCGCTCGACGGCCGCCGCGTGGTCCCAGCCCTCTTGGGCGACCAGGTAGCCGACGAGCAGCTGGTTGCCGCTGCGCGCCGTACGGACGGCCGCGGCGGCGCCCGCGACGCCCGGCAGGGCCTGGAGCGCGGCGTCCACCTCCCCCAGCTCGATCCGGCGGCCGCCGAGCTTGATCTGCTCGTCGCTGCGGCCGAGGAAGACCAGGCCCTCGGGTTCCGCACGCACCAGGTCGCCGCTGCGGTAGGCGCGCTCCCAGCCGAGGGACTCCAGGGGGGCGTACTTCTCGGCGTCCTTCTCGGGGTCGAGGTAGCGGGCCAGGCCGACGCCGCCGATCACGAGCTGGCCGCTGCCGCCCATCGGCACCGGCTCGCCGGACTCGTCGACCACGGCCAGTTCCCAGCCGTTCAGCGGGAGGCCGATCCGGATCGGCTCCTCCCCGGTCAGGAGCGAGGCGCAGGCGACGACGGTGGCCTCGGTGGGGCCGTACGTGTTCCAGACCTCGCGGCCCTCGGTGACCAGGCGCTGGGTCAGCTCGGGCGGGCAGGCCTCGCCGCCGAAGATCAGCAGCCGGACCTCGTCGAGGGTCTCGGGCTCCCAGAGCGCGGCCAGGGTCGGCACGGTGGAGACCACGGTGATCTCCTGCTCCACCAGCCAGGGGCCGAGGTCGGCGCCGCTGCGCACCTGGGAGCGCGGGACGGGCACGAGGCAGGCGCCGTAGCGCCAGGCCAGCCACATCTCCTCGCAGGAGGCGTCGAAGGCGACGGACAGGCCGGCCATGACCCGGTCGCCGGGGCCGATCGGCTCCTCGGTGAGGAACAGTGCGGCCTCGGCGTCCACGAACGCGGCGGCGCTGCGGTGGCTGACCGCGACGCCCTTGGGCTTGCCGGTGGAACCGGAGGTGAAGATGATCCACGCGTCGTGCTCGGGGCCGGGCCGCGCGGCGGACACGGCAGCGTCCGCGAGGCCGGTGGCGTCGATGCGCCCTCCGGCGCCGAGCACCGCCCGCACCCCGGCCTCGCCGAAGACCAGCTCGGCCCGCTCGTCCGGATCCTCGGCATCGACGGGCACGTAGGCGGCGCCGGCGGCGAGCACGGCGAGGATGGCCGAGTACAGCTCGTTGGTCCCGGACGGCACGCGTACGCCGACCCGGTCGCCGAGGCCCACCCCGGCGGCCTCGAGGGCGCGCCTGCGGCGTTCGACCTCGACGGCCAGCGCCCGGTAGGTCAGCCGGGCGGTGCCGTCGTCCAGGGCGAGCTCGTCCGGGAAGGCCCGTACGGAGGCCTCGAAGACGTCCACGAGGGTGCGCGCCGGGGCGGCGGGTCCGGCGCGGAACCGGGCGGATTTGCCGGACTCGTCGTGCAGGTCCCCGTCGTCGAGCAGGGTCATTTCACCGCGCTCAGGTGTGGCTGCCATCGGCCCTCGCGTCTCGGTCCCGGAAGAAGGTCCGGGTCGCCGGCGGAGCCCAGGTTTGCCCGGGTTGTTCCGGTCCAGCGCCAAACAACCGGCCAGTCTAGTGCGTCATCAAGGATTTTCCCGCTGAAGGCTTGCTCGTGGCGGAGAAGGGACGGTATGGCGGTGGCGCCCGTGACGGATGCGCCGAGTGACTGGCCGACCCCGGTGCGGGGTACACACGCGGGATGCACGGTCGAACGAATCGAGCGGGTCGACGTCCGGGGGCGCTGATGGGTCGGGCACTGCGGGTGGGGATACCCGTTCTTCTTCTGGGACTGTTCCTCTGGTACGCCTCGTACGCCACCACGATCATGGTCTGGGAACTCCGGAAGATCCTTTCGTGGCTGGCCGCGCCGCTGCTGGCTGCCGCCCTCGTCACCCTGGTGTGGCTGGTGGTGAAGGTGCTCCGGGGAACGCGGGACGGGCCGGCCGGTGCGGGCCGGGGGAGCGGTGGCGCGGCGGTGGCCCTCGGATGGCTGGGCGGCCTCCTCGTGCTGGGCATCGCGATCTGGTGGCTGGTGTACGGCTCCTACCTCCAGGATCGCGCGTACATGCGACACGTGCAGATCGTGGCCGAGCCGGTGCCCGAGCTGGCGGCCCGGGCGCCCTACGTGGTCGGAAAGGCACAGGCCGCACCGCACCTCGGCGATGTCACCGGCGAGATCTCCGACATCACGTACCTGCCCGACTCGAACCGGTTCGCGACGCTGGTCGAACGCCGGGGCTGGCTGTCCGGCTACGAGGTCGGCCTGGTGCAGGACATTCCGCTCGGTGGCAACAGCCGCAGCCGGCAACGCTGTTCGTTCGACGTGGACAGGGCCGGCGCACGGATCGGCGGCTGGTTCACCCACAACCTCGGCCGGAAGATCTCGGCCCGGAAGCGCTGGCTGCGCTTCGAGGCCGACGACGCGTACGTGACCTGCTCGGGCGACACCCCCATCGTGGTCGTCCCCCTCAAGCGCCAGACCGGGACCCTGGTGGTGACCGAACGGCCCGCCGGGCTGGCGCTCTACAACGGGCGGACCGGGAAGCTCACCATCACCGACGACACGGCCGCGGTGCCCGGCCCGTCCTATCCGCTGAGCCTCGCCGCCCGGCAGCGGGAGGGAACCGCAGCGGTCGGCAGCTTCAGCGACTGGTGGTTCGAACGCAGCGGCTGGGACGCGTCCGAGGACGGCGCCAACGAGGGCAACGAGTCGGAGTTCACCCTCCGGTACCGCGACGCGACCGGGAGCAGCGCGTACGTCACCCCCCTCACCCCCCAGGGGGAGGCCAGCTCGGTGGTGGCCGTGTCGACCGTGCCGACGCGCCATCGGGGCGGCGGGCTCGCCCCGATGACCGTCCACCGGCTCAGTCCGACGTGGTCCTCCCCGAAGGCGCTGGTCGCGCTGATCAAGGCCGAGTACCGGGACGTCTGCTGCTACAACGACGACAGGGTCTTCGAGGTCGTCCCCACCGGCGGCAGCACCTGGACGGCCACGGTCGGCAGCGAGCAGAACATCCGCTACCGGGTGGAGGGCAAGGGCCAGGTGGACGGGCGCGAGGCGAGCTGCCTGAAGGCCGCCGACGGAGCGCTGTTGCGGTGCGCGTATGCGGCACCCGGCTCGCCGGAGGAGCAGGAACTCCAGCGCAGGGAGCAGGAGAAACAGAAACAGAAGGACCAGGGCGCGGGCGGCTCCGGGGCCCCGGGCGACCTCACCGCGTACACCCCCGAGCAACTCGCCGACCTCCAGCGGCGCGTGTCCGACGAGGTCGTCCGCCGGCTGAAGGGCGGATAGGGGACGGGGGCCGGGGCAGGGTCGCTGCCCCGGCCGGTGGCGGTCAGGCGGCCGAAGCCGCGAGGGCCGGTGTTTCGGCGTCCGTGAGGAGCTCCATGAGCGACGTACGGGCGCGGGCGACCCGGGAGCGGATCGTGCCGATCGGGCAGCCGAGGGCGGTCGCCGCCTCGGCGTAGGGGAGCCCCAGGATCTGCGTGAGGACGAAGACGTCACGGCGTTCGGCGGGGATCGTGCCCAGCAGCTCGGTGAGGGCGATTCCGTCCTCGAACCCGGGCAGGCCGCGGGGCTGCGTCCGTTCGGCGGCGCTCTGCCAGTCGTCCCGGTCCGAGATCCGGGGGCGGGCCGCCTTGTGACGGAGGCTGTCGATGACGGTGCGCCGGGCGATGGACAGCAGCCAGGTGCGGGCGGAGGAGCGGCCCTCGAAGCGGTGCAGGCTGCCGAGGGCGCGCAGGAACGTCTCCTGCGTCAGGTCGTCCGCCGCCTGCGGATCGGCGCTCAGGTACGCCACGTAGCGCCGGACGTCGTGGTGCAGGGCGCGTACGAAGCGGTCCACCGCGTCGGGGTCGCCGTCGCGCGCGGCGAGCGCCAGGAGGGTGGTCGGCTCGTCCGCACCGCCCGTACGGCGGGCGGGTGCCGTCGTCGTCTCGGCGGCGGTCGGGCGGGGATGCAGGGCAGGGGTCATCGCCTGATGTCCTTCTGGGAATCCGGGATCCGGAGCCGGCGCCGCACACGCACTGCGTGGCGAGGCGGGCCGGTGAGCGGTACGGCCTGCCGGACGGCAAGGCCGATGACCGAGGCGGGCGGCGGAACCGCGTCGCGCGCGTCGGTGAGCCGGCTGTCAGCTGACAGCGGTCCCGAGGGGCGGACCCCGTGAGGTGATGGCGTGGACGAGGAGGAGCCCGCGCAGACGGCGCGGTCCGAGGGCGCGGCGGGCGCGCAGGCGTGGCCGGTGGGGCGGCGCGGGGAGGCGGAGGGCCCGCCGTAGCGGTACCAGGAGCAGACCGGCCACGGCGTGCAGGACCCGGAACGCGCCCCGCTCCCCGTACGCGAGCCAGAGCCCGCAGAGCAGGGCGGCGAGCAGGTGTGCGGCCAGCATGCCGGTCGGTGACATGGAGCCCATGTCGTGGCCGGCGTGCACGGCCATCCGCATCGGCATCCGCACGGGCGTCGGCATCTGCATCGGCATCTGCATGGCGATGCTGCCGTCGGTCATCGCCTGCGCGGCGTGGTGCGCGTGGCCGGCTGTGTGTACCGGTTCGGCGGCGGACGCGGGCGAGGAACCGGCCGGCTCGCAGAGCAGGTACCCGGCCCACCGACGGGCGAGGGAGGTGCCGGCGCCGCCCGGCGCAGGCGGCTGGGCGGCCGCCTGGGCCAGTGAGAACCCGGTGTGCAGGGCGGCCTGGACGGCGACCGTCGCCGAGATGACGGCCGGGAGCCCGCGTTCGTACTCGGCGAGGAACCACGCGAGCGCGCCGGTGGCGCCCGCAGCCGCCGCCACGGCCCACCAGGGGACGGACGTCCCCGTCATGAGGAGGTGGGCGAGGGAGGCGAGCAGCACGCAGGTGGCCGCGAACATCGCGGCCCGTACCGCGCGACAACATCGTCCCTGGGTCATGGCGGGCTCATCGTCGCATCCCTCTCAAGGCGGCTACAGAGGGGCGCCGGGAATTGGCATCACCGGACAAAACCATATGTGTCGCACGCCACAACAGGGCCTGGGAACCCGGCCGTTCACCACTCCGACTGCTGCCGTGGACCGAAATGACAGGTGTGGGAACGGAGTCTGCAGTGGCAGAACGGACGACCTCGGCGAAGGCGGCCGAGGCAGGGGCGGAGGGCCGTCTGACGGCGCTGCTGACCGGCGCCATGGCCTTCTCGATGCTGCAGCTGTTCCTGCTCGGCGCGCTCGGTCCGCGGCTGGTGGGCGAACTGGGTGTGTCGCCGACCGCCCTCGGCCTGACGACGACGATCGGCTTCGGAACGGCCGCCCTGCTCTCGCCGGTCGGTGGGCGCATGGTGGACCGGACGGGTCCGCGCCGCTCCCTCGTCGTCCTGCTGCTGGTCTCCGCGGCGGCGCTCGCGCTGATCGGCGCCGCCCCCGGGCCGGGTTTCCTCCTCGCCGCCGTCGCGCTGGGCGGGCTGCCGCAGGCTCTCGCCAATCCCGCGACCAACAAGGCGATCCTGGCCGCCGTTCCGCCCGCCCGGCGCGGGGCGGTGACCGGGATGAAGCAGTCCGGAGTGCAACTGGGCGCGTTCGCCGCCGGGTTGCCCCTGGCGGCGCTGGCCGGCGGGGTCGGCTGGCGCGGGGCGGTGTGGACGGCTTCCGCCGCGGCCGTGCTGGCCGCGCTGTGGGCGCAGCGCGCCCTGCCCGCCGATCCGCCGGCGAAGGCGGCGCCGCCACGCTGGTCGCCGATACCGCGGGGCGCCATCGCCTGGCTGGCGGTCTTCTCCGTCTTCCTGGGCTGCGGAATCGCCTCGGTCAACACGTACGTGGCACTCTTCGGCGTCCAGCGGCTCGGCATGGGACCGACGGCGGCCGCAGCCCTGGTGGCGGTGCTCGGCATCGCGGGCATCGCCGGACGGGTGGGCTGGTCGAAGGCGGCCCGGCCGGGGCGCGCCGAGTGGCTGCCCGGCCTGCTGGCCGCCGGGGCGGTCCTGGCGGCCGGCCTGCTGGCCGCCGCGCTGTACGTGCAGCCGCTGGTCTGGGTCGCGGCCGTCGCGGTCGGGGTGTTCGCCGTCTCCGGGAATGCCGTCTCGATGGTGCTGGTGATGCAGCGGGCCGCTCCGGGCCGGGCCGGCCAGGACTCCGCCCTCGTGGCGGCCGGGTTCTTCGCCGGGTTCGCGGTCGGGCCGCCGCTCTTCGGACATCTGGCGGAAGCGGGCCGGTACGGGCCGGGCTGGCTGCTGGTCGCCGGCGAGTTCGCCCTGGCCGGCGCCGTCGCGACGACCTGGGCCGTACGAGAACGGCGCGGCCCCCGTACGGAGGCCGCGGCGTGACCCCGGTGAACTGGGCCGGGAGGGCGCTGGCCGACGTACTCGACCGGGCAGCCGCCACCCGTACCGAGACCGGCGACCGGTTCCCGCTGTACGCCGACCCGGACACCGGCCGCTGGACGACCACCGGCCGGGGAGCGTGGACCGGCGGCTTCTGGGCGGGGCTGCTGTGGCTGCGGGCCCGGCACACCGGCAACGCGCAGGACCGGGCCGCCGCGGCCGCCTGCACCGCTCGGCTGGCCAAGTGGGTGGAGGCCGACACCGCCACGCGCGGGCTGATCCTCTGGTACGGGACGGCGCTCGCCGGCGCCGACACCGGGGCGCAGGAGCTACGGACCCGGGCGGCCCGGGCCGCACTGGCCGCGCTCGACACCGAACTCGGGCTGGTGCCCTGGGGGTCGGCCTTCGGCGGACCCCGGCTGCTGGCCCGGGTGGACGGCGTGCCGGGCATGGTGGCGCTGCTCGCCGCCGGGGGCCCGGAGGGTGCCCGGGCCGCCGCGTCGCACCTGCACCGGCACCTCGACCTGTGCCTCGGCGGGGGCGGACGCGTCGTACCGGCCTGGGAGTTCGCTGCGGAGGCGGGCTGGCAGGCGTGCGAGGAACCATCGGCCGGCTGGAGCCGCGGCAGCGCGTGGCTGCTGCTGGCCGTGGCCGACGCCCTGCACCGCCCCGAGGTCTCCCGCAGCGCCCCGGACCGGCTGGAGGCCGTCGCGGAGCGGCTGGCCGACGTGTGGACGCGGCCCTGCACCCCGCTCGTTCCCCTCGCCGACGAGGCGCTGCCCGCCGGCCCGCTGGACACCTCCGCCGCCGCCATCGCGGCGGTCGCGCTGCTGAAACTCGCCCGCCTGCCGGGCTGCCGGGCCGCGCAGTACGCGTACCGGGCGGCGGCGATCCTGGAACGCCTGGTGGGCGAGCACCTGACCCGCGGCATGCTGCTGGACGGCTGCTACGACGCCGCGAAGGGCGTCGCGGTGCGGCACGAGCTGGTCTGGGGCGACTTCTTCCTGGCACTCGGACTGGCGGCACTGACCGGACTGGTCGAGATCGGGGACGTCTAGGGGCTGTCCCGTAATCCCCGGTGGATCAGCGCGCGGCGTCAGATGCGGTGCATCGCAAGGCGGAGGAGCGTCCTCATACTGGGCGTATCCGGGCGTTCCGACAACGCAGCGAGGTGCCGTAGCTGTCGTCGCGCGCCCGCCGGGGATTACGGGACAGCCCTTAGGGGCTCGGCCCGTTGAGGCTGGAGGGCCCACGGCCGCCCCGTTGTTCTCTGCGCAGATGCACCGACGGGGCCCGGTCTCCTACGTCCCGTACGTACGGAGCACCCGGCGGGCCACCGAGGTGATGTGGAGCTCGTCCGGGCCGTCGAGGATGCGGGCGGCACGTCCGGTGCGCAGCAGCGCGGGCAGGGGGGTGTCGGGGCCGAGTCCGGCCGCGCCGTGGACCTGGATGGCCGCGTCCGCGACCTGCTGCAGCATGCGGGCAGCGGCGACCTTGGCCAGCCCCACCTCCACGTGTGCGTCCTCGCCCGCGCCGATCCTCGCCGCCGCCTCGTGGACCAGCGGGCGGGTGGTCCGCAGTGCGAGCAGCGCCTCGAAGACGTGCTGCTGCACGAGCTGGTGACCGGCGAGCGGACCGCGGGACCCCGTACGGGAGTTGGCGCGCGCGCACATGAGGTCGAAGGCGCGCTGGGCCTGGCCGAGCCAGCGCAGGCAGCGCAGGGTGCGGCCCAGCTGGAGGCGTTCCGCGGCGATCGCCAGGGCCTGCCCGCGCTTGCCTAGGAGGTGGTCGGCGGGTACGGCGACCCGGTCGAACTCGATCTCCCACTGGCCGGTGGCCCCGAACACGGGCAGCTCGCGTACGACGCGGAAGCCGGGGGAGCCGGTGGGGACCACCAGGAGGGAGAGGCCCTCGCGGTCGCCGGGCTCCCCGTCGGTCCGTGCGAGGACGGTGACCAGATCGGCCCCGGCCGCCCCGGAGATGAACCACTTGCGGCCGCTGACGCGCCAGCTGCCGTCCGGCTGTTCCTCGGCGCGGGTCGCCGTACGCAGCGGATCGGTGCCCGGGGTGTCCGGCTCCGTCATGGCGTAGCAGGCGCGCAGCTCCCCGGCGGCCAGCCGCCCGGGGTACAGGCCGCGGACCCGGTCGCTGCCGTGCCCCCGCAGCATGGTGGCGTCGAGCAGGGATGCGGAGCCGAGGGCCGCCGGTCCGTGGTCGCTGGCTCCCTCGGCCTCGGCGATGCGGACGTACTGCGCCAGGGGGAGTCCCCGGCCCCCCAGTTCGGCGCCGAGCGGCAGCGCCCACAGGCCCTCCTCCTTGGCCTGCGCCTGCAACTCCCGCAGGACCGCGGCGGCCCGTGGGCCGTCCGCGTCGAGCACCGGCTCGCAGGGCATCACCCGGCTCCGGACGAACTCCGCCACCCGGTCCCGCAACTCTTCTTCCCCCGAGGGGGGTTCGGGGCGGGCGTGACCCGTATCTCCTTGTTTCGGCACCATTTTCCTCCAGCCTGCCGGGAACCCGTGGGAACGACAGTCCGACTGCCTCCCCGAGGAACTGGTCGGGTGTGCACGCTCCCGGGTTCCCGTGTTGCGCACATCCGGGGCGCCGGTCACCGCCGCGCGCCAGGAGAAGAGGAGAGGCATGGCGTCACCAGCCGTCACCCGGACTGTCCGGCCGCTCGAAGGACTGCACCTCGCCGCCTCGGGTCCGCCCGGGCTGACCGGCCTGGTCGTGGAGCACCTCACGCTCCTCGGCGCGAGCACGGGAGCCCGTTCGGGAGCCCGTACGGGGGCCGGCCGGGGAGTCGGCACGAGAGCGGAGCCGCCCGAGCCGGGCGACGGCCGTACGGCGTGCATCGCCCTGTCCGGCAGGGGTTTCGAACGGCAGGACGCGTCGATGAGCTGGGCCGCGCATCCCGCGAGCGGTATGACGGACGAGGCCACCGTTCAAGCGGCGACCGGCATCATGGCCGTGCACGGGCGCCGCGACGGCGCGCCGCGCGGCCTGGCCGTCGACTGCGCCGCCACCGCCACGGGTGTACTCGCCGTGCAGGGGCTGCTCGCCGGGCTGCTGGCCCAGGCCAGGGGCGGCGGGGCGGGCCGGGTGGACACCAGCGCCGACAGGGCCGCTCTGCTGACGGTCTCCCAGTACCTCGCCGCCGCCGGGGCCGACGAGGGCGAGGCGGCCGAACTGGCCCCCGGCGGACCGCCGTTCACCTCCGCGGAAGGCCTTCTCTTCGAGCTGGAGACGCTGGACCCCGCTGCCTGGGCCGCGTTCTGGCGTGCCCTCAGGGCACCCGTCGAGGCCATCCGGGCGGGGTGGCGGCCGTTCCAGTTCCGGTACGCCACCGCGTGTGCCCCCTTCCCGCGGGTCCTGCACGCCACGGCGCGCGCACACAACTGGCAGCGGATCGAGGCGGCGGCCGCGACCTCGGGCGCCGAGGTCTGCCGGTTGCGGACCCTCTCCGAGCGCGCCGCCGAACACGACGGCGCCGCGCCCTGGTCCCTGGCCCCCTACGGATCCGGCCACCGCCCGCTGGCCGCGCCCCCCGCCGCCGCACGGCCGCTGGCCGGGCTGACCGTGCTCGAGGCGGGCCGCCGGATCCAGGCGCCCCTCGCGGCCCACCTGATGCGTCTGCTCGGCGCCGACGTCGTCCGGATCGAGCCGCCGGGCGGCGACCCGCTGCGCGGAATGCCCCCCGCCTGCTCCGGGATCTCCGCCCGCTGGCTCGCCCTGAACCGGGGCAAGCAGGCCGTGGAAGTGGACATCAAGACCGCCGCCGACCGGCGCCGGCTGCGCGAGATGGCCGCCGAGGCCGACGTCTTCCTGCACAACTGGGCCCCCGGCAAGGCGGCCGCACTGGGGCTCGACTCGGCCGACCTGGCCGCCGTGAACCCCGCCCTCGTCTATGCGTACACGGGCGGCTGGGCCGGCCGGATCCCCGGCGCCCCGATGGGTACGGACTTCATGGTCCAGGCCCGCACCGGAGTCGGCGAAGCCGCACGTCCGCAGGACGAGGCCGCTGCCCCGTCCCTCATGACCCTCCTCGACGTCCTGGGAGGGCTGATGGGAACCGAGGCCGTACTGGCCGGACTGCTCCTGCGCGAACGCACCGGAGCGGGCGTCCGCGTCGACTCCTCGCTGCTGGGGGCGGCCGACGCACTCACCGCCCCCGCCCTGCGCCGGGTGCGCCGCGGCGCGGACCCGCGCCGGCCCGCCGGATTCCGCCGCCCCTTGCGCACCGCGGACGGCTGGATCGCCCCCACCGACACCTGTGCGCCCGCGGCCGCCGCGTACGACCTGCGCGAACTGCCGACCGGCGATGCCCTGGCGCAGCTGCGCAGCCACGGCCTGTCCGCGACCGCGGTCACCACCGATCCGGCCGACCTGCACCACGACCCGCGCTTCACCGGCTCGATCAGCCGCGACGCGCACGGTGCCCCCGCCGTTCCCGACCCCTGGAGCTTCGTATGACCGTCGCCCTGCACGACCTGCTGCCCGCCGGCCTCCGCCGCACCTGGGCGGTCGACGGGACCTGCCCCGACCTCGACCTCTACAGCCTCTTCCGGGCCCGGCAGATCGCCGACCTGCACGCCACGGCCGTCATCGACGCCAAGGGCAAGCTCTGCTACACCGCGCTGGACCGCAAGGTGCGCGCTCTCGCCGCCGGGCTCGGGGATCTCGGCATACGGCCCGGCGATGTGGTCGGCGTCCAACTCCCGAACGGCCGGGGCGCGGTCATCGCCGAACTGGCCCTCGCCGCCATCGGCGCGGTGGCCCTCCCCTTCCCGGTCGGCCGTGGCATCCGGGAGGCCGCGTCCCTGCTGCGCACGGCGGAGGCCGTCGCGGTCATCGCGGCCGCCGAGCACCGCGGCGACCACCACGCCGCCGGCTTGCGGGCCCTGCTCCCCGCCCTGCCGGCGCTGCGCCACGTCATCGCCGCCGGGCGGGTCGGCACCGCACCTGAAGGAACGATTCCGCTGTTCGCCCTGCTGCGCTCCGACCCGGCTGCCTTCGTGCCCGCACGGCCCGACCCCGACAGCGCCGCCCGCATCCTGGTGTCCTCCGGCTCCGAGGCGGAGCCCAAGATGGTGGCGTACTCCCACAACGCGCTCGCCGGCGGCCGGGGCAACTTCCTCGCCTCGCTCATGCCCGACGGAACCCCGCCGCGCTGCCTGTTCCTCGTACCGCTGGGGTCCGCCTTCGGGTCCAACGGCACGGCCGTCACGCTCGCCAGGCACGGCGGAACACTGATCCTGCTCGACCACTTCACCCCTGAGGCCGCCCTCGCCGCCGTGCGCGAGCACCGGCCCACACACGTCCTGGGCGTCCCCACGATGGTCCGCATGATGCTGGACCGGCTGGAACACCCCGGGCCCGACGGGGGTGAACTGCCCCCGCCCACCGCCCTGGTCCTCGGCGGCTCGGCCCTGGACGAGACCACGGCCGAGGACGCCGCCCGCGCCTTCGGCTGTCCCGTCGTCAACCTCTACGGCTCGGCCGACGGCGTCAACTGCCACACCGGACTCGGCCCCGGGGTCCCGGAGGCCGACGGCACGGGCATCGTGGCCGGCCGGCCCGATCCCCGCGTCGCCGACATCCACATCACCGACCCGGACACGCACGAGCGGCTCGCGGACGGCGAGATCGGCGAGATCGTCGCCCGCGGCCCGATGACCCCCATGTGCTACGTCGCCGCCCCGGACCTGGACGCCCGCTACCGCACCCCCCAGGGCTGGGTCCGCACCGGAGACCTCGGCCTGATCGACGAGGGCGGCGTCCTGCACCTCGTCGGCCGTCTCAAGGACATCGTCATCCGCGGCGGCGCCAACATCAGCCCCGCAGAGGTCGAGCGGGAGCTCGCCTCCCACCCCCGGGTACGGGACGTGGTGTGCGTCGGCATCCCGGACGAGCTGATGGGCGAACGCCTCGCGGCCTGTGTCGTACCGCGCGGCCCCGAGGCTCCCACCCTCGGCTCGCTGGGCGCACACCTCACCCGCCGGGGGCTCGAACAGCGCAAGCACCCCGAGCGGCTGCTGGTACTGGCAGTGCTTCCGCTCACCCCGGCCGGCAAGCCCGACCGTACGGCCCTGCGCGCGAGGCTGGCGCAGCAGACGGCCATCGCACCTCCGCTCGCGCACGCGGGCTGACCGGACGAACAGGCGCAGCAGAGAACAGCACGACAGCACAGCACAGGACAGGACGGTCAGATGAACCGCAGGAACCTCCTCCGAGCCTCGACCGCGATCGGCGCCGCGGCCACGATGGCGGGCGCCGCCGCCGCGCCGGCCGCCGCGGCGCCACCGCGATCCGCCTCGCAGGCGACGGGTCCGCTGCGCGTGCACGTCGTCATGTACGACGGAGTGGAGGAGCTCGACTTCGCGGCCCCCTACGAGGTCTTCTCCGCCGCCCGCTTCTTCACGGACCGCGCGGTCGACGTCCGTTACGTCACCACCAAGGGCCCGGGTGCCGTGACCGCCGCCTACGGGACCCGGGTCCAGGCCGAGCACCCCTGGGCCCCACGTTCGGCTGACATCATCCTCGTACCGGGCGGCGGATACGCACGTCAGGACGGCCCCGGCGTATGGGCCGAGATCCGGGGCGGCACGCTCCCACGGGACCTGGCCGCGGCGGTGCGCCCCGGCCTCACCCTCAGCGCCGTCTGCACGGGCACCATGCTGCTGTCCGCCGCCGGCCTGACCAGGAACCGGCCCTGCACCACCCACCACAAGGCACGCCCCGACCTGGAGAAGCAGGGCGGCCTGCTGAAGAACGCCCGCGTGGTGGACGACGGCGACCTGGTCACCGCCGGCGGCATCACCTCCGGCCTGGAGCTCGCCCTGTGGCTCGTACGCCGGGAACTCGGCGCCGACGCGGCGACGGGCGTGGAGGCCATGCTCGAGTACGAGGCGCGCGGCACGGTGTGGACACCACCCGCGGCCCGACGACCGTGAACGCATGAAGGGCGGGGAGCACTCCCAGTGCTCCCCGCCCTTCGCCTGCGCCCCGGGTCAGGAACCGCCCATGGCCTTCTTCAGCTCGGCCGCCGCGTTGCGGTAGACCGGCAGCAGATCGAGGTCCGTGCCCGGGTAGTTGACGATCTCGACCTGCCGGGCACCCGAGTCGGGCAGGACGGTCCCGGTCGACATGTGGGCGTTGTCCAGGACCAGGGCCGGCTTCTTCCCCGAGAGCTCGGCGAGCTGCGCCGGGGTGACCGCCTCGGGACCGTACGTGCCGACCGCGGTGGCACCGGCCAGCTTCGCCGACCAGGTGGTGAACACCTGGCTGACGACGGCCGGGCTCTTCCCGCCGGGCCAGGAACCCTGGACGTCCTTCGACAGCTTCGCGTACTCGGTGTCGAACGAGGCCGACCACTTCGTGGCGGCGTCCTCGGTCCCGAACAGCTTGCCCAGGCGGGCCACTTCGGCCTTGACCTTGTCGGCGTCGTTGTCGAGGTTCACCTCGACCAGCTCGGCCTTCGAGCCGGCGGCCTCCTTGATCTTCGCCGCGTACGGTTCGAAGGGCGCGTAGAGGACGAAGTCGGCCTTGCCGACGGCGGCGAGGTCGGAGGGCTTGGGGTCGTAGTCCGGGGCGTGGTGCACCGACTGGGGCACGATCACCTTGACGTCCTCGGCTCCGGCGGCCTTGGCGAAGGCGCCCTCCCAGGTGGTGGTGACGACGACGGCCGGCTTCCCGCCGTGCCGGCCGGGCGGGCCGTCCTTCGAGGCGGCGTTGCCGTTGCCGCAGCCGGTGACGAGGGCCAGTGCCGCGCTCAGTGCGAGGAGGGAAGCGAATCGGACGCGGGTGCGCGCCATGAGCTGATGCTCCGTTCGGGGATGAGATGGACCGCGAGGACGAGCGTCCCCGCGGTGAGGACGAGGACCGGCCCCGGCGGCCAGTCGAGCCGGAGGGCGAGAAGGAAGCCGGTCAGGTTCACGGCCACCCCGATGCCGACCGCCCACAGGGTGATGGACCGCAGCGAGGTGCCCAGGCGGCGGGCGGCGAGCGCCGGAAGCAGGGTCAGGGCGTCGACCAGCAGCGCGCCGGTGAGCTTGATAGCCCCGGCGACCGCCACCGCGACCAGGACCAGGAGCACCATGGTCAGCGTCCCGACCGGGACGCCGGAACACTGGGCGAGCTCACGGTCGTACAGCAGCAGCGCCACATCGCGTCGCCGCCACCAGAACAGGCCCGGTACGAGGACCGCCAGCGCGCCGAGCACCGCGAGATCGGCGGTGCCCACGGACAGGATCGAGCCCCACAGCAGCGCGAACGCACCGGAGGCGTTGACCCCCGACACGGCGAGGACGAGCAGCGCGGCGGCGATGGCCAGGCTCATCAGCAGGCCCATCGCACCGGACAGCCCGTCCGGGGTACGGGCCAGCGGGGCCACCCCCGCACCGGCCAGGGCGCAGGCCACCAGCGCGCACAGCATCGGGTCGAGCCCGGTCAGCAGCCCGACCGCGATCCCCAGCAGGGCGACGTGCATCATCGCGAAGCGCACCGGCATGATGTCGAGGCCGACGATGACGACCCCGATCACCGGCAGGCCGACCGCCGCCAGCAGCAGGGCGAAGCCCGCCCGCTGTACGGGGACCAGCTGCAGCAGCTCGCCGAGACCGGCGGTCGCGAGGATCACCCGACCTCCCGCAGCCGGCCCGCGGCCATCTCCAGTACGCGGTCACAGCGCTCCGCGAGCGCCCGGTCGTGCGTCACGACGACGAGGGTCACCGGCAGGGCGGCCAGCACGTCGGCCGCCTCCTCCTGGCCGCCGAAGTCCAGTGCGGCGGTCGGCTCGTCGGCCAGCAGTACCTCGGCCCCCGCGGCCACCGAGCCGATCGCCCGGGCCAGGTACATGCGTTGCAGCTGGCCGCCGGACAGTGTGTGCAGCGGCCGTCCGAGCAGCGCCCCGACCCCCAGCTTGCGTGCCGCTTCGGCGGCCTCGGCCGGCGCGCCGCCGCTGGCCAGCAGCTCGTCGCCGAGGAGCGGGAAGCGGCCGGCCGCCGGCTTCTGCGGGATCCAGGCGCAGGACCGCCGCCGCCAGGCCCACTCGGCGGCCGATCCGGTGCCGCGGCCGCCGACCAGGATGCTCCCGGACACCTGGCGGTGCAGCCCGAGGACCGCCCGCAGCAGCGTGGTCTTGCCGGAGCCGTTGGTCCCGGTCAGCGCGACGCGCTCGCCCGCCGCGATGTCCAGGTCCACGTCGGCGACCGCCTCGACCCGGCCGTGGCGGCAGACGACCCCCAGCATGCGTACGTCCAGCCCGCCCATCCGTCGCCCTCCCGTCGTCCGGTGCCGGGTGACTCCCCGCACCCGGAGTTGGTCGGACGGAGGCCGGTCCCGGTTCCGGCGGGCGGCGGACCGGTTCGGCCCGGGCTTCGGTTCAGGGCGATGGGGCGGGAGCGGGGGCCGAGGCCGGGGCGGGCGCCGGGTCGTCGCCGCCCTGGTCGAGCCGGAACGGCGGGTACTCGTCCGTCATGAGCGCGGCGTACGCGGCGACGCGCAGCACCCACCGGTGCAGCCCCACGATCAGGTCGAACACGTCACGCGGGTACTTGGCGGTGAAGGCGAGCACCACGGCCGCGATCACGGCCAGCAGCGTGATCAGACCGCCGCCGGCGCACCAGCCGTGGCGCATGCCGCCGGTGAAGAAGGCGATGACCAGGTAGTGGGGGATCGCCAGCAGCCACCACTTCACCAGGACCAGCGGCCGGGACAGGCGCTCCGGGTAGGCGATCTCGAGGCGTGCCGGATAGCCGGGCTCGGGGCCGAGGCTGAAGGGCGGGTACCGGTCGGTGGCCAGGGCTCCGTACGCGTAGTACGAGACCCGCCACGACCAGCGGAGTACGCCGACGTTGAAGTCGAACAGGGCGCGCGGGTAGCGCTCGGTGAACAGGATCGCGAAGAAGGCGATCACGCTGACCACGAGGAAGGCGATCCACAGGAACAGCAGCACGATGTAGTGCGGGATCGCCAGGATCCACTTGACCAGCCACAGCCAGCGCGACAGCGGGCTGTCCAGATCGGCGCTCACCCTGACCGGGCGATACGAAGAACCGTTGGCGGACATGATTGCGTCACCGTCCCGTGTCCGGCGTCGTGAGCCCCGGACCCTGTGCCTTTCCATCATCCGCGCCGCACGGGGCATGCTCCAGTCGGCACCGGCGGTGTCCGGATGTGACAGACAACCGTCATTGCGGACATGTGACCGCGAGGCCAGGATGGATGCATGTCCACGCCCCACCGCGTCGTGATCGCGGTCTTCCCCGATGTCGACCTGCTCGACGTCACCGGCCCCGCCGAGGTCTTCGCCCTCGCGAGCCGGGAGGCCGGGCGACGGCTGTACGACGTACGCCTGGCGGGCCCGGACGGCGGCCAGGTCACCACCTCGGCCGGCGTCCGGCTGGTCACCGACCTCTCCTTCGCCGAGGTCGGCGCCGCCGTGGACACCCTCGTGGTGCCCGGCGCCGTCGAGCTGACGGAGGACGGTCCGGTCGCGTGCGTCGACGACGAGGTGGTGCGGTGGATCGCCGCCACCGCACCGCACGCCCGGCGCGTGGCGTCGGTGTGCGTCGGCGCCCACCTGCTGGCGGCGGCCGGCCTGCTGGACGGGCGCCGGGCCACCACCCACTGGTCCACCGCCGCCCAGCTGGCGGCCGACCACCCGCAGGTCGAGGTCGATCCGGACCCGATCTTCGTCCGGTCGGGCCGGGTGTGGACCGGGGCCGGGATCAGCGCCTGCATGGACCTGACGCTGGCCCTGGTGGCCGAGGACCACGGCGAGGAACTGGCCCTCGTGGTCGCCCGGCAGCTGGTCATGTACCTCAAGAGGCAGGGCGGCCAGAGCCAGTTCAGTGTTCCGCTCAGCCGCCCGGCCGCCTCCCGCAGGGACATCGACGCACTGCGGGTCTTCATCACCGAACACCTCGGCGCGGACCTGTCCGCGGCCGCCCTCGCGGCCCGGATGTCCATGAGCGAGCGCCATTTCGCCCGGACCTTCCGCAAGGAGCTGGGCGCCAGCCCCGCCGCCTACGTGGAGGCCGTACGGGTGGAGGCCGCCCGCCGGCTGCTGGAGACCACCGACCAGCCGCTGGAGCAGGTCGCCGCGGCGGCCGGCCTGGGCTCGGTGGAGACCCTGCACCGGGCCTTCCGCAAACAGATCGCCACGACTCCGGCCGCGTACCGCCGCCGCTTCCGTACCGCCCACTGACCGTTTCGACCCACCGATTGCCCGGCGCACCGGCGCCGCGGCCGCGGCTTTGCCGTGCCCGTTTCCGATCCGAAGGACGGTTCACCCATGTCTGCATCCACCGCGTCCACCACCCTGCGCGATGTCATCGGCCTCCCGGGCGCACTGCCCCGCCTGGCCGGGTCCACCCTGGTCATGGTCGACTTCCAGAACACCTACCGCACCGGCGTGATGGCCCTGGAGGGCGCGGAGCAGGCCCTCGGGGCGGGCGCACGTCTGCTGGCCGCGGCACGGGCCGCCGGCGCATCCGTCGTGCACGTCGTCAACGACGGCGGCGAGGGGAGCCCGTACGACATCCGGGCCGAGATCGGCGCCATCAGTGCCGAGGTCGCGCCCCGCGACGGGGAACCGGTCGTGGTCAAGGGGTTCCCGGACGCCTCCACGCCACGGAGCTGGAGAAGACCCTGCGGGAGCTGGGCGCCGGCCCCGACCTGGTCATCGCCGGGTTCATGACGCACATGTGCATCACCTTCACCGCCCAGGGCGCCTTCAACCTGGGCTACCGCCCCACCGTGGTCGCCGAGGCCACCGCGACGCGCGCCCTGACCGCCCCCGACGGCACGCTGGTGACCGCGGCCGCCCTCCAGTCGGCAAGCCTCACCACGATCGCCGACCTCTTCGGCACGGTGGCCCCCACGGTCGGCTCCCTCCCGGCCTGACCCGGAACGCAGGATGGTCCCGGACCACACATCGGCAATGCCGTTGCTTCGGGCGGGCGGTGGGGCATCGGCCTGCGGTCGATCCGGCGGTGCCGCGCCCGCTTCGCTCCGCCCGGCCGGACGGCGGGTGGGGTGCCTTCCGCCGGGCGCCGGTGACTTCCGGCCGCGCGGGAGCCCCGGCAGGAGCTCCTCCGGCCATCAACGGTTCGCATGGCTGAAACAACCGGCGGCGACTGAGAAAATCGCTGTCCGATCACCGGAGCACGGTGATAGACATCCGGCGTGGAAAAGAATCTTGAGTTCCCTGACCTGCTGCGACTGATCGATGAACGGTCGACCGCGTTCCGCGCCGTGGTCGCCGCCGCGCCCGGTCTCGACGCACAGGTGCCGACCTGCCCCGGGTGGACGCTGTTCGATCTGGTGAAGCACCTGGGTGGGGGAGACCGTTTCTGGGCCGCCATCGTCGGCGCGGGGTCCGCCGACGCTCCCCCGGCCGAGGCCGTCGCCGCGCGCGCCGCGCTGGAAGTGCCGCGGGAGCGTGAGGCCCTGCTGGCCTGGCTGGCCGCGTCGACGCAGCTTCTGCTGGGCGCCCTGCGCGCGGCGGGACCGGAGAGCGGTTGCTGGACGTGGTGGCCCGCGTCGCAGTCACCGCAGACCGCCGGCGGTGTCGCCCGGCACCGGGTCCAGGAGACTGCGGTGCACACCTACGACGCCCAGCTCGCCGGGGGCGCCCCACAGCCGCTGCCGGTCGGGCTGGCACTCGACGGTGTGGAGGAGTTCCTGTTCACCGTCTGCGCAACGCCGAGTGCCTGGCCGCACAAGCCCACGGCCTTCGACTTCCACGCCGCCGAGGGCCGCTCCTGGCGCCTCACCGTCGACGGCGACGGCGCACGCTCCACCCGCATCCCCGCGTCCACCGCCGAGACCGGCGAGGACTCGGACGCAGCCGGCGCCTCCGTCCATGGCACGGCCAGTGAGCTGGTCCTCTACTTGTACGACCGGATCCAGGCCGACTCCTTGCACGTTGACGGAGACGCAGGGCTGCTCGACCTGCTCCGCGCCTGGGAGCCGGAGGAGAAGTAGGACGTAGCGGGGGCGGTTGGCCGCCGGCACGGCTCGAAGAAGCCCAAGTCGGCCCGCAGCGCGGCGACCGCGGCGCCCGCCTGAAGCAACGGCATTGCCACACATCGGTCCGGGACCCTCCCAGGCGGCGGCGCGGACCGTGTGAGGGCGCCCGGCCCCGGGGTCAGTGGATGACGCTGAAGCTGCGCCAGGGGAGGCTGACCGGGGCCGTCACGTTCGAGAGCGTGGTGGCCACGTAGATGCCGTCGGCCCCGTCGGCCTTCTTGCAGTTCTCCGTCCGGTACAGGACGACGTCGACGAGGGTGTTGTTCTCGACGTGGGTGGCCCCCCTCGGGAGGATGATCTTGTGGCATCCCGTCACCGGGGTGTTGGAGTAGCTCAGCTCCGTCGGCGAGTCGTGGCCGCGGAAGGTGAGCATGCCGACGGTGCTCCGGCCCAGGCCCGAGCAGGCGGTGGCGGTCAGCAGCAGTGCTGCGGCCGCAGTGATGACGCCGATACGCCGGCTGTGGGACATGGCGCGGTCCTCGTCTGTGCGGTGGTGACTGGCCTTGGGCACAGCCTGCCCCGGCGGCGCCCTGGCGGCATCCGGTGCTCGGCCGGGCGGATGAACGCGGCCGGGACGGGAAGGGAGTCGGCCATGACTGACCTTCGCATCGGCGTCCTCGGATTCGGGCTGCGCGGCAGCATCGCGCGCACGGCACACCGGCCCGGCCGCGGGTCGGCGGTCACCGCGGTCGCGGACCCCGATCCGCGGGCCCGGGCGGATGCCGCCGCGGCCTTCCCGGGCGCGTACGTCACCGCCGGCCACCGGGCGGTGATCGAGGACCCGGAGGTCGACGCCGTCCTCGTGCTGACCCCCGACCACACCCACGCCGACCTGGCCCGCCAGGCACTCGTCGCCCGCAAACCCGCCTTCGTCGAGAAGCCGCTCGACATCTCGGTGGACCGCTGCGACGAGCTCCTGCGCACCGCCCGCGAGACGGGCACCCGCCTCTACGTCGGGCACAACATGCGGCACATGCCCGTGGTGCGGACGATGCGCGCGCTGATCGCGGCCGGCGAGATCGGCCGCGTCAGGACGGTCTGGGTCCGGCACTTCGTGGGCTACGGCGGCGACTGGTACTTCAAGGACTGGCACGCCGAGCGCCGGTACACCACCGGACTGCTGCTCCAGAAGGCCGCGCACGACATCGACGTCCTGCACTGGCTGGCCGGCGCCTACACGGACGACGTCCAGGCGATGGGCGACCTGATGGTCTACGGGGACAACCCGCACCGCCGCGCGCCCGGCGAACCCAAGGGCGACGACTGGTACACCCGGGACGGCCACTGGCCCCCGCACACCCAGCGCGGCCTCAACCCGGTCATCGACGTCGAGGACGTCTCGCTGCTCAACCTCCGTCTCGCCAACGGCGTGCTCGCCGCCTACCAGCAGTGCCATTTCAGCCCCGACTACTGGCGCAACTACACCGTCATCGGGGATGCCGGCCGCCTGGAGAACTTCGGTGACGGCCCGGGCTCCGAGGTCCGGGTCTGGAACACCCGGCGCTCCGGGTACCGGGCCGAGCCGGACGCCGCCCACACCGTCCCGGACGGGGCTGCCGCGGGCGGGCACGGCGGCGCCGACCCGCTCCTGATCGACGAGTTCCTGCGCTTCGTACGTCACGGGGGAGCCACGGACACTTCGCCGGTCGCCGCCCGTATGGCGGTCGCGGTGGGCTGCCTGGCGACCGAATCCCTGCGGGCCGGAGGCACACCCCGGCAGGTGCCGCCGCTCGACCCGGACCTGGTGGCGTACTTCGACCGCGGCCAGCGACCCGCCGGGCACCGGTGAACGGCCCGGCGACGCCGGTCGGCCCGGGCGCTGTCCGGCGGCATTTGTCCAAGAGTTCCCCAAGGGCGGGCCTGCCTCCGGCCCACGGGCCCGCAGCGCCCTAGCTTGGGCCCGCATGAGCGTCCTTGCTGAGCGTCACCGGGCCGCCGGGACTCCCGGGCGGCGCGGACTCGTGCGGGGCGCCCTGACCGGTGCCGTGGCCCTGTGCGCCGGGCTGGCGTCCGGGGCCGGCTCCACGGCCGGCGGCGCCCGTACCGGTCTGCACGGCCCGCGGCCCGCCACGCCCGAGGCGGCGCTGCGCGAGCTGTCGGCCGGCAACATCCGCTGGCGCACCTTCCACGAGCGGCATCCCGACGCCACCCGGACCGTACGGCAGGCGCTGGTCGGGGGGCAGCACCCGTTCGCCGTCATCCTGGGCTGCGTCGACTCCCGCGTCCCGCCGGAGCTGGTCTTCGACCAGGGGCTCGGCGATCTGATGACCGTACGGTCGGCCGGTGAGGTCCTGGACGACGCGGTACTCGGAAGCATCGCGTTCGGGGTCGTGGAGCTGGCGATCCCACTGGTCGTGGTGCTGGGGCACCAGTCCTGCGGGGCCGTGACCGCCGCGGTCCGCGCCGCCGAGGGACTGGAGCAGCTGCCCGGACACCTGCGCTACCTGGCGCAGCAGATCCGTCCGGCCGTCGACCGCAGCCTGCGCCGGGAGGCCCGTGTCGACGCGGCGGTCACCGAGAACGTCCGGCTCGTACGCTCCCGGCTGGCGGCGGAGCCCGATCTGGCCGCCCGGGTCGCCGCCGGGAAGCTGGCCGTGGTCGGCGCCCGGTACGAACTCACCAGCCAGCGGGTGCGCCGGATCCGCTGAGGCCCGCTGTCGGCCGGGGTCAGGTCTCCTCGGATTCCGGCAGGGGCTGCTCGGACCAGATGACCTTGCCCTCCGGGGTGTACCGGGCGCCCCAGCGGCGGCTGATCTGGGCCACCAGGAAGAGGCCGCGGCCCCCCTCGTCCGTGGTCTTCGCGTAGTGCAGCCGCGGCGAGCTGCTGCTTCCGTCGAAGACCTCGCAGGTCAGCACCCGGTCGTGCAGGAGCCGTACGCGGACCGGCTCGGCGCCGTGCCGGATCGCGTTGGTGATGAGCTCGCTGAGCACCAGCTCCGTGCCGAAGGCCAGCTCCGACAGGCCCCATTCCGCCAGCTTCTCCACGGCGACGGCCCGCATGGCCCCGACCGCGCTCGGCTCGAACGGGACCTCCCATTCGGCGATGCGGTCCGCCGGCAGCGCCGACGTCCGCGCGACCAGCAGGGCCACGTCGTCGCGCGGGCGCACCGGCAGCAGCTCCGCGAGGACCGCCCGGCAGGTCTCCTCGGGCTTGCGGTCCGCGTGGGCCAGGGCCGAGCGGAGCAGCGCGAGCCCCTCGTCGATGTCGCGGGTGCGCTCCTCGATCAGCCCGTCGGTGTACAGCACCAGCTGGGTGCCCTCGCTCAGGTCCAGCTCCGCCGACTCGAACGGGAACCCGCCGAGCCCCAGCGGCGCCCCCGCGGGCAGCTCCGGGATCTCCACCGTGCCGTCCGGGCGCACCACCGCCGGCGGCATGTGGCCCGCCCGGGCCACCGTGCAGCGCTGGGTCACCGCGTCGTACACGGCGTACAGGCAGGTGGCGCCGATCAGGCCGCCCTCGACCCCGCCGCCGTCCACGCTCTGGTCGATGTACTGGACGAGATCGTCGAGGCGGGCGAGGAGCTCGTCGGGAGGCAGGTCCAGGGACGAGAAGTTCAGCACGGCCGTTCGCAGCCGGCCCATTGCGGCGGCGGCGTGCAGCCCGTGCCCGACGACGTCGCCGACGACGAGGGCGACACGGCTGCCCGGGAGCGGGATCACGTCGAACCAGTCGCCGCCCACCCCGGACTGCGCGGGCAGGTAGTAGTGCGCGACCTCCACGGCGCTCTGCGCGGGCAGATCGCGCGGCAGGAGGCTGCGCTGCAGGGTCACGGCCAGTGCGTGCTCGCGGGTGTAGCGGCGCGCGTTGTCGATGCTGACCCCGGCCCGGGCGACGAGCTCCTCCGCCAGCGACACGTCCTCCTCGTCGAACGGCTCCTTCTCCGACCGCCAGAAGTTGACCACGCCGAGGACGACCCCGCGGGCCTTGAGGGGCGCCGTGATCAGGGAGTGGACGCCGTAGTCGATGATGGCCTGCGCCCGGGGCGGGTCCTGGGCCTGCCAGCCCGGCGCATCGGTCAGATCGGTCACCAGCTCGGCCCGGCCGCTGTTGAGCCCGCGTGCCTGCGGCGTCGAGGGCAGGAAGTCGATCAGCCTGCCCTTCGGGTAGAGCGGGACGTCGT
This sequence comes from Streptomyces sp. NPDC032745, assembly GCF_055579465.1. Lineage (NCBI taxonomy): Bacteria > Bacillati > Actinomycetota > Actinomycetes > Kitasatosporales > Streptomycetaceae > Streptomyces > Streptomyces sp. NPDC032745. The sequence continues at coordinate 523,915 of NZ_JBVING010000005.1, read as the reverse complement.
CCCGGATGCCGCTGACCCCGGTGCGGCGCAGGTCGGCCGCGACGGCGGTGGGCTCGTCGCCCAGGAGTACGGGCGCTGCCAGGTCGACGGTCACGAAGTCCGCGAACCGGGGTACGGCGACGTCCGCGAGCTCCTGGGCCGTCCGCTCCACGTCCAGGGTGGTGCCGACGCCCACGCCCGCGTCGTACAGCAGCCTGAGCCGTTTGCGGGCCGCCTCGGCCCGGGTGCTGAGCACCTGCATCTCGGTGGAGTCCCGGATGGTGACCGCCGTGCCCTCGGGCCTGCCGCGGGGGCGGGTCGCGCGCTGGTTGACGACCAGCAGCCGGTCCCCGGCCTCGTGCACCTCGTCGGTGGTCTCCCGGCCGGACAGCAGGAGGTCGGCCATCTGCCGGTCGAGCCCCGACAGCTCCCGGATGTGCTGCCCCTCGGCGTCGGGCGGGAGCCGCAGCAGCCGTTTCGCCTCGTCGTTGGCGAGGAGGAGCCGGCCGCCGCCGTCGGTGATCAGCACCCCCTCGCGTACGGAGTGCAGCACCGCGTCGTGGTGCTCGTACATCCGGGTCATCTCGAGGGGGCCGAGCCCGCGGGTCTGCCGTCGCAGGCGCCGGCTGATCAGCGCCGCGCCGGCGGTGGCGAGGGCGAGCCCGGCCGCGCTGGTGCCGAGGATGAGGGGCAGTTGCCGCTGGAACACGCCGGTGACGTTCTTCACCGTGAGGCCGGCCGACACCAGTGCCACGACCGGGCCGCCGTCCTTGTAGGGGTCGGCGAAGACGGGAACCACGGCCTGGATCTCCTGGCCCAGGGGTCCCTTCACGCTCTCGGTGTACACCTGGCCGGCCAGTGAGGGCGCGATGGTGCCCACGAACTGTTTGCCGATGCGGTCGGGGAGCGGATGGGTGTAGCGGATCCCCTGGTCGTTCATGACGACGATGAAGTCCACTCCGGCATCCTTGCGCGTCACCTCGGTGAGCGGCTGGAGGATCTTGGAGGGGTCGGGGGTGAGGAGCGCCGGACGCAGTCCGAGCGAATGGGCGAAGGTCTGCGCGACCGCCACGGAGCGGGTCCGGGCCTCCCGGTCCACGTCGTGCCGGGACTGGAGTACGAGGGCCAGTACCGCCCCGGCGGCGAGCAGCACCACGATCGCCACCTGAAGGACGAATACCTGTCGGGCGACGCTGCGCGGGCGCTTTTTGCTCAGTGACCGCACCGACGTCCCCGGCACGGGTTGCAAGGATGGGTCACGAACCATTTGTAGCACTGTCGGTGGTCCGCAGCCGGGAGAGCCGCGAGCGCCGTGCGGGCGCGCCGTCAGTCGGTCCGGCTCTCCCGCCAGGTTCTGAGCACCTCGTCGACGTCGAATTCGGTGAGCTGGAGGGGTGGCCCCGGCGGCGGCATGCGCAGGGCAGCGCGGATCTTCTCGTTGATCTCGGCGAGGACCGCCCGCGCCTGGCGCTCCGAGGGGGCCGCCCGGACCGCCTCCAGGGCGTCCTCGGCCTCCTTGCGCAGGGCGAGTGCCGGCGGCAGGGCCGCGAACCCCTCGCGGTGCATCTTGTCCCGGATCCACCACAGCTCGTCGTACGGGGCGTCGATCGAGGCCAGCGGCTTGCCGTAGCCCGGCAGCTTTTCGAACTCGCCGCGCTCGGCGGCCTCCCTGATCTGCCGGTCCACCCAGGACTCGAAACTGACGCCCGGTGGCTTGCGCTCGGTCACGGCTGCCTCCTCGACGGCCTCCTCGGCGGCCTCTGCCGATCAGCGTATCGCCGGGCGGCCAGCAGGCGGCGGGCCACCGGCGATCACCGCAAAAATTATCTTGACGTCAAGATTAACCTCGGGCAGGCTACCGCAAGGTATCTCGATATCGAGATACTTTCGCGGGGGTGCGGAGGGCCGGATGATCTGGCGGGGCGGTGCGGGGAACCGGAAGGACCGGCGGGACGGAGCCGGACTACTGGCGCAGTTGCGCCGCCCGCCCGGCGGCCGGGACGCCCGGATCATGCTGTTCGCCCAGCTGCTGGACCGCACCGGGACCGGGGTCTGGGCCGCCTCCTGCGTCCTCTTCTTCACCTTCGTGGCCGGCCTGGACGCCCGGCAGCTGGGCCTGCTGCTGGGCGCGGCCGGCGTGGCGGGCATCGCCGGCTCCCCGCTGGCCGGCCACTTGGCCGACCGCTTCCCCGTGCGCACGCTGCTGATCGCCAGTCACCTGCTGCGCCTCGGGACGATCTGCGCGATGCTCGTGATCACCCGCTTCGAGGTGCTGCTGCTCGTGGTCGCCGTCACCTCCCTCGGTGAGCGGGCGTCCAAGATGCTGGAGATGCTCTTCGCCACGCGGGCGGCGGGCGAGCAGCGCGCCACGTACCAGGCGCTGTCGCGCAGCGCGGCGAACGCCGGCTACGCGCTCGGCGCGGGCATCGCCGCCATCGGTCTCGCCGTGGGCACCCGCGAGGCGTACCACGCCCTGATCCTCGGCAACGCGCTGTCGTTCCTCGCGGCCGCGGCGCTGGTGTGGCGCACCCGGGAGCAGGACGGGCGCGGCCCCGGCCACGGGAGTGCCCGGGCGTCCGCGGGGACCGAGGACGCGGCCGCCGCGGGCCCGACGGCCGTCGCGAGCCCCTGGCGGGACCGCGGCTACCTCCGGTTCGTCCTGCTGGACATCCCGATGTGCCTGGACGACTCGATCCTGGGGGTGGGGCTGCCGCTCTGGCTGGTCGACCACACCGACGCGCCGCACGCCGTGGTGCCGGCCTTCCTCTTCGTCAACACCGTGCTCGTCGTGGCCCTGCAGCTGACCGTGTCGGCGAGGGTCCGGCGGCCGCGCCAGGCCGCCGGAGCCGTCGGGCTGTACGGGCTGACGACGCTCGCATGCTGCACGCTGCTGGCCCTCACCCCCGAACACGGCGCCTGGGCCGCCTCGATCACCCTGGTGGCCGCGGCCGTGCTGGTCACCGCGGCGGAGCTGATCCGCTCGGTGAGCTCCTGGGAGCTGGCCGTCTCCCTCGCGCCGCAGCAGGCGAGTGCCGCGTACCTGGGGGTGGCGGGCATGTCCCAGTCCATCCAGAAGTCCGCCGGGCCGCTTCTGCTGACCGGCGCGGTGATGACGGCCGGGCCGGCGGGCTGGCTGGTGCTCGGGGCGGCGGTCGCAGGGCTGTCCGTCGTCCAACGGCGGGCCAGCCTGCGGCGGCTGGACGCCCTGCAGGCCGCCGCCCCGGCCGGCTGCCGCTCGGCGGCGGTGTCCTGACCTCCTGGCCCCTCCGCTCCCGCCGGGTCCCCGGCTGACGGGACCCCGTCTTCCCCGTCCCAGATTCCCCAGTCGACGGGACAAGTTCCCCTATCTCTCGGGAACGGCAGAAATCTAGCCTCGCTACTGCCTGTCCGCGACTGGGATCACTGTGATCGAGGGGGAAGTGTGACTGTTCGGGAGGTCGGTGTTCTGGCGATCGGTGCGGGTCCGGCGAATCTGGCGCTGGCGGTGGCCATCGAGGAGTCGGGTTCGGCCGAATTGGCGGACGGCACGCTGCTGTTGGAGCAGAGTCCGGACGTCACATGGCAGCGTGATCTGCTGATGCCGTGGGCGCGCAGCCAGGTGTCCTTCCTGAAGGACCTGGTGACGTTGCGGAATCCCTCGAGCAGGTTCACGTTCCTCAATTTCCTGCACGAGCAGGGGCGGTTGGACGAGTTCGTGAACCTGGGGACGTTCCACCCGTTCCGGTGGGAGTTCTCGGACTACCTGCAGTGGGTCGCGAAGTCCCTGGAGCGGGTCGAGATCCGGTACGGGGCGCGGGCGGCGCAGGTCGATCCGGTGTGCGGGCCGGACGGGGCCGTCTCCGGGTGGAGCGTGCTGCTGACGGACGGGGACGAGATCCGCTGCCGGGACCTCGTCGTCGGCGGCGGCCGCGACCCGCGCGTACCCGAAGTGTTTTCCGGTCTTCCGCACGACCGGCTGATTCACAGTGCGCAGTACCGGACGCGGATTGCGGGGATTCCACGGGACGAGCCGGTCCGGGCGGTGGTGGTCGGCGGGGCGCAGAGTGCGGCGGAGATGTTCTACGCGCTGCACGAAAATCTGCCGCAGAGCCAAGTGACGATGCTGGTGCGGTCGATCGGCCTGCAGACCTACCAGACCAGCAAATTCGTGAACGAGTTGTTCTTCCCTTCCTTCGTGGACGAGTTCTACGAAAGTCCGGCGGAAGTAAGGGCGCAGCTGCTCGACGAAATGCGCTTCACGAATTACGCCGGGCTGGCACCGCCGTTCCTCGACGAGCTGTACACGATGCTCTACCGGCAGAAGACGCTCGGCCCGCAGCGCTCCGAGGTCCGGGCGATGACCGAGGTCGTCGGGGCGCGGCTCGAGGACGGGGAAGTGGTCCTGGACCTGCGGGACCGGATGAGCGGCAAGACGGAGCCCCTGCGCTGCGACCTCGTCCTCCTCGGCACCGGCTACGACCCCCGTAAACCCGCCCTCGTACGGGAGCTGGCGGCCCGCGTCGGGATCGACGAGGTCGCGGTGAGCCGCGCCCACCGGGTGGAACTCGGGGAGTCCGCCTGGGGCGCCGTCTACCTCCAGGGCGTCAACGAGGAGACCCACGGCATCGCCGACTCCCTCATCAGCGTCCTCGCCCACCGCTCCCAGGACATCCTCACCGACCTGCTCTCCCGCCGCGCCGGCGCCGAATCCAGGAGCGCCTGATGCAGCGGACACTCGTGATCGCCCCCGGCCCGACCGCGAACGGCGATCTGCACCTGGGCCACCTGGCCGGACCGTTCCTCGCCGCCGACGTCTGCGCGAGGTACGCCCGCGCCGCGGGCCACGACGTGCTGTTCGGCACGGGCGTGCACTTCACGCAGAACTACATCGTGACCACCGCCCGCAGACTGGGCGTACCACCCGAAGAGCTGCGCGTCCGGTCGGCCGGGCAGGTGGAGCAGACCCTCGCGGCCATGGGCATCCGGCCGGACGGGTTCGTCCGCTTCGGCGACCGGTACGTCAAAACCGTCCGGACCTTCTTCGAGCGCCTGCACAGCAGCGGCGCACTCCGGCTGCAAGGCGTCAGGTTCCCGTACGCACCGCGCACCGGCGAGTACCTCACCGACGCCTACGTCCGCGGCGGCTGCCCGGTGTGCCTCGCCGACGGGTGCGCCGGGCTCTGCGAGAACTGCGGGCACTGGATCGCATCCGGCGACCTGATCGAGCCGCGCTCGACCCTGCACCCCGAGGACCCGGTCGAACTGCGCGAGCAGCAGGTCCTGGTGCTGCCGCTCGAAGACCACCGCGAGGCGCTCGTAACCTACTTCGCCCGGCAGAGCGCGACGATGCGCCCGCGCCTGGCGCAGATGATCGAGGAGATCCTCGCCCGGCCGCTCCCGGACTATCCCGTAACCCTCCCCATCGCGTGGGGCATCCCCGCACCCTTCCCTGAGGTCGCGGACCAGGTGATCTACGCGGATGCCGAGACGATCGCCTGGAGCATGCACTGCACCGCGCTCGCCGCCGAGGAGCGCGGCGAAGTGCTCGCGGCCGACGACGAGTTGTGGTTCTCCGAGGCCGGCAACAAGGTCGTGTACTTCTTCGGCTCGGACGCCGGCTTCGCCTTCGCCGTCGTCGGGGCGGCGATGCTGGAGGCGCTGGGCGGCTACACCCTGCCCGAGCACTTCGTCACCAACGAGTTCTACGAGCTGGACCACGACAAGTTCTCCACCAGCCGCGGCCATGTCGTATCGGGCCGGGAACTGGCCGCCGAGGTGCCCAGGGACGTCATCCGCTTCTACCTCGCCGCGACCAGCCCCGACTTCCAGCGCACCAACTTCACGCGCGAGGCGCTGACCCGGGTGACCGGCGAACGGCTCGTCGGGCCGTGGAACCGGGTCGCGGACAAGGCCGGCAGCTGGGCAGGCCGGGGTCCGTTACCGGTGTCCGGGCGGTCCCGGGAGGCGGCCGCGCGCCTGCTGGAGCGCTTCGCCGCCGCCTACGACGTCCGCCGCTTCAACCTGACCGCGGCCGCGTTCACCCTGTCCGAGCAGCTGGCACGGCTGGACCGGTGGGAGGTGGGACCGGCCGACGCCGGCGACTTCTGCCACGAGGTCGACGTGTTCCTGCGCTGCGCGGCGCCGCTGCTGATCGACCTGGCCGAGGCGGGCCTCCCCGACGGCGCGATCCCCGCCGAGCCGCACGCCACGGAGTTCACCCCCGTACGGCTGCCGCGCCTGGCGGAGCCGGGACGGTGAAGGCGGCGCCTTCCGGCCGGCAGGCCGGGGCCGGGGCCGGGGCCCGGGCCGTGGGCGGGGCCGCGGGCGGGGCCGCCGTCGTGGTCGTCGGAGCCGGCGTCACCGGGCTGCTGACCGCCGTGGAGTGCGCGCTCGCCGGCCACCGCGTGACCGTGCTGGACAGGGGACCGATCCCCAACCCGCACGCCAGCTCCTTCGACCAGCACCGGGTCGTCCGCACCTTCGGCCCGGACGACCCGGACGCCACCCGGCGGATGACGGCCGCCCACCGCCGATGGCAGGACCTGGAGACGCTGCTCGGAACCCGCTTCCACCGCCGGGTCGGAGTGGTCACCGCCTGGCCCCGGGAACGCCTCGCCGCGCTGGCCGCATCGGCCGCCGAGGCGGGGGTCTGCGTACGGACGGTGGAACCGGAGAAGCTGCCGCACCTGGAGTTCCCGCCGGACTCGGCAGGGCTCCTGGACGTGGACGGCGGGGTGTTGCTCGCGGAGCGGGTCCTGCACGCCGCCGCCCGCCGGCTCGACGGGCATCCGGCGGTGACCTTGCGTCCGTACACCGCGGTGACCGGGATCGACACGGACTCCGGGAAGGTACGGCTCGCCGGCGGCGAGCGGCTGGGCGCCGACCTGGTCCTGGTCGCGGCCGGCCCGTGGACGCGCGACCTGGCCGGGCCGCCGGTCGTCCTGCACCGCCAGACCATGGTCTACCTGCATCCGCCGGCCGACGCGGCGCGGTGGTGGGAACGCGCACCCGCGGCCGGCGGACTCGGCGCGGACGGCCGGGCCTGGGCGGTACCGCCCGGTGACGGCACGCTCCTGAAGATCAGCTCCGACGCGGTCTGCCGCACGGTGGACACCACCGAGGACTGCGCCGCCGAGGACCAGGAGCCCTGGGCCGAGCGGCTCGCCGCGGCGGCGCCGCTGACCGGCCTGCACCGCTACACCGTGGCCGCCGTGAAGCCCTGCCACTACGCGGCCGACGCGGACACCGGCGGCGCACTGCTCGTCCGCGTGGGTCCCGCCGTCTGGTCGCGGGCGGCGTGCGGCGGATCCGGATTCAGTGCGGCCCCGCTCGTCGCGGACCGCATCGTCGATGTCTTGAGGGAAGGGGCGGCATGACGGAGGATGCTCCGGTCCGGGTGTTCGACGCGCTGAAGGCGACTCCGACACCGGTCCGATATCTCCTCGGCGGCGTACTGGTCAACCAACTCGGGGCTTTCGTCCAGACGTTCCTCGTGCTGTACCTGACCTTCCGCGGCGCGTCGGTCAGCGTGGCGGGGCTCTCGCTCGTCGCGTACAGCATCGGTTCGGTCTTCGGCACGATGCTGGGCGCCGAGACCACCCACCGGTTCGGCCCGCGGGTCACCATCATGGCGGCGATGGGGGCATCGGCCCCGCTGGTGGCGTCGATCTCCTGGCTGAGCGGGCCCGGGACGCTGTGGGCGCTGCTGGTCGTGGTCGGGCTCGCGGGCCTGTTCACCCAGGCGTACCGGCCGGCGGCCGCCGTGATGCTCAGCGACCTGATGCCGGAGCGGTACCAGGTCATGGCGTTCTCGATGATGCGCATCGCGCTGAACATCGGCGCCGCCCTGGCCCCGCTGGTCGCCGCGCTGGTCATCCTGGTCGACTGGGACCTGCTGTTCTGGATCGACGGCGGGACCGCGCTGGTCTACGCCCTGCTGGCGTTCGCCCTGCTTCCGAGGAAGGCCGTGGAGGGGGAGGCGGAGCCGGAAGCCGAGGCCGCGGGCGGAGCCGCACCCGAAGCCGCGGCGTCCGGACCGGCCGCCGACGGCCGTTCGGCGTACGCCACGATGGCCCGCGACCGGAAGTACCTGCTCTACCTGGGCGCCATCCTGCTCGGCTCGCTCACCTACGCGCAGGGCCACATCGCCCTGCCGCTGGAGCTCGCCGCGGACCACTACCCGACCGGCTTCTACAGCACCGTGCTCACAGTGTCCTCCGTCGTACTGATCACCTGCGAGCTCAAGATCACGGCCTACCTCAGCAGGCTGCCGAAGCACGTACGGGTGATCACCGGCCATCTGGTGGAGGCCGTCGGCCTCGCGGTCTACGGGCTGACCTCCCGGTCCGGTGCGTTCACCATCACCGGTGCGGTGCTGGTCGTCTGCGGGATCATGATCGCCGCGCCGAGCATGTTCGCCCACCCGGCGACGTTCCCCGCGGCGGTCAAGGCCCGCTACATCGGCACCATGCAGGCCGTGGGCGGAGCGGCCTCGGCACTCGCGCCGCTGTTCGGCGTCTTCCTCTGGACCAGGCTCGGCGGCGGGTTCTGGCTGCTGTGCGGCGTCGTGACCGCCCTGGCCGGACTGCTCGCCCTGGCCGGTGTGAAACAGCCGCCCGAGCCCTCTCCTACGAAGGACGCGGACGCCGGCACCGAAGGAAAGCCCGAAGTCGTCGGAGGCACGTCATGAACGAGCAGCAGCCCGGCCCGGCCGCCGGGCCGGTCCTGATCGTCGGGTTCGTCGGCGTCACGCTCGCCGCCATCGGGGAGTTCCAGCCGGACGACTCGGTGATCTACATCGAAGAGCCCGATGTCGTCCGCAAACGGCACGTGCACGAGCAGCTCGACGGGGTGGCGTTCGTCCGCGGCCTGATCGAGTGGGAGTACCACCTCGAGGGCAAGGCCGACGAGTTCCACAACGCCCACCCCGGCCTCGCACCCGCCGCGGTCGTCCCGGCGATCGAGTACGCGACCCCGTTCGCCGCGCGCCTCGCGGAGCGCTACGGTCTGCCCGGAGCCGGCCTCGGAGCCGCCCGGATACTCCGCGACAAGGCCCTGCTGCGGCAGGTCAGCGCCTCGGCCGGGATCGCCAACCCGGCCGGTGTCCGGGTGGACGGGCCCGCCGCCGTACGGGACTTCCTGCGCGGCCAGGCCGGCCCCGTCGTGCTCAAACCCGCCAACCGCCAGGCCGCCGTGGGCACCCGGGTGATCCACGACCCGGCCGAGGTCGAACAGGCCTGGGCGGACTGCCTGGTCCAGGACGAGGGCGTCTTCGTGCCCGACCGGCCCATGGAACTGTCCATGCTCGCCGAACAGTACGTCGAGGGCCCCGAGTTCAGCGTCGAGATGCTCGTACGCGACGGGCACCCGCTGTTCGTCAACGTCACCGGCAAACAGCTCTTCCCCGGACCCCACCCGGTGGAGATGGCGCACACCGTCCCGGCGGACATCCCCGAGGACCTCGCGGAGGCGCTCGGTGCGCAGACGGCGCGCGTCGTCGGGGCCGTCGGCTTCCGCCACGGGATCGTCCACTGCGAATGGATCGTCTCGGACGGAGTCCCGTACCTCGTGGAATGCGCGGGCCGGCTCGCCGGCGGTGGCATCGTCGACACCATCCAGCTCGCCTACCCCGTACAGCTCATGCGCAGCTACTACGCGGTGATGAAGGGCGAGGAGCCGCCGGCCGAACTGCCCCGGCGCGCCAAGGGCGGCGCGGCCGTACGGTTCCTGGCCGCCGGGGCGGGCCGGGTCACGGCCGTGCACGGCGTCGAGGACGCCCGGCAGGTCGACGGCGTGTTCCTGGTCGCGGTCACCGCCGGGCCGGGCGACCGGTTCACCGGGCTGCGCCACTCCTGGGACCGCGCCGGGATCGTCATGGCCACCGCGGACAGCTCCGCCGAGGCACTGCGGCGGGCCGAGGCCGCCGCTGCCGCAGTCCGGATCGACATCGAGGGGGAAGCATGACGGTACGGGAGGTCGGTGTCCTGGCGATCGGCGCCGGTCCGGCGAATCTGGCGCTCGCGGTGGCCATCGAGGAATCGGGCTCGGCCGAACTGGCGGACGGAACCCTGCTGCTGGAGCAGAGTCCGGACGTCAAATGGCAGCGCGACCTGCTGATGCCGTGGGCGCGCAGCCAGGTGTCCTTCCTGAAGGACCTGGTGACGTTGCGGAATCCCTCGAGCAGGTTCACGTTCCTCAACTTCCTGCACGAGCAGGGGCGGTTGGACGAGTTCATCAACCTGGGGACCTTCCACCCGTTCCGGTGGGAGTTCTCCGACTACCTCCAGTGGGTCGCCACCTCTCTGCAGCGGGTCCGGATCCGGTACGGGGCCCGCGCCGCGCAGGTCGACCCGGTCGTGGAAGCGGACGGCTCCCTCTCCGGGTGGAGCGTGCTGCTGACCGACGGGGACGTGATCCGCTGCCGGGACCTCGTCATCGGCGGAGGCCGCGACCCGCGGGTGCCGGACGTCTTCGCCGGCCTGCCGGCCGACCGGCTGATCCACAGCGCCCAGTACCGGACCCGGATCGGGCTGCTCCCGAAGGACGAACCGCTGCGCGCCGTGGTGGTCGGCGGGGCCCAGAGCGCCGCCGAGATGTTCTACGCGCTGCACGAGAACCTTCCGCAGAGCCGCGTGACCATGGTCGTACGCTCGGTCGGGCTGCAGAACTACCAGACGAGCAAGTTCGTGAACGAGCGGTTCTTCCCCTCGTTCGTGGACGAGTTCTACGACAGCCCAGCGGAGGTCCGGGCGCAGGTCCTGGACGAGATGCGGCTGACGAACTACGCCGGGCTGGCACCGCCGTTCCTCGACGAGCTGTACACGATGCTCTACCGGCAGAAGGCCCTCGGCCCGCAGCGCTCCGAGGTCCGGGCGATGACCGAGGTCGTCGGGGCCCGGCTCGAGGACGGGGACGTCGTACTCGACCTGCGGGACCGGATGAGCGGCAAGACGGAGCCGCTGCGCTGCGACCTCGTCCTGCTCGGCACCGGCTACGACCCCCGCAAGCCCGCCCTCGTACGGGAGCTGGCGGCCCGCGTCGGGATCGACGAGGTCGCGGTGAGCCGCGCCCACCGGGTCGAGCTCGGCGAGTCGGCCCGGGGCGCCGTCTACCTCCAGGGCGTCAACGAGGAGACCCACGGCATCGCCGACTCCCTCATCAGCGTCCTCGCCCACCGCTCGCACGACATCCTCACGGACCTGCTCGCCCGCCGCGGCGCCGCGACCGGACCCGGGAGTGCCCGATGACCGCGGGCAGGGGAGTCCTGCTGGTCATCGGCAGCGGGCTGAAGGTGTACCGCGAGTACCTCGTCGCGCCGATCCGGCGCCGCGCCCGCGCGGCCGGCCTGGACATGGTGCTGCTGAACAACCTCAACCCCACCTGGCAGCACGAGTACTTCGACGAGATCATCGTCGCCAACGTCTTCGACTCCGAGGCGATGGGCGCGGCGGCACGCGAGGTCGCCGCACGCCGCCGCATCGTCGGCCTGATGTGCTGGGACGAGCCGCTGGTCCTGGACGCCGGGCTGCTCGCAGCCGAGTTCGGTGTGCCGGGGCTGTCCGTGCCCGGCGTGCGCGGCTGCCGGGACAAGCAGCTCACCCGGGCCGAGCTCACCGCGGCGGGCCTGTACCAGCCGGGGTTCGAGCTGACCACCACCGCCGCGCAGGCCAGGGCGGCGGCGGAGCGGATCGGCTATCCCGTGGTGATCAAGCCGCGCGCGATGGGCGCCAGCATCGGCGTCGTGTTCGCGGCCGACGAGACCGAGCTGGACGCCGCGTTCCGGATAGCCCTGTCCGCGAGCGAGGTCGACCCGGGCCCCTACCGGGCGAGCGCCATCGTCGAGGGGTACGCGCCCGGGCCGGAGATCAGCATCGACGGCGCCGTACACAAGGGCGAGTACCTGCCGATGTTCGTGGCCCGCAAACACAGCAGCGACCAGCCGTACTTCGAGGAGGTCGGGCACCTCGTCGACGCGGCCGACCCGCTGATGGCGGACCACGAGCTGATGCGCACCCTGGCCCGGGCGCACCAGGTGCTCGGCATCGAGGACGGCATCACCCACAGCGAGGTCCGGCTGACCGGCCGCGGGCCGCTGATCATCGAGATCAACGGCCGGCTCGGCGGGGACCTGATCCCCTTCCTCGGCAGGACCGCGACCGGCATCGAGCCCGGCGAGGTGCTGTTCGACGTGGCCACCGGGCAGCGGCCGGACACCCGGCCCAGCCGGCGGGCCGTCGCCGGCATCCGGTTCGGCTACCCGGAACGGGACTGCCTGCTGCGGTCGGTCGCCGTACCGGCCGAGGCCCCGGGCCTGGTCGCCGCCGCGCCGATGGCCGAGCCCGGCACCACCCTGCGGCTGCCCCCGGGCGGCTACCTGGCACGGCACTCCTTCGTGGTGTGCGAGGCCGACGACACGCAGACCTGCCTGGAGCGGCTGGACGCGGCGGCGGCGCTCGTCGCACTGGACGCCGAACCGATCGGCCCGCCGGATCCGGACGCGCCGTTCGAGATGCCGGCCGGCCTGCTCGACGTGGACGAATGACCGTCTGTCCGACGAACGCAGCAACGCAGCAACGCGGCAGCGCAGCACACCATCACCTGAGGGGGAACGCATGAGCACGACCCGGAACCCGGGCACCGAAGCACCCACGACCGCGGCAGAGATCCTGGAGCGGGCCAAGGCACTGGCTCCGCGGTTGCGGGAGCGGTCGGCGGAGATCGAGCAGGCCCGGCAACTCCCGGCGGACGTCGTGGACATGCTGCGCGGCACCGGAGTGTTCCGGATGTGCTTCGGGCCCGAGTGGGGCGGTCCCGAGCTGACGTCGATGCAGCAGGCCGAGGTCGTGGAGACGCTGGCCTACGGGGACGCCTCGGCCGGCTGGTGCGCGGCGATCGGCGCGATGACCGGGGCGATCAGCAACTTCCTGGACCCCGCCGTGGTCAAGGAGGTGTTCCCGAGCCTGGACATGATCACTGCCGGGCTGATCGCGCCGGCCGGGCACGCCGAGCGGGTTCCCGGCGGCTTCCGGCTGACCGGCCGGTGGTCGTTCGGCAGCGGCATCACCCATGCCGACTGGGTGACCTCCGGGGCGTTCATCTACCAGGACGGCAAGCCGTGGGCGAGTCCGGACGGCAGCAACGCGCACGCGTCGCGCCAGTTCCTGGTGCCGGCCCACGAGGTCGGGGTCGTCGGGAACTGGGACACCACCGGCCTGTGCGGCAGCGGGAGCAGCGACTACACGATCACCGACGTGTTCGTGCCGGAGGAACACACCTACACCTTCTACAAGGTGCGGGGCCGCACCGACACCCCGATCGCCCAGCCCGACTCCTTCATGCGCAGCCTGTGCGCCGTGCCGCTCGGGGTGGCCAGGGCCGCGCTGGACCAAGCCCGGGAGACCGCGCTGACCCGGGTGGACAAGATGACCGGCGCGGTGTGGGCGGACACCTTCCGCGTGCAGGTCACCCTCGCCGAGTGCGAGGCGGAGTTCAACGCCGCCCGCAGCGGCGTCTACAGCAGCTCGCAGCGGCACTGGGACGTACTGGCGGGCGGCGGCACCCTGGACGATCTCACCGCCACCGAGCGGGCCGCTTCCTCGCTCGCCTGGGTGCACGCCTTCCGCACCTCGCGGGCGATCGTGAACCGGCTCTACGACCTGCTCCAGGCCTGGTCGATCAACCGGTCCTCGCCGATGGACCGCTGGATGCGGGACACCGCGACCATGTGCCAGCACGTCGCCGCCTCGGACCTGATCCTCGAATCCGGTGGCGCCTACCTGCTGGGCCGGCCGCCCAAGTTCCGGATGAGCCTCGGCATCGTCAAGTAGGGCCAAGTGAAAGGCGATCACATGACCATGACCCGGACCCCGGGGGCCGAGGTGCCCGCCACCGCGGCGGAGCTCCTCGCCCGTGCGAAGGAGCTGGCACCGCTGCTGCGGGAGCGGTCGGCTGAGATCGAAGAGGCGCGGCGGCTGCCGGCGGACGTGGTGGACATGCTGCGCGACGCCGGGATGTTCCGGATGGCCTTCGGCCGTGAGCTGGGCGGCCTGGCGCTGACGACGATGGAGCAGACGCAGGTCGTCGAGACGCTCGCGCACGGGGACGCCTCCGCGGCCTGGTGCACGGTGATGGGCGCGAGCAGCGGCATCTTCAGCGCCTTCCTCGACGAGACGGTGGCCAAGGAGATCTTCCCGACCCCGGACACGATCATGGCCGGGCTGCTGCAGCCGACGGGTCACGCCGAGCGGGTTCCCGGCGGCTTCCGGCTCTCCGGCCGCTGGTCGTTCGGCAGCGGCATCACCCACGCCGACTGGGTGACCTCGGGTGCGTTCGTCTACCAGGACGGCGAGCCGTACGCGAGCCCGGACGGCAGCAATCCGCACGAGTCGCGGCAGTTCCTGGTGCCCCGGGCCCAGGTGGAGGTCATCGACAACTGGCACACCATGGGCATGCGCGGCACCGGCAGTTGCGACTACACGATGGCCGATGTCTTCGTCCCCGAGGAGCACACGTACAGCTTCGGCAAGGTACGCGGCCGGCCCGGCCCGCTCGCCCAGCCGGACGCGTTCACGCGCAGCATGTGCGGCGTGGCGCTCGGGGTGGCCCGGGCCGCCCTGGACCACGCGCGGGAGACCGCCCGGACCCGGGTGGACCGGATGACCGGGGTGGCGTGGAAGGACCACTTCCGGGCCCAGGTCACGCTCGCCGAATGCGAGGCGGACTTCCTCGCCACCCGGGGCGGGGTGTACGGGAGCCAGCGGCGCCAGTGGGAGGTGCTGGCCGCCGGGGGCACCCTGGACGACCTCGATCCCGAGGAGCGCGCCGCGTCGCCGCTCGCCTGGGTGCACGCCTTCCGCACCTCGCGGTCGATCGTCGGCCGTCTCTTCGACCTGCTCCAGACCTGGTCGATCCACCAGTCGTCGCCGATGGACCGCTGGATGCGCGACACCACCACCATGTGCCAGCACGCCACCGCCCAGGACCGCATCCTCCAGTCGGCCGGCGCCTATCTGCTGGGCGGGAAACCCGAGTTCGGGATCTGCCTCGGCATCGTCAGATAACGCAATTCGCCTGCGTGCAGGCCAGGGGGGAGAAAGTCCGATGGGCCGAGGCCTGGTGCTTTTGGTCAATCCCAACAAGGTGCACCCACCGATCGCGCCCTATGCGCTCGATGTGCTCACGACCTCGTTGGAGGCCGCCGACTTCGAGGTCGAGGTGGTCGACCTCACGTTCCACCGGGAGGACTGGAAGTCCTGCCTCTCCGAATACTTCGGAGCGCGCAACCCGGTCCTCGTCGGTGTCACCATCCGCAACACCGACACCGTCTACGCCTTCGAGCAGCGTCCCTTCATCGGGGAGCACAAGGAGATCATCACCGAGATCAAGCGACTGACGGACGCGCCGGTCGTCGGCGGCGGCATCGGCTTCTCCTCCATGCCCTTCGCGCTGGTCGACTACTTCGGCATCGACTTCGGCGTCAAGGGCCCCGGCGAGCAGATCATCTGCGATCTCGCCGACGCGCTGGTCACCGGGCGCGACACGAGCACGGTGTCCGGTCTGCTGCGCAACACGGGGGAGGGGGTCGTCCGGGTACCGCCGCCGGCGCTCTCCCCGGCGCCGCGCAGCGCCGTGGCACCGCGGCCCGCCGGGCAGTTCGAGGACCGCGTGTGGCAGGTGGACCGGGCAGGTACGTATCTGCGCCGCTCCGGCTCGCCGCACAAGGTGGACAACCTGCTCTACTACCAGCGCGGCGGGCTGGCCGGCATCCTCACCAAGAACGGCTGCACCTACCGCTGCTCGCACTGCGTCGAACCGGACGCGAAGGGCATCCGGTTCGGCCGGCGCGACGTCGCCGCCGTGGTCGACGAGATGCAGTCCCTCGCCGCGCAGGGAATCCTCGACCAGCACACCACCGACAGCGAGTTCAACCTGTCCATCTCCCACGCGAAGCAGCTGCTGCGCGAGATCGTCCGCCGCAAGCACGCCGACTCCGGCAATCCGCTGAACGAGCTGCGGCTGTGGGTCTACTGCCAGCCCTCGCCGTTCGACGAGGAGTTCGCCGAGCTGCTCGCGGCAGCGGGCTGCCGCGGGGTGAACGTCGGCTCCGACCACGTACGGGCGGACATGCTGCGCGGCTGGAAGGTCACCGAGAAGGGCACCACGTACTACTCCTTCGCCGACACCGAGAAACTGGTCCGGCTCTGCCACGCCAACGGCATGCTGACCATGGTCGAGGCGCTGTTCGGAATGCCGGGCGAGACGCCGCAGAGCATGCGCGAATGCGTCGAGGCGTTCATGGCGCTGGACGCCACCGTGACCGGGTTCTCGCTGGGGCTGCGGCTCTTCCCCCACACACCGCTGGGCATCGCGATGGCCGAGCAGTGCGACGGGGTGCGCACGGTGCCCGGACTGCAGTCGAATACGGCCACCGAGCCGATCGTGCTGAAGCCGCTGGCCCGGTGCTCGGGCCCGGTCGAGTACGAGCGGCAGTTCATGTTCGACGCGTCGGGCAACTTCCGCCTCGTCTGCTACTTCTCGCCGGATCTCCTGGAGGACGCCGGAACGGTCAGCGATCCGTCCGGGCTGCGGCGGCGGTCCGTGGAACTGCTCTGGGAGCTCGTCGACCCGTCCGACCACCACCGGGTCATGCTGCCGACGCTGGCAGGCATGAGCGAGCACGACAACAACTACGCGGACAATCCGTTCCTGACGAGTCTCAGCGGACTCGGATACACCGGAGCATTCTGGGCGCATTGGCGAGACCGCGAGGCAATTCTCCGTCAGGCGCAAGAGGTAGGAATGGCAGAGTCCGCAGAAAACTGACATGGCCGGATGTCAATGTCGATACCGACATGGTGACCGCGCCGCGCGGATATCCCCCTGACCGTTGCGGTAAGGCTGGCCTGTGCACCATTCTGGTAACGGCCGGTCGGCCTGGGCCGCCGTAAAAGATCGATTCGGGGGGAAGGTAGAAATGCATCAGACGACAAACATCAAGGGGCTGCTCTGGCCGCTCTCGTCACAGGGTGAGGCGCAAAGGGAGTTCGCTGGCCGGCGGCCCGACGGTGATCTCGCGGTCGTCGCCAGACCTCTCGCCACCGTCACCGTCGTGCTCGCCGACGCGCAGCCCGCGATTCGCCACGGAGTCCGTTCCGTCCTGGAACGGTCCGGGGGGATATCCGTCGTCGGCGAGGCCGCCACGGCGGACGAGGTGATCGCGGAGACCTCCCGCTGCCGGCCCCACGTCCTCGTGGTCGACCCGCTCATGGACGAACGGGCCGGTATGCGGGTGATATCCGAAGTGCTGAGATTATGGCCCGAAACGGGCATCCTCGTCTTCAGCTCGGTCGACGACGACCGGGTCATCACCGCCGCGCTCCAGGCCGGTGCGCGCGGCTATCTGTTCAAGCGGGCCGACGCGGACCAGATCCTGCGCGGTATTCAGGCCGTCGCGGCCGGTGAGGGAATCGTCGACAAGTCGATCGCCAACCGGCTCGGAGCCCTGATGTGCCCGGCGTCGACCGGGCAGTATTACTACCCCTTCCCGCAGTTGACCAACCGGGAACGGGACGTTCTGGAACGTATCGCCGCGGGCAAGTCGAATGCCGCCATTGCCCGTGAGCTCGTGCTCGCATCGAAGACCATCAGCAACCGCGTCTCCACGATATTCGGAAAACTCGGCGTGGCCGATCGGTCCCAAGCCATCGTGCTGGCCCGCGACGCGGGTCTGGGGCACGGCTGATCCGCCGATATCACCACATGCGACAGCGTGCGGCAGAGATTCCCTTTCGACAAGGGAACAATTCCCCTGTCGAAAGGGAGTCGCCTTCTTCTAGCCTGATCGATGTCGCCCGCCGCCTCAATGCCGCAATCCCGAAATGCCGCAACACCGCAACGCCGCAACGCAAAGACGTCGATCGGAGCGGAACGTTGACCGACCAGGAACAACCCGACGTGGAGATCCGCACGGCGGAGCCGGACCACCTGCTCCGGGAACACGGCCTGGACCTCAAGCTGCTGTACCCCTGGCCGGGGCTGGAAGCGCCCTTCCGCGGTGCATGGTGCGTCCTGCGCCCCGGCGACGTGTCGGAGGCGCACGCCCACCGCGAGCGCGAGATGTTCATCGCCATGGCCGGCCGCGCCGAGGTGGTCTGCAACGGCCGCCGGTGGGAGCTCGCGGCAGGGGACATCGCGCTCATGAAGGGCGGAGCCGAGCACCACATCGTCAACGAGCACGACACGGACTTCTCCTACTACGCGATCTGGTGGGGCCGGAGCATGTCGGCCGAGTTCCTCGCCGGGCAGCCCGCGCAGAACACCGAAGCGGACACGGTCACGTGATCGACTACGACGGCCGCAGGTTCCGCAAGCCGCAGGGCGACGTGCGCACCGTCGCCGTCTACCACCAGCAGGGCGACCTGGTCTGGGGAGAGGTCGTCGGCGGCGAGGTGCGGCGCGGGTGGACCGTCGGCACCTGCACGCCGGACGGCACCCTGTCCATGGGCTACACCCTCGTGTTCGCCACCGGCGAGGTGGTCTGCGGGCGCACGGTCAACACACCCGAGGTGGCCGAGGACGGCCGCCTGCGGCTGCGCGAGGTCTGGGAACGCTACGGTCCGCACGCCGCTACGGGGATCTCCTACATCGAAGAGGTGCAGTGAACGGCGCATCCGAGGCGGACTGGCAGCGTCTGGAGAAGACGGTGGCGGGCCGCGTACTGCGGCCCGGCGATGCCGGTTTCCGCGAGTCCAGCACCCCGTTCAACACCCGCTACGCCTCGACCACGCCGAGCGGTGTCGTGTCCGCGGCGAACCACGGCGACGTACGGCACGCCATCGAGTGGGCCCGCGACACGGGCGTAGGCCTCGTCGCCCGCAGCGGCGGCCACAGTTACGCGGGCCACTCCGTCAACACCGGCCTCGTCCTCGACCTCAGCGCGCTGAACACCGTCGTCGCCGACGGCTCCACCGGGCTCGTCACGGCCGCCGGCGGGGCCCGCATGGCCGACGTCCACGCGGCGGTCCAACCCCATGAGATGGCGTTCGCGCTGGGCAACGGCGCCTCGGTCGGCATCGCCGGCCTCACGCTCGGCGGCGGCTCCTCCTCCACCTCGCGCAAGCTCGGACTCACCGCGGACGCCCTCGTCCGGACCACCCTCATGACCGCCGAGGGGAAGGTGCTGACCTGCGACGCCCAGGAGAACCCGGACCTGTACTGGGCCTGCCGCGGCGGCGGAGGCGGGAACTTCGGCATCAGCCTGTCCTTCACCTTCCAGGCCACCGCGGTGCCCGACGTCTCCACCTGCCTGCTGCTGTGGGACGGGGCCGATGCCCCGGCGGCCTTCGCGACGGTGCAGGAGGCCGCCCGGCACGCACCGGACGAGTTCTCGGTCCGCCTCGGAGTCGCCGCTGCCGACGGCGACCCCGTGGTGTCGGCCGTCGGTCTGCACCTCGGACCCGCGGGCGAACTGCGGGAGCTGCTCGCCCCTGTTTTCGCGGCGACCCGGCCGGTACGCGAGGACATCGCCGACCGCACGTTCTGGGAAGCCCAGGACTACCTGCTGCACGAGACCTCCGCCGGGGCGTTCGCCGTACGGACGAACTTCGCCGCCGAGCCGCTGCCCCCCGAGGCCGTTGCCGCCGTCATGGCCCGGCTCGCCCGCCGGCCGGGCAGCCGCAACCCGGACGGCTGCGGCCTGGCCCTGTACACCTGGGGCGGCGCCATCAACCGGGTGGCCCCGGCCGACACCGCGTTCGTCCACCGCGACGCACAGTTCCTGGTCAGCATGGACGCCTCCTGGACCGAGCAGGACGGTCCGGACACCGTGGAGGCGAACCTGCGCTGGCTCGCCGGTCTGCAGGAAGAGGTCGCGCCGTACGTGGGCGAGGGCGCGTACCAGAACTTCATCGACCCGGACCTGCCGGACTGGCGGACCGCCTACTACGGCGCCAACTATCCAAGGCTCGTGGAGATCAAGAAGCGCGTGGACCCGGACGGCTTCTTCACCTTCGGGCAGGGCATCGGAACGTGACGGGACCCCGCCGGTCCCGCCGGTAGCCGGGCGCATCCTGCGCATCTTCTGCACCGGCCTGGGTAGGCGGCTTCCATGAGCGAGGAGACCCGCACGCTGCTTCTCGGTGGCGGGACGCACGGAGCCGTCACCCGGTGCCGTGACTTCACGCGCCGCGCGCTCACCGAGTGGCGCTGGATCACCGACGAGCCCACCGGCGGGCCCGGCGCGCAGCAGCACCCGTACGACCCGGACCGGCAGGAGGCCGCCGAGGACGTCCTGCTGCTGGTCTCCGAGCTGGTGAGCAACGCCTGTATCCACGGCGGCGGCCCCCGCGCGCTGGTGCTGCGCCGCAGCGCCGGCCGGCTCAGGATCGAGGTCGGCGACGGGAGCCCCGAGCACCCCCGTCGCCTGCGGACGGCCGGTTCCGCCCTGCCGGGCGGGCACGGCCTGCTGGTCCTCGACCGGCTCGCCCGGAGCTGGGGCTGGGAGCCCTACGCCGACGGGCAGGTCGGCAAGACGGTGTGGGCGGAAGTCCGGGTGCCGCTCACGGCTCCGGCGGCCCGTCCTCGAGGAGGCCCGTCCGCAGAGCGGTCAGCGTCCGGTTGAGCAGCCGCGAGACGTGCATCTGCGACAGCCCCAGCCGCTCGCCGATCTCGGACTGCGTCAGCCCCTGGCCGAAGCGCAGCGACAGCAGGGTGCGCTCCCGCGCGGGCAGTTCGGCCAGCATCGGCTTGAGCGACTCCAGACACTCGATCGTGTCGTACGCCGCCTCCTCCTCCCCGAGCGAGGGCCGGTCGGCGTACGCGTTCCGGTCGCCGTCCTCCTGCACCGGCGCGTCCAGCGAGCGCGCGGAGTACGCGTGCGCCGCCTTCTGCCCCTCCACGAGCTCCTCGGGCGTCACGTGCAGCCGCCCCGCCAGCTCGGCGTCCGTGGGCTCGCGCCCGAGGTCCTGCTCCAGCGCGTCGTGCGCCTTGGCGGCGTCGATCCGCAGCTCCTGGAGCCGCCGGGGCACCTTGACGGCCCAGCTCGTGTCGCGGAAGAACCGCTTGATCTCGCCGACGATGGTCGGCATCGCGAAGGTGGTGAACTCCACCCCGCGCTCCGGGTCGAACCGGTTGATGGCCTTGATCAGGCCGATCGTGCCGACCTGGACGATGTCCTCCATCGGCTCGCTCCGGCCGCGGAACCGGCGGGCGGCGAATTTCACCAGGCTCAGGTTGAGCTCGACGAGGGTGTTGCGTACGTAGGAATACTCGGAGCTGCCCTCGTCGAGGGCCCGCAGCCGGTGGAACAGCGCCCCCGACAGCGTCCGGGCCTCACCGGTGCTCACACTCAGCGTGTCCTGCGGAATGCTTTCGGTGACGTCTGCGTACGGCATCTCGGCTCCTCCGACGGGTGGTCGCGCCGCAGAGGGCTGCAGCACGGCCGTCTCGTGAGCTGTCCTCCGGGATATACCCCCGTCCGGGTGATATGAAGCCGCGCATTCTGGAAACCGCAGATCAGAGCCCTGCCTCAGGGGACCGCAGGGCCTGGCGCACCGACCAGACGACCGAAACCAGCGGCACCGCCACCACCGCGCCCAGCACGCCCGCGGCGATGGCCCCCGCGACCACCGACAGGGCCACGACCACCGGGTGCAGCCGCACCGCCCAGCTCATCAGCATCGGGTGCAGCACATGCCCCTCGATCTGCCCGATGATCACGATCAGGCAGACCACCAGGGCCGCGACCAGCGGCCCCTTGGCAGCCAGCGCGACCACCACGGCCACCGCGAGGGCGACGGGCGAGCCGATCAGCGGGACGAACGCGGCGAAGAACTCCAGCAGCGCGAGCGGCACCGCCAGCGGCACGCCCAAGGCGTAGAGCGCGATCCCCACCAGGATCGCGTTGGTCGCGGCGACGAGCACGATGCCGTGGGTGTACCCGGTGAACGTGCGCCACGCGGCCCGGCCGGCGACCGAGATGCGCTGCTGCGCGCCCTGCGGGAACTGGGAGCACAGCCAGCGCCACTGCCTGTCACCCGAGTAGATGAAGAACACCGAGCAGAACAGCGACAGGGCCACCACGGTCAGGGCCGCCACCAGCCGCCCGGCCCCGGTCACGGCCGTGCTGAGCAGGGTCGCGCGATGGCTGGAGAGGTAGTCGCCGATCCGGTCCCGCAGATCGCCCAGCGCATGCGGGCTCAGCCGCAGGGGCGGCCGCTCCAGCAGGGGCTCGAGCCGGTCCAGCCCCGCCCGGAACTCCGCCACCAGCGAGTTCCACTCCGCCGCCACCGTCTCACCGACGAACGCGAGCGCGCCCAGCCCGAGCACGATGCTGCCGACGAGCGCACAGGCCACGGCCAGGGAGCGGGGGATCCACCGATCCAGCAGATCGGCCACCGGGCGCAGCAGCGCGGTGGCGACCAGGCCGAGGAAGACGGCCACACCGAGCTCGTGGAACCGCCCCAGCACGATGAACACCGTGTACACGACCGCGCCCACCGCCAGCAGCCGCCAGGAGTAGGCCGCGGCCGTCCGCAGCAGGGGCGACACGGAGGCCGCGGACGGCCTGACGGCGGGCCTCCCGCCCGGGCGTCGGCCGCGGGCGCGGGCGCGGCGGGCGGCCACCCGGCCGCGCGGCCCCTCCGTACGCGCCCCGGCCGGGCGGGACTCCGGCCGCCCTGCGGATCGCCTGGTCATGTACCGCCTCTGCCGGTGGCCCGATGGGTGCATTTCCCTGTGAACTGCCACGCTGGATCCGGTACCCCACGCACCAGGAGCCAGATTCGCCCGAAGGAACCGCCGAATGCCCGCGCCCCGTGGCCGGGTCCGCCTCTCCTGCTTGAGGCGCTCCCCGCGGGGCAGGAGCAGGGCCCGCAGGACCGCGGACGACGGGCACCGACCGTGCCGGGGCCATGGGAACCAGAGGAGGTGAAGCTGGTGCGCATCGCTCTTCCGACGGCGTCCACAGACGCCGAGGAGCCCGAAGAGAGCAGGAGTCCCGCGCGACATGATCACGGTCGGGGTTGAGGAAGAGTACGTCCTGCTGGATCCCGTCACCCATCTGCCCGTGGCCCGGGCGGAGGAGGTGCGGGCCGCAGCGGGTCTCGTGTCATGGGTGGGCGAGGGCGAGGTGCAGAACGAGCTGCTCCAGGCCCAGGTCGAGGTCGCCACACCCGTCTGCACGGACCTGGACGAGGTCGCGGGTCACCTGCTGCGCCTGCGGCACGCGGTCGGCTCCGCCGCCGAGGAGTACGGCTGCCGCCTCGCCAGCTCGGCGGCGGCGCCCCTGCGCGACACGGTGCCGGTCCCGGTCACCCAGAACTCGCGGTACCTCAAGATGCGGGACGAGGCCTGCCGGCTGGTCGACGAGCAGCTGATCAACGGCATGCACGTGCACGTGGCGGTGCCCGACCGGGAGATGGGGGTGGCGGCCCTGAACCGGCTGCGGGTCTGGCTTCCGACGCTGCTGGCCATGTCGTCGAACTCGCCGCTGTGGGACGGGTGCGACACCGGATTCGCGAGCTGGCGCACGATCGTCTTCGGCCGCTGGCCGGTCAGCGGCCCGACACCCTTCTTCCGTACGCTCGCCGACTACGAGGAGCGCATCGAGGCGCTGCTGGAGGCGGGGCTGATCGCCGACCGGGGCCAGCTCTACTGGCAGGCCAGGCTGTCCGAGCGCTACCCCACGCTGGAGGTGCGGTGCCTGGACGTGCAGCTGGACGCCAGCGACGCGGTGCTGCTCACCGGGATCGTCCGCGCGCTGGTCAGCACCGCGATTGCCGAGGAGAAGGCCGGAGTGGCACCTCCCGAGTGCTCGCACGAGCTGCTCCAGGCGGCCATGTGGCACGCGGCCCGGCACGGCCTGGACAGCACCCTCATGGACCCGCAGGGTCACCGGCGCAGCGCCGGCGACGTGCTGTGGCTGCTGATGCGGTACATCACGCCCGCACTGGAGGAGGCCGGGGACCAGCGCGAGGTGGGCTCCCTGCTGCACCGGCTCCTCCAGCAGGGCACGCCCGCGGACCGGCAGCGCCGGGCCCTCGCGGACGGGGGCATGGCGGCCCTCGCCGACCTGATCACCGGGCAGGGCGCCGTGACCGGGGGCTGAGCACTGCCGGCCGCCCTCGCCGACGTGCGGGGCCACCGCCCGGACGCGAGGATGAGCGGGACGAAGGACGGAGCGTGCAATGGTGGAGATTTCTACGAGGGAGGTCTTCGGCGCCCCGTGCTGGGTCAGCCTGATGGCCCGCGATCTCCAGGGAGCCCAGCAGTTCTACGGTGCGGTCCTCGGCTGGAAATTCCGGCGGGCGCGGCTCGGCGAGGAGTGGACGGTCGCCGAGCTGGACGGGCTGCCGGTCGCCGGCATCGGGACGCTGACCGCGGACCTGGCGGTCGCCGTGGCGTGGACCCCGTACTTCGCGGTCGACGACGCCGATGTGACCGCGGACCGCATCCGCGAGCGCAGCGGCACCATCGCGGTCGGTCCGGTCTCCTTCCCCTCCGGCGGCCGCGGTGCCCTGGTCGCCGACCGGGACGGCGCGGTCTTCGGCATCTGGGCCGGCGGGGTGTCGGCCGACTGGCGCGTGGGCCGCGGCCCGGCGCCCGCCTGGCTGGAGCTGCGGACGAGGGACGCCTTCGAGGCGGCGATCTTCTACGGCGAGGTACTGGAATGGGCCACCGGCCGCCCCGGGTGCTGCGAGGTCTCCTATGAGAACGACCAGGTCGTCCTGCGGCAGGCGGGCGAGCCCGTCGCCCGCCTGAACGGCGGGATCACCGAGGCCGCGGCGCACGCACCGGAGACCAGGCCCCGCTGGCACGTCTACTTCCGCGTCCCGGACCTCGACGAGGCCATCGAGGCGGCCACCGCCGCAGGCGGGACCACCCTGTCGACCATCGTCTCGAGCACCACCGACCGCTGGGTCACCCTGCGCGACCCCGAAGGGGCGATGTTCACCCTCACGGCCGCCCGCGAGGAGCCCGGGACGGCCTGAGCACGGGCGGCGGGGTGAACCGGGCGGCGGGTCAGACCTGGGCGGCTCCGCCGTCCACGAACAGTTCGATGCCGGTGATGTAGCTGCTCTCCTCCGAGGCGAGGAACAGCGCAGCCGCTGCCACTTCCTCCGGGCGGCCGGTCCGGCCCAGCGGCACCCCGGACGTCACCTCCTCCAGGATGGCGGCGGGCGCCCGCGCCAGGGCGGGCGTGTCGATCGGACCGGGGCTGAGCGCGTTCACCCGGATCCCGCGCCCCGCGAGCTCCAGCGCCAGGCTGCGCGCCATCGACCGTACGGCCGCCTTCGTGGCTCCGTAGACGCCGAACCGGGTGGACCCCGCCGAGCCTGCCGTCGAGCCGAGCAGGATGACCGAACCGCGCTCCCCGAACAGCGGCAGCGCCCGCTGCACGGTGAAGAAGGTCCCGCGGAAGTTCAGGTCAGAGACGGTGTCGAACTGCTCCTGCGTGAACTCTGCGACGCCGCCCGCCTTCCCACCGCCCGCGTTGGCCACCAGGACGTCGATCGACCGGCCTTCGGCCGCGACCGCAGCGAACAGCCGGTCGAGGTCGGCCGCCTTGGTGACGTCACCCGGCACCCCGACGGCGGCGCTTCCCAACTCCTCCACAGCCGAGGTGAGTTCGGCCTCGCGGCGCCCGGATACGAACACCCGGGCACCCTCCCGTACGAACCGGTGGGCCGTCGCCAGTCCGATGCCGGCCGACCCGCCCGTGATCACCGCGACCTTGCCGTCGAGCTGTCCCATGAGCGCAGAGAGTCCGGCAGCCGCCCGGGGAAGTCAAGGGCCGTGCGCCGTGCACGCGGGCCGGGTTCCGCCCGGCCCGCGCGGCTCTGTGGGCCCAATGGCCCACCGCGCTCGCGGGCCGCGGGCGGGCGGTGTCCGCTGGCACGGTGAACCAGGTGTTCCCCCTGCCCGGCCGCCGATGGTGGACGGAACTGCCCCCGGCCGCGGGCGCCGCCGTCATGGCCGCCGGCATCCTCTCCGTCGGCCTGCACCTGATCGGGTCCGACCTGCTGTCCCTGGCGGCGCTGGTCGTCGCCGCCGCCCTGTGGCTCGTACTCGCCGCCGATTTCACCGCCCGGCTCGTGGGCGACCGGGGCCGCTTCCGGGCCGAGGCCTACACCCCGGCAGCCCTGACGGCCGTGGCCGCCACGACCGTGCTCGGATGCCGGTTCTCCCTGCAGGGGTGGCAGGGCCTCGCCGCCGCCCTGCTGGTGCTGGCGGCGGCGCTGTGGCCCTGGCTGCTGCTCGCCGTCGTACGGCACTGGGAGCGGCGGATGCCCGGGGCGGCGTTCCTCGTCTGCGTGGCCACCCAGGGGCTCGCCGTCCTGGCGGCGATCCTGGCCGCCTCCCTCCACCGCGACTGGCTCGCCCGGGCCGCGCTCGCAGCCTTCTGCCTGGGCCTCCTGCTGTACGCGGTGGCCCTCGTCCACTTCGACCTCCGCGAGGTGGTGCGGGGCGCGGGCGACCACTGGGTGGCCGGCGGCGCACTGGCCATCTCGGCGCTGGCGGGATCGAAGCTCACGGCCTCACCCGTATGGACCGGTCCGGCGCACACGGCGCTGCGTACGGTCACGCTGGTGACACTCGCCCTGTCCCTCGGCTGGTACGCGCTCCTCCTCGCCGCCGAGCTGCGCCAGTGGCGGCCGCACTACGACATCCGGCGCTGGGCGACCGTCTTCCCGCTCGGCATGACGGCCACCGCCTGCCTCTCGGCGGCCGACCCCACCGGGGTGGGATGGCTGTTCCCGCTGGGCGAGATCCTGCTCTGGATCGCCGTGGGCGCATGGCTGCTGACCCTCGCCGCCCTCGTGGCCAGCCACTCCGGCCCCCGGCACCGCTAAGGGCTGTCCCGTAATCTCCGGCGGGCGCGCGACGACAGCTACGGCGCCTCGCCGCGTTGTCGGAACACCCGGATACGCCCGGTATGAGGACGTTCCTCCGCCTCGCGATGCACCGCATCTGACGCCGCGCGCTGATCCACCGGGGATTACGGGACAGCCCTCAGGGGCTGTCCGGGCCGGGCCGCTCGGCGGCCGTTGCTGCGCCCGCCACCGCGATCCAGAGGAGCAGGACCACCGCCAGCGCCAGCGCCCAGCGGGATCCGTGGTGGAGCGTCAGCAGCCCGCCCGCCAGGGCCCCTGAGAACAGCACCGCCACCGACACGAGCCGGCGTACGGCGGTCCGGTCCCATGGTCCGGCGGCCAGGCCCGTCAGCGTCCGGGTGACGACGGTGGTGGTCAGGTCGGGCACGGCCAGCCGGAGCACGACGGCGTTCTGCAGACCCATGCCGAGCGCGAGCAGCCCCACCACCGGCATCGGCCCGCCCCCACCCGCCGTCAGAGCGAGCGCCCCGGCCATCAGTACGGCCTGCACCGCCACCAGCGGAGCGAACATCCGCACCGGCTCCCGGCCGCGGCGCAGCCGCCCGGCGGCCGTCGCACCGGCCAGGAAGGCGGCGAGCGCCAGCAGGGAGGCCGTGGCAGACAGTTCGCGGTCCCCGGCGAGCGCGAAGCCGAGGAAGACCACGTTGCCGGTCATGTTGGCGACGAAGACGTGGTCGAGCCCCAGGAAGCTCACCGCGTCGACCACCCCGCTCACGAAGGTCAGCCCGATCAGCAGCGTCGGCAGCACCCCGTGCGGCCCGCTCCCGCCCTCCGGCCCCGGCGGGAACAGCAGCGCGGCCAGCGGCCGCAGGAACCCGCGCCGGGCAGCGGCCCTCACTGCGGCGGACCCTCCGCCCCCGGGCCGGCGGTACGGGCCAGGATCGCGAGCTGCAGCCGGTTCGCGGCGTCCAGCTCGGCCAGCATCCGGCCGACCAGATCCTTCACCGCGTCCTCCGCCAGCTGCAGCCGCTCGCCGATCTCCCGGTTCGCCAGCCCCTCGGCGACCAGGCCCAGCACCCCGGCCTCCCGCGCCGACAGGACGTCCACCCGCTCCCGCGCCTGCCGGCGCTGCCCCGCGGACGGGGTGCGCAGGCCGTCGAGGACGTCCCGCAGCACCTGCGGGGACATCGCGGCATCGCCCTCCTGCACCGCGCGCAGGGCGGCGAGCAGTTCCTCACGGGGGGTGTCCTTGGGGAGGAAGGCGTCCGCGCCGAGGGCCAGGGCCTGCTCCACGTCCGCGTCGAGCCCGAGGCCCGTCGTCACGACGATGTGCGGGGCGGCACCGGAATCGGGTGCGTGCAGCGCCGCCGTCGCCTCCAGCCCGTTCATCCGCGGCATGTGGATGTCCAGCAGCAGGACGTCCGGCAGGTACGCCCGTACGGCCTCGACGGCCTCGTGCCCGTCGGCGGCCTCGGCCACCACACGGAATGCGCCGGTCGACTCGACGGACGTCCGCAGCCCCCTGCGCACCACGGGCTCGTCGTCGGCGATGACCACCCGCCCCACGTGGCCGAATTCCATGCGCGAACCCCGTTCGGAAAGGGACGTCCGGCAGAAACCGTACCCGCCGCAGGAGCGGCACCGACCGAACGACCCGAGTCGAGGAGGCTTGCCGCGTGGCGGCTGTCAGTGGCCGTCAGTAGGGTCCCCTCATGGCATACACGTTCCAGGTGACCATCGATTCGGCCGACCCGCACCCCCTCGCCGACTGGTGGGCCGACGCCCTCGGCTGGGAAGTGGAGCCGACCGACGAAGAGTTCATCCGCAAGATGGTCGCCGCAGGCCACGCCACCGACGACGACACCACCACCCACCGGGGAGCCCTCGTCTGGAAGGCCGGCGCCGCCATCCGCCATCCCGAGGGGCTCGAGCGCGCGCCCCGCGTCCTCTTCCAGCTCGTCCCCGAGCCGAAGGGGGTCAAGAACCGGGTCCACCTGGACGTCCGCACCGGCTCCGACAACCCGCAGGAAGTCGTCGAGCGACTGATCGCCAAGGGCGCCCGGCACCTGCACGAGGGCCGCCAGGGCCCCTACACGTGGACCACGCTCGCCGATCCGGAAGGCAATGAACTCTGCGTCTCGCACTAGGCCGCTTAGGCTGCACCCGTGAACGTCATCCTCTTCGGCGGAACCGGAATGCTCGGCCGGGGTGTTCTGCGCGAGTGCCTGCGCGACGACACCGTCACGGCCGTCCTGTCCGTCGGCCGCACCCCGCTCGGCGTCTCCCACCCCAAACTGCGCGAGCGCATCCAGGACGACCCGTCAGACCTCTCCGCACCGGACCTGGACCTGGCCTCCTACGACGCCTGCTTCTTCTGCCTCGGCGTCTCCGCCGTCGGTATGAAAGAGCAGGACTACCGCCGCGTCACCCACGGCCTCACCCTCGCCGCGGCCCGTCCGCTCGCCGCCGCCAACCCCCGGCTGACCTTCGCCTACGTCTCCGGGGAGGGCACGGACAGCACCGAGCAGAGCCGTTCCATGTGGGCCCGCGTCAAGGGGGAGACGGAGAACGACCTGCTCCAGCTGCCGTTCCAGGCCTACATGTTCCGCCCCGGCCTGGTGCAGCCCGTACGCGGCATGCCCTCCAAGACCCTCCTCTACCGGGCCGCCTACCTGGTCACCGCACCGCTCTTCCCGCTGCTCCGCCGCTTCGCGCCGAACCTCGTCACCACCACCGAGGAGCTCGGCCGCGCGATGATCAACGTCGCGAGACCCGGAGCCGGCGTCCGCACCCGCATCCTGCGGCCACAGGACATCAACCGCCTGGCCCAGAGCCCGCCGGACCAGCGATAATTCAGTACCGGGCACATCCTCCCGCACGTGAGAATGAACCATCTCGAACCGGGAGGAACCCATGGGCCACAACCAGGCCTACCCGACGCTGCACGACCTGCTGCCGCAGCAGGAGCTGGCGGCAGCCATCGACGCCGGGCACGTCACCCGCAAGTCGCACCCCGAACTGCCGCTGTCCATCTACACGTACACGCGGACGGCACAGTACGGGCGCGTCTGGAACCAGGTGACCACGCGCTGCCGCGGACTCGTCGCCGACGACTCCACCGGCGCGATCGTCGCGCTGCCGCTGCCGAAGTTCTTCAACGTCGGCGAGCACGAGTCCGGCCAGCCGTACGCACCGGCCCTGCCCGACGAGCCGTTCGAGGTGTACGACAAGGTCGACGGCAGCCTCGCCGTGGTCTTCCACTACGCGGGCAGCTGGCGCGTCGCGTCCAAGGGATCCTTCATCAGCGCCCAGGCCACCTGGGGCCAGCGCCACCTCGACGGCCGGGACACCTCGGCCCTCGTCCCCGGCGTGACCTACCTCGCGGAGATCCTGTACCCGCAGAACCGTATCGTCGTCGACTACGGCGACCGCCGGGACCTGGTGCTCCTCGCCGCGTTCGCCCTGGACGGCACCGAGGTCCCGCTCGCCGAGGCCGCGGTCCACTGGCAGGGGATCGGATCCGTCGTCACGGTGTGGCCCGCCATGCCGCTCGCCGAGCTGCTGGCGCTGGCCGAGTCGAACACGCTGCCCGGCGGTGAGAGCGCCGCCGGTACCGACGCGGAGGGCTTCGTACTGCGGTTCGCCTCCGGCGTGCGCGCGAAGGCCAAGCTGTCCGAGTACGTACGCCTCCACAAGCTGGTCACCGGCGTCACCGAGCGGGACATCTGGCGCAGCCACGGCATCGAGCGGTTCGCCGGCCTGCCCGTCAAGGAGCTGGCGCAGGGCCTGCACTGCACCGTCGCCGACATCGAGGCCTCGGGCGGCAAGCCGCTCGACGCGCTGCTGGAGCAGGTGCCGGACGAGTTCGACACCTGGGTGCGCGAGGTGGTCGCCCGCCTCGAGGAGGCGGCGGCGCAGCGCGAGCGCGCCATCGACGAGGCGTTCGCACAGCTCGCCCCGCTGGCGGGCGACCGGGGCGCGTTCGCGCGCGCCGTGCAGGCCCTGCCCGACCGCCGGATCCGTCCCGCGATGTTCCTGCGCCTGGACGACCGGCCCACCGAGCTCGTCGTATGGCGGGACGTGCGGCCGGAACCGTCCGACCCCTTCACCACCGATGAGGAGAACTGACCAGTGTCCGAAGACCCCGCGCGCCCCGTCGTCCATGTCATGACGGGGTTGCCGGCCTCGGGGAAGACGACGGCCGCGCGCGCCCTGCAGGCCGAGGCCGCGGGCCGGATGCGCCGCGTCAACCTGGACGACCTGCGGGCCATGCTCGACCTGCCCGACCCGGAGCGCGGCCGCTCGTACCGCCACGAGCAGACCGTCCTGGCCGTCCAGGACGCGGCGGTGCGCGCGGCCGTCGACGACGGCTTCGACGTGGTCGTCGACAACACCCACCTCACCTCCCGCATCCCCAAGCGGCTCAAGGCGGCGGTCGCCGGACGGGCCACCTTCGTCGTGCACGACTTCACCGACGTGCCGGTGGAGGAGTGCCTGCGCCGGGACGCCGCACGGGAGCGGCCGGTCGGCGAGGAGATCATCCGGATACTCAACGACAAGCACATGAGCGCCAAGAGGGGCGGCTGGCGGCTCACCGCCGAGTGGCTGAACGACCAGCCCACGGTCGAGCCGTACGTGGCCGACCCGGCGCTGCCCTCGGCGGTGATGTGCGACATCGACGGGACGCTCGCGCTGACCGGCGACCGCAGCCCGTACGACTTCTCGCGCTGCGAGATCGACGTGCTCAACGAGCCGGTGCGGTACGCGCTGGACGCCTTCCGGCGCGCCGACGGAGACACCATCGTGCTGCTGTCCGGGCGCGGCGAGGAGCACCGGCCGCAGACGGAGGCGTGGCTGCAGCGGCACGAGGTGCCGTACGACGAGCTGTGGATGCGCCCGCTCGGCGACACGCGCCGCGACGACGTGGTGAAGGCGGAGCTGTTCGACGCGCACGTGCGCCACCGGTACGCGGTACGGGTGTCGCTGGACGACCGGGACCGGGTGGTCGCGGTCTGGCGCCGGATGGGCCTGCCCACCTGGCAGGTCAACTACGGCGACTTCTAGGCGCCGGCTGGCACGGGCGGCGAGGGCGAGCGCCGGTCCTGCCCATACTGGGGCCATGAGCGTGTTGATCGTGGACGCCGCGAACGTCGTCGGTTCCGTACCGGACGGCTGGTGGCGGGACCGGCGGGGCGCGGCGGAGCGGCTGCGCGACCGCCTCGCGGAGCGGGACCCGGCCGGCGGCGGGGAGACCGGGCCGATCGAGGAGATCATCCTCGTCGTCGAGGGCGCCGCCCGGGGCGTCGAGTCCGTGCCCGGAGTACGGGTGGACTCGGCGCCGGGGAGCGGTGACGACCGGATCGTGGAACTGGCCGCCTCCTTCGCGGAGCGCGGCTGCGTCGTGGTCACGGCGGACCGGGAACTGCGCGAGCGGGTCCGGGCGTACGGGGCGGAGTGTGTGGGGCCGCGTACCGTACGCCCGGCGGGCTGACCGGAAGGGTCAGTCGCACCACTTCACGTGGTCCAGGTTCTTCACGTAACGGGCGGTGATCCAGGCCTTCTTGTGCCCCTTGCGGTCCTTGTGCTCCTTGCCGTCCTTGCCGTCCTTGCCATCCTTGTCGTCCTTGCCGTCCTTCCCGTTGCGCAGGTCCTCCCCGTCCTCCCCGTCCTGCCCGTCCTGCCGTCCGCCGTCTTCACCGCGCTCGCCGTGCTCACCGCGCCCGCTGTCTTCACCGGACTCGCTGTCTTCAGCGGACTCGCTGTCTTCAGCGGACTCGCTGTCTTCAGCGGACTCGCTGTCTTCGTCGCGCCCGTCCTGCGGCTTGTGGTCCTCCTTGATGTGAAGGCGGTACCAGATGTTGTTGCCGTCGATCGACTCGCCGTACGTCTTGCACACGATGGCGACCTTCTGGTCCGGCTTCACGTGGCCCACTGCGTCGGCACGGGTGTTGGGCTTGCTGCGGATCTTCAGCGGGCCCCGCGAGACGACCTTGCCGACGGTGTACTTCTTGTCTTTGTGGGTGCCGGACTGGTCGTCGTCCGGGTCGAGAAGGACGAGCTTCCGCGACGG
This sequence comes from Streptomyces sp. NPDC032745, assembly GCF_055579465.1. NCBI lineage: Bacteria > Bacillati > Actinomycetota > Actinomycetes > Kitasatosporales > Streptomycetaceae > Streptomyces > Streptomyces sp. NPDC032745. The sequence goes on along the minus strand of NZ_JBVING010000005.1, from coordinate 491,056 downwards.
CGTGCCGGACACCGGACCGTTGTCCGCGACGGCGGCGCCCGCGCCGACCAAGCCGAGCACCAGGCTTCCGGCGGCGAGAGCGAGGACGGTCCTGGTGGGCTTCTGCATGTGCAGGCTCCTCTACGAAGACATCCGCCCGGCAGCGGCGAGTCGCGGGCCGGGGCGGCAACCAGTCGGTCGCCACGGTCGACTATGGCGAGGGCGGGTCGTACCGACCCGGTGACGCACCGCCGTTTAGCCCGAAATGCTCAATAAATTACCCTTGCGTCCGGAGTTCGACCATTCGGGACGCCGCTCAGCCGAGGCACCCGTTCGAGGGACTCCGGTGTCCCCTACATCTGGCTAGCATTTCTGTCAGTGCTCGTCGTGCGATCCGACACGGGTCCGCACGGTCGTGCGCGTCCGACGAGGAGGGGTCCGATCATGCAGATGGACAACGGCGTGGTGGCGAGCGAGATTCCCGGCGCGGTGTGGGTCAAGAGCAGTGCCAGCGTGGGCAACGGAAACTGCGTGGAGGTCGCCGCACTGGCGGGTGGCGCCGTGGCGATGCGGAACTCGCGCTTCCCCGACGGTCCGGCCCTGGTGTTCACGGCCGCCGAGATCGAGGCGTTCATCGACGGCGCCAAACATGCGGAATTCGACCATCTGACCGGATGACGCCTCAAGCCGGGGCCACGGCTTGAGGGGCAGAGGGAGGCGGCCCATGCTGTGACGGACCATCGCCCCAGTCATAGGGAGTTCTGATGCCCGCCCTCCCTGAGCCGCTGCCCGAGCCCGTCGCTCCCGTCCTGCCGATGGGAAACGATCCGGCCCGGGCGGCGGCCGACCGCCTGCTGGGGCAGGAACTGCGCAGGTGCCGCGAGGCCCGCGGCCTGACCCTGCGCCAGGTCGCACCGGTCATCCGCGGATCGGTCTCGAAGATCAGCCGGCTGGAGCGCGGTGAGAGCCCGCCGAAACCGCGCGACGTACGGGACCTCGCCCGGTACTACGGAGTCGACGCCGAAGAGATGCGGGCGATCGAACGGCTCCTGGAACACGCGCAGGACTCCGAGTGGTACGAGCAGTTCAGCGACGTCACCCCCGACTTCCTCAGGCGACTGATCCAGTTGGAGGGCGACGCCGAGGAAATCTGCGTCTACGAGAACCTCGTCGTCCCCGGCATCCTCCAGACCCGCGACTACGCCCGGTACATGGTCCGGGCGGTCATGCCCAGCGCCGACCCCGAGGAGGTCGAACGGGTCGTCGAGCTGCGCACCGAACGGCAGCTGCGGCTGATGGACGGCCCGCTGCCCCGGGTGACCGCCCTGCTCGAGGAAGGCGTACTGCACCGCCGCTGCGGCAACGCGGCCGTGATGCACGAGCAGCTGAACCACCTGCTGCGCGCCGGCGACACCGACAAGGTGAGTATCCGCATCCTCAGGATGACCCGTGAGTACGGGGCCACACCGCCCTACCCGATCACGCACCTGAAGTTCCGTGACGGGGAGCACGCCGAGCTGGCGTACGTGGAGCACATCAACGGCGCGAACTACGTGACGAGGCCGCGGGGCCTCGACGACTACCGCAACGCCCTGAGCAACCTGCGGAACGCGGCGGCCTCCAAGGACGAGAGCGTCGACCTGATCCTCGAGGCGAAGCACCAGTTCAGCCACGCCGGCGACGACTAGGACGCGCCCGGCGCCGGCAGGGGAGTCGGCCGGCAGGCTCTCAGGCTCTCAGAGGCGGCCGACCCCGCCCCACTCCACCCAGTCCCGCGGCCGGTTCCCCAGGGGCGGCGGCGGGGCGTCGGGCCGCCAGTCGACCACGTCGACGAGCCCGGGCCCGAGGACGTCCAGCCCGTCGAAGTACCGGCGCACCTCGTGGGTCTCCCGCACCCGGCCCCAAGTGCCGTGCGTGGTCACGTCCATGAGCCGCGTCACGTCGCGGCGGACGACCGGATCGTCGCTGACGAGCTGGCAGATCACCATGAAACTGCCCGGCGGCAGCTGCGCGGCGGTGTTCCGTACGACCGCCGCGGGATCGTTCTCGTCGTCCGTGTCCCGCAGGCAGTGCAGCACGGAGACGAACAGGGCCGCGATGGGCCGGTCCCAGTCCAGGAAACCGTCCGTGTCCTGCCGGATCTGCCGGGTCAGGCGCAGGTCCTTGGACAGGACGAGCGTGCGGCCGTCCTCGTGCAGGGAGGTCTGGGCGTGTGCCAGGACCATCGGGTCGTTGTCGATGTACGCGACCTTGCAGCCGGGATCGGCCCGCTGCGCCACCTCGTGCACGTTGTCCTGCGTGGGCAGACCGGAGCCGTGGTCGAGGAACTGCCGGATCCCGTACTCCTCTACCAGGATGCGCACGACGCGCCGCAGGAACGCCCGGTTGTTGCGGGCCAGGAGCTGGGTGCTGGGGGCGATCTCCAGCAGCCGGGCGCAGGCCTCGCGGTCGCTCGCGTAGTTCTCCACCCCGCCCAGCAGCCAGTCGTACATCCGGGCGACGCTCGGGGTGTGCATGTCGATGAGGGGGGTCTGCGGGTGTGCGGGCGGCGGGTGTCCCGACGGGTTCTGCGGCGACTCCATGGGCACTGTCCTCCGGCTGAGGTGACCGCCCATGGTAGGCAGTCGGCCGCAGACCGGCCACCACCCCTACCGGCGTACGCGGGGCCGTGCCCGCCCCCGAACGGGCACGGCCGCGTGGCGGGGCCCCGCGGGGCAGGGCCGGTGCCGGCTTGGTCCGGCTCAGGGAAATCTACGCGCCCGGTCCGCCGGGCTCGCCCATCCACAGGGTGAAATCCGCCTACCCCGCTGGGGGGTCACCCTGTACAACCAGGGGTGTACTCAAGGGGGTTGACGTGCAGTTGTCCGCACATCCGGCGATGGCCCGGCTCCGCGCCGCGCTGCCGGCCGCCGGCGAGATCGTGTACGCCATCGGCTCGCTCTGGATCTCGACCACCATGCTCCGCAACTGGCCCGACCCCAACGGCTACTGGCGGGACACCGACGCCTTGGCCTACGCCCTGCTCGCCGCGGTCTACCTGCCGCTCGTGCTCCGCCGCCGCTTCCCGGTCGCCGTCCTGATCAGCACCGCTCTCAGCACCGGCTGCTACTTCACCCTCGGCTACTACCACGCCGTCGCCGTCTGCGGCCTCGCGCTCGCGCTGTACACCGTCGCCTCGCTCCGCGAGCGGCGAGTTTCGGCCAGATGCGCGGTCGGTGCGCTGCTCGTCCTGCTCTGGGGGACCCGGCTCGCCGAACCCGGCATCGGCCCGCTCAGCGTCGGCTTCGTCACCGTGACCACCATCGTCTGCTGGGTGACCGGCGACGGCGCCCGGCGGCTGCGCGAGCTCACCCGGCAACTGCGCCGGGAACAGGAGGAGAAGGCCCGGCGGGCCGTCATGGAGGAACGCATCCAGATCGCCCGCGAGCTGCACGACGTCATCGCCCACCACGTCTCGGTGATCTCCGTCCAGACCGGCCTCGCCGGGTACGTGTTCGCCTCCGACCCGCCGACCGCCCGCCGGGCCCTGGACACCATCGGGGACAGCGCCCACGAGGCCCTGGCGGAGATGCGCCGGATGCTCCTCGTACTCCGTGAGGACGGCCGCGCGCCCGCAGCGCAGGAGCCACCCAGGGTGTCCGGGCTCGGGCGCCTCGACGAACTGGTCAAGCGGGTCTCCGAGGCCGGCGTGCCCGTCGACGTACGGATCACGGGGACGGCGTACGCGCTGCCGCCCGGGATCGACCTGTGCGCGTACCGCGTCGTACAGGAGGCGCTCACCAATGTGATCAAGCACGCCCCGGCCGCGCAGACCACCGTCCACGTGCACTACGCGCACGACGAGGTCTCGGTACGCGTCAGAGACGACGGAAGCGGCCGCACGCCGGCCGGTGCGGAGGCCCGTACCGGGGTACGTGTTTCGGCCGCCGCCCCGGGATCCGCCGGTCAGGGCTTGATCGGCATGCGCGAGCGGGCCACGATCTACCACGGCACGGTGACCGCCAAACCTGCACCGGAAGGCGGCTTCGAGGTCAGACTCCGGGTCCCCGTCCCCCGGGCCGCCACCGGCGCCCAGGCTTAGGAAAGAGGCGGTCATGCTGCGTGTGCTCGTCGTCGACGACCAGTTCCTGATCCGGTCCGGGCTGTGCGCGCTCCTGGGCGCCGCGCCCGGCATCGAGGTCGTCGGCGAGGCGGCGGGCGGCGAGGAGGCCGTCCGGCTCGCCGCCGAGACCCGGCCCGACGTCATCCTGATGGACATCCGGATGCCGGGCACCGACGGCATCGCCGCCACCGAGCGGATCCTCGCCGGGGCACGGGCCGCGACCGAGTCGGGGGCGGAGGCGGAGGCAGAGGCGGGGGCCGATGCACCGGCCGGTACCGGGTCCGGTACCGCTACCGGGGCCGAACCCGTGCGCCCCAAGGTGCTCGTGCTCACCACCTTCGACTCCGACGCGTACGTCTTCCGGGCCCTGCAGGTCGGGGCGAGCGGCTTCCTGCTGAAGGACACCCCGCCCGAACGGCTGCTCGCCGCCATCGCCACCGTCCACGCGGGCGAGATGCTGTTCAGCCCCCGAGCGCTGCAGGGGATCATCGCCGCGTACGCCGTCCCGGTCGCCCGGGACCCGCACCCCGGTCTGGCCGCCCTGACCCCGCGCGAGCGCGAGGTGCTCGGCCTGGTCGGAGCCGGCCTGTCCAACACCGGCATCGCCGAGCGGCTCGTCCTCAGCGCCGCCACCGTCAAGACGCACGTGCACCGCTGCATGAGCAAGCTGGGCGTGTCCAGCCGCGCCCAGGCCGTGGTCCTGGCCCACGAGTCCGGCCTCGTCGCCCGCCTGACCTGACCCCGGGTCCCAACGGCCGGATCGGACCCCCTCCGGATGCGCGGGCCCGGGCCCGCCGCCACAGTGGGTCCCATGGGTATCGATGACTACAGCGGCGGCCCGGCGGCCCAGCAGACCGGCGTCATGGTCGTGACGACCAACGACGTCCCCGGCTACCGGGTCGAGCAGGTCATCGGTGAGGTCTTCGGCCTCACCGTCCGCTCCCGCCACCTCGGCAGCCAGATCGGCGCAGGCCTGAAGTCGATGATCGGCGGCGAACTCAAGGGCCTGACCAAGACCCTGGTGGAGACCCGCAACCAGGCCATGGAGCGGCTCATCGAGGCAGCGAAGGCCCGCGGCGCGAACGCGATCCTGATGATGCGCTTCGACGTGACCGAAGCCGCCGACGTCGGGACCGAAGTGTGTGCGTACGGCACGGCCGTCGTGATCGTCCCCGCCACCACCTGATCCGCTCATCCGCCACGTAAGTCCAGGACGGGGCTCTGCTTTGTCCATGGGCCTGCGGCGGTGCGGTCCGCAAGCTGACTGGTCAGTGAGCGGACCGCGGGCCTCCGGGCCGTGCGGTCTTCCGCCAAGGAAGCGCCGACTCCCGGAGGCCCGATGCGCACCCCCTTCCGGCCGACCGCAGCAGCCGCGGTCGCCGCTCTCCTCGCGACCCTGGTGGTCTCCGTGCCCGCCCCGGCCGCGGCGGCCGCCGCACCCGTGACGATCAGCTCGGCCGAGCTGTCCGTCGCCGTGGACAGCGGCTTCCCCCGGGTCGTCAGCTACACCCGGCGGGCCACCGGGGACGTGCTGAACGGCAACGAGGACGCCCTGTCCGCGATCGTCGTCAACGGGACCGCGTACACCCCCGCCGTGACCTCCACCCCGTCCGCCTCCGCGGTGGACTACGCGCTGTCCTTCTCCGGGGTGACCGTCAGGGCCCGGCTCTCGGTGACCGGTTCGGTCGTCGACTTCAAGGTCACCGCGATCGAGGACACCCCCGCCCTGCGCGTCCGCAGCCTCGCCATCCCCGACCACAACCTCGTCAGCGTCCGCAGCGACCAGCCCGGCGCCGCGCTGGCCACGGCGAACATGCACACCGCCACCACCGGCACCGGGGACACTTTCACCCCCGTCACCGCGAGCACCCCCGTGGACCCCGCCGCGACGACCGTGATGTACGGGCTCGCCAACACCGCCAAGCTCGCCGCGGCCATCGACTCCAACTCCCTGTACGACACCCCCTCCGGCGGCACCGCCCGGGAGAACGGCCGGATCAGCAAGCGGGTCACCGACCGGGGTGCCTACCGCCGCGCCGGCCTGTGGAGCGGAGCCTGGCTCTACCGGGCCGCGGGCGCCGCCGACACCGACACCGAGCCGCTCCCGTACGCGCGGATCGCGATCACCGGGGACCGCAACGGCGACGGGGCCGTCGACTGGCAGGACGCCGCCGTCGCCTACCGCGACATCTGGACCCCGCCCACCGGATGGCAGCGGACCGCCGACCGGGTCGTGCAGCGCATCCCCTTCAACTTCGCCTCCCAGGCCACACACCCCTTCGCCGAGACCCTCGACGAGACCAAGCGCGTCAGCCTCGCCACCGACGGCCTCGGCCAGTTCGTCCTCCTCAAGGGGTACGCCTCCGAAGGCCACGACTCCGCACACATGGACTACAAGAACATCGGCTCCAAACCGGGCGGCGCCGCCGGCCTGAACGCCCTCACCACCGCCGGCCACGCCTACAACGCCGACTTCGGCGTCCACATCAACGCCACCGAGGAGTACCCGGTCTCCGCGACCTTCGACCCAGCACACCAGAGCGGCGGACTCGGCTGGGACTGGCTCGACCAGTCGTACTACGTGGACACGCGCAAGGACGGCCAGTCCGGCGAGCGGCTGAAGCGGCTCCAGGACCTCAAGACGGCCGCGCCCGGGCTCGACTTCCTGTACGTGGACGTCTGGTACGGGGACGGGTACGTATCGCGCAAACTCCAGCGCGAGATCGGCGGCCTCGGTTTCCAGCTCGCCACCGAGTTCCCCAACACCCTGACCGAGCAGTCCCTCTGGCACCACTGGGCGGCCGACGTCAACTACGGCGGCAGCGATCTCAAGGGCATCAACTCCACCATCGCCCGGTTCATCGCCAACCACGCCAAGGACGACTGGATCGCCGGAAACCCGCTGCTCGGCGGCGCCGAACTCACCGCGTACGAGGGCTGGCAGGGCAAGAAGGACTACACCGCCTTCCTGAACACGACCTTCGCCGTCAATCTGCCGACCAAGTACCTCCAGGAATCCCCGATCGTGAAGTGGACCGCCAACTCGGTCACCCTCGCGAACGGCACGACCGCCACCACCACGGGCAACACCCGGAAGATCACCACCGGCGGACGCACCGTGCTCAGCGGCGGCAGCTACCTGCTCCCGCGCGACGGCAAGCTGTACCACTGGAACGACAAAGGCGGCTCCACGACCTGGACCCTGCCCGCAGGCTGGTCCGCGCCCAAGCTCTACCAGCTGACCGACACCGGTCGCCGGCTGGTCGGTGACCTCCCCGTCACCGGCGGCCGGATCACCGTCAACGCCACCGCGAAGACCCCCTACCTCGTCACCAACGGCGCCGCGCCCGCCCAGGCCGACCCGAAGTGGGGCGAGGGCACCCCGGTCAAGGACCCCTCCTTCTACGCGGGCAACCTCGACGCGTGGACCGTCACCGGGGCCGGCGCAGCCGTCGCCCGCAACGCCCAGGGCCAGAACGAGCTCACCCTCGCCGCCGGGACCGCCCCCGCCGTCTCCCAGCAGCTCACGGGCCTGACGCCGGGCACCTACGCCGCCTCCGTCTGGGTCTCGACCGCGGCCGGCCGGGCCGCCACTCTCACCGTCACCCCCGCAGGGGGCAGTGCGGCCTCCGTGTACGCCGACTCCTCGCCCCTGACCGACAACCTGGGCGGCAGCGAGAAGAACGGCACCAGGATGCAGCGCATGAAGGTGCTCTTCGACGTCCCGGCAGGCCAGTCCACCGCCACCCTGAAGCTCTCCGCCGCGGCCGGGTCCGGCGCCGTCCACCTGGACGACGTACGCGTGGTCCGCTCCGCCCGCACCCCGCTCGGCGGCCACACCTTCGCCGAGGACTTCGAGAACGTCGACGCCGGCTGGGGCCCGTTCGCGTTCGGCGGCGCAGGCGGGTCCGCCACCGATCCGCGCACCCACCTGGCCCAGCGCAACGCCCCGTACACGCAGGCCGGCTGGAACGGGAAGCTCGTCGACGACGTGATCGGCGGGCAGAACTCCCTCAAGTCGCACGAGGAGCGCACCGGACTCGTCTACCGCACCCTGCCCCAGACGTTGCGGCTGACCCCCGGGCACGCGTACAAGGTCGCCTTCCGCTACGAGAGCGGCTTCGGCGGGGACTACCGGTTCATCACCGGCTCCGGCGCCGCCGAGACCGCCACCGCGCTGGACCAGGCCCGTACGCCCACCGCCTTCGGCACCACCTTCACCGCCGGGGCCGACGCCTGGATCGGCGTACGGAAGGTGACCCCGGAGGACTCGCACAACGAGGCCGACCTGATCCTCGACGACCTGACCGTGGACGACCTCGGGCCGACGGGCGGCGGTGAACTCCTCGTACCGCAAGGGCAGATGAGCGTCCGGGTCGTCGACAGCCAGGAGACCACCGGCGAGAACGGCGCCGCCGCCAACGTCCTGGACGGCGACGCCTCCACCATCTGGCACACCGAGTGGTACGCCGCCACCGCGCCGATGCCCCACGAGATCACCCTCGACCTGGGCGCCCCGTACGACGTCTCGGCGCTGCACTGCCTGCCCCGGCAGACCCAGAGCAACGGCCGCATCGCCGACTACCAGGTGTTCACCTCCACGGACGGGGTCACCTGGGGGACGGCGGCCGCCGCCGGGACCTTCCCGGACACGACGGCCCAGCAGGACGTCACCTTCACGCCCCGCACCGCGCGCTACCTGAGGCTCAAGGCCACGAGCGAGGTGGCCGGCAACCCGTGGAGCTCGGTCGCGGAACTCAACGTCGGTTACCGGCCCGGGTCTGCTACCGCTTCCAGAGGGTCACTTCGGTGAGGTAGGTCGGGACCTTGTACTGCGTGTCGGTCGAGTCTTCGATACTGACGATCTTGACCATGGCGAGGTTGCCCTTGGAGGTGACGGTGCACAGCAGGTCGCCCGCGACGATGGCGCGGTCCGCGCCGATGAGGTCCGCCTCCCGCAGCTTGTCGGGCATCGGGTTGGTGGCGGCCCCGGTCTCGCACTGTTCGGGGGTGGGACCCTTGCTCTTGCCGAACGAGGTCGAGAGCTGGACATTCGAGTAGCCCATGTCCAGCTCCCGGTCGCTCCCGCTGATCTCTCCGGTCAGAAAGCCGGCCACCTTGGGGAAGTCGAGGTCGACGTCGTTGACCTTGCCGAACTCCCTGGGAGCCAGGAGCTTCAGCGGCTTGTCCTTGTACACCGCGGTGTAGGTGCGGCCGGAGGCCGAGGCCGAGGCCGAGGGGCTCGGGCCGCCGGACTGCGCCGCCGCAGGCGCCGCCGCCTCCTTCGGGGCGTCCGCCGTCTTCCCCTTGTCCTCGCCCGCGGTCTGCCGGGTGCCGTCGTCCTCGTTGCGCGTGAGGTACCAGGTGCCGCCGGCGGCGAGGGCGAGTACCAGGACTCCCGCGCCGACGATCAGGGGCATCCGGCTGCGCGCGGGGGCGGGGGCGGGGGCCGCCGCCGGTGCAGCGTAGGCGGGGGCGGGGGGCGCGCCGTACACCGAGGCCTGGGGGCCAACCGCCGGGGCCTGGGTCGGCGCGTACGCCACCGGGACCGGTCCGGACGCCTGGGTGGGCGCGTACGCGGGCTGCGCGGGCTGCGCGGGCTGCGCGGGCTCGGGGGTCCGGATCGGCGCGTACGCGGGCGGGGGCGGGGCCTGTGCCGGAGCCTGCACCGGGGCCGGCGCCTGAGCCTGCGCCTGCGCCGACTGCTCGCGCCGCGCGATCTCCGCGGTCAGCGGCGCGGGCAGCCAGCCGCCGAAGTCGCGCAGGTCCCGCCCCGCCGTCTGGCTGCACCACTCGGCGAGCTCGGCCGGCTGGGGCCGCTTGTCGGCGTCGGAGTGCAGGCAGCGCTCCAGCAGCTGGCGCAGCGGGTCCGGGTAGCCGCTGAGATCCGGCGCCTGCTGGGGGGTGTTGGCTATCGCGGCGGCGATCGAGAGTCCCGCGCCGTCGCCGTACGGGTGGCGGCCGGTGGCCACGACCGCGGCGATCAGCCCCAGCGCGAACACGTCGGTCGCCGGAGTGACCGTCCGGCCGAGGGCGTGCTCGGGAGACATGTACTGCGGCGTCCCGATGAACCCGCCGCTGCGCGTGAGCTGGGTGGTGTCGGTGGCCCGCGCGATGCCGAAGTCGATGACCCAGGGGCCGTTCGAGCCGAGCAGGATGTTGCTCGGCTTGAGGTCGCGGTGCACCACCGAGGCGGCGTGGATGGAGTGCAGGGCCTGCGCCGTGCAGCCGATCAGCTGGAAGACCGCGGGCAGCGGCAGCGGTCCGTGGGTCGCGAGAGCGTCGTCGAGCGCCAGGCCCGGCACGAACGCGGTGGCCAGCCACGGCTGTTCACCGCTGGTGTCGTGGTCGAGTACCGGCACGATGTGGTAGCCCTGCACGCGGCGGGCCGCCTGCACCTCACGTTCGAAGCGGACCCGGAAGTCCTGCTCCCGGGCGAACTCGCGGCGGATGACTTTCAGGGCGACCGGCTGGTTCCCGCGGGTCCGCGAGAGGTAAACGGAACCCATGCCGCCTTCGCCGATCTTCGCGAGCAGCCGGTAACCGGCTATCTCCTGAGGATCGTCCGGCCCGAGCGGTCGCAGTACGGCTTGGTCGGTGTTGGACATGCGGAATCCCCCTTGATGATCACAGGGTTGAGATCCTAACGGGGGTGCCGCCCACGACCGCACCGCGTCAGCGGACCGGGCCCCGTACGGACTGCTGGGCGCGGAAGCGGACCGGAGCCATGCCCACCCGGCGGCTGAACAGCCTGCTGAAATACGCCGGATCCTCGTAACCGACCCGCCGGGCGACCCCGGCGACCGGCAGGTCGGTACGGGCCAGGAGCTCCTTCGCCCGGCTCAGCCTGATCCCGAGGAGGTACTCCTTGACCCCCTCCCCGGTGCTGCGCCGTACGGCCCCGCGCAGTTCGGGCAGCGGTATCCCGAGCCGGGCCGCGTGCTCGGCCACCGAGATGGGCAGCAGTGCGTCCCGGGCCAGGGCGTCCATCACCGCGTCCCCGTGCCGCGACACTTCGGCGCGGGCGTAGCGCAGCGACACGAGCAGTCCGTGCACGGCCGCGGCGGCCTCCACCTCCAGCAGCGGGCCGCCGCGCCGGGCCGCCCGGACGATCCCGTCGACCACGTGCCGCACTCCCTCCGTGCCGCTCAGCGGCACCAGCGGGCGATCGGGGGTGACGTAGCCGAGGTCGGTGTACGCCGCCACGCTGCGGCCCGCGAAGTCCACGAAGCACTCGTCCCAGCCGGTCTCCGGATCGGGGCCGTAGTGATGCTCCACCCCCGGCACCAGCCAGAGCAGTGCGGGCGCGGACACCGGTTGCGGCGGGCGCCCGCCGTGGCTGAACCAGCCCCGCCCCCGGGTGACGACGACGGCGACGTGGTGGTCCAGGGCCCGTGGTCCGACGACCGGCAGCAGGCCCTGCTGGATCCCGACGCCGAGGCAGACCAGGCCGAGCCGCCGGTGGTTGGCGGTGGGGGAGAAGTACCGCATCCAACTGCTGTACGGGGGGCTGCTGGAGGGGACACTGGGGTGCGGGGGCGTCGGCATCTGCGGATTGTGATCCACCGGGCCGCGGACCCTCAAGGGGACGTGGGCGCCCGGTCCTTCGGCTGCCGGGGCTCCTTCCGCTGCCGCGGATCCCTCCGTACGGGCGGCCCCGGCTGCGGACTCCGGAGCCCGCCCACCAGCCCGGCGACCACCACGACGAGGCCGGTCCAGACCGGCAGACCCGGCATCCCGCCGCCCGAGAGGGCGCCGATGGCGGCCGCGGCGAGGGGCGCGACCCCGGTCAGCAGGCCGGCCCGGCCGGCGCCGACGGCGGCCACCGTGCGGTACCAGAGGAGGAACGCCACTGCGGTCACCATGACGGCGAGGTACCCGGCGGCCGCCCACTGGGCCGGACCGACGGCCGACAGGTCGGACGGGCGCTCGGTGAGCAGCGTCAGCACCCCCAGCATCACGGCGCCCAGCCATACCGCGTGCACCGACACTCCCCACGGCCCGTGCCGCCGCAGCACAGGTACGGCGAGCAGGGTGAAAGCGGCCTCACAGGCGAGTGCGAGCGCGGCCCAGGCCACCCCGGCGGCGTCGGCCCGGCCCGTGCCCTCCACGAGGACGGCCCCGGCCACGACCACGGGGGCGGCGAGGAGGATCCTGCGGCTGGGGCTGCGGCCCTCCAGCAGCGGGCCGAGCACCCCGAGGAGGACCGGTACGGAGGCCACCGCGACGGCTATCACGGCCGGTTCGGCATGCGCGACGCCGCGTACGACGGCCACGTTGAACAGCACGAGCCCGGTGGCCGCGATCCCGGCCAGCCACAGCCACTCCCGGCCGCGAGGCCGCAGGACCGGCACCCGGGCGGCCCGGGCGAACGCGAGCAGGAGCAGGGTGGCGGCCGCATAGCGGACGGCCTGCGTGGCGAACAGCGGGGCATGGACCAGGGAACGGGAGACGGTGACGCTGCTGCCGACCAGCACCATGCCGAGGGTGCCGGGGGCGAGGTCGCGCAGCGCGCCGGGGGAGGTGTTCATACGGCCCAGGCTCTGCCAGCATTGGACCCATGGACAGTGCCGAAGAGCATCGTTCCAAGGGGTCCAAAAGCGCTGGGGCCGTCAGCGGCTCGGACTTCCTGCAGCTCGACATCGGCCAGGCCCCGCCGGGCGGCCGTACCGAGTGGCTGACGGCCCGCATCCGCGCCGCCATCGCCGACGGCACGCTGCCGGTGGGCAGCAGGCTCCCGGCGGGCCGGGTGCTCGCGGCGGAGCTCGGCGTCTCCCGCGGGCTGGTCACCGAGGCCTACCAGCGACTGGCCGACGCCGGCCAGGTGCTCGGCCGCGGCCGCGCGGGCACGATCGTGGTCGCCGCGCCCCTGCCCGCAACCGTGCCGCGCGTACCGGCGCCAGCCGCCCCGGACCGACAGCTCGGACCGCTCCGTTCCGGGGGATCGCAAGCTCCGGCCGGGCCGTTCGACCCGGCCGGGGCGCTCGCCCCCGCCGGCCGGCCCGGGCCCGGCGGGCCGCTCGGACCGTTCGGGTCGCAGGCCGGCGGGCCGCTCGTGGACGTCCTGCGTGCCGTGCCTGCCCGGATCGACCTCTCGCCGGGGGTGCCCGACCTCACCGCCTTCCCGCGTACGGCCTGGCTCCAGGCCGAGCGCCGCGTCCTGGCCGGGCTCACCGCCGCCGACTTCGGCTACGGCAACCCGCAGGGCACGCCCGCCCTCCGGGCGGCGGTCACCGGCTGGCTGGCCCGCAACCGCGGGATCCGCGCCGACCCCGACGAGGTCGTCGTCGTCGCGGGCGTCGCCCAGGCGCTGGGCCTGCTGGCGCACGTGCTGCGCGAGGACGGCGTACGGCGGGTCGCGGTGGAGGACCCCGGCTCGCTCGGAGCCCGGCAGCAGCTGGAGTACGGGCGGCTGGAGACGGTGCCCGTACCGGTGGACGGGAGCGGGCTCGACACCGCCGCGCTCCGGGCGAGCGGAGCCGCGGCGGTGCTGCTGACCCCGGCGCACCAGTTCCCGACCGGGGTCGTGCTCGACGGGGAGCGCCGCCGGGAGCTGCTGGGCTGGGCAGCGGCCGGGGGACTGGTCATCGAGGACGACTACGACGCCGAGCACCGCTACGACCGTGCGCCGGTCCCCGCGCTGCGCGCCCTGCTCCCCGAGGGCGTCTGCTACGCCGGGAGCGTGTCCAAACTGCTCGCCCCCGCGCTGCGCCTGGGCTGGCTGCTGGTCCCGCCGCGCCTGCGCGGCGCGGTGGTCGCCGCGAAACGCTACGCCGACCTCGGCAATCCGGTCCTCGCCCAGCTGGTGCTGGCCCGGCTGATGGACTCCGGCGAGCTGGAGCGCCACCTGCGCTTCGTCCGGCGCCGCCACCGCCGCCGGCGTGACGCCATGCTCCGGGCGATCGCCGCGCACCTGCCGGGCGCCCGGGTCCACGGAGCGGCGGCGGGCCTGCACCTGATGGTCACCTTCGACGGCGCGGCCTTCGAGGACACCGCCCTCGCGGCGGCGGCCCTGGCCCTCGGGGTCAAGGCCCACCCGCTGTCCTGGCACCGCATCCGGCCGGGCTCCCCGGGGCTGGTCCTCGGCTATGCGGCAGGGCCGCCGGGCGAGCTGGAGGAGGGGATCGCCCTCATCGGCCGGGCCGTAAGCGGCCTCGACCGGCTCCGCTGATCACCCCGCACCCCTGGGCCGGCCTCCCGCGGACACCGCCTCTGGAGGCGCCGGGGGCGAACTTTATGCTCGGGTGCATGCACCACGCGTCCGCCCCCGACATATCCGTGATCATCGCCGTCTACAACGCGATGCCTTACCTGAACGAGTGCCTCGACTCGGTGCTCGGGCAGACCCTGGGGGCCGACCGCCTGGAGGTCGTCGCGGTCGACGACGGTTCCACGGACGGCAGCGGCGCCGAACTGGACCGCTACGCCGCCCGGTACCCGCAGCTGCGCGTCGTGCACCAGCCGAATTCCGGCGGCCCCGGCGGGCCCCGCAACCGGGCCTTGGACCTGGCCCGCGGCCGGTACGTATTCGTCCTCGACGCCGACGACTACCTGGGCCCCGAGGCACTCGAGCGGCTGCTGGACATGGCCGAGTCCCAGGGCAGCGACGTCGTACTCGCCAAGCAGGTCGGACTCGGCCGGACGGTGTCGGACAAGGCCCACCGGCACGCCGAGGAGGCCGACCTCTACACCTCGGAGGTCTACCGCTCGCTCCACTCGGCCAAGCTGATACGCCGCCGGGTCGTCGAGGACGCGCACCTGCGCTACCCGGACGACCTCTGGTACGGCGAGGACCAGGTCTTCGTGACGGGGGTGTTCCTGGCCGCCGGGAAGATCTCGGTCGTCGGCGACTACGACTGCTACTTCCTGCGCCTGCGCGAGGACGGGCAGAACATCACCGCCCGCGTCCGCACCGCCGGCGAGACGGTGGCGCACATCGAGCGCGTCATGGCCCTGGTGGCCGAGCGGGTGCAGGACCCGGTGGGACGGCGCCGCATGCTCGGCCGGCACTTCCGCAGCCTGCTGCGCACGGCGCTGCGGCCGGCCGTCGACGCCCGCCACGGGAACCCCGGTTTCACGGCCGAGGTGTACGAGCGGGCGCGGGCGCTGGTGCAGACGTACTGGAAGCCGGACATGGGCGGCGAACTGCCGCGGATCGACTGGATCCGGCTCTATGCGTTCGCCTGCGGCCCGCTGCCCGCCTTCGAGCAGCTGATGGAGTACGACCCGGCGAAGGAGCCGGCGCCGCAGGAGATCGTCGACAACGGCCGCGTCTACCGCTGCTACCCGCTGTTCCGGGACCCGGCGGCGGGCCTGCCGGACGTGCTCTTCGACGTGACCGAGAAGCTCAGGACGCTGCACCGGCTGGCGTCGCTGACCTGGCAGGGCGGCCGCGTACGGCTGACCGGCCACGCGTACATCCAGACGCTCGGGACCGGCCGCATGGAGAGCGAGCTCGTACTGCGGGCGCGGGAGACGGGCAGCGAGCACCTCGTACCGGTCCAGGCCCGCCCCGCGCCGGAGCTCACCGAGCTGGACCCGGAGCTGACGATGGCCGGCTTCCTGGCGGAGCTCGACCTGACCACGGTGGCCGGGGGCGGGCCGATCCCACCGGGCACCTGGGACTGCTTCCTGAACGTCCGGGCCGACGGGGTCACGCGCACCGTCCGGCTGGGCCGCCGGCACGCGCCGGAGCTGGACAGGACGGCCCGCCGTGCCAAGGTCGTCGCCCGCGACCCGGGCGGTGCCACCGAACTCGCGGCCGCCGCCTTCTTCACCGCGTACGGGAATCTGAGCTTCGAGGTGGTCCGCAGGATCCCGCTGCCCACGGCCTGACAGAGCTTTTCGCCGGAAAGTTTTTCGCAATCGGCGGCAACCTCGTGGCGGGTCGCGCGTCGTGCGGGGGTGAAGGGCGGCATTCCGCGTCCTCGCACCGACCGTGACCCGACCGTGGAGAACCACTGTGATGAACCTGAAGCGCGTCCCCCTGACCGTCCGCCGGGCAGCCGTCACCGCTGCCGCCGCCGGGGCGGCCCTCGCGCTCGCCGGGCCCGCCTTCGCCGCACAGGGGGCCTCGGCCACCCCGTCGCCCGCCCCCAGCGCGCCGTCGAGCGCGACGCCGAGCGCCGCGCCCACCCCCTCGCGCAGCGTCCCGCCGACGGTGGCGCCGAGCGCCCGGCCGACGCCGTCGCGCAGCGTCCCGCCGACGTCCGCGCCGAGCGTCCAGCCCACCGCCCAGCCCAGCGCGGCGCCCACGGCGGCCCCGTCGCCGGCCGGGGACGAGCTCGCGCACACCGGCTCCTCCGCCACCACCGCCGCCATCGGAGCCGGGGCCGCCACGCTCATCGTCGCCGGTGCCGGCACCCTCTACGCCGTACGCCGCCGCGCCAACGGCTGAGAACCCGGGAACCCCGTGCTGCACCTCGCTCAACCCGCACCCTCCGCACGCCCCTTCACGCTCGGCCTCGGCCGGGCGTGGCGGGGCTTGTGGTCGTCGGTGCTGCGCCGCGAACGCGTCAACCCGCCGGCGCCGGCGCAGCCGTACGGCTCCGGGTACCCCGGGCCCGGGCCGGCGTACGACGCCGCCCTGCGCGGGGATGCGCCGCAGCCCACCGTCTCCGAGCTCTACCACGCACACCGGCTGCGCATGGTCCGGCTGGCCGTGCTGCTCGTCGACGACCTGGCCACCGCCGAGGACGTGGTCCAGGACGCCTTCACGGCCCTGTACCGGCGCCACGGGGAGCAGATCAGCGAGGTCGACAACGCGCTGGGCTATCTGCGCACCGCCGTCGTCAACACCTCCCGGTCCGTTCTGCGCCGCAGACGCACGGCCCGCGCGTGGACCCCGCCCGCGGCGGCCGACATCCCGTCCGCAGAGGATCACGTCGTCCTCGACGAGGCACACCGCGAGGTCCTTGCCGCACTCGGCCGGCTGACCCCGCGCCGCCGGCAGGTCCTCGTACTGCGCTACTGGGCCGAGCTCAGCGAGGCGGAGATAGCGACCGCCCTCGGGATCAGCCGGGGCGCGGTGAAGTCGAACGCGAGCCGCGCCCTGGACGCGCTGGAACGGATTCTGGAGGGACGGATATGACGCACGGCGAACGCCCCGTCGAACGCAGGCTGCGCCAGGCCCTCGACGCCCGCGCGGCCGGGATCACCGTCCGCGAGCTGCGCCCCGCGGATCCGCCGGGCCCGCACCTGCGGCGGCTGCCGGCCGTGCGGCTGCTGAACCCGCGCCGGTTCGCGCTGCCGCTGGCGGGACTGGCCGCGGCTGCCGCCGCCGTGGCCGGGTACCTCGTACTGGCCCCGGACTCCTCCCCGCCCCGTCCGGTGCCGCCCGCCTCACCGCCCGAGATCACCGGACCGGGGCCGACACCGGATTCCCGCACCGGCACCGGTTCCCCGCACCCCTCGGTGGCGCCGTCCCGGCTGCCGTCCAGGGCCCCCGGGACCCGTTCGGCGCAGACGCCCGAGCCGACGCCGACCCCGTCGGGTGTGCCTTCGGCATCGCCGTCGAGGTCCGTTCCCCCGTCCGCGGTGCCGTCGTCCTCGCCCGCGTCGTCCTCGCGGCCCCCGAGCGCGGGACCCTCCAAGAGCTAGGCCGTCTCTTTCGGATCTTGCCGGTCAAGCCCGACGCGGGTCAGGCGAGTTCCGGAAGAGACGGCCTGGACCGGGTGTTCTCCACCGCCGCGACCAGCGGGGCGAGTTCCGGGTTGCGTGCGGCCTCGTCCAGGGCCTCGCGCAGCGCGGTGTCGTTGGTCGGCCGGGCGGCGGCCAGCAGGGCCAGGCCCGCCTCGCTCACGTCGGTGTAGATGCCCCGCCGGTCCGTGTCGCAGATGTAGCGGTTCAGCAGCCCGCGGTCCTCGAGCCGGGTGACCAGCCGGGTCGTCGCGCTCTGGCTGAGCACCACAGAGTCGGCCACCTGGTGCATCCGCAGGTGGCCGCCCGGGCCGCTGTGCTGGCGGCTCAGGACGTCCAGCAGCGAGTACTCGCGCACGCTCAGGCCGTGCCCGGCCTGCAGGGCCCGCTCGATGTGCGCCTCGATCCGCCCGTGCAGGAGGGAGAGGGCGCACCAGCCCTGGGCCAGGCCGGTCAGTGCGCTGTCGGTGGCCGTCATGGGCTGCTCCTTCGACCGTGTCCCCGTTGCCGGCTTCCCTGTGTCCCCACAGGTGCCCTCCCAGGATAGGCCACTTCCGCAATAGCCCGCGTTTGCAAATATCCCGCGTCTGCAATTAATGTGGACGCACGTAAGCGGCGATGGCAAGTGCCGCGACAGCGCCACCGCACCACCACCTCCCCCCTTGAAGGGCACCCCTCATGCCTCTCGCACTCCTCGCCCTGGCCATCGGGGCCTTCGGGATCGGCACCACCGAATTCGTGATCATGGGCCTGCTCCCCGAGGTCGCCGCCGACTACGGCGTCTCGATCCCCGCCGCCGGCTTCCTGGTCACCGGATACGCCCTCGGCGTCGTCCTCGGCGCCCCGCTCATGACCGTCCTCGGCACCCGTATCCCCCGCAAGCGCATGCTGATGCTGCTCATGGGCCTGTTCATCGCGGGCAACGTGCTCTCCGCGCTCGCCCCCGTCTTCGGCGTCATGCTCGCCGGGCGCGTCGTCGCCTCCCTCGCCCACGGCGCCTTCTTCGGCATCGGCTCGGTGGTCGCCGCCGGGCTGGTCGCCCCCGAGAAGAAGGCCGGCGCGATCGCCATGATGTTCACCGGCCTGACCGTGGCCAACGTCGTCGGCGTCCCGCTCGGCACCCTCGTCGGCCAGACCCTCGGCTGGCGCGTCACCTTCCTGATCGTCGCGGCCCTCGGCGTCCTCGGCCTGCTCGGCATCGCCAGGCTGGTCCCCGAGCTGCCCCGGCCCGAGGGCGTCCGGATCCGCCACGAGCTGGCCGCCTTCCGCAACGTCCAGGTGCTGCTCGCCATGGCGATGACCGTCCTCGGCTTCGGCGGCGTCTTCGCCGCGATCACCTACATCACCCCGATGATGACCAACGTCGGCGGCTTCGCCGACACCTCCGTGACCTGGCTCCTCGTCCTGTTCGGCCTCGGCATGGTCGCCGGGAACCTCGTCGGAGGCCGGTTCGCCGACCGCGCGCTGATGCCGATGCTCTACGTGTCCCTGGGCGCCCTGGCCGTCGTCCTGGCCGCCTTCACCCTCACCGCCCACACCAAGATCGCCGCCGCCGTCACCATCGTGCTGATCGGGGCGCTGGGCTTCGCGACCGTGCCGCCGCTGCAGAAGCGGGTCCTCGACCAGGCCGCCGGCGCCCCCACACTGGCCTCCGCCGTCAACATCGGCGCCTTCAACCTCGGCAACGCGCTCGCCGCCTGGCTCGGCGGGCTCGTCATCGCCGCCGGGCTCGGCTGGACGGCCCCGAACTGGGTCGGCGCCGCCCTGGCCGCCTCCGCCCTGGTCCTCGCCCTCCTCTCCGGCGCGCTGGAGCGGCGTACGGCCGCCCGCCCGGGCGGCGGCCGGATCGTCGCGGCCGGAGCCCCGGCCGCCGTACCCCTCCCCGCCCGCCACTGATCCACGACACCTCGTACACCTCGTACGACTCCCACGACTCCCACGACTCGTACGACCCGTACGAGCGCACCACGATTCAGGAGAACCCCGCATGTCCGGCGTCACCACCCCCGCCCGTACCGCCGTCGCGCCGCTGACCACCGAGGACGCCGAACTCCTCGTCTCCGCCGCCCGAAGCGCCGCCGAGCAGGCCGGGGTGACGGTCAGCGTCACCGTCCTCGACGCCGGCGGCCACCTGCTCGCCTTCCGCCGCGACGACCGCGCCGTACTGATCTCCGGCGAGACCAGCACCCGCAAGGCCTTCACCGCCCTCCAGCTCGACGCCCCGACCGCCGACCTCGTCGACGCCGTCCAGCCGGGCGGGCTCTTCCACACCCTGCCCACCGCCCTCGACCGGCCGCTGCTGTTCATCGCGGGCGGGCTGCCCGTCCACCGCGACGGCCGGCTCATCGGCGCCATCGGCGTGGGCGGCGGCGCCCCCGGCCAGGACCATGCCTTCGCCGCGGCCGCCCTCGACGCGCTGGTCTGACGCTCCCGACCGGGCCTCCGGGTCGCGCGCCCGGGTCGCGCGCCCGTGTCCCCCGTGCCACGTTGGTACGGGGACAGGGGAGCATGATGCGACAGTCCAGGCAGATCCGGTCCAGGCAGCTCAGGAGAGGCCACGTCATCGCGACGGCAGCCGTCGCCGCGCTGGTCTCCCTGGCCGTTCCCGGCTGCACGGCCGCCTCCGAGGAGGCCCGCAGCCCCGGCGGCGCCAGCACCACGGGCTCCGCCGCCCCCGCCTCCGCGCCGGCCACCTCGGCCCCCGTCCCCTCGCCGACCCCCTCGTACGCGCTGTCCACCGCCCCGCGCACCATCCCGGCCGTACGGGAGCACACCCCGGCCCGCGGCCCCGGCTGGAAACCGGCCGCCGCCGCGCGGGTCGTCGTACCGCCGGGGAACGCCGCCGCCCTCACCGACGAGGGCAAGCTGCTCGCCGGTGAACTGCACATGGGCTTCGCCGAGACCGCCGCCCCGCGCCCCGGCGACGTGGAACTCGCCCTCGGCGCCAAGAACTCCGGACCGCCCGAGTCGTACACCCTCACCGTCCAGGGAGGCCGGGTCCGGGTCACCGGACCGGACGAGGCGGGGGTCTTCTACGGCACCCGCACCCTCAAACAGGCGGTGAAGTCCGCCGGTTCGGCTCCCGAGGGCACCGTGCGGGACGGCCCGGCCAAGGCCCAGCGCGGCCTGAACCTCGACATAGCCCGCAAGAACTTCACCGTGGGCTGGATCGAGGACCAACTGCGCCGGATGGCCGACCTCAAGCTCAACCAGCTCGGCCTGCACTTCTCCGACGACCAGGCCTTCCGGATCCAGTCCGACACCCACCCCGAGATCGTCTCCACGCCCCACCTCACCAAGGCCGAGGTCCGGCAGATCATCGCCCTCGCCGCCCGCCTCCACATCAAGGTCGTGCCCGAGCTCGACTCGCCCGGGCACCTCGGCGCCGTGCTGCGCGCCCATCCCGCCCTCCAACTGCGGGACGTACAAGGCAGAGCCGTCAAGGGCGCCGTGGACATATCCGACCCGGCCTCGGCCAAGCTGATCGACGAACTGCTCCGCGAATACCTGCCGCTGTTCCCCGGCGGACTCTGGCATCTGGGCGCCGACGAGTACCAGGCACTGGTCTACCGCGACCCGCAGGCCTCCTTCCCGCAGCTCGCCCGGGCGGCGCAGCAGCGGTACGGGCCTTCGGCGCGAGTCCAGGACCTGGCCGAGGGCTGGCTGAACGACCGTGCGGACGTGGTGCGTCCGGCGGGCAAGGTGCCCAAGGCGTGGAACGACGGCTTCTTCACCGGAGGTGTGGTCCAGGCGGCCAAGGACATCCAGGTCGAGTACTGGACGGGCAAGGAGCTCGGGGCCCGGCCGCCGCTGGAGTACCTGCGCGAGGGCCGCAAGCTGGTCAACCTGAACGACGAGTACCTCTACTACGTGCTCGGCCAGCCGAACCAGTTCACCTACCCCACCGGCAAGCGGATCTACGAGCAGTGGACCCCGCTCGTGCTGCGCGGCACGACCCCGGTGCCCGCCCGGTACGCGGCGCAGATACTCGGCGCACGGCTCGCCGTGTGGAGCGACCTGGCCGGAGCCCAGACCCAGGCCCAGGTCGCCGAAGGGATCCGGCTGCCCCTGGCGGCGCTGTCCCAGAAGGTCTGGGACAGCCGCCCGCCGCAGCCCGCCTGGGCCGACTTCAAGGCACTCGCCGACCGGCTCCAGCCTCCGGGGTGAGCCGTACATCCGCCCATATTCGCTGGCCCGGCCGCCGTACGCCTTGGTTGGATGCCGGGATGAACAGTGAGCTGCCGGACGGCTACGAGATGTCCACCGATCCCGCCCGGCTCGACGCCGCGCTGATCCACCGCTGGCTGTCGCAGGACGCCTACTGGGCCCTCGGCCGGAGCAGGGAGAAGCAGGACCGGGCCATCGCGGGCTCCCTGAACTTCGGCGTCTACGACACCGCCTCGGGCGCCCAGCTCGGCTACGCCCGCGTGGTCACGGACCGGGCCACCTTCGCCTGGTTGTGCGACGTCTACATCGACCCCGCCGTACGAGGCAAGGGGCTGGGTACGGGCCTGGCCGCCGCGGTCCGCGACCACCTGGCCCCGTACGGTCTGCGCCGGGTGCTGCTCGCCACCGCCGACGCCCACGCCGTCTACGCGAAGGCGGGCTTCGCGCCCATGGCGCAGCCGGGGCAGTGGATGGTCCTCGGCGAGCAGTGAGCCGCCGGGCGCAGGGGCCGTTACGGGCGGCCTACGCGCTGCCAGCGGCGCCGGATCCACTGGCCGACCAGGGGCAGCGCCAGGACCGCGGTCAGGGTCCAGGCCACCGCGAAACCCCATATCAGCGGCAGTGAGACGGTGACCGAGGCCGCGACCAGCAGGGCCAGCGTCACCGCACCGAGAAGGCAGGCGGCCAGGGTGCGGTGACGCGGGCGTGTGTGCGCGGAGCGCAGGATCCGGACGAGGGAGCGGTCACCCTTGAGATCGGCTTCGATCGCGGAGAGGGCGCGCCGCTCGCGGTCGGACAGTCCGGGTCCGTCCATGACGACCTCCATGGGCTGGCGTCGCCGGGCGGCGCGCGCCGCAGCCTCTGGCCTGCGCATACCCGACCTGGCGCGGCCCAACCCTCGGAGGCCGCCACCCGGCCGGGCGGCGGCCTCCGAGCCGGCGTTCAGGGCGCGGTCACCAGATGGAGTTGACCCACTCCGGGTGGTCGATGAACGGGTTCCGGTTGTGCTGGAAGGTGTCGAATATGACCTGGTTGCGGCGCTGCTCGAAGGCGTCCGGCGGGTCCTGCTGGTTCCACTGCTTCAGCAGGCTGATACGGCCGAAGAGCGGGGCGGTGCCGTTGTTGACCTTGTCGTTCATCTCGAGGTCGGCGAAGCCGTCGCCGCCGTCGTAGCGCACGGCCATGTAGAGCAGCATGCGCGCGACATCGCCCTTGACCGCGTCGCGCGGCTCGAAGGAGTCGGAGTCGGTGAAGCTGCCGGGGGCCTCCGAGACCGGGCTGCCGCCCATGTCGAAGTCCTTGTTGCCGCGCGTGCTGTTGACCGTGACGTCCTCGGGGCGCAGGTGGTGCAGGTCGGTGCCGGGTCCGGTCGCGGTGCCGAAGTCGCCGTGGCTCTTGGCCCAGACGTGCTCGCGGTTCCAGTCGTTGACCCCGCCGCCGTTGGTGGACTTGGACTGGGAGCGGCCCGAGTAGACGAGGATGACGTTGTTCGGGTTCGCCGGGTCCTGGTCGGTCACCTTCAGCGCGTTCCACACGCCGTCGTAGGTCACCTTGGACTGGGTCTTGATGATGTCGTGGAGCGCGGTCTTCAGCGCCGCTCCGGTCTTGCCCTCGGCGGCCGCGTAGTACGAGTCGACCGAGATCGCGGTGGTGGTGGCGGTGGTGGCAGCCGCGTCGGCGTGGGGAGCCGCCGTCCGCTGCTGGCCGGCCGAGGCGGTGGCCGGAATGAGGACCAGGGCCGCTACGGCGAGCCCGGCGACCCAGGGGGTGCGTGGGGAGATTCTCATGGTGTGGGGGATACCTCTTCGCAGGCACCGCCCCCGCCATGGCAGTTGGCGGGGCATCAGGTGGCAGAGCAGAGGCTCACATTGTCATGTGCCTTACAGGTAAAATCCATGTGTCGGAAGGCTGGATTCTGCCCCTGGTGACCACTGGTCCGAACGGGTGAGGACCTCTTGGCAGAACGCGCCGCGGCGGGCACGGTGGCGGGGGCCCCGGCCGGGGCCGTGCGGACCGTGCACACCGTGAACCCCCCTACCGGGAGCAGCCCATGGCAGTGAAGATCCTCATCGTGACCGGCGACGCGGCGGAATCGCTCGAGGTCCTCTACCCGTACCAGCGACTGCGCGAGGAGGGGTACGAGGTGCACATCGCGGCGCCGTCGGTCAAGAAACTGCGGTTCGTGGTGCACGACTTCGAGGAGGGCTTCGACACCTACACCGAGAAGCCCGGCTACACCTGGCCCGCCGACGTGGTTCCCGAGGAGTACGCGGCCGTGGTCGTCCCGGGCGGCCGCGCGCCGGAGTACCTGCGCAACGATCCCGAGGTACGGCGGATCCTGGCCGCCTTCACCGGCTCCGACAAGCCGGTCGCCCAGATCTGCCACGGCCCGCTCATCACGGCCGCGAGCGGCGGGCTGGACGGCCGCCGGGTGACCGCGTACCCGGCGCTGGAACTCGACATGAAGGCCGCGGGGGCGGTGTACGAGGACTCCGAGGCCGTGGTCGACGGCACCCTGGTCTCGGCGCGCGCCTGGCCCGACCACTCCGCCTGGATGCGGGAGTTCCTGAAGGTGCTCGGCGCCAAGGCGCCGCTGGCCTGACGTACGCGGAGGGGCGGTGAAGGGGAGGCTCCCCATTCCCTTGTGAAAGGTCCGGGCCCGGGACTGACGGGGCGGCTGTGGTGTGCTGAGGTGGCAGTCAACCGATGTTGTTCAACTTGTCCTGTTCGCACGGCAGTTGGTGCGGCAGCTGAAAGGACACCACCGTGACTGGACCCTTGGGTCGGCGCAGCTTCCTCGGTGCGGCCGCAGCCCTCGGCGGCGCCGCGCTCGTGGGGCCGCTCGCGCCGCTCGCCCAGGCCCGCCCCGCCGCGTCCCGGCCGGCCACCCTTCCCACCCCGCCCGGATTCCAGCCCGAGGGCATCGCCGTCTCGCCGGGCGGGCTCGCGTACACGGGTTCGCTGATCGACGGTGCGGTCTACCGCGTGGACCTCGCCACCGGGGCCGGGCGGATCCTGACCGAGGGGCAGGGCCCGGGCGCGATGTCCGTCGGGCTGAAGCTCGACGGACACGGCCGGCTGCTCGTCGCGGGCGGTGCGGACGGCCGGATCCGCATCGTGCACGCCGGGGACGGCCGGGTGCTCGCCACCCACCAGGCGGCCACCGGGACCACCTTCGTCAATGACGTCGTCGTCGGCTGCGGCGGAGCCTGGTTCACCGACTCCTTCAACGACGTGCTGTACTTCCTGCCCGCCGGCTCCAGCTCCGGCTCCGGCCAGGCCCCGCGGGCCGTGGCGCTCACCGGTGACTGGGTCCCGACCCCGCCCGGAGGCCAGGTCTGGGGCTCCAACGGCATCGAGCGGACCCCGGACGGCCGGGCGCTGCTGGTGGTCAACGACAACGCGAAGGCGCTGTTCCGCGTCGACCCGCGCACCGGCGCCGCCGCCAGGGTCCCGCTCGACGGGGGATCGGTGGCCAACGGCGACGGGCTCGTGGTGCACGGCCGCACGCTGTACGTCGTCCGCAACTGGGACTACGCCGTCGACGTGTTCACGCTCAGCGCGGACGGCCGCCGGGGCCGGTTCGTCAAGCAGATCACCGATCCGCGCTTCGACGAGCCCACGACGGCGGCGGTCCACGGCGGACGCCTCTACGTGGTGAACGCCGCCTTCGACTCCGACTGGTCGAATCCGGCCACCGCGTCGACGATCGTCAGCTGCCCGTCGTGATCACGGGGGCGGGCTCGTTCCGGTAGTTGGCCGGGCCGAAGTTCTTCTTCACGGCCGCGTCCCAGGACCCGTCCTGGACCATCTTCTTCAGGGCGGCGTTGATCTTGCCCTGGAGCTCCTTGTCGCCCTTCTTGACACCGATGCCGTAGTTCTCGTTGCTCAGGCTGAGCCCGACCAGCTTGAACTTGCCCGCGTTGGCCTTCTGCGCGGCGTACCCGGCCAGGATGGAGTTGTCCGTGGTCATGGCGTCGACCACGCCGTCCTGGAGCGCGATGACGCAGTCCGAGTAGCCGTCTTGCTCCAGGAGGCTCGCCTTGGGGGCCAGCTTCTCCTTGACGTTCTGCGCCGAGGTGGAGCCGGTGACCGAGCAGAGCTTCTTGTTGTTGAGGTCCTCGGCCTTGGTGATCGTGGTGTCGTCGGCACGGACCAGCAGGTCCTGGTGCGCGAGGAAGTAGGGGCCGGCGAAGTCGACCTTCTCCTTGCGCTTGTCGTTGATCGAGTAGCTGGCCGCGACGAACTCGACCTCGTTGTACTGGAGCAGCAGCTCGCGGTCGGAGCTGTCGACCTTCTTGAACTCGATCTGCTCGGGCTTGTAGCCCAGCTCCTTGGCGATGTACGTCGAGACGTCCACGTCGAAGCCGGAGAAGGTCCCGCCCGGCTCGCGCAGCCCGACGCCCGGCTGGTCGAACTTGATGCCGATGGAGAGGTTCCCCTCGGGGCCGCTGTCACCGCCGCACGCCGTGGCGGTCAGGGCGAGGCCGATCACTGCGGCCAAAGCACCGGCCTGGGGAACCTTCATGCTGCACTCTTTCCTCGGGAACGCGGGACTCGCTGCGGGATCGCCGGCAGCAGGTGGAACCGCGGGTTCGTAAGAAGCGTCAAGACGCGTGTACGAGGAAGCTAGGAAGGCGGTGGGCGCGCTGTCACTGGAATTGAGCAAAGCTTGAGGTAACGATCCGGCGTGCCCGGCGTTTCTGCGGCGCATTGTGCCGCGAACGGGATAAACGGGGCCGGGCGCGGTGTCGCGCCCGGAGCGGGGCGGTCGCGGAGAGTCACCGGCCCGGGGGCGGCCCTTTCGAATAGATGATCGATTTTCGCTCTGCGGTCGTGCGTGATCTCCCGTGGAGACCGGGACGTGCGCGCGGACGTCGCGGCGGCCGCATCGGCCACGCTGGGCGAACCGGCCCAACTGGCCGGGAACGTACGCTCGTCCGGACCTGCGGGGCCGCGGCATGACAGCATGGCCGGGCAACGCCCGGTAAGCGGAGGGGGAGTTCGGTGAGCACGTCGACGACGACCGGAGTACGCAAGAGCCTGGCCAAGGTGGAGATCGCCCTGCGGTGGGATCCGAGCCCCTCGGGCACGCCCGCCCACGACCTGGACATCATCGCAGCGGTGTACGGCGCCGCGGACCCGCACGGGGAGCCGGTCCACCTCGTGCACTTCGGCAGCCGTTCCCCCGACGGCACCATCACGCTGAACCGCGACAGCCACACCGGTCAGGGCTTCGGCTTCGACGAGGTGATGACCCTCGAACTGAACCGGATGGCGCCCGCGCTGGGGCGGGTGGTGGTGGGCGTGGTCATCCAGGGGACCGGCCCGCGCGGCGCGCGTACGAAGACCTTCGCGGCCATAGGCGGTACGGGGGTCCGGATCCGGGAGGGCTACACCGATCTCGCGGTGTCCGATTTCGCAGGGGTCCCGGCCGCCACCGCGGCCACGGTCGCGGAGTTCACCCGCGACGCCTCGGGGGCCTGGTCGCTGGACGCCGCCGTACGGGGCTTCGACGCCGATCCGGAGGAGTTCGCCCGGGTCATGGGCGCCCTGCGGCCCTGACGCAACGCGTTGTCGCGGGGCCGCACAGACCGGGCGGTGGTCACTCCCTCGAGTGAGTGGCCACCGCCCCGTCCGGGTGGCGCGCTGCCGCCGTCCCCACGAGGCAGCGCGGGCGGGTCGCCGTCAGGTCATCGTGACGGCGCCCCACCGGTTCAGGGGGCCGGAGCCCGGTTCCGGTCCGGCAGGGGGATCGGGGCCAGGCCCAGCGCGGGCAACAGGGCCCCGTCGACGAACCGGACCAGATAGTCGGCGTCGGCGTACCGCCCCTCCAGCACCGGCCGGATCCGCAGCACGCCCATCAGCTGGGCCGGCAGGAACTCCAGGGCCGGGTGGTCCGCCGCGATCTCGCCGCGTGCCACGGCCCTGGCCACCATCGCGTCGAACGCGGCCAGCTCCGGCTCGACCAGGGCCTCGCGCAGAGCCGCCTGCAGCTCCTCGTCGCTGAGCACCGCATGCCCGAGGGCCTGGGTGAGGCGGGTGTCGCGCCCCGAGTTGCCGGCCGCGATGCGGGCCGCCTCGCGCAGGTCGCCGGCGAGCGTGCCGGTGTCCACCGCGACGAGCGTGCCCTGCCGGTGCGCGCGCAGGGCGGCCGCGACCAGCTGGGGCTTGGTCTTCCACTGCCGGTAGAGCGTCGACTTCCCGCAGCAGGCCCGGGCGGCGACGCCCTCCATGGTCAGGGCCTCGTACCCGTGCTCGCGCAGCTGTTCCAGGACGGCGTCGTAGAACTCCTGCACCCGCTCCGGGGTGATCTTGGAGCGGCGCGCGGCGGGCGGCGTCGACGTCATGGTGAGCTGCTCTCCTCGGGGGCTCCGCGGCGATTGGTTCCGTAGGGAAAGTGTACGGGAACGCGAGCGTATCGGTACACCAGCGTATCGATACGCGAATGTATCGATACACTGGCGTGTCGATGCGCGGCGGCCGGCTCCGGCCGCCGCACACCGGCGCACCCAGCGCGTGACCATCCGCACCATCCGCATTCAAGCGGCGCGCGAGTACAGGAAGAGAGAGTTGGGGGAATGAGCTCCCACACGACACCTGGCGGGCCGGCCGACGGCCCGGGAACCGGGCAGCGGCGACGCCTCATACGTGAGCTGTTGCTCGTCGCGGGCCTGTTCGCCGTCTACAAGGCGGGCCGGATGCTCTCCACGGACCGCACCGACGAGGCCTTCCGCAACGCCGGCCGGATCTGGGACGCCGAGCGCACCCTGCACCTGCCCGGCGAGGGCGCGATCCAGCGGCTGCTCCTCCACGGGGACGCCCTCGTGCACACCGCGAACACGTACTACGCCGCCGTGCACTTCCCGGCGACCGCCGTCTTCCTGATCTGGCTGTACCTGCGCAGACCCGGCCACTACCTGTGGGCCCGGCGCGTACTCGCCGTCCTGACCGGCGCGGCCCTCGCGCTGCACCTCGCCTTCCCGCTCGCACCTCCGCGGATGCTCGACGCCGCGCACCTGGTGGACACCGGGCTGGTCTACGGGCCCTCCGTCTACCGGGCCGCGCCGGCCGCCGACACCATGGCCAACCAGTTCGCCGCCATGCCCTCGCTGCACTTCGGGTGGGCGCTGATGCTGGCGCTCGGCATGATCGCCGCCACCCGGTCCCGCTGGCGCGTGCTGTGGCTGCTGCACCCGCTGCTGACGCTGCTCGTGGTCGTCGGCACCGCCAACCACTACTGGCTCGACGCGATCGTCGCCACCGTGCTGCTCGGCGGGGCGCTGCTGGTCGTCCCGCGCCCGCAGGTGCGTACCGGCTCGCTGCCCGTCGTACGGCACCTGCCGCGCCCGCGGAACGCCGTGGGAGCGGACGATACGGCCGGGGCAGGAGTGGCCCGGCCGGACCGGCAGGCCCAGGAGGCCTCGGCCGAGGTCGTGGGGGCCGGTCCCGAGGCCGTGGGGGCCGGCCGATGAACGCCACCGTCCTCGCCGTCGCGCTCTGCCTCGCCTCCGCCGTGGCCTACGCCTCCGCCGCCGTGGCCCAGGAGCGGCTCGCCCGGGCCGCCGTCGCGCGAAGCGCCGGTGCCCTGTTCGGGAACGGGGCCTGGTGGTGGTCGGCCGGGCTGAACGCCGGCGCCGCGCTGCTGCACGCGGCCGCCCTGCGCTACGGCCCGCTGACCCTGGTCCAGCCGCTCGGCGCGCTCACCCTCGTCGCCGCCGTCCCGCTCGGGGCCCGCGGAGCCGGCCGCCGGGTCGCGGCCACCGAATGGCGGGGCACCCTGGCCACCGTCGTCGGGCTCGGCCTGCTGCTGCTCCCGGCCTCCGGACCGGCCCCCGACGACACCCTCACCCTGGTCGAGGCGCTCGCCGTGTCCGGGGCGACCGCCTTCGCGATCGTGCTGCTGACCGCACGCCGGGACGTGAGCTCGGGGCTGCGCCACGCGACGGCCTCCGGGCTGGCCTCCGCCGTGGCCTCCGCCCTCACCCAGACGGTGGCCGTCGCCGGCGGCCGTGGCGGGGCCCTGCTCAGCGTGCGGGTCGTCTCCGTGGCCCTGCTCGTCGTGGTGTTCGCGGTCGGCGGGATGCTGCTGTCGCAGCGGGCCTACCGGGGCGGGCTCGGGGCGCCGCTCGCCGTCGTGAACCTGGCCAACCCGCTCGCCGCGGCCGCCATCGGCATGGTCCTGCTCGGCGAACGCCTCCAGGGCGGCGCCATGGGGCTCCTGCTCGCCACGGCCGGCGCGCTGGCGGCGGCGCGCGGGGTGCTGCTGCTGACGCGGACGGCCCCGAGCGCGACGCCCGTTCCCGCACCCGCACCCGTTCCCGTACCCGCACCCGCACCCGTTCCCGTACCCGCACCCGCACCCGCACCCGCACCCGCACCCGTATCGGCCTCGGCCGCCGCCGTGTCGATCACGCGTGTGCCAGCATGACGGATATGACTGACGGATCGTTCCTCTCGCTCTGGTCCAGGAACTCGGTGCTGTCCATCGGTTCGGTCGGCTCGGTGCTCTCCATCGGCTCCGTCGGCAGCGTGCTGTCCGTCGGGTCCGCCGGCTCCGCGCTCTCGATCGGCTCCGCGGGGTCCTGGCTGAGCTCGGGCTCCGTGCTCTCCGCGTGGTCGCACCGCTCCGTGCTCTCCTTCCGGTCGACCCGGGCGGTGCTCGGGCGGGGCCCGCGCGCCGGCCTCGCGGCCGCCGCGGTGGCGTCGGCGGCGGCCGCCGGGGTGGTGCTCGTACGGGCCCTCCGCAGCTGAGAACCGTTTCGCCGGTGTTCGCGTCCTCCCCGGTGAACGCGAACACGCACGCACGGCGAAGCGGAGTGAACACACATGGGGATCGTCAGCTGGATCGTCCTGGGACTGCTGGCCGGCGTCATAGCCAAGGTCCTGCTCCCCGGCCGCGACCCCGGCGGCCTGATCGGGACCACCCTCATCGGCATCGCGGGAGCCTTCGTCGGCGGCTGGCTCTCCGCGAAGTTCCTGGACAAGCCGATCGCCAACGAGTTCTACGACCCCGCCACCTGGGGCTCCGCGATCGCGGGCTCGCTCGTCCTGCTCATCGGCTACCGGATCCTGTTCGGCAACTCCCGCGACTGAGCGGCGCCGGGAGCCGTCAAGGCACCGGGCGCGGTCCCCCGCAAGAGCGGCAAGGCGGGCGCGGGCACGGCGGAGGAGCCGGTCGCGACCGGCGAAGCCGCGTTCCGCCCGGGGGGCGAGATCCGGCCAGGGGCGGGACAGGAGCTCTGGTGTCCACCCGGTCGGGCGGGATTCACTGCGGGGCCATGAGACGACACAGGATCACGGGCCTGCTCGGCGCGCTCGCGCTCGCCGCAGGCACCCTGGCCGGCACCGCGGGACCCGCGGCCGCGGCCGACGCCACCGCGCGCGCGGGCGGGGCCCACCGCGCCACCGAAACGGTTCCGGGGGACCCGGCGGTCCCGGCGGCCGGCTCGGCCGCGCCCCGACCCGGCGCCGGCGCCGAGCCGCCCCCCGAGTTCGGGACCGACTGGCACGACCCCCTCACCGCCGCCCCGCCCGTCGCCCGCCCCGCGACCCGGTCGTGCGAGGTGACCCTCGCCGAGGCACAGTTCCGCGACTACACGCCCTACCTGGGGAACTACACGCCCCCGGCCACATGCGGCAGCGGGTCCTGGGCCAAAGTCGTCCTGCGCCTCGACGGCAAGGTCAAGGGCCGCCAGTACGACCGCCTCGGCCACCTCTCCCTCGGCGGCGTCGAAATCCTGCGGACCTCCACTCCCGAGCCCTCGCCCGACGGCATCACCTGGTCCGTCGAGAAGGACGTCACCCGCTACCGCGACACCCTCAGCCGGCCGCAGCCCGTCGAGATGCTGATCGGCAACGTCGTCAACGACACCTACACCGGCGTCATCGACGTCAAGGTCACCCTCACCTTCTACGCCGCCGACCCGGACCGCCACACCCCCGCCCCCGACACTCCCGACCGCGTCCTCCCGCTCACCACCCCCTCCGTCACCACCCCGCGCAACACCGAGCGGCTCCTCGCCGAGGTGTACGCCACCGGCTCCGGCGGCGGCTGCGAGGAGTACTGGTACATGACCACCCCCGACGCCGCCCCGTACTCGTGCAAGGCCGCCGACGGCCCGTACCGCGAGGTCCGGATCTCCGTCGACGGCCGGCTCGCCGGCATCGCGGCCCCCTTCCCGACCGTGTGGACCGGCGGCTGGTCGAACCCCTTCCTCTGGTACGTCACCCCCGCGCCCCGCGCCTTCGACGTCCAGCCGATCGTCTACGACCTCACCCCGTACGCCGCCCTCCTCAACGACGGCCGCCCGCACCGGATCGAGGTGTCCGTCGCCGGCGTTCCGGCCGGGCAGAGCGGCTGGAGCACCCCGGTGAACCTCCTCCTGTGGCAGGACGAGGGCCGCACGGTCGTCACCGGCTCCCTCACCCGGCACGAGGAGGGCGAGCCGGCCAACTCCACCCGCTGGACGCCCGCCGCACCCGGTACGCCCGGTGCGCAGCACCGCCTCGACACCGAGGGCGGCCACCGCCTCACCGTCGCCGGCCGCCTCGACACCTCCCACGGCCGGGTCACCACCACCGTCACCCGCGCCGTCCACAACACCTCCGTGCACCGCTGGACGGAGGGCGAGAACCAGGACGCCCTGACCGCCACGTGGACCGACGAGGAGAGCGTCACCCGCGGCCCCACCACCGTCCGCACCGCACGCACGTACACGATGGACGGCGAGACCACGCTCGGTACCGGGGACCGGCTGCGCACCGTCATCGCACTCGGCGACCGCGCCGAGACGACCACCCTGCGCGGCGGCCGGACCGTGGACCGGACCCGGCTCGACGACCGGTACACGGGCGACGCCGCCTACACGGCGAACGTCCCGCGCGAGCAGCGGCACGCGGTCGGCACCGGCTCCGAGCGCTACCAGCTGTACGGGACGGAGGCCGGGCACGGCTGTTACGACCGCACGCTGACCACCGTCCAGGGCACGGTGACGGTGGACCGCCGACGCTGCTGACACCGGCGGCGCCTACGATGACCGGCCATGGACATGAGTGAGGCCGGCAGACAGCTGGTCGACGGCCGCTTCGAACTGATCGCGCCCCTGGGCGCCGGCGGTATGGGCACGGTGTGGCGCGCCCGCGACATCGCACTGCACCGCGACGTCGCCCTGAAAGAGGTGCGCCCGCCGGACCCGGCGACCGCCGCCGCCCAGCCCGGGCTCACCGTCCAGCTGCGCGAACGTGCCATCCGTGAGGCACGGGCGCTCGCCCGGCTCGCGCACCCGCACGTGGTGACGATCCACCACATCGTCGAGCCCGCGGCCGGTACCGACGGGCACCCGTGGATCGTGATGGAGCTGGTCAAGGGCGGCTCCCTGCACGACAAGCTGGAGTCGGGGCCGATGCCGGTCGCCGACGTGCTGCGGCTCGGCCTCGACGTGCTGTCCGCGCTGCGGGCCGCGCACGCCGAGGGGGTGCTCCACCGCGACGTGAAGCCGGCCAACGTGCTGCTGCGCCCCGACGGCTCGGCCGTGCTGACCGACTTCGGCATCGCCGCCCTGCACGGCTCGACCGCCCTCACCTCCACCGGCGTGCTGATCGGCTCGCCGGAGTACATCGCCCCGGAGCGGGCCCGCGGCGAGGAAGGCCTGGCGGCCTCCGACCTCTGGTCGCTGGGCATGCTGCTCTACGTGGCCGCGGAGGGGGTCCACCCGCTGCGCCGTGCCACCAGCCTGGCCACCGTCGTCGCCGTGCTCGACGAGCCGATCCCGGCTCCGGTGCGCTCCGGCCCGCTGGGGCCCGTACTGGAACGGCTGCTCGTTCGGGACCTGTCCGTGCGGCCCGACGCGGCGCAGCTGGAACGGCTGCTCCGGGATGCGAGCACTGCTCTCGGCGGTGCCACGCCGGTCGTGCCTCTGGTCGTCCTGGGCCAGTACGGGCCGCCGAACCCGCAGCCGGGGATCGGTATCGGCATCGGCCAGACCCGGCCCGCGCAGCCGCAGATCCCGCAGCCCTACGCGCCGGCGGCGCCGTTCACCCCCGGGGGCGGGTCCCCGTACTCGGCCACCGCGCCCGTCCCGGCGGTACACGCCCCGCGCCGCCGCCCGGCGCTGCTCGGCGGCCTCCTCGCCCTGGTCCTGGCAGGCGGCGTGATCGGGCTCGTCAAGTGGATGCCCGACGGCGCGGGCGGCAGCGGCGCCGCGAAGGGCGGTGACACCGTTGCGAGTACGGGCCCCTCCACCGCCTCCAGTCCCAAGCCGAGCCTCCCCAAGTCGGCCGGCAGCCCGGTCGCCGCCCCCAAGGGCAGCCTGCTCACCCCCGCCAACGTGCGCACCGCGCTCGAGGCCCTCAAGCAGAAGTCCGGCACGACCGAGTTCGTGGAGATGACGGTCTACGAGGAGTACGTGCTCGCCTCCATCCCCACCGGCCCCGGAGCCAAGACCTACGACCGCTACCAGTACCGCGACGGCGAGGCGAAGCGCACCGGCCCCGGCGGCACCGTCAAGCCGGACGAGCCGCTGATCGACATGGCGGCCGTCAACTGGGACGCCCTGCCCGGCCTCCTCGACCGGGCCAAGCAGGAGCTCGGCGTGGCCAACCCGACCTCCCGCTACGTCATCGTCGAGCCCTGGCTCCTCGATCCGGCCTCCCTGTCCATGCGGCCCTACCTCAGCGACGAGTACGGGCAGGGCGGCTACGTCTACGCCGACACCCAGGGCAACGTGAAGAAGGTCTACCGCTCCTGACATCGTGTACCCGTACGCATGCCGTACCTGCGTACGGCCCTTCACGGTTCGAGGAGTACGACCACCATGCCCAGCTGGCGCACCACCCTGACGGCGGCCGGTATCTCAGACCCCCGGCTGCGCGACGACTACACGAGCGTCGCCCGCCGGGTGCTGCGCCGCGAGCCGGCCCCGTACCTGACGCTGCGCCTGCTCGCCGCGCCGCCGCTGGTGCCCTGGCTGACGGCCGGGGTGGGCTTCATGAACCTGGTCGACGACGTGGCCGAGACCGGTACCCCGCAGGAACGATCCGCCGGTCTGACCGCACTCACCGGGCAGGTGGACGCGGCCCTGAAGACCGGCGACAGCCCCGACCCGCTGCTGCGTGCGTACGCCCACGCCGTCGCATCCCGCGGCCTGCCCGAGCACTGGGTCTCCCGGTTCCTGGCCGGCGCCGCCACCGCCGAGGCCTGCTTCGACGGCTTCGAGACCGAGGAGGACTTCCAGGCCTACCTCGACGCCTACGCCTGGCCCGGGGTGCTCGTGTTCACCGGACTCCAGTACCGGGGCGGCCCCGACGAGGAACAGGCCGCCGGATGGCGGCGGTTCGTCGACGCCGCCCAGCGCGTCGACTTCCTCGCCGACCTCGCCGGAGACCTCGCGGAGGGCCGGCTCTGCCTCCCGCGGGCCCGCCTCGCCGAGCACTCCGTCACCCGGGCCGACCTCGAACAGGCCCGCGACACCTCGGCCGTACGTGCGCTCCTCGCCGCCGAAACCGGGCTCGCCCGGACCGCCCTGGACGCCACCGACGGCATCCTCGACCTGGTCGAGCCGGGCCTGCGCCCGGTGATCGCCACCATGACGGAGCTCATGGGGCACCAGCTGACCGCCGTGGAACGGGCCGGCGTCCGGGCCCTGCGCAAGGACGTCGGCTACGGCCTGGCGGCCCCCGTCCGCACCCTGATCCGCGCCCGCGCCGGAAGGCCGCGTCCGCGGCCGGGCGCTTAGC
Source organism: Streptomyces sp. NPDC032745 (assembly GCF_055579465.1). Lineage (NCBI taxonomy): Bacteria > Bacillati > Actinomycetota > Actinomycetes > Kitasatosporales > Streptomycetaceae > Streptomyces > Streptomyces sp. NPDC032745. Next base: position 455,433 of record NZ_JBVING010000005.1, on the reverse strand, counting down.
CGGTGAGGTCCGGGGCCGCCGGGTCGGGACATTTGTACTGGTGGGGTCCGTACATGCGGATCTGCCGGGGGACCCCGCCCGGTCCATAGCGTGGTGGGCATGACGCAGACGATGCCCACCACACAGACGACGCGGCCGATGCAGACCGCGAAGCCGCCGAACGACGAGCCTGCCATCCGGTTCCGGCACGCCGCCAAGTCCTTCGGCCCCGTCCACGCCGTCGCGGGCATCGACCTCGACGTCCGGCGCGGCGAGACGGTCGCCCTGCTCGGCCGCAACGGCGCCGGCAAGTCCACCGCCATCAGCCTGCTGCTCGGCCTGAACGAGCCCGACGCGGGCAGCGTACGGCTCTTCGGGCAGACCCCCGCGCAGGCGGTCCGGAGCGGCCGGGTGGGCGCGATGCTCCAGGAGGGGCGCGCCGTACCGCGGATCACCGTGCGCGAGCTCGTCGGCTTCGTGGCCCGGACCTACCCGGCCCCCCTGCCCGTCGCCGAGGCGCTGGAGCTCGCCGGGCTCACCGACCTCGCCGGCCGACGCATCGACCGGCTCTCCGGAGGCCAGGCCCAGCGCGTCCGGTTCGCCGTCGCCCTCGCCGGCAACCCGGAGCTCATCGTGCTCGACGAGCCGACCGCCGCCCTCGACGTGGAGGCCCGCCGCGCCTTCTGGGAGTCCATGCGCGGCTATGCCCGGCGCGGCAACACCGTCCTGTTCTCCACGCACTACCTGGAGGAGGCCGACGCCCACGCCGACCGGATCGTGGTCGTCGACGGCGGCCGGATCGTCGCCGACGGCACGGGGGAGCAGCTGCGCCGCGCCGCCGGCGGGTCGCTGGTCTCCGTCGACCTGGCCGGGCGCCCCACCGAGGGTCTCGGCGAACTGCCCGGGGTGGTCTCCGTCGAGGTACGGGGAGACCGCGCGCGGCTGCGTACGGAGGACCCGGACGCGACGGTCGTCGCCCTCGCCCGCCTCGGCGCCGTCCGCGGGATCGAGGTCACCGCGCCCTCGCTCGACGACGCCTTCCTCGCCCTCACCGAGTCCCACACCCCCACCCCCACGCACACCCACACCGCCGCAGGGAGCGCCCGATGATCACCGCCTACGTCCGGCTGGAAGTCCGCCGCACCCTGCGCGACACCGGCTTCGTCGTCTTCGGCATCGGCATGCCGGTACTGATGTACCTTCTCTTCACCAACCTCGGCACCGACGCCGGCGCCGGCGAGTGGAAGACGGCCTCCATGGTGGCCATGGCCGCCTACGGGGCCCTGGGCGCGGCCCTGTCGACCGGGAACGGCGTCGCCGAGGACAAGGGCATCGGCTGGCTGCGCCAGCTGCGGGTCACCCCGATGACCCCGCGCCAGGTGGTGGCCGGCCGGGCCCTGACCGGCTCGGTGATCGTGCTGCCGGCCATCGCCGCCGTGCTCGCGGCCGGGGCGTTCGTCAACGGAGTCCGGCTCGAGGCCTGGCAGTGGGCCGCCGTCGCCCTCGTCCTGTGGCTCGGCGCGCTCCCGTTCACCCTGCTCGGCATCGGCAACGGCTACCGGCTCACCTCCCAGAGCACCGGCGTGGTCAACGTCGGCTGCAGCCTCGCCCTTTCCGTCGTCGGCGGACTCTGGTTCCCGGTCGAGCTGTTCCCGGACTGGCTGCGTTCCCTCTCCGGCTTCACCCCCACGCGCCGCTTCGCCGAGATCGGCCAGTCCCTCGCCGCAGGTGCCGCCCCCGGCCTGAGCGCGGTCGCCGTACTCGCGGTGTGGGGCCTGCTGTTCGGCTCGTACGCGGTGTTCTCGTACCGTCGGTCCGCGAGGACGGTGTAACGCATGAAGCAGGGAACGGGAATGAAGAGGCACGGCAGGCAGGGGAACGAGGAGGACTGGAAGGCCGACTGGGCGGCCCGCAAGGCCGCATGGCGGGCGCGGGAGAAGAGGCGCAGGGAGTGCGGGGAGGCACCCGGCCACGGCCGCGGCCCGATGGGCCCGACCAATGCCTTCGCGCTGCTGCCGTGGCTGCTGCTGGGCATGGGCGCCATCTCCAACGTGATCAAGGGGGAGACCCCCAACCCCTGGATCGGCGCCCTCGGCCTGCTGGTCTTCAACTCCCTCTACATCACCCTGGTGTTCCGCGCCTTCGACCGGCGGGCACGGGAGGCGGCGAGCACCCGCTGGTGCCTCGCCGCCCTCGGCGCCGTCACCTGCGCCCTCGCCCTCGCCTACGGCGGCAACTGGCTGCTGTTCTTCCCGCTGTGGGGCCTGGCCACCGGCGCGGTGGTCCGGGGACGCAAGCTCGGCCCGGTGATGTTCGTCGTCACCGCCCTCGCCGGGGCGATCGCGGGAATGGACGAGGGCTGGGACACCCTCGGCATCGCCTACGGGACGCTCGTGTCCGGCATGGTCACCGCGGCCATCCTCGCCCTGTCCGAGACGGTGAAGGAACTGCGCGAGACACGGCAGGAGCTGGCGCGGGCCGCCGTGGACCAGGAGCGGCTGCGCTTCTCCCGCGATCTGCACGACCTGCTCGGCCACACCCTCTCGGTGATCGTCGTGAAATCGGAGGCGGCCCGCCGGATCGCCCCCCGGGACATGGATGCGGCCCTCGTCCAGGTCGCCGACATCGAGTCGGTCGGGCGCCAGGCGCTCACCGAGATCCGCGAGGCCGTCACTGGCTACCGCGAGGCCAGCCTCGCGGCCGAACTCGACCGGGCCCGCGGCGCGCTGACCGCCGCCGGGATCGAGCCCGTCGTACGGCAGTCCGGGCCCCCGCTGCCCCCGCAGGCGGCGGCCCTGCTCGGCTGGGTGGTCCGCGAGGCCGCCACCAACGCGATCCGGCACAGCGGCGCGACCACGTGCGAGATCGAGGTACGCAGCTCCGCGGAACGGGTCAGCCTGATGATCACCGACGACGGAAACGGCGTAGGCTCGACCCCGCCGGGCAGCGGCCTGACCGGGCTGACCGAACGGCTCGCCGCGGCGGGCGGCACGCTCGTCGGCGGTCCGGCCCCGGGCCCGGGCCGCGGCTTCCGGGTCACCGCCGAGCTCCCGGTGGAGCCGGCCGAACCGGAAGGCGGGGGGAGCGCAGAGCACCCGGAGATTCCGGAGAACGAGGAGAGCCGATGATCAAGGTCCTGCTGGCGGAGGACCAGGGCATGATGCGCGGCGCGCTGGCCCTGCTGCTCGGCCTGGAGGAGGACATCGAGGTCGTGGCGCAGGTCGGCGCCGGGGACGAGATCGTGCCCGCAGCGGTCGCGAAACGGCCGGACGTGGCCCTGCTCGACATCGAACTCCCGGGCCGCAGCGGGCTCGACGCCGCCGCCGAGCTGCGCACGCGCTGCCCCGACTGCCGGGTGCTGATCCTGACCACCTTCGGGCGCCCCGGCTATCTGCGCCGGGCGATGGAGGCGGGGGCCGCCGGGTTCCTGGTCAAGGACGGGCCGGTGGAGGAACTGGCCGCCGCGGTACGCCGGGTGCTCGCCGGGGAGACCGTGATCGACCCCTCGCTCGCGGCCGCCGCGCTCAGCGCCGGCCCGAATCCGCTCACCGCGCGCGAGGTCGACGTACTGAACGCCGCGGTCGACGGGGCCACCGTGGCCGACATCGCGGCCCGGGTCCACCTGTCCGAGTCGACGGTACGGAACTACCTGTCCTCGGCCATCGGCAAGACCGGCACCCGCAACCGCATGGAGGCCGTCCGAGCGGCCCGCCGCCAGGGCTGGCTCTGACGGCGCGGACGGGGTGCCACGGGGAGGCGTGGGGGAGACGCGGAGGATGCGGGGGCCGCGGGGTTCCCGAGCGGAGCGGCCCCTGCCTGCTGCCGGGTCAGTACGGGCCGTTGACGTTGTCGATCGAGCCGTAGCGGGCGGCCGCGTAGTTGCAGGCGGCCGTGATGTTGGCGACCGGGTCGTACGAGTCCGTGGACGTGCCGGGCACGTGGTAGGCCCGGAAAGTCGGGTCGATGACCTGGAGCAGGCCCTTGGAGGGGATGCCGGCCGCGGCGTTGGAGTCCCAGTTGTTGATGGCCAGCGGGTTGCCGGAGGACTCGCGCATCACGTTGCGGTGAATGCCGTTGTAGCTGCCGGGGATTCCGTGCTGGGCCATGATGTCCAGCGACTGCCGGATCCACCCGTCGAGGTTGTTCGCGTACGTGGTGGCGGGCTTGGCCGCAGCGGTCGTCGCCTTCGCGACGGCCGCCTTCGCCGCCGCGCCGAGGCTCAGCTTGAGCCCAGGGCGAATGATCGAGGGGTTGGTGCCGATGGCGTTCCGGTTGGTTTCGTAGAGGGCCTGCCAGCCGCCGCTCACCGAATGCTCGACAGCGATCTTCGAAAGCGTGTCGCCGACGGTCACCGAATAGGTCAGGGCGGCAGCCGCCTTTTCCGCCGCCGGCTTGACGACGGGCAGCGTGGCGGTCGTCACGGCGGGCGCCGAAGCCGGCTGCGTCACGGCCGCCCCGGCCGTGGTCGCGCTGATCAGCGGCAGGGCGAGGGCGGCGCCGCCGGTGCCGGCGAAGGCCAGCTTGCGGGCGATCGGGCGCTGCTTCGGCCGACGGTGCTTTCCGAGTCCGGGCATGGCGGAATTCCTCACGTGCGGGGTGCGGGGGATCCCTGGCGGCGACCGGTTTAGGAAGCTGCCCGCTGGGAACGACGTGACCGTAAGCGAGCTCGCCGGGCCGGAACAAGGCTTGAATTCCACCGGGTGATCGACTTGCCCGTACCGGGGTCGGAAACGACCTTGGGGGCACCTTCCGGGAATGGCGAAATTCCTTTCGGGGAAAAGGGAATAGCCGCCTCCGGATAAATGATGTTGCCCTTATTCGAGTGACTCACATCACGAGCTCCCGAAGCCCGCCGAGGAAACGGACAAGTCGCCCATACGCATGCCTGATTCGGGCATCTCGCCCGTTGTTTGTGAATCGCCCACAGTGGGCCCTTCCCGGCATGCCCGTCATGGTCCCGACACGACCTCGAGCTCCGCCAGTCGCGCCAGCGCCACCGACACCGCCTCCTCGCCCGCCGGCAGCAGCGGGAGCCGTACGTCGGGTGTGGGGATCCGGCCCCGGGCGTGGAGCACCGCCTTGACCACCACCGGATTGGGCTCCGCGAAGAGCGCCGCCGACAGCCTGGCCAGCCCGTGGCCCAGGGCGCGCGCCCGCGGCACGTCCCCGGCCTGCCAGGCGGCCGTCAGCTCCGCGTACCGCGTCGTCGCCAGGTGCGCCGAGGCCAGGATCCCGCCCGTCGCACCCAGCGCCAGCAGCGGCGACAGGTACACGTCGTCGCCCGCCAGTACCGCGAACCCGTCCGGCAGCCCGCCGAGCAGCTCCACCGCGTCCTCGCCGATGCCGCCGCCCGCGTACTTCAGCCCAGCCACCCCGGGCAGCTCCCCGAGCGCCCGCAGCGCGGCCGCGTCCAGCGGCTGACCGGTCCGGTACGGGATGTGGTAGACGACCAGCGGTACGGGGCTCACCGCGGCCAGCCGCGCGAAATGCGCCAGCACGCCCGCCGCCGCGGGCCGCACGAACGACGGCACCGTCACCAGCGCCGCCCGCACCTCGGGCCACCTCGCCAGCCGGCCGAGCGCCGCCTCGGCGGCCCGGGTACCGCTCGCCCCGGCGCCCACAGTCAGCATCGCGCCCCGCTCCCGGCAGACCCGGGCGCAGACGTCGGTGACGAGGTCGCGCTCCGCCTCGTCGAGGGCGGCGGGCTCGCCGGTGGTGCCGAGCGCGACGATCCCGGTGGCGCCATCGTCGAGCACCGCGTGGGCGAGTGCCTCCAGGGCGTCGGCGGCGACGTCCCCGGCGCGTGTGAAGGGGGTGACGAGCGGTACGTGAATCCCATGGAGGGAGAGGTCCTGTGCCATGCCCACGAGCTTCATCTGCCCCGAGCATCAAATCCAGTTCGCGTTCCTTACCTGAACCGTAAGCTGATCCGATGCTCGACGTACGACGCCTGCGCCTGCTGCGCGAACTCGCCCGCCGCGGGACCATCGCCGCCGTGGCCGAGGCCCTGGCCTTCAGCCCTTCGGCGGTGTCCCAGCAACTCGGCGTCCTCGAACGCGAGGCGGGCCTGCCGCTGCTCGAGCGCACCGGCCGCCGGGTCCGGCTCACGCCCGCCGGACAGAACCTGGTCCGGCACGCCGAGGCCGTGCTGGAGCGGCTCGAAATGGCCGACGCCGAACTCGCCGAGGCGCGCAGCGGCCTGGCTGGCGCCCTGCGCATCGGGGCCTTCCCCACCGCCATCCGGGCCATCGTCCCGGCCGCCCTGGTCGCACTGGCCCGGCGCCATCCCGGGCTGGAGCCGATGGTGTCGGAGACCGACCCGGCGGCGGTCGCGCACGCGCTGCGCGCCGGGGACCTGGACGTGGCCCTGATCCACGAGTACGACTTCGTCCCCGCGCAGAAGGAGCCGGGGCTCGCCACGGAGCCTCTGTACCGGGAGGCGATGTACCTGGCCGCCCCGACGGGAACGACGGCGGACGCCACCGGCGTGGCCACCGCCGAGCGGAGCGCCGACCAGGGTTCCGTGCTGCGGGCCCACGCCGACGCCCCCTGGATCACCGGCACCCCCGGCACGCTCTGCCACGCCATGGCCCTGAGGGCCTGCCAGGCCGCCGGGTTCACGCCGCGGATCCGCCACCAGGTCGACGAGTTCCCCACCGTGCTCGCCCTGGTCGCGGCCGGCCAGGGCGTCGCGGTGGTCCCGCAGCTCGGCGTCATGGGGCCCGCCGGCCCGGCCGTCTCCCTCACACGTCTCCTGATGGAGCGCCGCACCAAGGTCGCCTTCCGCAGCGGCGCCGCCGCCCATCCGGCCGTGGCGGCCTTCGGGGCGGCACTTCGCGCCGCCGTGCCACCGGAACTCGAGACTCCGGCTTCCGCGGCGTGACACAACTCCCCTCCACCGCCGCCGCCGTGTACGTTCGTTGATCCAGACAGATCCGACCAGAGCGGGGTACGACGTGACGCATCGAGTACGAGGGGTCATCGCCCGGAGCAAGGGCGCACCGGTGGAGACGACGACGATCCTCGTGCCCGACCCCGGGCCCGGCGAGGCCCTGGTCAAGGTGCAGGCCTGCGGGGTCTGCCACACCGACCTCCACTACCGCGAGGGCGGCATCAACGACGAGTTCCCCTTCCTGCTGGGCCATGAGGCCGCCGGGATCGTCGAATCCGTCGGCCCGGACGTCACCTCCGTCGCGCCCGGCGACTTCGTGATCCTCAACTGGCGTGCGGTCTGCGGCACCTGCCGTGCCTGCAAGCGCGGCCGCCCCTGGTACTGCTTCAACACGCACAACGCCACGCAGCCCATGACCCTCGAGGACGGCACCCCGCTCTCCCCGGCACTCGGCATCGGCGCGTTCGCCGAGAAGACCCTGGTCGCAGCGGGTCAGTGCACCAAGGTCGACCCGGCCGCCGCGCCGGCCGCCGCCGGACTCCTCGGCTGCGGGGTGATGGCCGGCCTCGGAGCCGCCCTGAACACCGGCAACGTCGGACGGGGCGACTCCGTCGCCGTCATCGGCTGCGGGGGAGTGGGCAACGCGGCCGTCGCCGGTGCCCGCCTCGCCGGCGCCTCCCGGATCATCGCCGTCGACCTGGACGACCGGAAGCTGGAGTGGGCGCGGGGCCTCGGCGCCACCCACACCGTCAACGGCCGCACGGAGGACGTGGTCAAGGCCGTCCAGGGGCTCACCGGCGGAAACGGCGCGGACGTGGTCATCGACGCCGTGGGCCGCCCCGAGACCTACCAGCAGGCCTTCTACGCCCGCGACCTGGCCGGCACCGTGGTCCTGGTCGGCGTGCCGACGCCGGAGATGAAGCTCGAACTCCCGCTCCTCGACGTCTTCGGCCGCGGCGGCTCCCTCAAGTCCTCCTGGTACGGGGACTGCCTGCCCGAGCGCGACTTCCCGCTCCTCATCGACCTCTACCTCCAGGGCCGCCTCGACCTGGACGCCTTCGTGTCCGAGACCATCCCGCTCGACGGGGTCGAAGCCGCCTTCGCACGGATGGAGCGGGGCGAGGTCCTCCGCTCGGTAGTCGAGTTCTAGGGAGTGTCGTCGAAGTAGCGTCGGCCGCCCGGAAGGGCGTGCCAGGCCCCGCCAGCCTGGGGGCACCTCCCAGCGGTAGCTGGGGGAGGGACTTTGACGACACGACCTAGACCCCGCCCGGCACCCGCCCGGCCCTGCATCGATGCGGCCCGGCCCGGCCCCGGCCTCCCTGCACCGGGGCCGGGCCGGCCGGTCCAGGCAGGCCCTCGGCCGCCGCCGGTAAGGTGCATGGTGGTCGGTGGGTCCGTACTACACTCGGCCGGGCCGCCAGACCCGTGACCCGGTCGCGATCCGCCCGGGGCAGCCGCACACCCAGGGGCCGTTCGTGACCATCGACCGCAGCTACCGCCAGCCCGGTGTCGTCCTCACCGACCACCGCTTCACCGTCCCGCTCGACCACACGAGCCCGGACGGCGAGCACATCGAGCTGTACGCCCGCGAGGCCGTCGCCACCGGCAAGGACCCCGAGACCCTGCCCTGGCTGCTCTACCTGGAGGGCGGCCCCGGCTTCGGCGCCCGCCGCTTCACCGGCCGGCAGGCCTGGCTGGAGCGGGCGCTCACCGAGTACCGCGTCCTCCTGCTCGACCAGCGCGGCACCGGCCGCTCCACCCCCGCCAACCGGCAGACCCTGCCCCTGCGCGGCACCCCCGCGCAGCAGGCGGAGTACCTCGCCCACTTCCGCGCCGACTCCATCGTGCGCGACGCCGAGGCCATCCGCCCCGGGCTGACCGGCGGCGCGCCCTGGACCGTGCTCGGGCAGAGCTTCGGCGGCTTCTGCACCACCCACTACCTCTCCACCGCCCCCGGGGGCCTGACCGCCGCCCTGATCACCGGCGGCCTCCCGTCCCTGACCGCCACCGCCGACGAGGTGTACGAAGCCGCGTACCCCCGCATCGAGCGGAAGAACCTGGCCCACTACGCCCGCTACCCGATGGACGTCGAACGCGCCCGCCGCATCGCCGCCCACCTCGTAGAGCGCCCGGCCGAACTCCCCGGCGGCTACCGCCTCACCGCCGCGGCGTTCCAGTCCCTCGGCATCCTGCTCGGCACCGGCGACGGCAGCCACCGGCTGCACCATCTCCTCGAGGACGCCTTCGTCCCCACCGCGGCGGGTCCCGCCCTCTCCGACGCCTTCCTGGAGGGCGTCCACGGACTGCTCTCCTTCGCCGCGCACCCCCTCTACGCCCTGCTCCACGAGCCGATCTACGCCCAGGTCCCGGCCGCACCCACCGCCTGGGCCGCCGAACGCGTCCGCGCGGGCCACCCCGGCTTCGACGCCGAGAAGACCCTCGCGGGCGACGGGCCCCTGCTCTTCACCGGCGAGACCATCCACCCCTGGCACTTCACCGCCGACCCCGCGCTGGCCCCGTTGCGCGAGACCGCCGAGCTGCTGGCCGCCCGTACCGGCTGGCAGCCCCTGTACGACCCGGCCCGACTCGCCGCCAACGAGGTGCCGGTGGCCGCCGCGGTCTACCACGACGACATGTACGTGGACACCGCGCACTCCCTGCAGACCGCCCGGGCGATCCGGGGCCTGCGCACCTGGGTGACGGACGAGTTCGAGCACGACGGCGTACGCGCCGGCGGCCCCCGCGTCCTCGACCACCTGCTGGCCCTCGTACGCGACGAGGTCTAGAACCCCGCTTCCGGTGCGCGGGGTCCGTCTATTGTGCGAGGCATGACCGAACAACTGGACCAGCCCGCGCCCCTGGAGCCCATGCCCACCGACTGGCAGCGCGCCCTCGCGGTGGTCGCCCACCCCGACGATCTGGAGTACGGCGGCGCCGCGGCGATCGCCGACTGGACGGACGGCGGCCGCGAGGTCGTCTACCTCCTGGCCACGCGCGGCGAGGCCGGCATCGACACGATCCCGCCCGAGGAGTGCGCCCCGCTGCGCGAGGCCGAGCAGCGCGCGAGCGCCGCCGTCGTCGGGGTCTCCACGGTGGAGTTCCTCGACCACCGCGACGGCATCGTCGAGTACGGCCTCGACCTGCGGCGGGACATCGCGGCCGCCATCCGCCGGCACCGCCCCGAACTGCTCATCACCCTCAACCACCGCGACACCTGGGGCGGCCAGGGCGGCGGGGGGTACTGGAACACCCCCGACCACAAGGCCGTCGGCCGGGCCACCCTGGACGCCGCCGCCGACGCGGGCAACCGGTGGATCTTCCCCGAGCTCATCTCCGAGCACGGCCTGGAGCCCTGGAACGGGGTGCGCTGGGTCGCGGTCGCCGGGTCCTCGACTCCGACGCACGCGGCCGACGCCGGACCCGGCCTGGAACGCTCGATCAAGTCGCTGATGGAGCACAAGGCGTACATCGAGGTGCTCACCGACCAGGACCCGGAGGAGTACTGCCGCAACTTCCTCACCGGCTTCGCCCAGCAGGCGTCGGTGCGCTTCGGCGGCCGCCCGGCGGTGACGTTCGAGGTCTTCCCGCGCTGAGCCCCGCGCCCCTAAGCTGACGGTTCATCAGTTTTCGGCGGGGGGCGGGTCGGCTCGGTGATCGACACCATCGGCAACGACATCGCGGAGGGCGAGGAGCGCATCCGTCTGGAGGTCGCGGACGGGACCGCGGTCCTCACCCTCTGCCGCCCCGACCGGCTCAACGGCTGGAGCTGGGAGTCCACCCGCCAGCTGGGCCTGCTCGCGGACCGGATCCGCTTCGATCCGGACGTACGGGTGGTCCTGCTGCGCGCCGAGGGCCGGGCCTTCTGTGCGGGCATCGACGTGACCGCCCCCGGCGGCGACATCACGGGCGTGACGGCAGCCGAGCGGACCCGCAACTACTACGAGGGCATCCGCTGGGTCCACGAGCGCTTCGCCGTGCTCTCCCGGCTCCCGCAGCCGGTGGTGGCCGCCGTACAGGGCTACTGCCTCGGCTTCGGCTTCGAACTGGCCCTGATGGCCGACCTCCGCGTCGCCGCCGAGGACGCCGTGTTCGCCCTGCCGGAGGCGCAGCTCGGCGTGGCGGTGGACGCGGGCGGCGACCTGCGGATCGCCCGCGAGGCGGGCGCCGGCTGGGCGAAGTTCCTGGCGCTGACCGGCCGCCGCATCGACGCCGCGACGGCGCACCGCCTGAACCTGGTCCAACTGGTCGTCCCCCCGGCCGAGCTGGACGCCGCGGCCCGCACACTGGCGGCCGAGATCGCGGCCAACGCCCCCCTCGCCGTACAGGGCGTCAAGCGTGCGATCGACGCCTACGCGGACGCCGCCCTCGCCCCGGCCCTCGACCGCGTCGCGATGACGGCGGCCCTCACCCTCACCTCCGAGGACTGCCGGGAGGGCTACACCGCCAAGGCGGCCCGCCGCCCGCCGCACTTCAGCGGAGGCTGAACACGGGCCGGGTCGAGAACTCCGCGTACATCCCCTCGCCGTCCGGTCCGTACGCGAACTCGGCCATGGACGGGTTGCGGCCGGCGGTGGCCAGCGGCAGCCATGCGAGGAGGTCGCCGTATCCGCCGCAGACGGCCTCGCCGCCGTCACCGCCGTGCACCGCGGTCGGGTCGCTGCTCAGCTCCGCGCGGTAGCTGTCGTACGCGATGTGCAGCCCGAAGGCATTCGGTTCGTGCCGCAGGCCGCCGTCGCCCCCGTACGAGGGCTCGTCCAGGGGGCACTCGTTCCCCCACCGGAACAGGGTGCCCGCCCCGGCCCCGCAGGCGTGCTCCCACTCGTCGGCGCTCGGCATCCGCAGCCCGCGCGCCGCGAGTACCCCGGGCATTGCGTCCGGGCGCTCGGTCAGCGTCTCGTCCTCCACGGCCATGAGCACGGTGGCCAGTGTCGCGGTACGGACCGGGCTGAGCACCTCGGCGAGATAGGCCTTCAGGCCGAGTTCGTACCCGTACCCCTCGTCCGCGCTCTGTGCGTAGTCGGCGCTCTGCGCGGGCGTCGGCACCCACGCGTCCGTATCGAAGCCCAGCCGCGCCGGCCCGCCGGGTATGAGGGCGAACTCCTGACCCCGGCGCTCGATGCGTACGCGGTGCAGCGGCCCGCCCAGGTGCTCGACGGTGTCGAGCAGCACCACGCGGCCGCCCGCCTGCGCGGCGGCCTCATGGGCGATGCGCCCGGCGGCGGCCGGGTCGAGCGAACGCCAGTTGTCCAGGGTCAGATCGGCGAGAGACATGACCGGATCCTCGCACCGGCCACTGACAGCCGGCACTCAGGGGGTGAACGGGCCGCGCCCCAGTTGGGTGCGGATCGGGATCACCTCGGGGTTGACCAGGGCGCGGCGCTGCCAGTTCGCGCCGTCCACCACCAGCGTGTGGCCGGTGATGAACCGGGCGAAGGGCGAGGCCAGGAAGGTGGCGGCCCAGCCGAGTTCGCGCGGGGCGCCGACGCGCAGGGCGGGCTGGCGTGAGTCCTTCGCGTCGGGTGCGGCGCGCTCCAGCCCGCCGCGGATGTCCTCGGTCATGTCGGCGTGCGGGAACAGGCCGGGGACGAGGCCGTTGACCTGGATGCCGTACGGGCCCCACTCGACGGCGAGCGTCTCCACCAGGTTCTTCACCCCCGCCTTGGCGGCCGCGCTGTGGGCGAAGCCCGGTCCGCCCGTCCAGGCGTACGAGGCGCCGATGCTGACGATGGACCCGGGTGTCGCGGCCGCGAGGTGGCGGCGGCCGAACTCGCGGGTCGTGAACCAGGTGCCGGTCAGGGTGGTGTCGACCACCGCCCGCCAGGCGCCCGGCGACAGGTCCTCCGCCGGGCAGGGGAAATTGGCGGCCGCGTTGTTGACCAGGACGTCCGGCAGGCCGAGGGCCGCCTCCGCCGTGTCGAAGACCTCCGCGATCCGTTCCGGGTCCCGGATGTCGCAGACGGCGGACGTCACCCGGCCCGCGCCGGGCAGGGCCGCCAACTCCTCCTGCGCCGCCTTCAGCTGTTCGGCGCGCCGGCCCGCGATCACCAGGTCCGCGCCGAGCCGCGCGAACTCGGCGGCGATGGCCTTGCCCAGCCCGGTTCCGCCGCCAGTGACGAGGACCACCTGCCCGCCGTACGTACCGGGGGGCAGCGCGGTCGTGCCGAGCGGCGGGGGCGCGGGCAGCCCGCGCGGGATCTCGTCCGTCATGGGGCATCCATAGCGCGCGGGCGCCGAGATCACCATGCCCGGGACGGGATCAACTCTGCGGTGTGCAGGGGGTGGCCGGTGGATCAGGGCCGGGCCCTGATCCACCGGTCCACCGGCCGCCGCCTATGCCTGCTTGCTCGCGCAGGTCCAGATGACGGCACTGCCCGCGCCGGTTTCCCGGTCGCTCACGCTGCCTCCGACCCGGTCGTCGTCGGTGGCGGCGAAGGCACGGCTGAGCGGCACGGAGCCCGGGGCGCCCGCCGGGAAGGGGAGCGCCTTCGGGGTCCCCCGGCCGGGCCAGTAGACGGCCTGGAAGTAGCTGGGCCAGCTCTCCTCGAAGGTGGTGGCGGTGCCGACGGCCACGTTCGTGGTCGGGCTGCTGCCGTTGAACTCCAGGTGGCCGAAGCCGGCCGGGCGGCCCGGGTCGGTGGGCAGCGCGTCGTACGGCTTCGTCCAGACGGCAGGGGTCAGCCGCGGGTCGTTGCGGTAGTAGTAGTCCTCCAGGCCGACCACGCGGCCGCGGTCGTCGATGTCCCGGCCGATCGTGGAGAACGAGTAGTGGTAGCCGTTCCACACCTGGAGGCTGTACGGCGGGTAGCCGCCCCCGGCGGGCCACACGACCGGGAAGGTCTTCGTGACCTCGATGTCGTTCTCGGCGTCGAAGTAGGAGCCGCTGGCGGTGCCGACGATGTCACCGCGCTTGTTGATGCCGCTCAGCGAGACGACCTTGGTGCCGGGGATCGCGTCGGCGGGAACCGGCAGTTCGCGCACGGCCGTGCCGTTCACCCACTCCTTGGCGACGCCGTTGTCCACGGCGACGACCCGGCCCGACTCGTTGACGTCGATGTCCACGGCGCGGCCCTCGGCGACGGGCGTGGTCAGCGCCTCGGAGGTCGCGGCGCCCTTCTGGTGGGTGAAGGTGACCCTGGCGTGGTCCGCGTTGCGCGTGGCGGTGCCCACCATCAGGCCCTTGGCGCTGACGGCCTTGACGCTGCCCCGGTCGAAGCCGGCGGGCAGCGGGACGGCGTGGACCGTGTGCTCGGCGCCCGTCCAGTAGGCGGGCCGGTCGCCGCTCTCGCCGACCACGAGGCCGCCGGTGCCGAACCCCGCCACGGCGCCCCCGCTCGTCCCCGGCAGGGCGGGCAGCAGCTCGATGGCCGGGCTGCACGCCGTCGTACCGGCCGCGGCGGCGGCCGGTCCGGCGGCGGTGATCAGCCCCGCGAGCACGGCGGCGGCCCCCGCCGCGGCCGTCACGTTCCTCATCCCGATTCCGCTCACTGGTGAAGTCCCCCTGATGGTGCGCGTCATATGCCGTACGGCATCTGCGTGTTGATCTTCGGGAGCCATGATGCCCGACCGGGGGGTCACCCGCACCAGGGTTCACAGGGCAGCAAGCGACCGCTTAGTATGCTCGCCGAGCGCGGTTCCCCGACGGCGGCTGGAGGCCCCGGATGCAGGCATGGCGAGTACATACCCCCGGCGAACCCCGGGAGGCCCTGCGCCTCGAAGAGATTCCCGAACCGGTCCCCGGCGAGGGCGAGGTGCGGCTGCAGGTGCTCGCGGCGAACCTCAACTTCCCGGACGCCCTGCTCGTCCGAGGCCAGTACCAGATCCGCCCGCCGCTGCCCTTCACCCCCGGCGTCGAGATCTGCGGCCTCACCGACGACGGCCGCCGCGTCATCGCCACCCCGAGCCTGCCCCACGGCGGCTTCGCCGAGTACGTGATCGCTTCCGAGCGGGCCCTGCTCCCGGCCCCCCCGAGCCTGAACGACGCCGAGGCCGCCGCCCTGCACATCGGCTACCAGACCGGCTGGTTCGGCCTGCACCGCCGGGCACGCCTCCAGCCGGGCGAGACCCTCCTCGTGCACGCCGCCGCCGGCGGGGTCGGCAGCGCCGCCGTCCAGCTCGGCAAGGCCGCCGGGGCCACCGTCATCGGGGTCGTCGGGGGCAAGGCCAAGGCGCGCACCGCCGAGGAACTCGGATGCGACCTGGTGATCGACCGTACGACCGAGGACGTCGTCTCCAGGGTCAAGGAGTTCACCGGCGGGCGCGGGGCCGACGTGGTCTACGACCCCGTCGGCGGCGCCTCGTACACCGCCTCGGCCAAGTGCGTGGCCTTCGAGGGCCGGATCGTCGTCGTCGGCTTCGCGAGCGGAGACATCCCCGCCCCCGCCCTCAACCACGCCCTCGTCAAGAACTACTCGATCCTCGGCCTGCACTGGGGCCTCTACGCGGCCAAGGACCCGGGCGCGATCCCCGCCTGCCACGCCGAACTGACCCGCCTCGCCGCCGAAGGCACCATCAAGCCCCTGATCAGCGAACTCATCGCACTCCCCGCCGTCGCCGACGCCGTGCAGCGCCTCGCCGACGGCACCACCACCGGCCGCGTGGTCCTGGCCATGCCCCGGCAGCAGGGTGTGTCCCGATGACCGCCATCACCGCCGACCACCTGCGCACACGCGTCCGCGGCCTGCTCGCCGCCCACCCGCCCGCCGACACCGACCGCGCCGACTTCCTGCGCGCCCGCTTCGACGCCGGCCTCGCCTGGGTCCACTACCCCGAGGGCCTCGGCGGACTCGGTGCGCCCCGCTCCCTCCAGGCAGTCGTCGACGCCGAACTGGAGGCCGCCGGCGCGCCCGACAACGACCCGCGCCGGATCGGCATCGGCCTCGGCATGGCCGCGCCCACGGTCCTCGCCTACGGCACCGAGGAGCAGAAGCACCGCTTCCTGCGCCCCCTGTGGCTCGGCGAGGAGGTCTGGTGCCAGCTCTTCAGCGAGCCCGGCGCCGGATCCGACCTAGCCGCGCTCGGCACCCGCGCGGTCCGCGAGAGCGGCTCCGGCGACTGGATCGTCGACGGGCAGAAGGTGTGGACCTCCAGCGCCCACACCGCCCGCTGGGCCATCCTGATCGCCCGCACCGACCCGGCGCTGCCCAAGCACCAGGGCATCACGTACTTCCTCTGCGATATGCACGCCCCGGGCGTCGAGGTCCGGCCGCTGCGCCAGATCACCGGCGAGGCCGAGTTCAACGAGGTCTTCCTGACCGGCGTCCGCATCCCCGACAGCCACCGGCTCGGCGCCGTCGGCCAGGGCTGGGAGGTCGCCCGCACCACCCTGATGAACGAGCGCGTCTCCATCGGCGGCATGCGGCTCCCCCGCGAGGGCGGCATGATCGCGCCCGTCGCCGCGGCCTGGCGCGAGCGGCCGGCGCTGCGGACCCACGCACTGCACCAGCGGCTGCTCCAGCTGTGGGTCCAGGCCGAGGTGGCCCGGCTCACCGCCGAGCGGCTGCGCCAGCAGCTCGCCGCCGGGCAGCCCGGCCCCGAAGGGTCCGGCATGAAGCTCGCCTTCGCCCGCCTCAACCAGGAGATCAGCGGACTGGAGGTGGAACTCCTCGGCGAGGAGGGCCTGCTGTACGAGGACTGGACGATGCGCCGGCCCGAGCTCGTCGACTTCACCGGCCGCGACGCCGGCTACCGCTACCTGCGCGCCAAGGGCAACAGCATCGAGGGCGGCACCAGCGAAATCCTCCTCAACATCGTCGCCGAACGCGTCCTCGGCCTGCCCGCCGAGCCGCGCGACGACAAGGACCTCGCCTGGAAGGACCTGGCCCGATGAGCGACGCCTTCGACCTGCTGTACTCCGAGACGGAGGAAGAGCTCCGGTCCGCCGTACGGGCACTGCTCGCCGACCGGTGCACACCGGCCGACGTGCTCGCCCGGGCGGAGACCGGCCGGCCGCACGACCCGGAGCTGTGGCACACGCTCGCCGCGGAGATCGGCACCGCCGGGCTGCTCGTACCGGAGAAGCTCGGCGGCCAGGGCGCGGGCCACCGGGAGGCGGCCGTGGTCCTGGAGGAGCTGGGGCGGGCCGTGGCGCCGGTGCCGTACCTGACGAGCGCGGTGCTCGCCACGGAGATCCTGCTCGGGCTCGGCTGCGACACGCCGGAAGTGGCGCGCCTGCTCGGGGAGCTGGCCGCGGGCCGGCAGGTGTGCGCACCGGCGCTGCCGCTGACACAGGCCCCGGGCGCGCCACTGCCGGGCGTCGTACGGGACACCGGGGGCGGGGTCCTGACGGGCACCCTCACCTCGGTGGCGGACGCGGTGGCCGCCGATGTGCTGCTGGTCCTCGCCGACACGGGGCTGTACGCGGTCCCGGCCGCGGAGGCCGCGCTGACCCCGCTGGTCCCGCTGGACCTGACCCGCCCGCTCGCCACGGTGACGCTGGAGCGGGCTGCGGGGACCCGCCTCGCGGACCCGGCGACGGCCCGCGCGGCGGTCGCCGGAGCGCTGCTCTCGGGGGCCGGACTCCTGGCCTCCGAGCAGGTCGGGCTCGCGCAGTGGTGCCTGGCGGAAACGGTGCGGCACGTGCGCGGCCGCCACCAGTTCAACCGGCCGGTCGGCTCCTTCCAGGCGCTGAAGCACCGCTTGGCGCAGCTCTGGCTGGACGTGGCCTCGGCCCGGGCGGCGGCCCGCGCCGCGGCGGACGCGCTGGCCACCGGGGCCCCCGACGCCCCGCTCACGGTGGCGGTCGCCCAGGCGTACTGCTCCGGGGTCGCGGTCCGCGCGGCCGAGGAGTGCGTACAGCTGCACGGCGGCATCGGCATGACGTGGGAGCATCCGGCGCACTTGTACCTGAAGCGCGCCAAGGCCGATTCGCTCGCCCTGGGCACGGCGGGCCACCACCACTCCCTGGTGGCCGACTTCGCCGAACTCCCGTCTCCCTAGGACCGTCCTCCCCGGGCGGTTCGGGTTCGTGCCGCGGCCGGGTGGGGATGGATGCGTGGCGGTGACAGCGCCTCAGGGCGCGTCGCCGTCGTTGCCGTCCCCGCCGCCACGGGTGCGGTATACGTCCTGTGGGGCTTGCCCGATGCCGGCGAAGGGAGTGGTTGCCGTGGAGCGTACGGCCTGCTGTGTGGTGGGAGGCGGGCCCGCCGGGATGGTGCTGGCCCTGCTGCTGGCCCGGGCCGGGGTGGAGGTGACCGTCCTGGAGAAACACGGCGACTTCCTGCGCGACTTCCGCGGCGACACCGTGCACCCGTCCACCCTGTCGCTGCTGGACGACATCGGCCTCGCCGAACGGTTCGCCCGACTGCCGCAGCGGCGGGTGACCTCGGTGCAGCTGCCCATCGGACCGGACCGGTCCCTCGTCACGGTCGGGAACATCGGGGCGCTGCACGGGAAGTACAACTACATCGCGATGGTTCCGCAGTGGGACCTGCTCGACCTGCTCGCCGACGAAGCAGGCAAGGAGCCTTCGTTCCGGCTGCGCATGGACACCGAGGCGACGTCCTTCCTGATGGAGCGGGGCAGGGTCGCGGGCGTGCGGTACCGCACCGCGGACGGCGCCGCCGGCGAGCTCAGGGCCACGCTGACCGTGGCCTGCGACGGCCGCGGGTCCTTCGCCCGGGTGCTGCCCGAGCTCGGCCTGGAGGGCTTCCCGTGCCCGATGGACGCCTGGTGGTTCCGGGTGCCGCGCCACGAGGACGACCCCAGCGGGCTCGTGGGAGGCCTGGGCGAGCGGTTCTTCAGCGCGCTCATCGACCGAGGCGACTACTGGCAGATCGCGGGGCTCATCCCCAAGGGAACCGATGCCGAGCGCCGCGCCGAGGGCCTGGACCGCTTCATGGCCCAGTTCACGGACGCCGTCCCGTGGCTGGCCGACCGGGCGCACTCCGTCACCTCGTGGGACGAGGTCAAGCTGCTCGACGTACGGCTGGACCGGCTGCGCCGCTGGCACCGGCCGGGGCTGCTGTGCATCGGCGACGCCGCCCATGCCATGTCGCCGGTGTTCGGGATCGGCATCAACCTCGCCGTGCAGGACGCGGTGGCCGCGGCCCGCCATCTGGTGGGCCCGTTGCGCGAGGGGACCGTGGGGCTTCACGACGTACGCCGCGTGCAGCTCCGCCGCATGCCCACGACGGTGGCGACCCAGGGCCTGCAACGCCTGGCCCACGCTCAGGTCATCGAGCCGCTGCTGGCCGGCCGCACCGCGTTCGGCCATCCCTGGCGGGCCAAGCGGCTGACCGAGCTCGTCACCGACTCGCGGTGGCTGAACCGGGTGCCGGCCTACTTCATCGGGTACGGGGCGCTGCGCGAGCGGCCCCCGAGGGAATCGCTCCGCTGAAACAGCACCTCGGATACCGGGACATATACGCTCATTCTCGATTGAGGGGACGATCCACTTCGGGAGGCAACATGAGCGAGCAGCCGGTCCTTCTGCCCTATGCCGATCCGGCCTTCGTCGCGGACCCGTTCCCGCTGTACCGGCAACTGCGCGAGGACGGCCCCGTGCGCCGCACCGTCATCGCGGGCGGCCTGGAGGCCTGGCTCGTCACCCGCTACGAAGACGGACTCGCGGCCCTGTCCGATTCCCGCCTCAGCAGCGACGTGCGCGACGCCTCGGACACCCGCATCCTGCGTCAGCTGCCCGCAACGGAGCGCGAGTCGATGATCGGCAACATGCTCCGCAGCGACCCGCCCGACCACACCCGCCTGCGCCGGCTGGTCTCCAAGGCGTTCACCGCCCACCGCGTGGCCGGGATGCGGCCGCGGATCCAGACGATCACCGACCGGCTGCTGGATGCGCTCGTCCCGGCCGGCCGGGCCGAGCTCGTCGCGGACTTCGCGCTGCCGCTCCCGGTCGCGGTGATCAGCGAACTGCTCGGGGTGCCGGTGGACGAGCGGCACGAATTCCAGCACTGGACCGACCGCATGATCAGACGGGGCCAGGAACTGCCGGATCCCGCCGTGGTGAACGAGGCATGGCAGCACATGCGCGCGTACGTCACCCAGCTCATCCGGGACAAGCGGGCAGACCCCGGCGACGACCTGCTCAGCGCCCTGATCACCGCCCGCGACGAGGAACGGCAGCTGACCGAGGACGAGCTGGTCGCCATGGTGTTCCTGCTGCTGGCCGCCGGATACATCACCACGGTCAACCTGATCGGCGGCGGCATCGCCATGCTGCTCACCCACCCCGGCCAGCTCGACCTGCTGCGCTCCGACCCCGAACTGCTGCCCGGCGCGATCGAGGAGTTCCTGCGCTACGACGGCCCGGTCAGCCCCGGCATCGCCCGGTTCGCGCGCGAGGCCGTGGAGATCGCGGGCGTGACCATCCCGCGCGGCGCGACCGTGCTCATCGGCTCGGCCGTCGCCGACCGCGACCCGGCGCGGTTCCCCGACCCCGACCGGCTGGACATCACCCGGCAGGACAACGCCCACCTCGCGTTCGGGCACGGCATCCACTACTGCCTGGGTGCGCCGCTGGCCCGGCTGGAGGGGCAGATCGCCATCGGTACCGCCCTGCGCCGGCTCCCCGGGCTCGCCCTCGCCGTCCCGCCGGACGAGATCCGCTGGCGCCCCGGCGGACTGCGCGGTCCCCAGAGCCTGCCGGTGACCTTCACCCCCGGCGGCCAGGACCCGTCCCGGGGAACGTAGCCCCGCGCTCATGCCGGCGCCGGGCCGCGGCAAGGGCCCGGCGGGACGCCCGCGCGGGGTGGCCGAACGGCCGATGCGGAGGGCCGGGGCGGTGCGGCAGGGTCGACGGGTTGCCCCGGACCGCCCGCCCCTGAAGGAGGCGCCATGCTGCACGCCCTCTACCTCCTCGGCATCGCCGCCTTCGCCGCCTCCGGCGTGCTCGCCGCCCACCGGGCCAACATGGACCCGTTCGGCGGGCTCGTGCTCTCCTTCGCAGCCGCCATCTCCGGCGGCACGCTGCGCGACCTCATCCTCGACCGCCACCCGCTCTACTGGACCCGCGACCTGCACCTGCCCCGCCTCCAGCGGGCCGCCGGCTGATCCCCGTCCTCGCCGCATGACCGCCGTCATCACCCGGTCAAGCGGCTCCCGCACGTCCAAGCCCGCCGGCCGCCGGCCGCCTGTACCCCACCACCCCGTTCTACGAGCACCCTGACCAGCCGAGGTGACCTCGCCCGCCGCGCCGCGTTAGACCCCGTAGCGCGGACCACCGAGCGAGGGAGACCGCATGTACGCCACACCCGCCTCCGCAGCACCGTCCCGCCGCACGTTCCTGCGTGCGGCCTTCACCGCGGCGGTGCTCGCCGCCACCACCGCGGCCCTGGCGCCCGTACTGCGTGCCCGCCGCCCCCGGCAGAACCTCACCCCGGCCCCCCTCACCGAGGAGACGTACCGCGGCCGCCACATCGCCGTCGACCTCGCCGGGGTCCGCATCGACGGCCGCCCCCTGCACGTGATGCGCCGCGCCGACGGCAGCTACCTGAGCGGGATCAACCACTTCCAGTCGTTCGAGACCCCGCTGGAACTGGCCCGCGCCGCCGTCGACGAACTCGGCACCAACCAGCTGGCGTTCGCAGCCCCGCACCACGGCTGACGGACGGACGGGACAGCGCAGACGGAACGGGAGGAGCCCCGCATGTACACCCGGCAGAACCAGAGGAACCTGACCAGCGCCGAGAAGAGGCGGTTCACGGCGGCCGTGCTCGAGCTCAAGCGCAACGGCACGTACGACCAACTCGTGCGCACCCACGACAAGTACTTCGTGCCCGACCGGGACAGCAAGCTCCGCGTCGGGCACATGTCCCCGTCCTTCTTCCCCTGGCACCGGTGCTACCTGCTCCATTTCGAGCGGCTGCTCCAGGACGTCGACCCGGGCGTCTCGGTCCCGTACTGGGACTGGACCACGGACAGCAGCCCGGTCTCCTCCCTCTGGGCCGAGGACTTCCTCGGCGGTACCGGCCGCGAGAGCGACCGCCGGGTGATGACCGGACCGTTCGCCTACGAGAAGGGCAACTGGGAGATCACCGTGGGCATCACGGAGGCCCGCTTCCTCACCCGCAACCTGGGCCGGCCGCAGAACCCGATCGCCCTGCCCACCGCGGCCGAGCTCCAGTGGGCGCTCGACGACCCGGCGTACGACACCTCGCCCTGGGACTCCACGGCGCGAGACGGGGGATTCCGCAACAAGCTGGAGGGCTGGGCCGCGCCGAAGAGCGAGCGCTGGCGCAACCACAACAAGGTGCACCAGTGGATCGGCGGCCACATGACGGGCGGTACGGCCCCCAACGACCCGGCGTTCTGGCTGCACCACGCCTTCGTGGACATGCTCTGGGACCGCTGGCAGCTGAAGCACCCCCGCTCCGGCTACCTGCCCGGGGCCCCGCTCGAACTGGGCGACCTGCAGCGCGGCCGGGTGATCTCCCTCGACGAGCCGATGCCGCCGTGGAACATCACGCCGCGCGACATGCTCAGCCACCAGGGCGTCTACCGCTACGAATGAGATTCCGGCCGGTTCGGCACCGTCAGCCGGACGGCGGAACGAGAGACGCTTCAGCCGTACGGCGGAACGGAAGAAGGGCCCCCGCCGTACGGCGGGGGCCCTCAGCCTTCAGTCCAACCGGTCAAGCCGGCCGACAGGCGCAGGCGGTCAGCCGCCGTAGCCCTCGGTGTGGTGCTTCTCGCCGCCGCCCGACGCGTTGACGCAGGTGTTGCCGAACGCGGGGTTCAGCAGGGCGATCACGTTCACGGTGTTGCCGCAGACGTTGACCGGGACGTGCACCGGAACCTGGAGAAGGTTGCCCGACAGGACACCGGGGGAGCCGACCGCCGCACCGTGCGCTCCGGCATCGGCGACGGCCAGACCGGCACCGGCGGCCAGGGCGCTACCGGCAACAGCGGTGACGGCGACTGCCTTCGCGATACGCGACATCAAGATCTCCTCGTGCGATTGGGGTGCCACAGCGGAGCTGCGGCATTTGACATGGCATACAACGCAGCGGGAGCCGAGCGGTCACGGCCGCTGGGCCTTAGGGATGAAGGAAAATCGCACGGAGGCGAAGAACGGCTCGATCTGGCCGCCGGCACCCGGCTGCAGGACCGCCACGACGTCACCCGTGCAGCCCGGCCCGCGGTAGAGGGTCGCGGTGCTGCGGCTCGTGTTGGTGACGGCCTTCTGACCGCCGCCCTTCGCCCCGACGCAGCCCTGTGGGTCGGTCAGCCCGTGGACCTTGTCGTCCCGGCCGACGTACTGGAAGTCGGGCCCGGCGGCCTGCGCCGCGCCCGTGGCCACGAGCAGGAGCAGGGGGACCGCGCCGGCCCGGGCGAGGCCGCGGACGCCGGGGTGGATACGCATCGATCGCATGCCCGGTCCAACCCGGACCGCCCCCGGCCGGGTCACGCCTTGTCACCCGTCGCAGGCCTGTGCGACCGTTCCCGGGAGGCGGAACAGCGGATTCACCGGAGTCGGCGGAGTCGGCGGAGGAGCGGAAACGATGAGCGCAGCGGGCGGCGGCGGCCGGCCCCGGGTCAGGACCGGGTGCGGCGTGGTCGAGGGCCGGACCGGGCCGGACGGCATCGCCGCCTTCCGGGGCATCCCGTACGCGGCCCCGCCCGTCGGCGCCCTCCGCTTCGCCGCACCGGAGCCCCCGGCCGCCTGGGACGGCGTACGCGACGCCGGCGCGTTCGGGCCCACCGCGCCCAAGGTGCCCTACCCGCCGAAGTTCGCCGCGCTGCTCCCCGACCCGGAGGTCCCCGGGGACGACTGCCTGAACCTCAACGTGTGGACCCCGGACCCGGCCCCCGGAGCCCGGCTGCCCGTCATGGTGTGGCTCCACGGCGGCGCGCTCACCCGCGGCTCCTCGGCCGTCCCCGTCTACGACGGCTCCGCCTTCGCCCGCGACGGGGTGGTGCTCGTCTCCGTCAACTACCGCCTCGGCGTCCTCGGCTACGGCCTGTTCCCCGACGCCCCCGCCAACCGCGGCCTGCTCGACCAGATCGCCGCCCTGACCTGGGTCCGGGAGAACATCGAGGCCTTCGGCGGGGACCCCGGCCGCGTCACCGTCTTCGGCGAGTCCGCCGGGGCCATCAGCGTCGGCGCCCTGCTCGGCGCCCCGCGGGCCGCCGGGCTGTTCGCCGGAGCCGCCCTGCAGAGCGGCGCCCCCGAGGTGCTGGCGCGCGAGAAGGTGCGCACGATGGTCCGGCGGATGGCCTCCCTCCTGAAGGTGCCCGCGACCGCGGAGGCCTTCGCCGCCACCGCCCTGCCCGACCTGCTCGCCGCGCAGGGCGCCGTGCTGCGCCGTTCCGGCCCGCTGGTCGGCGGCCCCGCGTTCGGCCTGGTCACAGACCCGGACACGGTCCCCGGCGACCCGCTCGGGGCCGCGGCGGCCACGGACGTCCCGCTGCTGCTGGGCTGGACCACCGAGGAGTACCGGCTCTGGCTCGCCCCCACCGGCGCGCTCCGGCTGATGGACCGGCTCGGTCCGCTCACCGTGGCCCTGGCCCGTGCCCGCAGCGGCAAGGACCGGGCCGCCGTACGGGCGCTGCGCGCCGCACTCCCGGGGGCGGGCCCGGCCGAGCTCGCGGGGCAGCTGCTCACGGACCGGCTGCTGCGCGACCCGCTGCGCCGGCTCGCCGGGGCGCGGCGGACCGCCTCGAGCTTCCTGTACGAGTTCGGCTGGCCGTCCGGCGTTCCGGAGCTCGGCTCGTGCCACGCCCTGGAGCTGGGCTTCGTGTTCGACACGCTCGACGTGCCGGAGTCCTCCTGGCTGGCCGGGCCGGACGCCCCGCAGGAGCTGGCCGACCGGATGCACGCGGCCTGGGTGCGCTTCGCCGTGACCGGGAACCCGGGCTGGGCGGCCTGGGACGGCAACGGCCCGCCGATGGTGTTCGGCGGGCCGCAGCGCGTGGAGTCGGTCGAACCGGCGGTTACTCCACCGGCCCTTCCATGACCTTGCTGATGAACTGGATCGGCCCCTCGCCCATGTTCGGGACGTAGGTCTTGGCGTTGTGCTGGCCGCCCGGGATGACCCTCAGGCTGGTGTGGATCGGCCCCTTGCCGTACGTCGCG
The DNA here is from genome assembly GCF_055579465.1 of Streptomyces sp. NPDC032745. Lineage (NCBI taxonomy): Bacteria > Bacillati > Actinomycetota > Actinomycetes > Kitasatosporales > Streptomycetaceae > Streptomyces > Streptomyces sp. NPDC032745. The sequence continues at coordinate 430,531 of NZ_JBVING010000005.1, read as the reverse complement.
ACGAACTTCTGGACATCGGGCAACGTCTTCTTGTTGCTCTCGTTGTCGCCGACCTGGAAGGCGAGGTAGACGTCCGGAGCGCCCTTCTTGTCGATCATGGCCTTCGCCAGCAACTCCGGGTTGTTCTCGGCCTTCTCCTTGTCGTGGCCCTTCCACAACGAGGAGTCGGGCACGATGTCCGGGCCGGAGCAGATCGCGGCCTTGAACTTGTCCGGGTGCTTGAGCACCGCCTTCAGGCTCGCGAAGCCGCCGGTGGAGGAGCCCATGTAGGCCCAGCCGTCACGGGACTTGACGGTGCGGAAGTTCGCCTTCATCAGGTCCGGGACGTCCTCGGTCAGCCAGGTGCCCATCTTGGGCTGGTCGGGGATGTCGGAGCCGTCCCAGTAGACGCCCTTGTCGTCCGGGCCGGGGTTCAGCACGGGCATGGCGAGGATGAACGGCTTGCTCTTGCCCTCTGCGTACCACTTGCTGATGCTGGTCTGGAGCCCCAGGTCGGTGCCCATCCAGTAGTTGTTCGGGTAGCCGGCGCCACCGGGCAGGGCGATCATGACCGGGAAGCCGCTCTTGGCGAACTTCGGGTCGTTGTACTCCTTGGGCGCCCAGACCCACACCTTGCCCTTGAAGCCGGACTTCTTGCCGTCCAGCGTGGTGACGGCCACGTGCGTGCCGTCGGCCAGGGTCATCGAGTTCTTGAACTCGGACTTCGGGCCGGTGGGCATCAGGGCCTTGGAGTTGGCCGCCTGCTTCGCAGTGCCGTCGGTGCCGCCCGCCTTGCCGCCGCCCGCGGCCGGCTGGCCGAAGGAGATGTCCTTGCCCTTGTCGGTGAAGGGGGGTATCTCGAAGTGGTACATCACCCCGGCGGCTATGCCGGCGAGGGCGAGGACGGAGACACCCGCGATCAGCCAGCGCCTGCCCCGGCGCGGTCGCCGCCGGTCGTCCTCGGGCTCCTCCGGCCCGCCGTACGGCGGCTGCGGTGGCCCGTACGGGGGCTCGTGGTGCTGCTGCGGTTCGTACGGCTGCGCGTACGAAGTGCCGTAGGGCTGCTGCTGGTACTGCCCTTCCGACCGGTACGGCTGGTGCTGTCCGTCGGGTGAGTACGACATGTGCGGTTGCTCTCCGGCTGGTGCTGCCCCGTCGGGGGGTGGTCTCTTCTGTTCGAAGGATGAGCCTACGTGCTCCGTGGTTCCCCTTTTTCCCTGCTCTTGGGTTGACCGAGGGCTGGTCGTTGCCGAACACCCCGAAGGCCACCGGAGTTCCCGGGCTGTTCGCCGCACGTCCCTGGCCCATGCACATGCCCCTGGGTATGGTGCGTCCGCGCCGCCCCCAGAACCCCCCTGCCCGGAGGTATTTTCCGTGTTTGGCATGCCCTCGTCACGGTCCCGCCGCAAGGCCGCCCTCGCCACCGCCTTCGGCCTGACCGCCGCCGGTACGGCCCTGTGGGCCGGCATCGGCTCCGCCCAGCCCGCGCACGCGGCCGGCCTGCCGGCCCCCGACCACATCGTCGTCGTGGTCTTCGAGAACCACGCCTACAGCCAGGTCATCGGCAGTTCCAGCGCCCCGTACATCAACTCCCTCAAGAGCGGGGGCGCCAACCTCACGCAGTCGTTCGGCATCACCCACCCCAGCCAGCCCAACTACCTCCAGCTGTTCTCCGGCTCCAACCAGGGCGTCACCGGCGACAGCTGCTACACGCCGGGCTTCAGCTCCGCGCCCAACCTGGCCTCCGAGCTGCTGGCCGCCGGCAAGACCTGGGCCAGCTACAACGAGACCCTCCCCAGCCAGGGCTCCACCACCTGCAGCAGCGGCAAGTACGCGCGCAAGCACAACCCCTGGTTCGCCTTCTCCAACGTGCCCACCAGCACCGCGAAGACCATGACCCAGTTCCCGACGGACTACACCACCCTGCCCAAGGTGTCCTTCGTCGTCCCGAACCTGTGCAACGACATGCACGACTGCTCCGTCGGCACCGGCGACACCTGGCTCAAGAACAACCTCAAGGCCTACGCGGACTGGGCCAAGACCCACAACAGCCTGCTCGTCGTCACCTTCGACGAGGACAACCGGCTCGCCGGCAACAAGATCCCGACCGTCCTGTACGGCCAGCCCGTCACCCCCGGCAGCACGTCGGGCACCACGTACAACCACTACGACATGCTGCGCACCCTGGAAGGCCTGGCGGGCCTGACCGCCCACGCCGGGAACGCGGCCACCGCCAAGGACATCACGGGTATCTGGGCCTCCTGACCATGTACGTTGCGGACAGTCGCGGTACTCCCGCGCCCGCCGTGACCCCCGAGCCGCCGGCCGTCGCCCCGGGCACCAGCCCGGGGCGGCGCGCCGCGCTCGCCCCCACGGTGCTCGCCCTCGGCACGGTCAGCCTGATCACCGACGTCTCCTCCGAGATGGTCACGGCCGTGCTCCCCCTCTACCTCGTCGCCGGCCTCGGCCTCTCCCCGCTCGGCTTCGGGCTGCTCGACGGGCTCTACAACGGCATCAGCGCGCTGGTCCGGCTCACCGGAGGCCACCTCGGCGACCGCTTCGGCCGCCACAAGGCCCTCGCCGGCCTCGGCTACGGCCTCTCGGCCCTGTGCAAACCGCTGCTCCTGCTCGCTCACACCCTGCCCGCCATCGGCGCGGTGCTCGCCCTCGACCGCACCGGCAAGGGCCTGCGCACCGCCCCGCGCGACGCGCTGATCTCCCTGGCCGCCGCCCCCGAGGACCGCGGCCGGGCCTTCGGGGTCCACCGGGCCATGGACACCGCCGGCGCCCTGATCGGGCCGATCCTCGCCTTCCTGATCCTGCGCGGCGCCGCCGACGGCTACGACGCCGTCTTCACGGTCAGCGCCTGCGTCGCCGCTCTCGGCGTGCTCGTGCTCGTCCTCTTCGTCCCCGGGCGCCGCACCGCACCCGCGCCCGGCGCGGAGCCCGTCTCGCTGCGCGCCGCGCTCGGGCTGCTGGGCCGCCGGGACCTGCGCCGGATCAGCCTGTGCGCGCTGCTGCTCGGGCTGTGCACCGTCAGCGACGCCTTCGTCTTCCTGCTGCTCCAGCGCGCCACCGGGATCGCCGACCGCTGGTTCGCGCTGCTGCCGCTGGGCACCGCCGCCGCGTTCTTCCTGCTCGCGCTGCCGCTGGGCCGGCTCGCCGACCGGATCGGCCGCTGGCGCGTCTTCCTCGGCGGCCACCTCGCGCTGCTCCTCGCGTACGGCCTCCTGCTGGCCGGCGGGCACCACCCGAGCCTGCCGTACGCCGTGCTCCTGCTGCACGGCGGCTTCTACGCGGCCACGGACGGCGTCCTGATGGCCGCCGCCGCCGGAGCCGTGCCCGAGGAGCACCGAGGCGGCGGCCTCGCCCTCGTCCAGACCGGCCAGGCCCTCGCCCGTTTCGCCGCCTCGCTCGGCTTCGGCGCCGCCTGGACCGTCTGGGGCGCCCGCCCCGCCCTCGCGGTCGCCGCCGTCCTGCTGGCCGCCGCGGCCGGCGCGTGCGCCCTGCTGCGCCCCGCGGACGCGATGGCCGCCGAGTCCGGCGCCGAGGCCCGGGCCGACTGACTGCCCGGCCGCCTCCGAAGTTCCCCCACATCCCCGAAAGGTCCCCATGACCCTCCAACGCCGGATCCTGATCCTCGTCTGCGCCGTCGCACTGCTCGCCGCGGTGGGGGTGCTCGCCGTCGTACGGGCCTCCTCACGGGCCGAGGAGAAGAACCAGACCCAGGCCGGCGGCCCGCAGATCAGCCGGGGCGAGGTGTCCCTGGCCCCGGGCGGGGCCGGGCGGCGGATCGTGTTCCGGAACATGGCGTGGGGCCCGCACCGCGACGAGCTCGCCACCGTCCCCGCCGCCGCACCCCAGGGCCCGCGTACCGCCTCCGGCGTGAGCTGCCTGCGCTTCCACTCGGCGGCCGGCACCGGGATCTGCCTCCAGGCCGACAAGGGCGGGGTCCAGGAGAGCTACCGGGCCGTCGTCCTCGACGCCCGCCTCAAGGAGGTCTCCGCACACCCGCTGGCCGGCATCCCCACCCGCGCCCGGGTCTCGCCAGGCGGCCACCTCGCCGCCTGGACGGTCTTCGTCGGCGGGGACTCGTACGCCGGGACGAACTTCTCCACCCGCACCTCGCTGCTCGACCTGCGCACGGGCAGGCTCGACGCCTCGCTGGAGGACTTCGCGATCCGCAAGGACGGCAAGGCGTACCGCAACGCCGACGTCAACTTCTGGGGCGTGACCTTCGCCGCCGACGAGCGGACCTTCTACGCGACGCTCGCCACCGGCGGCCAGACCTACCTGGTCCGCGGCGACCTCGCCGAACGCACCGTGACCACGCTCCGCGAGAATCTGGAATGCCCGTCGCTGTCGCCCGACGGGACCCGGCTGGTGTTCAAGAAGCGGGTGCCCGGCCTGTCGGCCGACGCCCCGTGGCGGCTGTACGCGCTGGACCTGGCCTCGATGCAGGAGACCCCGCTCGCGGAGGAGCGCAGCGTGGACGACCAGGTGGTGTGGACGGACGACAAGACGGTCGTCTACTCCCTGCCGGGCGACTTCGGCGCCGACCTGTACGCCGTACCGGCCGACGGCAGCGGCGCTCCCACCCCGCTGATGGCCTCGGCCCTCGCCCCGGCCTTCCTCGGCTGACGCCGCAAGGAAGGGCCGGGGCGGGGTCCGCCGGCGGGGACCGCTGCGCCGATGTGCAGGACCGTTACGCCGAATGCAGGACCGTTACGCCGGGATCAGCGTCTTGCGTCGCCGCTTGCGCTGGGCCCCCGCGGACAGCCTCAGCTCGATGATCGACCGCACGGCCGGCCACTCCTCGTCGAGGATCGAGTAGAAGGCGGTACTGCGCACGGCGCCGTCGAGCCCCCGCGAATGGGCCCGGCGGACCCCCTCGCAGGTGAATCCGAGCCGCTCCATCGCGGCGCGCGAGCGCCCGTTGCGGGCGTCGGCGCGCAGCGAGATGCGGCGGACGCCCCAGGTCTCGAAGGCATGGCGGAGCATGAGCAGCTTCGCCTCGGTGTTGATGCCCGTCCCCTGGGCGCCCGGGGACAGCCAGGTATTCCCGATCTCGGCGGCATCGGGGATCGCCGTCGCCGGATCACCGAACGGGACGCCCGGCACCGCGGGCCACACCAGCGGTCCCTGCCAGTAGTCGAGTTCCAGGAACCGGGTCGAACCGACGACCCGGCCGTCGGTGGCTCTGACCACCGCGAAGGGGAGCGATCGACCCGCCGCCTGATCTGCGAGGGCGCGGTCGATGTACTCGTGGGACGCCTGCACCCCATGGGGTACGGGGGTGAAGGCGTAAGTCGTACGATCCTCGGCCCCGGCCACGGCCAAGGCCTCGGTGTGGTGGGGGGCGAGGGGCTCGAGCCGCACGGTGCGGCCGGCGAGGAGTACGGGTACGGGCACGGAGCCTTCGGTCCTTCTGGGCGGTGGGGTGGTTGCACAGTGTGCGCTCCTGACGTCGCCCCCCGTGCAAAACACGAGTGAAAGGCAACGGGCTGTCAGGTGAACGCGAGTGGCTCAATGTAGCCCCTAAATCTCCTCTCATGAACCCCCAAATTGGCAACGTCACGGCCATCTTTTTCGATGACTTTGGTCCCCGGCCGGGAGCGTCCGTAATCCTGATCCGCGGACAACCGTTCCACCGCACGGCGAGGGCCCCCCGGACGGCGGCCCCGACGACCTTCGACTGTCGTGCAAACAACCTCTGACCTGCGAGGATGTGAGGATGACCGGGCGCGCCCGCGGAAGGTCCCGACCGTCGGCCCGGCGGATGGTCCCGGGCCTCTGGCCGGCCGCCCGGACATCGAACAAACGGCCGTCGGTGATGTGTCCGCGGGCGGGTGCCGGGGCCGTGCGCGGCAGTGCTTGGCGGCCCGCGTGAAGTGGCCCGACGGATCGGGGGCAGATTGGGCCGATCTGTTGGGCCATTCGGCTGGTCGGACGGCGCCGCGCCGCCCGGCCGCCGCCCGGCTGAGCGATTCCGTCGGAGGCGGCGCCTACTCCGTGTGTTCGATCCCCTACTTCACCCGGGTGGCCGCCCGCCCCCTACGCGATGGGCCCGGCGGTGAAGACGGTCCGGCGGCGACGCTCCGGCTGCGGTAGACCGTCGGGGGCGGCCGTCAACTTCGCGGGCGCCGGCAAACCCTGGCTTCACCGCGGCGGGCCGCGCCTTCGCTCCGGTCGCCCGCGGGCTCTTCCGCTGGGCGTTCGTGACGCTCGACCCGGCGACTGCCGGCCGGGAGCGCGCGCCGGACCCGGCCGCCGGCGCCCGATCCGGCCGCCTGCCCCTTACCGTCCCCAACACACCGTTCCCGCACCGAGCTTCACGGAAAGACGAGACACCCCCCACCATGTCCGTATCCCGCATCACCTTCCTCGAGGGCCAGGCCGGCCAGGGCGCCGCCCTCGCCCGGATCGCCGACCGCGTCCGCAGCCAGCTGGCCTCCCCGGAGCGCGCCGCGCTGCGCGCCGCCCGGCGCCCCCTGTTCACCGGCATCGGCGCCTCGTACGCCGCCCTCGCCGTCCCCGTACAGCAGTTGCGGAAGGCCGGGGTCGTCACCCAGCGCGTCCTGTCCAGCGAGCTCGAGAACGGCACCGCCGGCTTCGACACCGACTGCCTGATCGCCGTCTCCCAGGGCGGCCGCAGCCGCGAGACCATCGCCGCCTGCCGGTCCGCCGCCCCCGGCATCACGAGGACCGCACTGCTCAACGTCTTACCGTCGCGGCTCGGCGAGCTCGCCGACCTCACCGTGGGCCTCGGCAACGAGCCCGACTCGTGCGCCTCGACCATCGGCTACACCGGCACGGTCGTCGCCCTCGACCTGATCGCCGGGGCCATCGCGGGCCGCGCGCGGGATCCGTGGGGCGCCATCGCCGAGCAGACCGCCGCAGTCCACGCGCAGGCCGCCGAGGTGGTCGCGGGCCTGCGCGAGCGCGGCGCCCGCTGCATCGCCTCCGACACGGTGGCGGCCGGGGCCTCGCGCGCCTCGGCCGAGGAGGGTGCGCTGCTGCTGCGCGAGGTGGCCCGGATGACCGCGGCCGCCTCGGCGACCCGCAAATACCTGCACGGGGAGATGGAGTCGGCGGGCAACACCCTCCACCTCGTCTTCGGCGACGGCCGCGAGATCGAGCTGGCCCGTTCGCTGGCCGGCGCCGGGCACCTCACGCTGCTGCTGACGACGGCCCGGGCCGAGCCGGCGGACAGCCTGTCGGTGATCCGCCTCCCCGAGGTCCCGGACGCCGTGCGCGTGGTGCTGGAGACGGTGGTCCTGCAGGAGCTGGTGGCGCGGCTCAGTGCCGAACGGGGCGTACCGATCGAGTCGTCCGTCTTCGCCCACCACGACACGAAGTGGCCCGACCCCAGGGCTGCTGCGGGGAACGCCGGGCCCCCGGCGCCGGTGGCCCCGTGCAGGCCGTGAGCCGCCGGGCCGTCGCCGCCTGAGATCATCCGTGCATGGACTTCGTGACGGAACTGGCCCGCTTCGCGGCCACGGGGAGGCTCGGCGCCTTCCACGTCGGCGCGCACCTGCACGACCTGGTCGCCGCGCACGGCGAGCCGGACTGCGCGTGGCCCGTGTACCCGCGGCGGCGGTGGCCGCACTGGTTCCACCACGGGAGCCTGGAGAACGTGTACTGCCGGTGCCGTCTGCTGCACTCGATGAGCCTGGACACCTGGCGTGATGCGGTGGAGATCCCGGGCCCCGGCGCGGGGGAGTCGTACCGCGGACCGGTGTCCGTCACCGAGTCCCGGCTCACCGCGGCGCTCGCCGGCGCCGGGGTCACCTGGCGTACCGAGTGGTCCGAGCGGCTTCCGGAGCAGCGGACCCTGTACACGGAGCCCGTGCCGCAGACCGTGGTGAGCTTCGTCTTCGTGGCCCGCTGCTGCGACACGGAACCGATCGCGGAGGACTGGCCGCTGCACACGGTCTCCTCGTACGCCCTGGACCACCGGGAGTGCCCGGAGGCCGACCCCGCTCTGCCCGACGACGGATACGGAGCCTGAGATGGAGGACGTGCTGCGCCGGCTGGCCGCCGTCGGGCCCTTCTTCGCCGTGCCGTACGGGCAGGAGCCGCCCGGGGACGGCTTCCGGCCGCTCGGCGAGCTCTACGGGGCACAACTCGAGCCGTACGTCGCCGAGGTGGGGCGGCGGATCCGGAGCGGGCCCGGCCGCGTCGCGGCGTCGACCGCGCAGTTCGGGATCGCCTCGCGGCTCTGGTCGCTGGGGCTGGGCTGCGCCGCGCTGGGCGGGCGGATCCCGGACCTGGGGGCCGAGCGGGTGTGGTGGCGGCTGCCCGCGGCGGGGTCGCTCGAGCTGTGGCTGCCCGAGCCCGCCGCGGGAGCCCTGCCGGCCGGGACGCTCGGGGAGAGCGTGCTCGGCAACCTCGGGGTTCTGGACGCCCGCCTGCGGGAACGGTACGGGGTATCGCCCAAGGTGCTGCGCGGGAACGCCGCGTCGGGGCTGGTCGGGGCGCTGCGGGTGCTGCTCGACCGGGTTCCGGGCGGCCCGGCGGTGTCCTTGGCCGCGGAGCTGCTGGCCGAGGGCGGGGCGCTCGGCGGGACCGGCACGTTCATCCACGAAGAGGGGCTCGGGGTGGCCTTCGTACGGCGCAGCTGCTGCCTCTACTACCAGGTGCCCGGCGGCGGACTCTGCGGGGACTGCGTGCTGCGGACCAGGTAGCCGGACAGGGCCGTTCGGAGCAGCCGAGGGTGTGGCGGGCGCCGATCCGCTGGGGCAGCCTCCTACGGTCCCTGCCATGACGCACGCTCGCACACCGCAGCCGCAGCCGCAGCCCCGCTCGGAGACCCCGTGGGTGCTGTCCCGGCGCGCCGCCCTGACCGGACTCGCCGCAGGCGCCGGAGCCCTCGCCGTCGGCGGGACCGCCGGCTGTGCGGGCGCCGCGCCCCGGGCAGCTGCGGCGGCCCCCGATCCCTCGCCGGGAGCCATGAAGCTGTTCGACGACCCCGGGTACAACTTCGCCGGGCTCCTCGCGCTCGGCGCGGCCGGCATGCGCGCCTCCGAGGTGGGCGAGGTGCTCACCGCCGTCAACGCCATCAACACCGCCGGGCTGTCCGCGCAGACCTTCACCGACACCTTCCGCGCCTGGGGCGACCGGCTCGCCGCGCCCCCGGCCGCCGGCCGGCACGGCGGCGAAACCCCCTCGCAGACCCGCCGGTTCCGCTCGCTGCGGGCCGCGCAGTACTACGCCCAGGCCCTGTTCTACGTACTGGGCACCCGCAGCCCCGGCGACGAGAAGGCGGTCTACCTGGCGGGCCGCAAGGCCTGGGACACCTTCACCGAGCTCTGTTCCCCGGCCGCCGTCCGCGCGCAGGTCCCGTACGCGAAGACCCGCCTGCCGGTCTGGTTCTTCCGGCCCGACGGCCGGGACGAGCCCCGTCCGACCGTGATCCTCACCAACGGAAGCGACGGGCAGAACCTCGACATGTGGACGTACGGCGTCGCGGCCGCCCTCGGGCGGGGCTGGAACGCCCTCGTCTACGACGGCCCGGGCCAGGGCCAGCTGCTGTTCGTCGAGGAGATCCCGTTCACCACCCGGTGGGAGCAGGTGGTGGCCCCGCTCGTCGACTGGCTCGACGCCCGGGGGGACGTGGACAGCAGCCGGATCGCGATCACCGGCCTCAGCATGGCCGGCAACCTCGTCGCCCGCGCCGCCGCGTTCGAGCGCCGGCTCGCGGCCGTGGCGTGCATGCCCGGCGTGCTCAGCCCGTGGCTCGGCTTCGACAAGGAGCTCCGTGACATCGTCACCGCCGACAAGGCGGAGACCAACCGCGTCTGGAACGAGGACGTCGTCCCCGAACTCACCCCGGAGCTCGCCACCACGGTCAAGAAGCGCTTCGAGATCTTCTCGCCGGAGGCCCTGCGCGAGGCGCGCGCGGGCCGGGTGTTCAAGGACCTGTGGACCCCGGCCCAGGTCGCGATCGGCCTGGACGTCACCAGGGTCGTACCGCAGATCAAGGCGCCGACGCTGGTCCTCGACTACGACTTCGAGCAGTTCTACCCCGGCCAGCCCCGGCAGATGTACGACCTGCTGCGCTCGAAGCGGGAGTACGTGAAACTGACGGAGGCCACCGGGGCGCAGTTGCACTGCTCCCCGATGGCCCCGCAGCAGCACTGCGACGTCGTCTTCGACTGGCTCGCCGACGTCCTGCAGCGTTAGTGCTTCGGCTCGACGGCCGTCAGAACGTGAGGTTCCAGGCGTCGATCTTGCCGGTGTCCGCGTTGGCGTTGTCGTTCACACGGAGCTTCCAGACACCGTTGGCGACCTCGGAGGACGCATTGACGGTGAAGCTCTGGACGATGTTGTCGGTGCCGCCGCCGGCCCGGTTGCTCAGGGTGTAGACGGAGCCGTCCGGGGCCACGAGGTCGACCTTGAGGTCACCGATGTAGGTGTGCTTGATGTCCACGCCCACCTTGAGGGTGGCCGGCGCGTTGCCGGTGACCCCGCTGACGGTGATGGGGCTCTCCACGGTGGCGTTGTCGTTGATCGCGAAGTCGCCGAGGTTCTCGAAGTACTTCCCGGGCGGCGGGGTGGACCCGACCGCCTTCAGCGCGTCGACCTGGCCCTCGCCGAAGAACGAGTTGTTGGCCGCGGTGCCGGTGCAGCGGCTGTCCGACGGGCAGGCGATGTCGTTGGCCTGCGTGGCCAGCTTGTCGCGCAGCTGCGCCGGGGTGATGCCGGGGTTGGTGCTGGCGAGCAGCGCCGCGACGCCCACCACGTGCGGGGTGGCCATCGACGTGCCGCTCTTGCTGCCGTACTTGCCGCCAGGGATGGTCGAGTAGACGTCGCTGCCCGGGGCCGCCACGTCGATGACGCCCGAGCCGAAGTTCGAGAACGAGGCCTTCGTGGTGCCCGTGCCGTTCGCCGCGACCGTGACGACGCCCGGGAGCTCGGTCGGGATGTCGAGGCAGGCGTTGGTGATGGTGCGGGTGACCGGCGTCGAGTCGTTCGGGCTCGCGGAGTCGGTCGTCTTGTGGGCGAGGTCGTAGTTCTCGTTGCCCGCTGCGGCGACCTGGAGGGAGCCCTTGCCCTCCGCGTACTCCTGGGCGCGCTTGACGCCCTCGATGATGGCGGCCTGGTCGATGTTGTCCGGGCAGTTGAACTGCCACGGGTCCGTGTAGTAGCTGTTGTTGGTGACCTTGAAGCCGTGGTCACCGGCCCACACGAAGCCGCAGATGGTGTTCTCGGCGAAGAAGAACGAGTTGCCCGGCTCGGCGACGCGGACCGCGGAGATCTTCACGCCCGGGGCCACGCCGACGACGCCCTTGCCGTTCTTGGCGGCCGCGATGGTGCCCGCGACGTGGGTGCCGTGGCTGTCCACGTCCCGCCAGGCGCCCGTACGGGTGTCGGGCTTGCCGTAGGCGCAGGAGACGGAGTCGGCCGCGTTGAAGTTCGGCGCCAGGTCCTGGTGCTGGTCGTCCACACCGGTGTCCAGGATGCCGACCTTGACGGAGGCGGAGCCGGTGGTGACGGCCCAGGCCTGGTCCGCCTTGATCTGGCTCATGTCGGCGCGGACGGGCTCGCCGGCCGGGGTCGTCGACTGCGCCGGGTTGGCGGGCAGCGCCGGGTTGTAGGCGTCGGCCGGAACGTCCGAGGTACGGGTGGCCCCGACCTGCTGGACCCCGCTGACCCCGCGCATCGCCGTGGCGAAGCCGGCGGAGGAGGAGTGGGCGACGATCACGCCGATGGCGTCGAAGTTCGAGAAGACGGCGCCGCCGTTGGCAGCGACGGCGGAACGCACCGCCGAGCTGTCACCGGGGGCGGTGATCACCAGGTAGGCGCGGGTGCCGGCAACCCAGGTCGCACTCTGGGAGGTCGGCGCCGCGGCCGCAGCCTTGGCGGGGGCGGACTGGCCGGACGGGGAGACCGGGGCGGTGCCGGCGAGCGCGGCGGGTGCCCCGAAGGCGAGTGCTGCGCCGAGCGTGGCGGCGAGCACGAGAGTGCGTCGAGGTCGGCTGGATATGTGGGGTATCAATGCGTCCTCCGAAGACGGCCCGGTGGTGCTCATGGCACCTACCGGGCCGTACGAAACGAGTGGTGGACGCAAGATGTCAGACACGTGCCCCGGTATGGAAGTACCTTTTACCGCACGACACTTCGTAGCCCCATGGCCGAAAATCGACCATGGGGCCATGTGGGGGCCATGTGGGGGCCATGTGGGGGCCGACCGGGCTGGGCACCGTGGGGGCGAGCCCTGCCCGGCCGGCCCCTGGCGGGGCGCTGCCGGTTAAGCCGGCACGCCCTCCTTGGCGTCGGCCGGCGACTGGCCGGGCACGGTGGGGAGCTCCGTGCCGTGGCTGTCGTCGACCAGCGTGGTCTCGTCGAACTCCAGGCGTCCCGCGAGGACTTCGGTGGCCCGCTCGCGGTCGAACTCCTTGGTCCAGGTGCCGATGAGCACCGTCGCCACCGCGTTGCCCGCGAAGTTCGTCAGCGCCCGGGCCTCGCTCATGAAGCGGTCGATTCCCACGATCAGCCCGACACCGTCGACGAGTTCCGGCCGGTGCGACTGGAGCCCGCCGGCCAGCGTCGCGAGCCCCGCGCCGGTCACGCCCGCCGCGCCCTTCGAGGCCACGATCATGAACAGCAGCAGCGAGATCTGCTCGCCGATGGCCAGCGGCTTGCCCATCGCCTCCGCGATGAACAGCGAGGACATCGTCAGGTAGATCGCGGTCCCGTCCAGGTTGAACGAGTAGCCCGTCGGCACCGTGATGCCGACGACCGGCTTGGAGACGCCCAGGTGCTCCATCTTCGCGATCAGCCGGGGCAGCGCCGACTCCGAGGAGGAGGTGGAGAGGATCAGCAGGAACTCGCGGCCCAGGTAGCGCAGCAGCGAGAAGACGTTGAGCCCGGTGCACACCCGCAGCAGGGTCCCGAGGACCACGAACACGAACAGCAGACAGGTCGTGTAGAAGCCGATCATGATGACGGCGAGCGACTTCAGTGCGTCGATCCCGGTCGCACCGACCACCGCCGCGATGGCGCCGAACGCGCCCACCGGCGCCGCCCACATGATCATCGCCAGTACCCGGAAGACCAGCTTCTGCACATGTCCGATCCCGCGCAGCAGCGGCTCGCCCGCCGTACCCATGGCCTGGAGCGCGAACCCGCACAGCAGCGCCACGAGCAGCGTCTGGAGCACCTGGCCGCCGGTGAACGCGGAGACCAGGGTGGTCGGGATGATCCCCAGCAGGAACTCGGGCGTGGTCTGCGCCCCGCCCGCCTTGGCCTGCGCCTCTCCCGCGTGCTTGACGGCCTCCGTCAGGTGCAGTCCGCTGCCCGGCTCGAGCAGGTTCCCGACGAGGAGCCCGATGGCCAGCGCCACCGTGGACATGATCATGAAGTAGCCGAGGGCGAGGCCGCCCACGGCGCCGACCTTCGCGGCCTTGCGCACCGACCCGATGCCCAGCACGATCGTGCAGAAGATCACGGGCGAGATCATCATCTTGATGAGGTTCACGAAGCCGGTGCCCAGCGGCTTGAGCTCCACGGCCGTGTCCGGTGCGGCGAAGCCGACGGCGATGCCGAGGAGCACCGCGGCGATCACCGCAATGTAGAGATAATGGGTCTTGTCGCGTCTGCCGGCCACGGCTCGCCTCCTGGTGGTGAATACGTCCCGGGAGGACCATCGCCGAGGCTGTGACCCCGGTCACCCTTGCGTTCATTGAGTTCACGGCCGGGTGCACACTGAACGCCATGTTCCGGTTCCCTCGACCCCCGCGCAGCCTCGCCGGCCAGCTCTTCGCCATGCAGGTGCTGCTGGTCGCCGTGGTCGTCGCCGGCTGCGCGGTCTTCGCGTACGCCACCGCCCGCGGGCAGGCCGAGGAGTCCGCCCGGCGCCAGGCGGGGGCCGTGGCCCGCGCGGTCGCCGACTCCCCGTCCGTCCGCGAGGCCGTACGCGGCGCGGCGCAGGGCGCCGACCCCTCGGCGGCGCTCCAGCCGTACGCCGAGCGGGTCCGCGTGGACTCCGGGGTGGACTTCGTGACGATCATGGCCCCGGACGGGCGGCGCTGGACCCACCCCGACCCCCGCCGCATCGGCGAGCCCTTCATGGGGAACACCGCCCCCGCCCTGCGCGGCGAGACCTTCAGCGAGACCTACACCGGCACCCTCGGGCCCTCCATCCGCGTCGTCACCCCGCTCATGGACGACGGCCGGGTCGTCGGCATGGTCAGCTCCGGCATCACCGTCCGCGCGATCAGTGCCCGGCTCGCGCAGCAGCTCTCCGTCCTCGCCTGGGTCGCGGCCGGCGCGCTCGCCCTCGGCGGACTCGGCACGTACATCGTCAACGCCCGGCTGCGCCGGCACACGCACGGGATGAACGCGGCCGAGCTCAGCCGGATGTACGACTACCACCAGGCCGCCCTGCACGGGGTCCGCGAGGGCCTGCTGATGCTGGACGGACAGCGGCGGATCACCCTGATCAACGACGCCGGGCGCGAACTGCTCGGCCTGCAGGGGGACGTCAAGGGCACCGGCGCCGCCGACCTGGGCCTGCCCGCACCGCTCACCGGCGCCCTGCTCGCCGACCGGCCCCGGGTGGACGAGGTGCACCTGACCACGGACCGGGTACTGGTCCTCAACAGCTCGCCCGTCGCGGGCGGCGGCCGCCGCGGCACCGTGGTCACCCTGCGCGACCACACCGAACTCCAGTCGCTCACCGGTGAGTTGGATCAGGAACGGGGATTCACCGAGGCGCTGCGGTCCCAGGCCCACGAGGCGGCCAACCGGCTGCACACCGTGGTCTCCCTCATCGAACTCGGCCGCGCGGACGAGGCGGTGGAATTCGCCACCGCCGAACTGGAACTGGCCCAGGCCCTCACGGACGAAGTGGTCACCGGCGTCGGAGAGCCCGTCCTGGTGGCGCTGCTCCTGGGCAAGGCCGCCCAGGCTCACGAGCGGGGCGTCGAGCTGGTCCTCACCCCCGACAGCCGCGCCGTCGACGGCCGGACCGGAACCGTCCCGGCCCGGGACCTCGTCACCGTGCTCGGCAACCTCCTCGACAACGCCGTCGACGCCCTCACCGGCGTCCCCGCCGCCAGGATCGCCGTCACCGTCCGGCCGGAGGAGGACGCACTGCTGCTCCGCGTCGCCGACAACGGACCCGGCCTGCCCGCGGGCGCCGCGGCCGATGTGTTCCTGCGCGGCTGGTCGGGCAAGGGAGAGGGGCGCGGCCTCGGCCTCGCCCTGGTCCGCCAGGTGGCCCACCGGCACGGAGGCAGCGCGGTCGCCGCCGAAGGGCCGGGCGGGGGAGCCGAGTTCACCGTACGACTGCCGGTGCGAAGGGAGCCGACGCCATGAGCGACGCACGCGAGGCGCCCTCGGTATCCGCGGTGCGCGTGCTGGTGGTCGAGGACGACCCCGTCGCCGCCGACGCGCACGCCCTGTACGTCGGGCGGGTGCCCGGTTTCACCGCCGTCGGCGCCGTCCACTCGCTCGCCGAGGCCACCCGGGTGCTGGAACGGACCCGGGTCGACCTGCTGCTGCTCGACCTCACCCTGCCCGACGGGCACGGGCTGCGCTTCGCCCGCCGGCTGCGGGCCTCCGGGCATCCCGTGGACGTGATCGTGGTGACCTCGGCGCGGGACCTGGCCGTGGTCCGCGAGAGCGTCTCGCTCGGCGTGGTCCAGTACGTACTGAAGCCCTTCGCCTTCCCGACGCTGCGCGAACGGCTGCTGCGCTACGCCGAGTTCCGCGCGACGGCGGGGGAGGCGGCCGGCCAGGACGATGTGGACCGGGCGCTCGCCGCCCTGCGCGCCCCGGGCCCCGCCGAGCTCCCGAAAGGGCTCAGCGCGCCGACCCTGGACCGGGTCGGCGCGCTGCTGCGGGCGGCGCCCGAGGGGCTGACCGCCGCGGGGGCGGCCGAGGCGGCCGGGATCTCCCGGATCACCGCCCGCCGCTATCTGGAGCACCTGGTGGACACCGGGCGGGCGGACCGCACCCCCCGGTACGGCCAGGTCGGCCGCCCCGAACTGCACTACCGCTGGCTGGCGGCGGCCGGGACCGGCTCGGTGTCGAAGGTGTAGAACTTCCGGTGGTCCAGCATGTCCGCCGGGGTCACGTCGTTCCACGGCCGCATGGTGTCGTGCAGGTCGACGACGTTCGTGGTGCCCGCGGCCGGCAGGTACGTGGACTTCGGGTTGCGGGCCTGCCACTCGGCCCACAGCTTGTCGACGAAGGCGTGGTGCATCCAGAACACCGGGTCGTTGGGGGACACGCCGGTGGCCATCTGGCCGCCGACCCACACGTGCACCCGGTTGTGGAGGTTGGCGCCGCGCCAGCCCTCCAGGTTGTTGCGGAAGCCGTTCGAGGAGCTGTTCCAGGGGGCCATGTCGTACACCGGCATGTTGAGCACGGCGTCCACCTCGGCCTTCGTCGGCAGCTCGGCCACTCCCGCGCCGAGCGCCCGGCGCAGGTACGCGCGCCCGTCCACCCGCACGTTTATCGGCCACTTGCCGTTGGCGGACGCGAACGGCCCGTCGAGGACCTGTCCGTCGCGGGCCCGGCCGGTGCCGCCGAGGAAGTCGGCGGCCCAGAGGGAGGAGCGGGTGGTGCGGTCCGCGCTCCAGTCCCAGTACGGGATTGAAACCTTCGGGTCCACTTTCTGCAGCTCGGCCTCGAACTCCAGCAGGAAGCGGCGGTGCCAGGGCAGGAACGAGGGCGAGCGGTGGCCGACCCGGTCGCCGGAGTCCGTGTCGGCCATGATGAACCCGTTGTGGGTCGTGACGAACCGGTCGTAGGTGCCGGTGCGCTTGAGCTCGAGCAGGGCGCTCGTGAAGGCGCGCTTCTCCTCGGCGCTGAGGGCGGCCTGGTTCTTGCGGACGGTCATGCCGTGCCTCCCATGGGCGCGAACGGGGCGAGGGTGGCGCCCTGCAGCTCGCGCACGGCGGCGCGGGCGAGCGAGGCCGGATCGGCGAAGGTCTCGTAGTGGTTGACCACG
Source organism: Streptomyces sp. NPDC032745 (assembly GCF_055579465.1). Classification (NCBI taxonomy): domain Bacteria; kingdom Bacillati; phylum Actinomycetota; class Actinomycetes; order Kitasatosporales; family Streptomycetaceae; genus Streptomyces; species Streptomyces sp. NPDC032745. Next base: position 413,589 of record NZ_JBVING010000005.1, on the reverse strand, counting down.
CTGATCCAGGTGCCGTCGGCGTTGCGCATGACGTGCAGTTCGCGGCCGTCTATCCGGACGGTCGGCAGTCCGTCGTGGCCGCCCCCGTGGTGACCGCCGTGGTGGCCGCCCCCGCCCGGGGTGATCTGTATGCGGCGGCCCTGGTACACCTCGTCGACCGTGCCGTTGGGTATGGAGGCGCGGGAGTCGGTGGCGGCTGCGTGCGCGGTGGCGCCGGCGATGCCGAGGACGGTGAGAGCGCCGGCGGTGGTGCCCAAGGCTTGCCGGCGGGTGATCTTGTTCATGGGCCGAAGAGGTATCAGGACGGCAAAGGCCGTTGACCGGTATCCGGACATGCGCGGATAAGTTGCCCATAGAACCAGTTGGTCGATCTTCCCGTCCGAACCGGCTTCAGCGGCCCGGACGGGAAGATCTTCGAACGGAAGACTACTCGACAGTAAGTTGTCCTGTCGCGCGCGGTCCCTATGGAGGGGGTCACACCGCGGAGTCGGCCGGAAGCTCTCGGTGTCGGTGCCCGAATCCTCCATCGAGGGGGTCGAAGCCGCCTTTGTGATGATCAGTCACATATAGTCCGGATATGGCTCTTCATGAGACGAAAGACGCGCCCGCCCGTGACGCCGACACGGACGTGTTCACGTCCGCGCTGAGCGGCCAGGTCCTCCCCAAGTACCGGATGCCCGACGATCACTCGCCCACCGAGGTGGTCTACGAGCTGCTCAGCAACGAGCTCCTCCTCGACGGCAACGCGGCCCAGAACCTGGCCACCTTCTGCACCACCTGGTCCGACGACGGCGTGCACCGGCTGATGAACCAGTGTCTCGACAAGAACATGATCGACAAGGACGAGTACCCGCAGACCGCCGAGATCGAGGCCCGCTGCGTCAACATCCTGGCCGACCTGTGGAACGCACCGGCCGGCGGTGCGGCCACCGGCTGCTCCACCACCGGATCCAGCGAGGCCGCCATGCTCGGCGGCCTCGCCCTCAAATTCCGCTGGCGCACCCGCCGCCAGGCCCAGGGCCTCCCCGCAGACCGGCCCAACCTGGTGTGCGGGCCCGTCCAGATCTGCTGGGAGAAGTTCGCCCGCTACTTCGACGTCGAACTGCGCCCGGTCCCTCTCGAACCCGACGCCACCGGCCTGCGCCCCCATCAGCTCGCGGAGTACGTCGACGAGAACACCATCGGCGTCGTCGCCATCGTCGGCGTCACCTACACCTGCGACTACGAGCCCGTCGCCGAGATCGCCGCCGAACTCGACCGGATCCAGGCCGAGCACGGCTGGGACATCCCGGTCCACGTGGACGGGGCCAGCGGCGGCTTCGTCGCCCCCTTCCTCCACCCCGACGTGGTGTGGGACTTCCGGCTGCCGCGCGTCGCGTCCATCAACACCTCCGGGCACAAGTACGGGCTCGCGCCCCTCGGCGTCGGCTGGATCGTGTGGCGCACCGCCGACCTGCTGCCCAAGGAGCTCGTCTTCGACGTGGACTACCTCGGCGGCGACATGCCGACCTTCGCCCTCAACTTCTCCCGCCCCGGCGGCGAGGTCATCGCCCAGTACTACCTGTTCCTCAGGCTCGGCCGCGCCGGTTACAAACGCGTCCACGAGGCCTGCGTCGCCACCGCCCAGTACCTGGCCGGGGAGATCGCCGCCATGGGCCCGTTCACCCTGCTCTACGACGGCCTCGGCGGCCTCCCCGCCGTCTCCTACCGGCTCACCGATCAGGCGGCGGCCGGGTTCACCCTCTACGACCTCTCCGACCGGCTGCGGATGCGCGGCTGGCAGGTGCCCTCGTACCCGCTGCCGGCCGATCGCGACGACACCGTCATCCAGCGCGTGCTGATCCGGCACGGCGTGACCCGCGACCAGATCGCCCTGCTCGTCGAGGATCTGCGCCAGGCGGTGGACCACCTCACCGCCACACCCCCGCCGGTCCCGGCGACCGAGCCCCGCTCCGGGTTCCATCACTAGCTTCCGCAGCTTCCGCTCGGGCTCGCCGCCGTGCGGTTGCGGCTGCCGCCGCGGGTCCACATCGCGCGCGCGGGGATCACGTACCGCCGTGACATGCGGAACGCGGGGAGCGGGCTGCCGCTGACGGACTCCTTGTACGCCACGGCGGCCCGCCCCGTGAGGTACCAGCGGCGCGGGGTGTCGTCCCCGCGGGTGAACTGGATGACCGCGTCGCGGCGGCCGAGGCTGACCGGCTGGTGGACGTACCCGAACCGGAACGGCCGGGGCTCGCGGCCGGCCAGCCGCAGTGCGATGGCGTCGGCGGCGTACACGGCCGTGGGGATGCCGCTCTGGCACGTGCCGTGCACGACCCCGTACGCCTGGCCGACGGCGGCGGCGTCGCCCACCGCGTAGACCGACGGGTGGGAGACCGAGCGCAGGGTGGGGTCGGTGACGATCCGGCCCCGCCCGTCGGTGGTCAGGCCCGCGTCGGCGGCCAGTGCGGGCACCCGTACGCCGGTGGTCCACACGACCGCGTCGGCGGGGACGCATTCGCCCCCGGCCAGCGCCACACCGTCCGGCAGGACCCTGACGACCTCCGCGCCGGTGCGCACCTTCACGCCGAGCCGCTCCAGCACCCGCTCCAGGTAGCCGCGGGCGCGTTCGCCGAGCATGGCCGCGGGGACCTCCCGGCTGAGCAGTTCGACCCGCAGGCCCGGCCAGGACTCGGCGATCTCGGCAGCCGTCTCCACCCCGGTGAGCCCGCCGCCGCACACCGCGACCGTGCCGCCCGCGGCGGCGATGGCCGGCAGCCTGCCGGCCAGCTCGAGGGCTGCTGCGGCGTCGTCGAAGGTGTACGCGTGGGTGTCGGCGCCCGCGACGGCGCCGGTGTCGCAGACACTGCCCGTCGCGTAGACCAGCGTGTCGTACGCCAGTACGCGGCTGCCGTCGACGGTCTCGACCGCGACCTCGCGGCGGTCGGCGCGGATCCCGGTCGCCCGGCCCCGGACGAACTCGACGCCGGTGCCGCCGAGCAGGTCCGCGATCCGGTGGTCGGCCAGCTGCTGGCCCGTGGCGAGCTGGTGCAGCCGCAGCCGCTCGGTGAACCGGCCGGAGGGGTTGACCAGGGTGACCCGGCCGCCGCTGCGGCGGGTGCGGCGAGCGGTGCGGATCGCGGCCATCAGGCCCGCGTAGCCGCCGCCGAGGACCAGTACGCGGTGGTGCGGGCTGGGGTTCGAGGGGGTGGTCATGTCCCGACCTCCTGGTGAGGCTCCGCCGGGGGCCGTGCCGCCCCGGCATGTCACCCCACGGACGAGACGGCGCCGCCGCCGCGTGACGCGTGCCCGATGCGACCTGCGTCACATCTGCTCAGGCGGGTCGCATCCCCGTCAGCTTCTCCGGGTTGGCGATCAGGTGGATGGTGTCCACGGCCCCGTCCACCAGGTGCAGCACCAGCACGGTGACCGGGGTCCCGGCCGAGTACGCCACGATGCCCGGCCCGCCGTTGACCTCCACCAGCTCGATGGTGAGCTGCTGCGGCAACCGCCGGGCGAACGTGGCGAATGCATGCGCCACCAGCTCCGCGCCCCGGATCGCCTTGCGCGGCGCGGGGGCCAGGCCGCCGCCGTCGCTGACCAGCGTGACACCCGGCGCGAGCACTTCCAGCATCGACGCGACGTCGCCGCCGGAGCTGGCCTCCAGGAACCGCTGCGTCACGCGGCGGCGCACCGCCAGGTCCGTGTCGTAGCGGGTCCGCCGGTCCTCGACGTGCGCCCGGGCCCGGCGGGCAGTCTGGCGTACCGCCGCCTCGTCGCGGCCGACGATGTCGCCGATCTCCGCGTACGCGTACCCGAACGCCTCGCGCAGGACGAACACGGCCCGCTCCAGCGGCGACAGCGACTCCAGGATCAGCAGCATCGCGGTGGACACGGTGTCCGCCAGGGCCACGTCGTCCGCGACGTCCGGGCCGGTCAGGAGCGGCTCGGGCAGCCACGGCCCCACGTACGACTCCCGCCGCGCCTGGGCGCTGCGCAGCCGGTCGATCGCCAGCCGGGTGGTCACCCGGACCAGATACCCCTCGGCGTCGGCCACCTGCTCCGCGTCCACCCGGTTCCAGCGCAGCCAGGCCTCCTGGACGACGTCCTCGGCGTCGGCGGCCCGGCCCAGGACGCGGTACGCGACCGCCTGGAGCAGACCCCGGTGCTCGTGGAAGGCGCGGTGCGCCTCGCTCTCCACCGTCACTGCCGAAGCCTCTCCGTGTTCCTGTCCGTGTCCGCGTCGGTCCCGCGCACCCGGCGCATCCTAGTGCTGCCCCGCGCAAGTTCGTGGAGGGGTGTTGGGTCTGATCAGGCGGTCTTGAGTGGGCTGCCGTCATAGGTCCATCTGTACGGCCAGTGCACGTGCCAGCGCGAGTGGTCGGCCAGCCACGCCTTGGTGTGCTTAGCGGTGTGGGAGGAGCCGTTGTCCAGCACGGCATGGATGTCCTGGTCTGGGGCGATGGCCGTGTCGAGCCGGTCGAGGAAGGCAGTGAACGTCGCTGCGTCGTTGCGGGCAATGATCTCGGTGAGGACCTCGCCGGTGCGCATATCCAGGGCGGCGACCAACGCGGCGGTGCCGTGGCGGCGGTACTCGAACTCCTCGCGAGCGGGCCGCCCGGCCTGGCGGGACGACCGGGGTGGCGCCTGGCGCGGGCGGCGATCGCGGTCTTCTCGTCGATGGACAGCACCACCGCCCCTTCAGGCGGGTCGCGGTACAGGTCGCACACGTCCGCGACACGGTCCCAGAAGTCAGGGGTGTCCCGGCGGGTGAGTCAACCGCGGACCCGGTGCGGCTTGAGGTCCAAGTCGCCTAAGATCCGGCCGACTTGGGAGGCAGCGATGGTGACGAAGGCAGTGCCGGCGACCTGGGCGGCGATCGTGCGGTGCGACCAGCTCGCTTCCGGGTGCGGGGGCGCACTGATGGCGGCGGCCACGATCCGCGCCCGGAGCACAGCCCGCACCTGCGCTTTCAGGGAAACCGCTGTACGGATCAGACGCTCGCGCACCCTCTCGTCCAACTCCACCACGACCGCCTCAGCCATCCCGGCCACACCCTCGCCCGCCCCGACCAAAGTGATGATCATGGCGTATGCGGGGTGACCCAGCAGGATGGACCCGTACCGAAGAATCCGCCCGAGTCCATGCAGGATCACCTGCGCCACCGTCTGAACGTCCGCGCCAAGGAACGCTGGCCCCAGCTCGCCCGCGTTCAGGTGCGCTTCCGCTCAGGATTCGCCTACGTGGCGGGGGAACTGCCGGGCGAGGAGGAACCGCTGCCGCTATGCTGCCTGCGCTTCACCGGCGTCCTGCACACCTGGGGCTTCGTCCTCTACCTCGCCTGCCGAGGCAAGTGCGAGGACAACCTCCTGCCCACCGGCCTACCTATCGGCAGCCCCGAAGACTGCATGGACTGTGCCTGCTACCTCTACCTCGGTGACCAGCCGGCCGGACCAACACCCCTCCACGAACTAACGCGAAGGAGGACTACCGCGCATCGAAGGCAACCCATGTGTTCCCCGGCAGCTCGGGCTTCCCAGGCACCGGTCGCCGCTCCTCGGTCCAGGCCTCGCCCGCGACTTCGGAAGCGACGTGACGCCAGAAGCGTGCCGCGCCCGCGTTCTCCTCCTGAAAAGCGATCTCCCATCGGCCAGGGTGCGCGGCCAGGACGGCCTGCACCGCTCGCAACCCGAGGCCCGACCGGCGTGCCCCACGCACCACGAAGAAGCTGTTCAGCACGCGCGCATCGCTGTCCAGCGCGCGTACGAACGCAAAGCCGACCGGCCGGTCATCAGACCATACGAGATAAGCCGACCAGGTGGGATCGCCGATCGCCGACTCTAGCCACTCGCGGCGGTATGTTCCGTCCGGGTTCGGCAGGACGCCCCAGAACTCCGACAGGTCGTGCAGGAAAAGCGGCCAGAGTCGTTCCAGGACGTCGCGGTCCTCGGCGCCCGCTCTGCGGACAACAAAGTCTGCCATCTGATCCTCCTCGAGAACGCGAGAAGCCTTCCGGCAGACCGGAAGGCTTCGAACTATCGAGCGGACCTTATCGTGTCCACGACCTGGACACACAGCTCGCAGATCCAGGCCGCGCGGACGGTGTCTGCGTCGGCACCGTCACGTTCAGCCGACGTAGCGGATGCACGGAGGTTCACCTGCACCCCTCCACGAACTAACACGGCACAGCACTAGTCAGCCACGTCCCCCGGCCGGGCGGCGCCGCTCAGGCGGACGCCGACCACCGCATGTCGAGCGCATCGAGGGCCGTGACGCGGTCCGGGGCGAGGGCCGACGCGCGCGAGCGCTGGTTGGCGATCCACGCGCCCAGCTGCAACTCCCGGCCGCCGACCCGTTCCACGTGCTTGCGGGGGACCCGGAGGTGCTGCTCGCGGGTGTGGAACTGGCGGGCCGCGGCCAGGTGTTCCGCCCATTTCTCGGCCTGCGTGCGCCGCGGCTGCGGGCGCTCGGCCGCGCTCGCCTCGGTCACGCCCAGCGTGTGTTCCAGCAGCCAGCGCTGCGCCCAGGTCAGCTGCTCCCAGGCCAGCCGCTGGGTGCGGACCCACCGGCCCAGGTCCTCGCCCTGTACGACCACCTCGCCCGCGGTGAGCGGCAGCCGGCCGCCCGCGTCCAGGTGGACGCGGGTCAGGTGGAAGGGGCGCTGCCAGGAGATCTCCCAGGCCGGACACCAGGACGCGTCGATGGCCTCCAGGGCCTCCCGGCGCTCCTCGGGCAGGGCGCCGGGGCCCTCGCGGCGGGCGGCGGCCCGCTGGTTCTTGACCCAGACCCCGACCGGCGCGCCGCGCCAGGTGGCTTCCACGGGCGGCAGCAGGTGGCCGTGCTCCGCCGCCCAGCCGCGGGCCGCCGCGAGGCCCTCCTCGAAGGCCACGTCGAAGTGGCTCCACACCATGCCGAGTTCGTCGAGCTGCGCGACGCGCTCCCGGCCGAGGGCGCCCCGGCGGTGGGTGCGCCGCACGTCCGCGATCCACTGGCCGAGCGGGAACCGGGCCAGCCCGGGAGGCCAGGTTCCGGCGGACGGCTGCGTGCCCGGCAGGGCCTCCGTACCGGGCGGGGTCCGGGGCGTCTTCGCAGCCTCCGGGACCTTGAAGGCGAACGGCACCCGCAGATCCCCGGCCCCGGCCGCGTAGATCCGGGCGGCCTCCACCCCGCGCCGCCAGTGCTCGCGCTCCGGATGCAGCACGCGCAGCCGGATGAACGCCGACAGCAGTGCCGGATCCCGGGGGCCCGAGAAGCTCAGCAGGGCCTGCGCCCCGGTCCGCATGCCGGCGCCCGTCACGGCCTCGGTCGCGGATTCGGCCCGCGGCCGGCTCGGCGCCTGCGGCTGCGCCAGCGATTCGACGAGCCGGGTGTCGTGCGCCCGCAGCGCCTCCAGCAGCCGCGCGAGGTCCCCGTACGACCGCGAGGTCAGCATCGACTCGGGCGTCTCGCCCGGCCCCAGCAGCACCGGGACCACGAGCGAGGCGACCTTGCCCTCGCCGGGGCGGATGCGCAGCGCCCGCCCGACGGCCTGGACCAGGTCCGGCATCGAGCCCCGTACGTCGGCCCAGAAGACGGAGTCGCACTCCTTCGTGTCCACGCCCTCGCCCAGCACCCGGACACTGCCGAGGAAGGCCTTGTCGGCGGCCCCGTCCGCCGCGAACGCGTCCAGCACCCGCCGCCGGTGCGCCGCCGTGTGCTGCCCGCACAGCCAGTCCGCCCAGACGGTACGGGGATACGCCGGCTCCGACGCGTCACGCGAGGCCCGCAGCCGCTCCGCCACCGCAGGCAGTCCGGCCGCGAAGGCCTCGGCCTCCCTGGTCAGGTGGTGGAAGACGAGGGTCCGCCGGAACCCCTGGTCGGCGGCGGCCTTGATCAGCGCCGCCTGCAGGGCCGCGAGCCGCGCGCCGCGCACGGCGTCCGAGCGCCCGTCTGCGCCCAGCAGCACCGCCGCCTGGAACCCCGGATCGCTGACGTCCACGCACACCACCCGGTAGGGGGCGCAGATGCCGCGGTCGATGGCCTCCGCGAGGGACAGGGTGTGGCAGCGCGCGCCGAAGGGGCCGTCGGGATCGTCCTCCATGGACGCGACGAGGTCACCCCGTCCGCGGCCGCTCTCCCCGGGCTCCTCGCCCTCCGCAGGCTCCGCGCCGTCCTGCCAGACCCGTGGCGTGGCCGTCATGTACAGCCGCCGGACGGAGGGGATCCGGGTGTTGTCGTGGACCACGGCCCACGGTTTGCCGATCCGCCCGGAGGTACGGTGCGCCTCGTCGACCACGATCAGGTCCCAGCCCGGCAGCCCGGCGAGGTGGGCGCGCTCGATCGTGCCGAGGCCCAGCGAGGCGTATGTGGCGAACACGGTCAGCCGGTCCGCCGACCGGCCGGCCCAGCGGGCCAGTTCGGCCGGATCGGTGGTGGCGGGTACGCCCGCGTCCTCGGCGCGCAGTGAGCACACGGCGAGGGCGCGCCCGGTCCGGCCGCCCTCCCGCCACGCCGTCACGGTCTGTACGAGCAGGTCCAGCGAGGGTACGAGGACCAGCACCCGCCCGGCCCGCAGCTCCTCGGCGGAGCGCACGGCGACCAGGGACTTCCCGGAGCCGGTGGCCATGATCACCTGGGTTCGCAGCCCGGTCCCGGGCACCCGGCCGCCGGCCGGCAGCTCGAGCGCCCGCAGTACGGCGTCGACGGCCTCGCGCTGGTGCGGCCGGAGCTCCTTCTTGGCCATGCGCCGTACTCCGTCCGCTCTGATCAGCCTGTTCGGCTCCAGTCTCCATCCTGCACGAAGTTTGAAGCATCCGGGGCTTGCTCGGGCGGAGCGTTCGGGTCACATCTTGGCGCCGAAGTTCTGCGTCCACCAAGGGCCGCCCGGGCCCGTGTGGATGCCCACGCCGATGTCCTTGAAGGAGCAGTTGAGGATGTTGGCGCGGTGGCCCGGGCTCTTCATCCACGAGTCCATGACCGAAGCCGCGGTCTGCTGCCCCTTCGCGATGTTCTCCCCGTACGTCGACCAGCGGTACCCGGCGGCGGTCGTGCGCTTCCCGGGGTCGGCGCCGTCCGGGTTGGTGTGCGCGAAGAAGTCCCGGGCCGCCATGTCGTCGGAGTGCCCCTGGGCGGCCGCCCGCAGCTGTGAGTCCTCCTTCAGGGGGCCGCAGCCGGCCGCCGCACGCTCGGAGTTGACCAGTGCGATGACCTGGCCCGCGACCCCTGCCGGGGCGGGCGCCGGAGCCGGCGCGGGCGGACGCGGCGCCGGCGCCTTGGACTTGGTCGGCGACGGGCTCGGACTCGGGCTCTCGGCGGACGGGCTCGGCGAGGCGGAGGCCGACGGCGAGGGCGAGGCGGACGCGGAGGGCGAGGCCGAGTCCGAGGGGGACGCCGAGCCGGCGTCGGGCGCCGACAGTGCGGAGAGCGGCGCGGCGGGCGCGGCGCCGGTCTCCTTGTCGTCCGAGCCGGGGAAGCCGCCGAGGTAGGCGAGCCCGCCGCCCGCGACGCAGGCGGCGAGCACGGCTCCGCCGACCGCGCGGCGGCGGCTCTGCCGGCGCTTGCGCAGGACGCTGCGGCCGCCGCCGGGGGCGGCGTCCGGTATGCCGCCCTGACCGGAGACGGTGGGGGTGAGCTGGGTCGCGGCGTCGGAGAAGTCCGTGCCGTCGAAGCCCGTGCCGGTGGAGCCCGTGCCGGTGGAGCCCGCGCCGCCGAACTCCGTGCCCGTACCCGTCCCCGGTCCGCTGAGGCCGTCCGCCTGGGCGCCCGCGCCGCCGTCGTAGGAGTACGCCGCGCCAGCCGGGACGAAGCCGCCCGCCGCGGCCGCCCGTACGCCGGCCAGCAGGGCCACCGAGACCGGGACCAGGGCCAGACCCGCCAGCAGCCCCTCCGCCGGGAGCAGTCCGCTCCACAGTCCTGCGCACCGGACGCACTCGCGCGCGTGCCGGGCTATTCGCTTGCGCCACAGCGTCGACGGCACGCCGTCCCAGGCGGTCGTCACCCCGCGCAGACCCTCGCACGGCGGCTGCGTGCCCAGCGCCCGCTCCACCACCCGGGCCGACTCCAGCTGCGCCTTCATCCGCTGCACCCGTACCGCCGTGTGCTGCGGGGACAGTTCGAGGGCCGCGGCCACCTCGGCGCGGGTCAGCTCACCGGCGCACTCCAGCCACCACAGCGACAGCAGCGCCCGGTCGTCGGTCTCCAGCCAGCGGGTGGCGCGGGCCGTCTCCCGCTGCTGGCCTTCGAGCTGGAGCCGCAGGACGGTCAGGTCCACGAAGTCGGCGCCCGGGTCGGCCAGCTCCCAGGCGGCCTCGAGTCCGCTCTCGCCGGGGGCGCTGTGCCGGGCCTGCCAGTGCGCCCGCACCCGGTTCATGGCGATCGCCACCAGCCAGGACCGGAAGCTCTCGTCCGACCGCAGGGTGCCGAGCCCGTCGAGCGCCCGCAGCATGGTGTCCTGCACCACGTCGTCCACGTCGACGGAGCCGTTCAGGGCGCGCCCGACGATGTTGTAGACGAGCGGCAGATAGGTGCCGACCAGCTCGTCCTGCGCGCGGGCATCGCCCGCGCGGGCGGCTGCCACCAGCGCTGCCGTGTGCTGTGTAGTCATGTGAGGTTCCCTGTCCGTACCGGCGGTCGATGATGCCCGATACCTGGGAGACCGTCGAGCGCGGCCCGGATAACGGTTATCCGGAAGAAGAACCTGAAGAACTTTCCGGAGCCTGCGGAGGATAGCGCCGCACCGAGGCTTCCACCTGGGCGGTCCGCCGCAGTGACGCGAGCATCGCATCCCCCGGGACGGTGCTCCACCACCACGCGTTCGACCAGGTCCTCCGGCCGCTGCCGGCGGGCCACGTAGGCGAGGCCGGCGGCGGCGATCAGCTGCGCGGCCGCCGCGAACTCGTCCAGGTGGTCCAGGTAGTCCCCGTGCCCGACCGGCAGGACGGAGCCCATCGCGGCGGTGCGGGCCTCCACCGCAGGATGCCCCGGCGGGATCTTCCGGCCTGGATGCACTCGCTGCTCACCCGCTGGCAGCGGACCGGCTGATGACCCGGCCCACCAACGCCCGGACGGAGGCCGGGATCTCCGGCACGGCCGGCGGGCACACCGTCGGGACCACGGACGGCGGACCGCACCTGGCGGTCACCTGCTGGGGTCCACCGGGGGCGACCTGCGGATCGCCCATTTCGCCGGCATGCATGCGCTCCAGGTGCTGCCGTTGCTGGCGCTGGCGCCCGCCCATGCGGCCCGGCGGTACGGATGGGCGGCCGCCGCGGGGGTGCGGCTGCGCCTCGTACCGGTGGCGGGGTTCGGATACGCCGGGGTGGTCGGGCTGACGACCTGGCAGGCCCTGCGCGGGCAGGCGCTGACCTCGCCCGACGCGCTGACGCCGGGCGCCGCCGGGGCGTTGGCCGCGGTGGTGGCCGCGGCGGCGGCGGTGGTCCTGCCGGCCGGGGCCGCGCGGGGTCGGGGCGGTCTGGGCGCAGCCGGCGGCCCGGGTGACCGGCCCGGGGCTCCGGCCGGTTCCCGACTCCGCGGCTGAGCGCACACCGGGCCGGCCGGTGAGGGGTCCCGCGTCCGTGTCCGGGCGTGGGACCCCTTCCCTGTCCGGACCTTGTCCTCTTTCCTGTCCGGACCCTGTCCTACAGAAGCGGAGCCAGCGCCTCGGTGGCCGCGCGCAGGGCCGGCGCGTACGCCTCGATCTCCTCGCGGGAGACGAGGAAAGTGACCGTGGTGACGCTGACTCCGCCGATCGGCCGGCCTGCCGGGCCCGTGATCGCGGCTCCGATGCACCGGATCGTCGGTTCGTTCTCCTCGTCGTCCACGGCGAAGCCCCGGTCCCGGACCGCCTCCAGCTCCGCCAGCAGCGCCTCCGGGCCGGTCAGGGTCCGCGGTGTGCGGCGCGGCAGCCCCGGGCCGGCGATCAGCGCCCGCACCTCCTCCTCGGGAAGGTCCGCCAGGATGGCCTTGCCGATGGCGGTGCTGTGCAGAGGCATCCGCATCCCGACCCGGGAGGCCGTCTGGAAGGGCTGGTCGCTCTCCAGCTTCCGGATGTAGGTGAGCGTCTCCCCGCTGTGCAGGGCGAGGTGGACCGTCTGGCCGGTGGCCTCGCGCAGCTCGCCGAGGATCCGGCCGATGCTCGGCGGCTCGGTGGCGCTGACCAGGGCGGACAGCCCGCGCAGCCGCGGGCCCACCGCGTACCGCGACTCGCTTGCCGGGCGTACGAAGCCCTGCTCGATCAGCGAGGCGAGGATCCGGAAGGTGCTCGACTTCGGCACGGCCGCGGCCGCCACCACATCCGCGAGCCGGTGCGGCCCGCCGGGCGCGGCCACGGCCTCCAGGATCCGCATCGACTTCTCCAGTGCCGTGCCGGCCGCCGAGGTCCGGCCACCGCGCGCCGGGCCCTCGGCCTCGTCCGTCGTGTCCCCGTCGTCGGGCATGCGCTCTCCAAAGGCAGGGCGGGTGCGGGTAGGGTCTGCGGGAAGCGTTCCGTTACACGGTACAGCGTGCCACTACGTGGAACAACTGTCCCTGCGTGGACGGCAACTGCTGCCGGGAACAGATGGAGGGGTCCCTTTGTCCTGCCACCCGTACGACGCCATGGCCGCCCAGTGCCTGCTGCCGGTCCTGCGCAACGCCGACGCGGCCGAAGCCGTCCGCCGGACCACCGCCCTGCTGGCCGCCGGCTGTCGCACGGTCGAGCTGACCACCTCCACCCCCGGCTGGGCCGAGGCCGTCGCGCGGACCGCCCCGCTCGCCGACGCGTACGACCGGCCGGCCCTGATCGGCGTCGGCACCGTCACCACCACGACCGAGGCCGAGACCGCCCTCGACGCGGGTGCGGCCTTCCTGATCTCCCCCTACCCGGCCCCCCAGGTCCGCGCCGTCGCCGCACGCCGCGGGGCGGTCTTCGTCGAGGGCGGTTTCACCCCGGGCGAGATTGCCTCCGCCATCCGGTCCGCGGGCGCCGCCAAGGTGTTTCCGGCGCACGTCGGCGGCCCCCGGTTCATCCGCTCCCTCAAGGCGGTCCTCCCCGGGGCGCTGTTCATCCCGACCGGCGGCATCCGGCCCGGCGAGATCCCGCAGTGGCTCGCCGCCGGGGCGGCCGCCGTCGGCATCGGCAGCGGCCTGCCCGACGATCCGGGTGAACTGGCCGCCGTCTTCGCCGGGCTGGCCCGGCCGTGCTGCTCCGGCTGCGCCGCAGCGGGGCGCTGAGCATGGCGACCGGGCCCCGTACGGGCTACGACGTACTCGTCCTCGGCGAGGTCCTCGTCGAGATCCACGCCGACACCGCCCTGAGCGCCGCCGCCGACGGCACCGCGGCCCGGATCTCCTACTCCGGCGACGCCCTCAACGCGGCAGCCGCCGCCGCGGCCGCCGGAGCCCGGACCGCGCTGCTCGCCGTCGTCGGCGACGACGAGCTCAGCGTCCCGCTGCTGCACCGCGCGGCCGAGCTCGGCGTGGACGTCTCCCACGTACGCCGAGCCCCGCGCCCCAACGGCGCCTACCTGCTCGGCTCCGACACCGAGGGCGACCGCGCCTTCGTCTACTGGCGCACGCACAGCGCCGGTTCCACCCTCTCCACCCGGCACATCGAGTCCTGGCGGGACCTGCTGACCGGCGCGAAGGCCCTCGTCACCAGCGGGATCACCGGTGCACTGTCCCCGAGCAGCCGGGACGCGGTGGTGGCCGCCGCCGAGGCCGTGCACGACGCCGGCGGGCACGTCTCGTACGACCCCAACTTCCGCTCCCGCCTGACCGGCCGGGCCGAGGCCCGCGAACTGCTCGCCCGGATCGCCCCGCTGACCGGGCTGCTCAAGACCTCCTGCCCGGCCGACGCGCAGGCCCTGGTCGGCACCGGCGATCCGCGCACCGCCGCCGCCCGCTACCGGGCCCTCGGTGCCCGTGCGGTCGTCGTCACCGCGGGCGCCGACCGGCTGCTGCTCGACGACGGCACGCGGGCGGAGTACCACCCCGTACCCGTCAACCCGGCTCCGGTCGACGCGACCGGAGCCGGGGACTGCCTCACCGGCACCGCCACGGCCCGGCTCGCCCTGGGGGACCGCCTCGCCGACGCCGTCGCCTACGGCATGGCGGCCGCCTCCCTCTCGGTGTCCGGCCGAGGCGGCACGGGCCACGTCCCCACGTTCCCCGAAACGGCAGCCCTGGCCGCCGCCCGCCTGTAGGCCGTGCCGGCGAAGTACCGTCCGGCTCGTGGGGCCCGGCCGGCACTCCCTAGGCGGCTTCGAGCAGCGCGATCTCCTCCGGGGACAGGCGCAGCGCTCCGGTGGCGATGTTCTCGACCAGGTGGTCGGGGTTCCCGGTGCCCGGGATGGCCAGGACGTGCGGGCCGCGGTTCAGGGTCCAGGCGAGCCGCAACTGCGCCGCCGACACGCCGTGGGCCTTGGCCACGCTCCGTACCTGCTCGGCCTCCTCCGCGCCCATCCCGGCCTCCTTGCCCGCGCCGGCGATCGCGAAGAACGGCACGAAGGCGATGCCCTGCTGCCCGCACGCGTCGAGGAAGGCGTGGTCCTCGCCCGGGGAGCCGATCCCGTACGGGTTCTGCACGCACACGACCGGCGCGATGGCCTGCGCCTCGGCGAGGTGGTCGGGCCGTACGTTGGACACGCCGAGGTGGCGGATGAGCCCGGCCGTACGCAGCTCGGCGAGCGCGCCGAAGTGCTCGGCGATCGAACCGGTCGTCTCGCGGCGAGGTACACGCAGGTTGACCACGTCGAGGTGGTCCCGGCCCAGCTGGCGCAGGTTCTCCTCGACCTGCCCGCGCAGCTGCCCGGGGGTGGCCCACCACCACTCGCCGGCGTAGTCCCGGCCCGGCCCCACCTTGGTCGTGATGACGAGGTCGTCGGCGTACGGGGCCAGGGCCCGGTTGATCAGCTCGTTGGCGGAGCGCAGCGGAGAGAAGTAGAAGGAAGCGGTGTCGATGTGGTTCACGCCGAGCTCGACGGCCCGGCGCAGTACGGAAGTCACCCGCTCGCGGTCGCTGGGAGAGCCGTCGGCGAGATGCGTCAGGCGCATGGCGCCGAAGCCGATGCGGCGGACGGTGAGGTCGCCGAGCCGCCATGTGCCGGATGCTGCCGCGGTGATCGTTTCGGAGGTCATGGCGCGAGGGTAACCGGCTCGGCGACCCAGCCGGCGGCGAGCACCAGGCGGGAGGTGCGGTGGACGGCGAGGAAGCCGAAGGGCCGGTGGAAGGCGACCTCGGCCTGGCGGACCCGGTACCGGTAGCGGGGCAGGGCGCAGCCCACGGCGCCGAGGGTGGTCACGGCCGCGGCTGCGAAGCCTTCGGCGTGGAAGCGGGCCATCGCCGACTGCCGGGCCGAGCTGATGGCCAGTGGGTCGGAGCTGATCCCGGGGAAGTGCCCGGAGCCGGTGTCCGTAGCGGTGTGCAGGCCGAACAGCCCGGCATGGTCGAGGAGATCGTGGTCCGCGCTGACGTCGAAAGCCACCGCCTTGACCCACAGGAAGGGATCACGATCCGTCGAACGGACCGTCCCGATGTGCAGCCCCGGCCCCGGGTTTCCCTCGGGAAGCAGGCTCGCGCCCGTCGACGGCACGGCCCGGGTGACGACGGCGGTGCCGGCGGCGAGGACCTCCCACGGGCGCGCGGCGCTCTCGCCCAGGACCAGGTGGACGTCCACCCCGCCGTCGCCGACCACTTCGAGCAGCGTCACCGGACCGGTCGGCGTGTGTGCCACCCGGACGCGGTCCAGGAGGGAGGTGTTGCGGTACAGCGCGAGCGCCGAACGCCCGGCCCACGGGCCCTCGGACAGATCGGCGACCCCGGTTCGGAAGGGCTGGATCCACTTCATCCGCAGCGCGAGCGCCGAGGCGAGGA
Organism: Streptomyces sp. NPDC032745; assembly: GCF_055579465.1. Taxonomy (NCBI): domain Bacteria; kingdom Bacillati; phylum Actinomycetota; class Actinomycetes; order Kitasatosporales; family Streptomycetaceae; genus Streptomyces; species Streptomyces sp. NPDC032745. The sequence goes on along the minus strand of NZ_JBVING010000005.1, from coordinate 397,778 downwards.
CCAGCAAGGTGTCCCTCTCGACGGGGAGGGGCATCCGCTCGATCAGCCCGCCGGTCCGGTCCGCCGCCCACCCGTCGAGGGTCTTGCGGTCGGTGTCCTCGTCGCCGGTCAGGGTGCCGCGGGCGCCGTCCGGGAGTCCGGTCAGCCAGGGTTCGTCCAGGGGGAGGTCCGCCTTGGTCCACAGTCCGGTGGCCGCCCGGAGGCCGCGTATGCCGGCCAGGTCGGTCAGCAGCTCCCGGGCGGTCGCGGCCGCGGACTCGGCGGGTATGGCGAGGGCTTCGGCGAGTTCGGCGCGGGCCGGGCCGCCCGCGCCGTCCGCGAGGAAGGCCAGCAGGGGCCATACTCCGGCCGCCGTCAGGACCGTCCCCTGCGCGCCGGTGACGGCCTGTTCGGCCCAGCGTGCGGTGAGTCGGTTGACCGCGCGTACCGTCGTGTTCCTCATGGCGGGCAGCGTACGTGGTGGGGCGCCGCCGGGCCGGGTCGTTTTCCGCGGCCCGGCGGCGCCGGTCTCGTGGCCGGTCAGCGGCCGTGCAGTCCCCGGTCGACGGCCGTCATCAGCTCGCCGTCGGCGGTGTCCGCGTCCAGCGACCAGAACATCGCGCCGCCCAGGCCGTTCTCGCGGATGTACTCCGCCTTGGCCCGCAGCACCTGCGGGTCGTCGTACGTCCACAGGGTGCTGCCGTCGAACAGCCAGGCGTGGCCGCCGCGCCGGTCGCGGTAGACCTTGTACGAGCCCGAATCTGCGAGCTTCTTCAGCGCCTTGTAGTCCTCGTACCCGGCCGCCCAGGTCGCCGGGGCCGGGCCCGTCGCCGACTGCCCCATGCCGTCCCCGCCGCCGCTGACACCGGTCCAGCCCTGCCCGTAGAACGGCATGCCCGTCACCAGCTTGTGCGCCGGCGCTCCGCGGTGGCGCCAGGCCTCCACCGTGCCGTCCACGCTGAAGTCACCGCGGGCGTGGAGCGCCGACTGCTGGGCGGTGGTGCGCTCGCCGGAGACGTGGAAGTCGTAGCCCTGGAGGGTCACGAAGTCGAGGTCGCGCATGATGCGGCGGACGTCGAAGCCCGCGTCGATCTTGGCGGGGGCGGTCGGGACGAACGCCGTCAGCTCGTACTTCTCCTTCCGCTTCTGGCTGCGCGCGTACGCGTCGAGCTGCGTACGGAACTCCTTGACCAGCGCCGCGAAGTTCTGCTTGTCCTCCGGCCGGAACTTCGTGTCCGTGTCACCCGCCGAGCCCGGCCACTCCCAGTCGAGGTCGATCCCGTCGAATACGCCGGCCGCCGCGCCCGCGCCGCCGCGGGCGCCGTCCTGCGGCAGATTGCCCTTGATGTAGAGGTCGATGCAGGACTGTACGAGGGCCTTGCGGGAGGCGGGGGTGAGCGCGGCGTCCGAGAAGTGCGTGGACCAGCTCCAACCGCCCAGCGAGAGCAGGACCTTGAGGCCCGGGTGCCTGGCCTTGAGCTCGCGGAGCTGGTTGAAGTTCCCGGCGAGCGGCTGCTCGGCGCTGTCGGCGACCCCGTCGACCGAGTTCGCGGCGTCGAGCGGGCGTACGTAATCGGCCCAGGCGTCGGCCTCACCCGGCACGTTCCCGGTGAAGCATGTGCCGTCCGCGCTGATGTTGCCGAAGGCGTAGTTGATGTGGGTGAGCTTGCCGGCGGTGCCGCTCGTCTCGAGGTCCTGGACCTGGAAGTCCCGTCCGTAGACGCCCCATTGGGTGAAGTACCCGACCCGCTTGTACGAGCGGTCCGGGCCGCCGTCGCCCTGCGCGGCGGCGGACGGCGCGAGGGCGGTGAGCAGGGAGAGGGAACAGGCGGCGACGGCCAGCCTGCCGAGCATGCTGCGGCGCATGGGCTTCCTTTGCGGATGCGGGAGCGGTGCGGGGACGCGTGCGCGGTGCATGCCGGAAACTATTGGTCTGGACCAGAGTGGTCAAGGGGGCGTCCGAAACCGGGGCCGGCAGGACTCAGGAGAGGCTCCAGTGGCCGACGTCGTCGGCGAGGCCGGCGTTCAGTGCGAACTGGACCGCGGCGAGGGCGGCGTCGTCCGGCAGCCGGAAGGTGATGAAGCCGAGCGCCGAGCCGCCGGGGGCGAGGGTGACGGTCTCGGGGAACGCGGGACCGGCGGTGGTCGTGGTGTTGGAGCCGGTGAACCGCTGCCCGGCGGAGTCCAGCAGGTGCGAGGACTTCGCGGGGGAGTCCTGGTACACGGCGGTCCCGGTGTTCTCCAGCCGGAACTCCACGGCGACCAGCCGATCGGTGCCGGTGCCGGTGCCGGTGGCGGAGCCGGTGCCGGTGCCGGAGCCCGCGGGCGCGGGCGCGGGATCCGCCGGGTCGACGACCCGGGTGAGGGTGACGTCGAGGTGCTGGCCGGGCTCGGTGCCGGAGAGCGGGATCGTCTCGCCGGAGCCGTCCGGGCCGAGGGTGCCGAGCAGGGCAGGGGCGAGGAGGGTAAGGAGGGCAAGGGCGGCCAGGGGCCTTCGGAGCCGGCGCGGCGGGGGCGTCGGGTGCGGCCTGGGCGGTCGGCGCATGGCAGAGCCTCCTCCCTGGATTCTCCTGCCCACAATCCTCCGTGCCCCCCGGTCCCGCCACCCGCGGGAGCGCCGCCCGGCCTCTCGGCCTGGTGGGCTCCACCCCACGGAAGGAGCTCCCGCCGATGCGGACCCCGCCCGCCGGCGACCTCGCCAGCGCCTTCCGGTCCGCCTGCTACGGAGGTCAACTCCCCGCCGCCCAGTACCTCCTGTCTCACCGGGTGGACGTCGACGGGATCGGGTACGACGACCTGACCCCGCTGGACATCGCTCTGACCAGCGCAAATGAGTCCCTGATGGACTGGCTTCGCACGGTCGGCGCCCACACGCGGGAGGCACTTCCACCCGCATGACCCACAAATTCATTTGGATCTCCGCTGCGCTCCGTGTCAGAGTTGGCCTCACCGAAGGGGTGTAGCTCAGCTGGTCAGAGCGCTGGTCTCCAAAACCAGATGTCGCAGGTTCGAATCCTGCCGCCCCTGCTTCCGTGAGCGGGTAGCTCACCGCCAAAGGCCCAGGTCAGACGCAATCTGCCTGGGCCTTTCCCATGCGGCCCTACGCTGGCACTACGTCAGCACTACGCTCTCGCTACCGTCCTGCTACGGCGTCAGGCCCCCCAAATTCCCCCCAAGGGATCTTGGTGTTCATGCAGGTCAGGCGCCAGGACGGCGGCCCTTCTCTTCCTGAGGGAGGGGGCCGCCTTGCCGTCGGTGCCGGGGTCCACGTGCTGACGATGGAGCCGATTGCACTGCACCGCGACAGCCTGACTGTCCGTTGCCTACCGGCCGATCGAATCAAGATCCAAAAATGCCCCAATCCTGGTGCTGACTTTATGATCATGAACGGCTGTCGTTTGATGGGTGTCAGACGATCAGCTGGAGTGGCTTCGCGATGGCCGCAGACGGCTCGGTCTGCGCATCCGCGACGCTCGCATGCAGGCCAACCTCACCCAAGAAGAACTCTCGAACCTCTCAGGGGTTCCGCGGAACTCGTATCAGCGCATCGAGCACGGCGTCAGCGACGTTAAGTTCAGCCACTTGATGCGCATCGCCCGAGCCCTTCGCCTGCCAGTCCGCGACCTGCTGCCGTAGCCGCTCAGCCGGAACCGGCCCCGCCGAGCCGGCCCCACTGTGGCTGATTTCAGCATGACATGGCCGGAACACGCTGTCCACGCCTCGGGGCCACCTTGTTCCCAAACAGGAACACCACGGCTAGGCTCTGGTCTAGGCCGGACACCCGGGCGGCCACATCACAATTCCGCATCACGAACCAGACGTGGGGGCGAAGACAATCGTGACCGAAAGCAACGAACCGCCCGCCAGCGAGGAGCTCGTGGAGCTCATCAAGACCCACCGAGCAAGGACGGGTCTCAGTCTTCGTGACATGGAAAAGCGCACCACGGACCCCGCCACCGGCAAACCTGCGCTCCTCTGGTCGTGGTTCCAGAAGCTGGAGCGTGGCACCCTCGCGAAGAGCCCGACCAAGGCCCAACTTCGGCTCCTCGCAACCGCGTTGGACCTCCCCTACAAGACCGTTTCGTATGCCGCGGCGGCACAGTACTTCGACATCGAGAACGTCGACAGTGAGGACGGTCAGGTTCGCTCCTTCGTCAAGCGAGTGGAGCGCATGACCGCAGAGGAGCGGAGCAGGCTGCAGCAGTTGATGGACATCGCGTTCCCGAGCAGCGCAGACGGGCCCTGAGGCCGTCCCCGTGTTGGCGGTAGTCGGAATCAAGCCAGTCAGGCATGATGCCTCACACGCGCCGATCGATCGGACAGGCGTTCGATTCGGCGTGCGTGCCAAGGGGGGCCGATGCCCGAGTACGAAATTCACCCCATAACGGATTCCCACTACGAGCTGATCGACAGCCTGCCTGACGGCAAGGTCTGCGACATAGTCGAGAGCCCCGGCAAGTCCGTGAGCCGCTTCCTCAGGGGCTACGCCACTCAGGAATTCGTCGACTACATGACCGAGGCCGTCAGGTTCATCCTGTCGGAGCCGGAAAACCGCTGGGTGCAGGTGTGGACACCCGGAGCCCCACGCCTCGAACTGCCCCCGCAGGGGCTTGGGATCGCCGAAGCCCGCTGGGAGCTGCTCACTCCTGAAACGGCGCACCTTCTTCCAGAGCCGCATATCGCGCTCCCGGTCGAACGCGAGGGCTGCTTCGTCTATCTGATCCGGCCGCCGCACGTGCGGCCGGAGGCGGTTGCGCAGTTCAACATCTACCTCGACCGCTTTGTCGGCGACGGCCTGTGGCGGCAGCGCTGGAACCCTGACGCCGAACTGTAGGTCGGCACTGTCCCGTCCCCTATCCGCATTGCCCGCGCCTGCAGACAGGGAGGCCAGCATCGTGGCCGACGTGTATCCGCCCAGCACCTTCAACCCTTTCACCCCTCTCGCTTCTCTCGAGCCGTTCAGTGAGCCGCTGGTCCGAGCCGAGTGGTGTCGCAGCCCACAGGGCCACCACCTGCAGGTTCGGCAGTACATGGGGAACTTCGACGAGGGCGAGAACCTCGTCACGCTTGACCTCCCATACGAGGCCGGCGGCTTCCGCCACGATTTCGATCCCGCCATGTGCGAGGCCAGCCTCCGCGAGGCCGGCTGGCTGGTGACCGGCCCGTGGACTCAGGGGCGCGGAGGTCTCGACGCCCCGGTCACTCCGTTCTGACGCCCCGGATGGGTTTCCCGCCCCTCCCGCTGCCGCCGCAGTGAGAGGGGCGGGAGCTTTATGTGGCGGCCCGTAGCCCGTGCGTCAGGTTCCGGACGACGCGGGCGAGGCCTCGGGCGTAGGTCCAGTTCGCGACGCCGGGAGTCGTGCCCGTCGGGCCGGCGGCTGTCAGGTACTCCCAGTCGCGCACGCTACCGGCGAAGGTCGCACGGTCGGTCTCGCTGAGTGCCTGGACGCGGGCGATGGCCTGCTGGCCGTGAGTGATCAGGTGGCAGGTGAGTGCGGCCACCTCGACGGCGGAAGGCATCCGACCGTAGGGGACCAACGCCTGCGTGATGACTGCTTCGACGTCTGGCAGGTCGGTGACGGGTGGCGGCTGGGCGTTCATGGTAGCTCCGGCGGCTGGTGTGGGTTTCCCCTTGTGGACCACTACGGCGTGTGCTGGGTACTAGCCTTTCGCTCACGGACCGTCAGGCACAGTAGCCACGTGTCCGCTCCCGTCCGCACCCTTGCGGACACCGCGGACAACGGAGGTGCCCCTCATGAACGAGTCCTTCGGCGATGCCTTACGGCGCCTGCGTGGCAGCCGGTCGGTGCGGGACGTCGCCCGCCTCGCAGCGTGCGGGAAAACGCACGTCAGCGACCTCGAGACCGGGAAGAGACAGCCGACCGCCACGATCGCCGCGGCCCTCGACCAGGCCCTCGGAGCCGGCGGTGAGCTGATCGCGCTTGCGGACGTTCGTCCCGGGTCCTCGCCGCTCGACCAGGCGGACGCTCTACAGCAGGGCCTGCACCAGACGCTCGCCGCCGGGCCGCTCACCGAGGCATCCCTGGACGAGTGGGAGTACACGGTGGGCCGTCACGGCAGGGCGACCCGGTACCGGCCCGAGGGCGACCTACTGCCCGAGCTGCTGGCCGACTTCACAGACCTGCGGCTGGTCTTGACGCACCGGCAGCCGGCGCCTGCGCGGAGGCGGCTGACGATCGCTGTGGCGCAGATGTCGGGGCTGATGGCGCTCACCCTGCTGAAGCTGGGCGACTCCCGCTCGAGGGCCTGGTGGCGTAGCGGGAGGGCGGCGGCTGCGGCGGCCGAGGACCGGGCGACGCTGTCGTGGATGTACGCGCAGGAGGCGTACCAGCTGTATTACGGCGGCGACCTCGAGGGTGCTGTCGAGCTCGCGCAGCGGGCCCAGCATCTGGCTGGCGGTCTGCCGTGCGTGGGGCCGGCGCTCGCCGCGCCGCTCGAGGCGCGGGCCCTGGCGGTCCTGCAGCAGCGTGAGGGTGTGGTGAAGGCGCTGGCGCGCGCCGAGGTGGCGTTGGAGCGGCTGCCCGCGGCGGAGCAGGCGGGCTCGGCGTTCGGGTACAGCGAGAGTCAGCTGCGCTTCCACTCGGGGAACGCGTGGACGCACCTTGGGGAAGTCGAGCGTGCAGCCGAGCAGCAGGCCAGGGCCCTCGAGCTGTACCCGCTGCGGGATCACACCGACCGCGCACTCGTCGCCCTGGACCAGGCGATAGGGTCCGCGATCCGCGGGGACGTGGCGGGCGCCGCGGCACAGGCGACGACGACGATCGTGGACCTGCCGGAGGAACACCGCTCTGCGCTGATCATCTACCGGGCTCGGGAAGTCGCGGCTAGGGTGCCCGAGGCACGGACGGTGCCGGAGGTGCGGGTGCTGCGCGAGGTGCTGGCGCTGCCCCCTGGCGAGAGGGACAGCAGTGCGGATCGAGCAGGCCACCGAGCAGGACGTTGACGTCATCTCCGTGATCCTCGGCGAGATCGAGGCATACTACGGCGGCAAGCCGGCGCCCGGCGACGTCGGGCAGATCCGGGCGGCCCTGTTCGGTGAGCAGCCGGCGGCGACAGTGCTCCTGGCCCGTGACGGCGAGCAGGTGCTCGGCCTGGCCTCGTACTCGTTCCTGTGGCCGGCGGCCGACGCGGACACGTCGCTGTACCTCAAAGAGCTGTACGTGCGGGAGCCTGCCCGCCGTCGCGGTGTGGCGGGCGCGTTCATGGAGGCCCTCAAGCAGGCGGCTGCTGTGGCTGGCTGCTCGCGGGTGGAGTGGACTGCCGACACGGACAACCCGCCAGCGCTCGCCTTCTACGCCGCCCTGGGCGCGGAGCCGCGGGACGGGAAGGTCTTTTACCGCCTCGAGCCCTAGCCCTGTGGGTGGTGCCCGATAGCCTGTGCGACATGATCCCGAACCCCGAGGCGGCAGCCGAGCTGAACGAGCGGATTCGCCAGCTCGTCGCCGCCGGTGGGGCCGGGTCGGAGGAGTATCAGGAGCTGCTCGCCGAGTGGCTGCGGGCGACTGTCGTACCCGCCGCCTAGGATCCGGGCGTGGTAAACGAACAGGTAGACGAAGCGAGTGCGCGGCAGCGACTGGTCGAGCTGAAGCTGGCCAGCGAAAAGGCGCGTATCGAAGCGCAGCAGGGCCCGTACTCGGCGGAGCGGTGGCGGCCGTGGCTGGAGGCGGCGAACGCTTTCCAGAACGCGGTCACGGAGCACGCGAAGCAGTACGGTCTGGAGAATCGGTTCAAGCTCGAGAAGGACGTCGTGACGAAGGCCCTGCATCAGGCGCCGCCTGAGGCCTGACGTGCCGCCGCCCCGCCGGGCGCTGTCCCCCGTGGGGGTCCGGTGGGGCGGGACCGTGCAGCTGCAGCCCGCAGCATCCCCGCGTACTCGGGAGTGCGCGGATGATGTGTCCACGCTAGACCCAGGCACTGACAACGGCGTGCGCCGATCGTCGTAGAATCGAACTTGTGTCCGACCCGCAGCCGTCCCGCCTCGACCTCCTCCACTTCCTGGAGCGAGTGCAGCTGGGCGACCTCGAGCGGACCCGCGGGTGGATCGCCGCCGAGGAACGGCGGCTGGCCGAGCAGGCCGCCCGCCTACCCGCAGCTCCGCCGCCGGACTGGGAGCTCGAGCTCGACCTCTCCAAGCATCCGTCCGTCGTTCACGTCGGCGGCTGCACCATGGGCGGCAAGGGCTGGCGGATGCGGCCCATCACCCGCGACGCGGCCCTGCGCGCGCTCGGCGTCGACCGGATCCCTGCCTGCCCGTACTGCTCGCCGGACACGGTGCTCGGCGTGCTGGACTGACCTGCCCGCCGCAGGCTGGACATATGGCCGATCAGACGCAGGTCACCGTCCATCCCGTCGCCGCGACCGGCGGCCGGCGGGTCACCGCCCACGTCCATGGGACCGACTCGATACTCGGCCTGGCCTACAGCATGGGGGACGTTGTCGAGTTCCTGCGGCGGGCCGGCTGGGTAGACGAGGAGGACTGGCCGCCGGTCATATGGCGCGGCGGCGGGCCCACCGTGTGGGACACCGGGCCGCACACCGACGGGTGACCGAGTGACGCCCAGGCCCACATTGGCGTGGCACACTCCTCCCTCAAAGGGGAGGCAGCATGCGCGATCTTGACGGCTATATAGGGCCAGCACCACTGGAAGACGGGTTGGCCAGGCGGACCCACTGGCATCCACAGCGCATCCAAGTTTGGGACCAGCCGCGCGACGGGGAATGCCAGTGCCCCTGCAACCTGGCTCACCGTGACACAGCCCAGGCGGCCTGTCGCCCAGGCGTTCCGCTCGCTGCCTTCGCGGTGTTCTCATACGACTCGCGCAGCCTGTTCGAGGTGCCGCTCTGCGCCGTATGCTCGGCCGCTCAACTCTTCCGCATGGAGCAGGGCAAACCCGTTTTCGTTCCGCTGTCGACCAATCGGGCAGCAGAACGCACCGGGATGCTGATCGCTGCCGCGTTCTTGGTCGGCATGGCTTGGTGGTTGTTCAGCGGGTCCGCTGCCTTCGCGACAGCCATCGGCATGGCCATCGGCGCCGTGCTCATGAGCAACCGGCAAGGCCAGTCGTAGTTGCCGCCCCTCGGGCGCGCGGCGGCCCTCCCGTGGGGAGGAGCGGGAGGGACGCTGGCCCCCGGGGGGATCGGGTGCGCACACAGTAAACCCGCAGGCCGGGGTGGCGGTAGGCATATGACAAAGCAAGATTCCGGATACGAAGAAGCCCGCCCCCGCTGGATGCGGAGGCGGGCGTCAGTGCTGCTAGGCGGCGGCGCGGTTCGGCCAGGCATCCACAACCATGTCGATGCCGGCCGGGGTGGCGTAGACAACGGGGAAGATGAACCCGTTCTTCGTCTCCTGCTTCACGACGAAGGCGCCCGAGTCCTGCAAAGCCTTCCGAGGCAGGTTGCGGTTACCGCCGGACCGCGACGTCTGCTTCCGGAACCAGCCCACGTCGACCATCCACCCGGTGAGGGTGCGGACGTCGGCGTGGAGGAGGTCGGCGAGCTCGGTCATCCCGCACAGGCCCTCGGCGTTGAGGAACTCGTCCCACTTGCCGGCCTTCGGGGCGGCGATGGCCAACTCGGCCTTCACCTCCGCCTCCCGCTCGAGGGCCTCGACGTACTTGCGCGCCATCTCCAGCTCAGAGATCGGTCGCGCCGGTTCGGGGGCCAGCTCCGCCTTCCGGGTCTGGATAGCGAAGTACGTCTGCGCTGCGGCGACTTCCGGCTTCCGCGGGTCGCCGTTCATGGCGATCATGTAGGCGCCGTAGCGGGTGAGCCGGTACGTGCCGCGGACGATGCCGGGGGCCGCCTCTTCCCGGCGCCGGGAAATGTGCAGCTCAGCGTGCTGGCCAGTGTTGCGGATGGCCAAGACCGCGCGGTCAACGGCATCCTCGAAGCGCTCCCACTTCACGTAGCCGAGGAGCGGTTGGATGTCGCGGGCATCCCAGTACTCACCGAGGGAGTCCTCGCGGCGAATCTGATCGAACGGGCTTGCCCCCGATGTGGCACCAGGTGCCGCGGGCAGGTTAGGGTGAGGTTGAGATATCACGTGGAGCTGGCCTCCATGATCTTCGAGCCCTCGGCGGACCCTACATCTGCGCGGGGGCTGATCTCGTTCCAGGGCGCATATGCATCCCGGCAGGCGAGATTCTACGCCGACCGGGTGACGCACCGTGAGAAACGACGCCCTGAGTCGCGGCCCCAACGCAAGGACGCCCGCCACCGGTTGGCAGCGGGCGTCAGCAACGGGCAGGGCGGTCAGGCGGCTGTCACCGGCAGCGCGTCAACCTCTGAGGCCGGCAGCTCGACACCGTACTCATCGCGAGCCCAGCCGCTGAGCCTCCAGCGGGCGATCAGTCGAAGCTGTTCGCGGTCCTCCTCGCTGACGCCGTCCCAGCAGTGCCGCGGGTACGGCATTGAGACGTGACAGAGCTGGCCGCGGATGGTGGCGGTGACGGTCAGGCGGACAGTGTCGGGCGGCAACACGACAGGCACTCCTTCGGGTGACTCCAGTTTGGCAGGGCGGTCAGACGCCGAAGGCAGCTTCGAGAGTGCGGGCCATCGCGGCGTCATAGCCGTCCGGCACTGGTAGCAGCGCCTTCCGGTCGAGCGTTTTGTCGATCCCGAAGTACGCCTCAATGTGGGCCGGCGGAGCACCGTCCTCCAGCGCCGCACCAATCGCGGCACGCCGCAGGGCATGAACGCCAGCCTCCACCCCGGCCCGGTTAGCGGCAGCCCGCAGCAAGCGAGGCAGTACACCGACCGTCTGCAAACCCAGCAACAACGGCTCCTCCGGCGACGCCTCCTGCGCCACCAGATAGCCGTTGACCGCACGGGCCGCCGACGGGGCAATCTGGATGCTGCGCCTGCCGAGCAGCATCCGCGGCTCGACGCCCGGCGTGTAGTCCTCAACCGAAGCGGCGATCACCTCCATCGGCCGGGCCCCCACGAGCAGCATCAGCGACGCGGCCGCATGCAGCAGCGGATCCTGGCGAGTCTCCGCCAACAGCACGCGAGCCTCATCGACGGACAGAGTGGGACGGTCGAGCAGCGGCACGGTTCCTCCTCCAGCGGCGGGGCACCAGTGTGGCGGAGTTGTCCGGTCTGGTGCCGGACAGTTCGACCAAACGACCTTAGGCGGTATCCCATATCGTTTGGAGCTCATGCAGCACCTGGGGCCAGGAGTAGCCATCTGGCAGAGCGGCGAGCCCGGCCCCGGCAAGCGAGACCGTGATGGCGCGGGCAGACGGGATCCCACGGCCGTACCACGTGCTGTAGTCGGGATAGAGGGTCCTCGGCAGCTCTTGAGACGCACGCGCAACCACGCGGTCCAGAACTCCAAGGTGGCCAACGCCCTTGCACTCAAGCACGAACCGCAGAACTTGGACGGCCGTCCCGGGCGGCAGGCCGAGCTGAGCATCCGCGGCCCGTGCCGCATCAGGCCCGAAGATGTCCTCCAACGCCCTCGGGTCGAGTGAGGCCAGTAGCTCTGCCATGGCTGGCGTAAGCATCTTGTCCCGGGCGATCTCGCGCAGGACGTCTCTCACATCCGGCACCACTGCCTCAGGGATCTGCCCTGAAGTGTGGGCCGCGACGGCCGCGGCCAGGTGCGAGGAGGCACGCCAGCGGTCGTTGGGACTCTCCCGAGAAGCCAGCACGGTGAAGATCTCCGGGTAGTACGAGCCAAGATCAGACAGTGCAGCTATCACGTCCGCGTTCCCGCCGGCCCAGGCGCTGAAGGCGGCTGGCTCTAGAGACAAGCCGCCCCGCTGGGCGAGGGCGGCCCAGGGTGTTACGGCGCAAACTGCCCACGGGATCAAGGAGAGGTATCTCAGCGCGAGCGAGGCGGGCTCCGCAGGGCGCCGAGCTACGTGGCTGACGAGAGACGCTAGATGAAAATCGAGGCCGTCGTCGGCACCTCGGAGACGCGCCCAGGCTGGGCGGCAGGCCCCCCATAGCTCTTCGCTGACCCGCTGCTGGGTGCGTAGCAGTCGAATCTGGCTACTCAGCCCGCCAGTGAGTGCTTCACTGGCCGGATCCTCCTCGACTTGCAGGCGCAGGAGGGCCTCCTGGACAGCCCTCTGCAGGGTCAGGGCCGACAAGTCGCCTGGGGGCAAGGGACCCCCGAGAGCCTCCCTGCAGGTTCGTGCCATTGCGGCCCAAGCTGATTGGCGCCGGCTGGCAGCGAGCTCTGCTTGCTTGCGCTCGACTATGCGTCGGCCCGCGGCGGTGCTTGCCTGATTCAGCAGCGGCTCGCCGGCCACGACACGTCGTGTGATCTCCTCCTGCTCCGCGGAGAGCAGTTCGGTTACGGGAACGTTCTCCCGCAGGGTGGTGATCAGAGGTTCGAGACCCACCGCCCTGAGTTCAATGATCCAGGGCGCCACCTTGCCTGCAGGGCTTGAAAGGTGCCCTGCGAGCCGTTCCTCGAGGGCCTTCGTAGTCTGTCCGATGTACCGAATGACTTCGTCTCGCGGGTCTGAGAGGGCGTAGATGCGCCCCGCAGCCTGGCTCACGCCTGCTCCAGTTCCCGGGCGGCCCCGCGCTGCTGCCCGACGGAGGGTCGGTGCCCCGCTCGCAATTCGGGCACGTACTTGTAGAGCGTCGTGCGCGAGACGCCCAGCAGCTTGGCGATGGAGGTGATCGACGCCTCGGGGTTCGCGAGCATGGAACGCGCGTGGACGATCTGCTCCTCGGTCATCGCTGGAGGCCGACCGATGCGTTCGCCGCGGGCGCGGGCTGCAGCGAGGCCCTCGTGAGTGCCTTGGACGATGAGCTCGCGGATGAACTCGGCGAGCGCGGCGAAGACGTGGAAGACGAGCCGGCCGCCGGGGGTCGTGGTGTCGAGGGCTTCGTGGAGCGAGCGGAAGCCGATGCCGCGCTTACGCAGTCCGGCGACGATGGCGATCAGGTCCTGGATCGAGCGGCCGAGGCGGTCGAGGGATGGGACGACGAGGGTGTCCCCGGGGCGGGCGTACTCCAGCGCCTTCCAGAGTTCTTCGCGTTCGACGGTCTTGCCGGACTTCTTGTCGGCGAAGACCTTGGCGCAGCCGCAGTCGGTGAGTGCGGCGATCTGGCGGTCGAGGTTCTGTCCCTTGGTGGAGACGCGGGCGTACCCGATGAGGACGCCGGTCATGGTGGCGGGGAACGCGGCGAGGGTGTCGTCGCCGTCGGCTGCCCACTGGGCGGCTGTGGTCATGCAACTACCGTACAGAAAAGGGTGGTTGATGGTTGATGAACACTTCGAGTTTTTGGACACCCTTTATGAACGCCTGTCCGGGCGCAAAGGCCGAGGACGGCCCGCACAGACGCCTCTGTCCATCAACCGATCGGTTGTTGGACACCGGCGCTTTGGTATCTCATCGCGCCCAACCCGGTCTCCAACGGGGGGCCTCGTCGACGACTGCATGTCATGACTCAATGTCTTGACTTCATGTCATGGCTTGCTACTTTGGGGGCATGTCAAAGACTGAGAAGGCTCGTCTGATCCCTACTGGCAACTGCTGGTGCGGCTGCGGCCGGGAAGTCGGCCTCGGCAAGTTCTTCGCTCAGGGGCACGACAAGACCGCCGAGTCGGCGCTGATCGCCCTCAACTACGAGGGAAGTGTTCCTCACTTCCTCCACGCTCACGGATACGGCCCTCATCACTCCGTCTCCGGCGATGCTGTGGAGAAGGCGGGCTGGCTAGAGTGCGACGAATGCACTACGCAGCCCGGCTACAGGGGCGCTCCCAAGAGCGTTGCCAACCACAAGGCCAAGTACCACTCAGGCTGAGGTCAGCCCAAGCAAGGCAAAACGCCCCACCGCCGTAGCGGTGGGGCTGCTCGCACTCCAGTTCTCACACGTCGCTGCGCTCGAGGACACGAGCGGCGCGGGCGGACATGGGCCGGGGCACGGGCGGCTCTGAGTCGGACTTGCGGAGGGCGCCGACGAGATCCCGGACGCGGACCAGGAGCCAGGCGATGGCCTCGTCGCATTCGGCGAGACGCTCCTGCTGCTGCTCAGCCTTCGTCTCGCCCTGCTCCACGCGCCGTTCGAGGCGCTCGATCGCCCTGCCCTGCTGGTCGCTGATCGCCGTGAAGTCATCCCGGCGCTCCTGCTTCGGCGTCCGCCGCGCGGCACGCACTGCCCACACGCCGCTCAGGCCGGTCACCGCCGACACCCCTATGGACGCCCAAGTTTCAGCATTCATACGGCTCTACCGCTCTCTTACGGCGGGGCGGCTCGGGCCATCCCGCTACGACCAGGACGGGGACGGTGATGACCGCCCATACCGCTGCCGCCACCCAGCCGCGGGGGTAGCCCCCGGAGAGCCAGGCCACCAGGTACGTCGCTGTCCACGGAACGACGATGAGTACGAGGGCGAGGAAGGCGGCAGCGTCTCGGCCCGGCGGAGCCCATGCGCATACCAAAGCGACGGCGCCGGCGGCGATCCAGCACCATGCCCATGCGTCGAGCGGCATGAGTCGCAGCAGCAGGGCGAGCCCGCGCTGGTCGACTTGTGGCGTGACGAGCTGGGCGTAGCCGTACAGCAGCCAGACGAGTCCGTAGGAGGTGAGGATCGCGCCGCGGCGGCCCAGCCTGCGACGCAGCCGCCGCGCTGCACGGCACCGCACTTACGCCACCATCTGCGGCGGGGCGGGCTTGACCGGACTCGTCTGCTCGATCGGCAGGCGGGACACCGGGGCTTCGACCTGTCCGTGCGCGACGACAGCGAGGATCGCAGAGACGAGAGACATCCAGCCGGCCTGCTCGGTCGCGGACATGTCCAGGCCGAAGCCGACGAAGAGGGCCAGCGCCGCCTGGGCGAGCTGCAGTATCGCGGCGCCAGCGGCCCCGGTCTTGAGGACGATCGCGGAGACGACGGCGACGGCGCAGGCGAGGAAGGTGTTCACGAGCGTCTGCTGTGCGTCGGAGACACCGATCCCGTAGGCCGCGGCGAGCTTCAGGGCGACGGCGATGACGGCCAGGATGTAGACGGGTTCACGGCCGAAGATCTTCATGTGAGGGCCTTTCAGGCGGAGGGGGTCGGGGTTCCGGTGACGTTGACGTCGACGTGGATGACGGCGTCGGCGATGGCCTGCTTGACCGCGGCGACGAGGGTCTCGGTGTCGACGTTGTCGTGCTGGCCGAGCTGGGTGGCGAGCGCGGTGATCGCGGCGGTGGTGGCGGCGTTCTGGCGTGTGAGGATCTCGACCTGCGTGTTGTGGATCTTGTCCTGCCAGGCCATGACGTCCTCGACGGCGACCGGCCGTCCACTCGCGGCGTTGGTGACCTGGAACTTCCAGACCGCCGTAGCGATCTCCTGGGCTGTGGGCATGTCGTCCTCCTCGAGGAGAGCCCAGGCGCGAAGCTCCTCGCGGCTGGACAGGGGGCAGTAGTCCTTGTCGACGGGATTGTCGCCGTACTGGTGGAACATCCACGGCGCCTTGATGCCGGGGTCGCCGGCCTTGCGGCCTGCGGTGGCGATCCACAGGAAGTCGCCGCAGTAGCCGGTGTTGTCGACGTTCTTCCAGTAGTCGACGTTGGCGTACATGCCGACGCGGTGGCCCGGCATCTTCGCCTTGACGTACCGGAGCCACTCCTCCTTGTACGCAAGCTGGCGGGCCTTGGAGACGCCCTGGTTGGCGTTGTCGTAGCCCTCCCAGTCCAGGACGATGATGTCGCCCGGCTGCCAGGCCACCTGATCGAGGAGGTAGTCGGCCTCTTCGCGGGCGCTGTTGGCCATGTGGGGGTAGTGGTAGGCGCCCCAGACCAGGCCGTTTCGCTTGGCGTGGTCGCGCTGGCGGACCCACTTCGGACTCTCGTACCCGAGCCCTTCCGTGATCTTCGTGAAGACGAAGTCAAGGCCGGCCACGCTCGGCTCTGTCCCCTGGTACGAGGCCCAGTCCTGTCCGTAGATGCCCATGGGTAGTCACCAGCCCTTCGGGAGGCGTCGTTTCGGTTTGGTGGGGTCTTCAGGAAAGTCGGTGGCGGGCGCCGGCTCCGGGGTGCAGCTGCAGATGCCGTTCTTGTCCGGGCCAGCACATGCCGCCTGGTGCACAAGGGCGGCCAGCGCCGGGGTGAGCGCGTGGTCGGCGCAGGCGTAGACGGGGATGCTGGACGACTCGGCGGGTACGCCCCTGGGAAGCTGAGTGGCCTCGGCGCTGGTGGGCCGGCGCCTCCACTGGACGACGGCGGGCTCCCCGCACTTGCAGGCGATCATGCGTGCTCCCAAATGACGTACATCATCGACGCGCCCTCGTTGGCGTAGGCGGTCGAGAGGCTGCCGCCCGAGTTCTGGCCGCCGGCGATTTCGACGTAGTCACCGACGTTGAGGTAGAGGGTGTGGGTGACCTCGGGAATGCCCATCAGGGTGCCCGCGCCGCAGAGGCTGGCCCCGCCCTGGATGTAGTTGGCGTTGATGTGGACGCGGGCGCCGCGGCTGCCGGTGCCGTTCACGGCGAACGCCGCCCTGCCGCCGACCCGGTACCAACCGGCGAGCTGGCAGGTGTACCGCGAGGTGTTGCTGATCGTGGAGTGGCCGCCATAGGTGTCGACGATCTCGGTGTCCATGGTCAGCGTCTGCCAGGTCCCGTTGGCGACGGACTGCACGACGGTCTGCTGGCCGATGAAGAACGGCTTGTTGGCCAGGAACGTCAGCCCGTTGTAGACGTTGGCGTTCCACAAAGCGCCGGTGATGTACTGGCCTGGGACCACCTGCGCCGGGTTGGGGGCCGCGATCGGCATGCACGTGCTCCTTTCCTAGTAGGCGAATGCGGTGGCGTCGAATTGCGACGTGGCATCCCAGGTCGCTGCGGAGGTGATCCCGGCGGGCAGCGGCTCGCAGATGGTGTCGCCGGCCGTGTGGGCCTTGGTGGTGGCCGCGGTCAGGGTGATGGTGGCGCTGGTCCACCCGGCGGTCGTCGTCGATATCGACGAGACCGTCACCGTTTCCTGATTGGCGGTGCCCAGGCCAAGGACGATCTGCTGGCCGAACCCCAGCTGCGCCGCCAGCGGGTTCGTGGTGTCCGCGGATGCGTTGACGACGATGCTGGTCACGCCGGAGGCGACGCTCGTGTTCAGCGTCGTGTGCCACGAGGCGAACAGCCCGTAGGGGGTGACGTCGACCGGCGAGCACTGCAGGGAGACGAAGACTTCACCTCGGTCGTCCAAGTCCCACTTGATCGACTCGACGAAGGCGTCGATCTGAATCGCGGGGACGCCCGGAGGCCTCCTCATGATTCGCACTCGGGCCCCGAGCTCCATCGACAGCAGGACCGGCCACAGGGCGGGCTGGGCTGACGGATGGACCTTCAGCGAGTTGATCCTGCTGACAGGCTGCTTGTACCGGGACAGCAGATAGTTCGCGGCGTCCTGGCATTCGCTGGGCGAGGACGTGTTCAGGGTGCGGGCCAGGGGGCGTGGGAAGTACGCCGTGATGGACGTGGCATCCTGCGCGGCAAAGAGCTGCCCCGTCCCCTTCTGCGTGACGGTGACCTGGTTGGACAGGCGCGTCGGATCAAAATCGAGCTTGCAGTCCTCGTAGGGGTACTCGCCGAGATCGGTCCGCTCCCCGAAGGTGAAGGTCGGGACGAGGGCGTTGTAGCGGGCCGACCGCGCCCGAAAAGTGATATTGCCGGCTCGGTCGACGTAGTGGACTCCGCCCTCGGTGTCGACGACGGACTGGAGTGCGGACAGGGCGTCCTGGCCGCCGAAGTCGGCCGGCCCCATCGATGTGGTCAGGCCGGTCTGGCCGGAGACCCCGCCGCTCCACATCGAGTAGCCGAGGATGCGCTGGTAGCGGGCGTTAGTCGACTCGCCCAGGAAGGAGTTCTTCCAGGCGTTGTAGAGCCCCGTGATTCCTGCTGCGGTGCCGACCCAGTCCATCTCGGCCGCGAATGCGATCTGGCCCTTGAAGTTTTGGGTGGTTCCGTCGCCGATGGTGCCGTCCACGTAGTTGCCGAGGTTGTCGCTGATCAGCCCCACGGGCGTCGCGATGGGGTTGATCGAACCCGTGTAGGCCGAGGTGGCACCGTCCAGGGAGCAAAGAATCTGGGCGGCCGTCTGGTCGTAGCCGAAGAGCAAGAGGTGCCAGTTACCGTCGGCGCAGTTGGTGGCCCCGCCAGCCGTGATGGTGTAGCCGGTGCCCGCGACTCCGGCCATGGTGAACTTGGGGGTACCCGTGTTGTCCAGGTACACGACGAACCGTGCGCCGGATGGCGCCGTGGTGCGCTGCGGATCCGAGCCTGCCCAGAAGGCGGCCCGGTCGGTCGGCCCTGGCCCGGTGTAGCGGAACGCGATCATTCGGGTCCACGAGGTCGGCGTGATCGGCCCGCGGATGCCAGCGGTGCCCAGCTTGAGGAACGTCGCCGGGTTGATGACGAAAGTGCCAGGGTCCGGGTTGTCGACGGTCACCACCGTGCCCGTGCTGCCCGTGTACATGCCGCTGGGACTTGTTGCGGCAATCTGAGTGCCGAATGCGAGCGAGCCGGGCCCGTACTTGGAGGTGGCGACTTCCGCCAGGCCGAAGTTGCCCGTCGCGTCGCTGGCACCCTCGGAGTCCTGAGGGTCGTCCAGCTTGAAGAGGAATCGTGGGTTGTGCGCGTTGATTTCCTCGGTGAGCGGGTCGGACAGTTTGACCTGGGACAGCAGCGCGAACGCGTCTGTGCAGGTTGGGTTGAGGGTTCCGTAGACGCCGTCGCGCCAGGATGAGGGCCAGCGCTCCACATAGCCCGTGTACATCGGGTACCAGACGCCCGGCGTCACCCAGGGCGTGGCCGCGGAGCCCCTCTCCAGCTGCCAGCCATCGACCTGGACGGAGCACGTCGAGCCGGCGGTGGCCGCCACCATGACGCCAGCGGCGATACCGGATGCGTTCGCGGGGGCAGTCGCTGTGACAGTGAGGAGAGTCCACGCCGCAGTGGTCGAGCCCGTCAGGGTAGACGTCGATCCGTAGGTGAAGCCACCGGCCGCGCCTCCCGTAGCGTCGTACCAGCCGAGGCCCGCCTTAACCTGCAGCGAAGTGGATCCGGTGATGTTCCGGACGCGGAGCTGCAGCGTGTATGCCTGGCCGGGCAGTACGGCAGGCTGCCGCGTGTACGTGATCCTGGACGGCGCGGTCGTCCCGGAGGGAACGGAGCACTGCATCACCGTGGCGCCCATCCATGCGGTCGCGCTGGTGGTGACCGTGGCGGTGCCGCTGGGGTCGCAGTCGCTGAGAATGTCCGCGGCTGATAGGCCGCTGCCGGCGGAGTAGCCGCCGAGGTCGCCGCCAGTCGCCGCGACCTGCGCCAGCACGTTCAGCGTGGCCGGCCACTGAGCCCGCTTCCGGTACGGCTGGTAAGGAGCGATGTGCCCTGCGAAGGGGCTCGCCGCATTGGCGGGATCGAGCACGCCGTCGGTGTTGGCGAGGCTCATGGTCAGCTCGCCTGCGCGGACCTGATCCAGCTCGTACTGGCGGCCCCGGTTGATGCTGGAGACGCCCATCGTGCGCGGGGTCACCTCTGTGAAGCGGTCTGCGGGGTTGCCGCTGCTCGCGTTCCAGCTCGCACCCCAGCCATCCTCGATAAGAGGCCAGTTCGGATTGCTGGGGCCGCCCAACCGGATGTTGATGCAGCTGATCGAGGCGGTCAGGCCGGCTACCTCGGTGGCGCCTGCCGAGGTCTGGAATGCGACCGTCATGGCGGTCGCGGATGCGGCCCAGCTGTATGAGCTGCTGGTCTGGTTGGTCCAGGTGATGCCGTCGGCGGACGTGTCGGCGTACCAGGTGCCCGCCGCTTCACGGAGCCGCCACCAGCGGTGGGCGTGGCCGTCGTAGGCGCCGAGCGTCGTCGTGGCGGTGCTGCCAGCAGTCTGCAGGGTGAATTTCAGGGTGCCGCTCTCGACACGGACGGCGACAGAGTTGTTGGCGTCGACCCGAAGCACGAGGGCCGTCTTGGTATTGCCGCTGCCGTTCGCGACCGCCGTGATCAGCGCGTAGAGGCTGCTGGCGGTGGCGTCGTACAGGTTGGTGGAGCCGAAGCTGTTGGTGGTGCCGCTGACGGTCGGCTGGGCGAGGGTGACCAGGTCGGCGGTAGCGTCGAGGGTGGCGGTTCCTGTGATCGAGTTCCACAGGGAGGTGTTGAGCGCTGCGGCCGTGAACGGCTCGACGAGGGTGGAAATCTTGGGGTTGGGCACGGCGCCTCCCGGGGCTGAGGGGCGCCGTGCGGCGCTGTGACGGTGCGGTTAGCGGTTGTAGGCGGGGTAGGTCGTCGGGTTGCGCATGCCGCGGCGGAGGAAGGCCTCCTCCATTTCGCGGGCGATTCCGTCAATGGTGGCGACGCTGCCCTGCACAGTGATCTGGATGGTGGTGGCGGGCGCGCTCGAGCCCGACCTGCCGCTGGCGATGCCGTAGCCGCCCGCCGCAATCGACGGCGCGGTGAACGGCCGGCCGGCGATCTGTCCGGCCAGGGAGTCGACTGATGCGACAGCCCGGTGGGCGTGGTCGTCGATGCCGACGGCAACGCCCTCAGAGATGTTGCGGCCGACTACATCAGCGAAGACGCGGCTGGGTGACTGGATACCGAGGAAGCTCTTGGCCGCGGACAGCGCGTTGCTGGCGAGGTTCTTTAGGCTGCTGTAGAGGTAGCCGGCGCCGGCGCGGACGCCGTTGACGATGCCGTTGACAATGGCGACGCCGATGTCCCAGAACCAGGAGCTGACCTGTTTGACGCTGTTCCAGGCGCCGCGGAGTCCGTCGCGGATGGAGGCGCCGATCCGGTCCATGGTGCTGTTGATCATGTTATAGGCGTGCACCAACGGCGTGATCATGGAGTCGCGGATGCCACCCCAGATGCTGCTCGCGCTGGACCGGATGCCCGACCAGTGGCCCTTCAGCCAGCCGGAGATGGCGCCCCAGGCGGCGACGAGCCAGCCCCAGGCGGCCATGATCGGCGTGATGATCGCGCTTTCGACTCCGCCCCAGAGAACGCCTGCAGCGGCTTTGATCTGGGTCCAGAGCTGAGAAAAGAAACCGGCGATCATGGTCCAGGCGCCGACCGCGGTGTTGGTGATCTGCGTGTGGAAGTGATTCCAGATCGACATCACCACGGCAATTGGCGTAGCGAAGAGGACCAGTAGGAGCGGCCACCACTTCCGGAAGAACGCGGTGATCCCGTCCCAGGCGGCAACCGTGACCCGGGAGATCCAATTCCAGGCCATGACGATCGGGTCGACCAGCAGATGCCAGCCCGCGACGAAGAACGCGGCAAGCCCACGCCAGGCCGTGGAGACCGCTGACGTTATGCCATGCCAGATCGCCGCATTCTTGCTGGAGAATTCGTGCCAGCGTCCGACGATGAAGTCGACGGCGGTTTTCGTGATGGACTGGATGAAGCCCCAGATCTGGCGCCAATGGGTGACTAGGTAGACGAGCTCGACGATCAGCACGACGATCGCGAGAACAATCCAGGTGATCGGGTTGACCGCGGCTGCAGCCGCCATCGCCCACAAGGAGGCTATGAACGCCCCCATCGCGAAGAGGAGGACACCGCCCACCACGATTGCCAAGGCGGCAGCGGCGGCCTTGTTCTGCTCAAAGAAGGTGATCACCTTGAGGATTGGCGGAATCAGTTTCGTGCCCACCACGATCGCGGCCGTGGTGACCGCCTCCTTCAAGCGGCCCATCTGGACATTGAAGGACTGCTGGGTAAGGGCCCAGCCTTCGACGTCCTTCGAGGCATTGTTGAAGCTGTGGCCGACCTTCTCTACGCGCTCCTTGAAACCTTCCGTGTTCTCTCCGGTCAGCTGGAGCGTCGTGTTGAGGCCGATTGCGCCACCGGTCATCTTCTTGATGGCCTCGGTGTACGTCTGCGCGGCCGGCCCGCCCTTTTTCAGTTCCGCCGAGAAGCCGTTCGCTTTGTTCTGCAGCGTGGCGTACTGGCTGAGGAGGTTCGCCTGCTCCGGCGGCAGCGCCTTCAGTTCCTTTCGCCAGTCGGCCAGAGAGATCGACCCCGAGCTGTAGGAACGCGCGAGTTCCTGAATACTTGCCGGCATTGACTTGATCATCGTCTGGGCGTTCTCAGCCGCCTGCTTCGTCTGGTTGAAGCTGCTCAGCAGCAGAGTCCCGCTGGGCCCCATCTTCGACAGGACCGTCTGAGACAGAAGGTCGAGCGTGCCGGTGAGGCCGCGCTCGCCGAGCTTCGTTGCGACATCCGTCGAGGAGAGACCCAGGCGCTGCATCTCCTGCACCGCGACGTTGTTGGGCGCGGCGAGGTTGCGGATCGTGGAGGCGAGCTCCTGGGTCGCCTCGCGCGCGGAGGTACCGTGCTGCGACAGGGTCGCGATGGCGCCGCCGACCTCGGCGAAGGAGACCTTGTTGGCGGAGGCGATCGGGATGACCGTGGCGAGCGATGCAGAGAACTCCTGCATGGTCATCTTGCCCTCGCCGGCGGCGGTCTTCAGGGCGTTCATGACGCGGACGGAGTCCTCGGCGCCCAGGTGGTACGACGCCATGACGCTAGTCATGGCGTTGGTGACGTCCTTGAGGTCAGCGCCCTCCTCGCGGGCGCCCTGCGCGGCGGCCTTCAGCACCTTCAGGCCGTCACCGGCCCGGTAGCCGGCCTTCTCGACCTGGTACATGCCCTCGGCGAGCTGGCCCGTAGACGTACCGGTGTTGCGGGCCAGCGACATGACCCCATCGCTGACCATCTTGAGCTTCGACTGGGACTCGCCGCAGGCCGTGACCAGCAGGTTCATCTGCTGCTGGAAGTCACCGGCCGCCTTGACGCCGTAGGCGACGAACGCGAGGCCGACGACGGTGGTGGCGGCGCCGACCTTGGTCAGGAGGCCCTGCACGCCGCCCATGCGGGCCATGAAGCTCTCGCCGCCGCGGCTTGCAGCAGCCATTCCCGCGGTGAACTGGGATGTCTCGGCCCGCAGTCGGACGAAGAGGTCGGCGACTTCAGCCATGGCCACCGCCTCTCGTCGTCAGCGGTGGTCGTTCAGATGCGGGGCCAGCCGACGCGGTAGACGGTCACGTACAGCTGGGGGGCGACGACTGTGATCCCGAACCTGTACGCGGGCTTCAGGAAGGGGTAGGTCGCGCCGTTGCGGAGCCCGCTCTCAAGCGCCAGGCCGTACTTGCTGGCCGGCGTCCGGCCGTAGGGCGGGGAGATTCCCGCGCCCGTGCCCACCTTCGTCTCCCAGCCCGTCCCGCTCGGCGCGACCGCGGTGTGGGTGATGGAGCGTCGCAGCGTTCCCGAGATGACCGCCGGCCCTGATCCGGGACTTGCCGGGGTGGGGGTGCCCCGGCGGTGAGACCCCGACGAGGCGTTCGTCTTGGCCTGTCGCTCGATCGCGTTGGCCAGCTGGGTCAGGAAGGTCTTTGACTTGAGCTGCCCATCTGCCGCGATCTCCGTGAAGAGCGTGGTGAACAGGCCGGGACGGAGTTCGAGCATGTCATCCCCCGCGCGCCCGATCGGCCTTGGCCTGCTCCCGCTCGGCTTCCTGCCGTTCGTGCTCGGAGACCATGCCGAGGATGTCGAGGCAGTACCGGCGCACGTACATGGGGGTGCCCTGGAGCTGATCCCATGACCAGTGCATGCGCCTCATCAGGATGAAATCGGCCCATTCGGCTGGGGCGTCGTCGGAGCCCCATGTCCCCTCAATGATCGATTCGACAGGGAGGAGGACGTCCTCGTAGTACGGGGAGCCGGGGCCTACTGAGGGTCCGCGACTCGGCCGAGCTCCTCCCCGATCCGGTTGATGATCCGCAGCGGCATCCGGGCGATGTTGTCGACCGTGATGGCGCCGAGTCGCGGCTGTGCGGCCGGAGTCGAGTTCAGGGACTCGTAGAGGGCGACCGGATCCGGATCTTCTCCCAGCTCGAGGGCAGGCGATACGGATCCGTCATAGACCTTCCAGGCGACGATGATCCGCGCGAACACCTCGTACATGGCGTTCTGGGCTTCCTGCGGGTCAAGGGGCCGCCCCTGCTCATCGAGCGCGACGTCCTTCGGAGTCACCTCCGCCGGTGCCAGGAGCTGGGGGTTGCGGATGAGGACGGACACGTCCTCGCCGAGCTCCGGGAAAGTGAGCAGGTTGTAGGGGTTGGTGTAGCCGGCCATGGTGGATCTCCAGTGCTGAGGGCGTCGAGGGCGTCAGACCCTGGCCGTGCCGTGACGCCCTCACGTGCGGCACGGCCAGGGAGCTGGTGGATCAGTAGGTCGAGGTGACCCAGTTCTTCAGGACGGCCTGGATGGCGCCGGCGTCGGTCGAGTTGTAGATGCCGTTGATCTCGAAGTCGGCGGTGACGTAGACACCGCCCTTGTCGTAGCCGCCCTTCGACCAGCCGGGGGTGGTCGTGGTCAGCGTCAGCGATGATCCGCCCGCAGTGACCGGCTGGGTGAGCACTGCCGTCGTCGGCTGCGTCTGCAAGGCCTGCAAGTACAGGTTGTAGTCGGCATCCGACTCGTAGATCGCCTTGTACTTGATGTCGGCGTCCAGGACGCCCGAGAACACCTCGCGGGGCTGCTGGCTGCCGTTCGAGGCGTGGATGGCATCTGTGTTCCGCTTGAGAGTCAGGTCGTAGGACAGGCCGCGGGTGGAAGAGCTGCCAGCGTTGGTCATGGCCCACTGCCAGCCGAGCATCGGCTGAACGGCGGTGAACGTCGGGGCGGACAGGCCGGTCTGGACTGCAGGAATCCAACCGGTGAGCTTGGCGTCGAGCGTCGCCATGCCCTTCGGGTCGATCTTGAAGCCGACCTCCGACAGCATGCAGCCCGGGTAGCCCCAGGTCTCGAAGACGTTGCTGTCGACCAGGCTGTATGTGGGCTTGGCGACCGAGGTGGACTGCTTGAACGTGTGGGTGGTCTGGGCGACGACCGCGACGGCCGAGGAGTGCGCCAGCGTCAGGCCGGTCGCCGGGGTAGCGATCGGGATCGTGTACGGCCCGGACCCCGAAGGCGTACCGGTGATCGCGTACTCGGTGTTCGCGGCCGTGTCGATCCTGATCGTCGACCCTGCCGGGATCGTGGCGGCCGTCGAGATGGACGTGGCGCCGGCCAGCGAGGACGACGACAGCGTCGTTGAGACGCCTGCGGTCACGGTGTCCGGGCCGATCATCCGCAGGAAATATCCCAGGGCATCCGGGTACGCGGAGAGCTCGAGGCTCGCCGAAGTCTCGCCAACGCCCTGGTACAGGCCCTGCAGGTTGGTGTCGTTGGCCCGGTAGGAGACGTCCTTGAGCTGCGTGTACTCAACGTTGAAGTCGCTCTTGTTGACCGGCAGGTAGAACGTCGGCGCCAGGAACGTGCCCTGCGTGACCTCCTTGGCGATGCCGATCCATCCGAGCCTGGACAGAAGCGTCATGCGGGCTCACCTCCCTCTTTGTCGGCGGCCTTCTTGCCGCGGGTCGTCGTTGTGGCCGGGGTCTCGGTGACGGGCGTCCAACCGTCGAGGAGCTGCGGGTAGTCGGCGGTGTCGCCCGGCTCGACGCTGTACGGCGGCTGCTCGGGCTGGTCGTCGGTGGCGGGCGTGCTGGCGAAGTGCCAGACAGACCCGCTGTCGTTGCGCTGGCGCACAGGGCTCTCCCGATGTCGGGGCGTGGGAAAGCCCCCGGCCAGACGGTCCGGGGGCTGGCAGGAACAGGGGGTCAGCCGTTGATCTCGGCGTCGTCCGCCGCATAGCTGACAGTGCAGAGCAGGTCGGCGCGGGCCGCCGTCGAGTCGGCCGGGTCGGCGAAGTCGACGGTAACCTCGGCCGGATCTTCGGCCACGGACAGGAAGCGTCCGCCATGGGTTTTGTCGAGCATCAGTCCACCGACGCGCAGCAGCACCAGCTCGATCGCCGCATCGAGAGCCTGCTGAGCGGGCTCCACCGCTCCGGACGGCGACGATGCAGGCCACACGATCCGCAGCTGGAAGTGGTACCGGGCCATCCTCCTCACGTGCGCAGTCCGTACCTCGTGCAGGCGCTGACGGATGACGTACAGCTGCGTCCGCCGCTGCTGTGGGGTACGCGGCAGGTATCCCTGGATCACGTCGAACGGGCCGCCCTGTGAGGCGTGTAGGGCTGGCAGTCCGTCCGCAGGGTTGAAGGACGTCAGCCAGTCCGCCTCCCGGGCGACGGCGTCAGCGCTGCTCACGACGGCCCCCCTACGTGTGTTGGTAGTTGCAGAGGATGGCCTCTGCTTGGGCCGTGAGGACGCCGCGGTCGTGAGCGAACTGGGTTCCTGCCGGATCGATCTCGCCCAGGACCAGGCTGGCCGCCACGAGCTTGCAGGCCCGGCCGAGGTCCGCGGGGACTGTGCTGTATCCGCCGTCGTAGATGACACGGATCAGCGATCCGAGTGGCAGGTAAGTGCCGAGCGTGAACCAGACGTGCCCGCTGTCGTTCTCCGCGCCGATCAGCGAGGCAGCCGTGACCGTCTGCGAACCGCCGTAGGACCGGATCAGCGTGACCTGCAGGTTGGAGTAGGTCCACATCTCCGGATAGCGGGGCGCGTACTCGGACAGCCAGACATGCCTGACCTGGTCCGTGCTACCCAGGGCGTTCGCGAAGGAGCGACCGACGGTGGCGGTCAGGTCCATCGGCATCGATCCGGCGTCGGACAGTTCATCCGGGTCGATGCCTGTGGCCCGATGCGACTCTGGAACGCCCGAGAACGGGGCCAGTCTGCGCCCCGCGATGCCTTCGCACTGCCGGGTCGACTCGATCATCAGCTGTGCGAGGGCGTCGGCGCTGTAGTCGCGGACCAGGTCGGCGAACTGCCCGCTTGCCATGTCGGACGCGCTGGCGAGCGGTACCGGGGAGTCCGCGGCCACGGCTTACTCCGGCTTGCTGGCGGTCGTCTTGCGGGCCGCGGTCTTCTTCGCTGCCGGCTTCGGCGCCTCGACGTCTTCGTCCGTGGGGTCGACTTCGGCGATCTCGTCGGCTTCGAGGTTCGCGCCGTCGTCGCTGTCGTCTTCATCGGGGTCGGGGGCAGCGGGCGCCGCTTCGGCCTTGCCGCTCGGGGTGACCTCGCTGAAGCCGGCGTCGGGGATCGCCATGAGTGCGGCGATCTGGTCCGGGTCGTTGATCTCGACGACCGAGCCGTCTTTGGGCCAGACGTGGCCGTGCGAGTCGCTGCCCGCCGCGGCCTTGCGGATGAGAGCCATGAGGGGGCTCCTCCTTGGGGTTGAGGGGTGCGCCGACCGTCAGGCCGGCGCACCGGAGGGTCAGCTGGACAGGGTGGTGGTGACGCGTGCCAAACGGCCCGTGTACTTGGGCGCCCGAACAGCGAGGGTTGTGTCGGAGCAGATGGCGAACGGCAGCGTGTCCGGGCTCGCGGTCGTCGGGTAGACGTCGAGCGGCTGGAGCTCGCGGACGTAGGGCCGGACGACGTTGTTCTGGTCGCGGCTGATCAGGTAGATGTTCTCCTGGCCGGTGGCCTGCGGCTTCATGGACGCGTTGGTGCCGACGTAGGCAGCCGGGCCCTGGGCCGGGACGGTCGAGCCGTTCTTCGGGGTGAGCTTGGCGCCGTCGTCGACGATGCTCGTGGTGAGGATCGGGGTGACGCCGTCGGCGGCGATCCCGACCGTCGCGTCGACGTAGCCGAGGAACGTCTCGGTGCCGGTTGCGGTAGACCGGTACACCTTGAACAGGTTGGGCTGCGAGCCGTCGAGCGCTGCCGGCGTCGAGAACGAGAGGGTGACGGTGGACGTCGACCCCGTGGTGGTCTGCGACACCTCGACGGACGGGACGATCTCTCCCTGGCGGGCGATGACCGGGGCGATCTGGTAGTAGTACGTCGCCGCGGCGAGGGTGCCGCCCGAGGTGGCCGTTGCCGTGGTGACCGTGCCCATGCTGTACGAGCGGGCCGACAGGAACGACGACTTCATGATCGGGATGCCGCGGTACGACGGAACGTTCAGGCCGGCCGCGACCTCTACGCGGTCGAGGTACCGCTGCTGCGTCATGACCAGCTGCGCAACCTTGGACGCCGCGGTCGGTGACATGACGAGCATCCACGTCGGGTCGTAGATGCTCATGGCGGCCTGCTGCTCCACCATGTCGATCAGCCGGTCGAGAGCGCCCAGTGACAGCGCCGCGTTCAGGTCGATGCTGTTCTGCGAGTTCCCGGAGAAGGACGAGACGAGCGTGTCGAGGCCGTCGAACTGCGGGTAACCGCCGAGCGCCGTGCTGCCGCTGTTGCCCCACAGGATGGCGTTCTCGACGTCCCAGTACAGGCCCTGGATGGAGCCCTCGATTTCCTGCGCGCGCAGGTCACCGACGAGCTGCCGGGTCACGGCCTGGCTGTACCCGGTGACCGCGCCGACGGACTGCAGGTTCCGGATGGGGAACGAGTTCTGCACGTAGGTGCTGTTGGATACCGGGCGGGCGCCGCCGTCGGAGACGAAGCCGCCCGCCGCACGTGCGGTGCGCTGGTTGAAGTAGTACGTCGTCGAGTCCCACTTGCGGGACGGGATGGCACGCACCAGCGGCGCGTACCGGCGCTGGTACTCCAGCAGCATCGGGTCGATGATCTGGTTGATCAGCGGTGCAGCGCCGGCAGCAGTGAGCGCCTCGCGCAGTTCAGCCTGGGACATGGCAGTGCCTTTCTCGGCAGTGGGATGACGGGGCCCCGCATCGGGGGTTGGAGGCGGAGCAGGTGACCATCGCTGCCGAGCGGCACCGGCCCTAAGGGCTGGCGGTCAAGGATGTGCTGGTGGGGGTGTTACTCGGAGGCCTGGCCGCGGTTGCCGAGGACGGCGCCGACGGTGGTGGGGGCGACGTGCTGGGCCCACTCCTCGGGGGTGAACTCGTGGAGCGGCTTGGCGGGCCAGCCTTCCGGGACGCCGCCGGTCGTGGTGCCTGCCGTCTCGGAGAGGGGGGTGACGAGGCCCTTGCGGGACGGGCCGCCGGTGGCTTCGACGTGCTCCTGGACGGCATGCGGGAGGGCGGCCTTGATGCCCTCGGCGACGAGGCGCTGGATGCGCTGCTCGTCGGTCTCCGTCACGACCGGAGCCGCGGGGGCAGCCTCGACGACCGGTTCGGCGGGCGCCGACTCGACGGCGGCCGGCTGCGGGGCGACCGCGGCGAGGAGGGCCTTGAACTGCTCGTCGGTCAGGGTGACCCCGCCCGTGGCGGGAGCGGGCGCCGCCTCGGCGGCCGGGGTGGTGGACTCCGCCATGGCGGTCTCCGTTTCCTGGGTGGTGGTGTCGGCAGCCGGTGTCTCCGGTGCCGGGGTCTGAGAGGTCACAGTGAGTGCCGCGCGTCGAGCCTCGACGGTCTCGCTGGTCATGGCCGGGGCGTACAGGACATCAGCTACGCCTACGACCGCAGATGCGGCGCCCACAGTCGGGACCCTGGCCAGCCTCTCGCCCGCTGTGAGGCTCTCCATGGCGTCGTCGCCGACCTCGGAAGCGTCGGCGCCGGGGACGTCGATGTCGGCGTCCATGTCCGGGTCAATCGCGGCGATGGCTTGGCAGGCGCCTGCCATGGCGGCCCGGCCGACAGCGTCGAGGTCGTGGGGGTCGACGCAGTACGAGGTGACGGTGACCGTGGTCGGCCCGTTGGTGAGGCTGATCGACATGGAGCCGCCGTGCCCGGGGTCGTCGGAGAAGCCCAGGCATTCGGCGACTTCCTCGGAGATGCGGCCGATGGGGTCGATCAGCCAGCCCTCCTGGGTGGCTACTTCGACGCCGTGGCCGCGCAGGGCCTTGGCTACCCGCTGCCGGATCCGCTTGAGCTGGGCCGCGGTGTAGCCGCGGGCTACCTCCGACTCGTGCACTCGGGCCCAGGCGCTCTTGGCGCCGGCCTTGGTGTCGAGGGGGTAACGCTTCTCCTTGTCGGCCTGGTAGCCGGGGTCCGCGAACGGCCCCGCCCCGCCGACGGCCACCGTCTCGGCGGCGGCTTCGCTGACGGTGTGCACCAGCGCCTCCTGTACTGACTCGGTGATGAGCACCCGGCCTTCGGGTGCAGACTCGGCCGCGGGCCCCGGGCCGGCGGGCGTGTAGGTGTCGACGCGGGCGCCGAGGACGCCCGGCTTGCGGGTGAAGTCGAGGCCGTCGAGTTCCAAATCCGGAGCGGTCTCTACTGGGGTGCCGTCGGGGCCGGTCTCGCGACGGACCTTGCCGACCCAGGCGCCGCGGATGGAGACCCCGCGCAGGAACGGAGGCCCGTCACTGTCGTCGACAAGTGCGGCAATCGTGCGGCCGGGCTCGGTGTCGGCGATAGCCGCGGTATAGCGGGCCGCGCCGGCCTCATCCTGCTCGATCGCAGTGATCCGGCCGACGATCTGGGTGGAGTCGTCATCGGCGCCGTGGAAAGACAGCATCGTCAGCGGCTGGTCACCGGCCTCGATGCGCTCCTGCGCGCGGGCCACAGCCCGGCCGATTGCCTCCGCCGTGTACAAACGCCCGTTGCGACTGACGCCAGGGACCAGCGCGATTCCGGAGATGGTTCCGAGGGTTCCCACGGCTACCTCCCGACCAGCGAGATCGACGCTTGAGGGAAGACCGGGTTGGTGCCGCCGACCGTCCAGGTCACCCGGCAGATCTGCGGCAGCACCATCGAGCCGAGGCCGCCGATGTGCAGGCCGCACGACACGTTGGTGAAGTTCGGTGCTGAGGTCAGCTGGGTCACCTTGGCTACCTGCGGGAACCAGTTGCCGTCCGGGTCCTGAAGGTCGATCTGAACGTCCAGCGTGGGGTTCGTGCCTGCCGAGGTGCCTGCGACGTAGACGGGGAGCCACAGGTCGCAGACGCCGA
Organism: Streptomyces sp. NPDC032745; assembly: GCF_055579465.1. Lineage (NCBI taxonomy): Bacteria > Bacillati > Actinomycetota > Actinomycetes > Kitasatosporales > Streptomycetaceae > Streptomyces > Streptomyces sp. NPDC032745. The sequence goes on along the minus strand of NZ_JBVING010000005.1, from coordinate 367,071 downwards.
TGATATTGATCGGCCCGCTGTTACCCGTAGCGGTGAGGCGGCTTGATGCGGACCCGGTGAGAGTCCACAGGGTGCGGGCGGCGGGAGCGTAAGTGCCACTCATCAGGACTCCTTCGGGTCACATGATCCAGTTGGCGAAGTGGGCGAGGCTGACGTCGGCCGCGTAGCAGCAGCGACAGCTCGGGTGGAGCGGCATCCGCGGCTGATCGCCGATGTGCCACGGGCTGCCCGACTCGGCGTCGATGCAGGCGCCGCAGACCCTGCCGTCGCCGGCGGTGATGATGTCGATCTGAAGGACACCCTCGGAGCGGTAGAGAGCGAGGGCGCCTTCGTCCGCCGCGGTCGTCATCGCCCAGTCGACGACGAAGGCGACCGCCTCCGAGTCCCCGGTCAGCAGTTCGGCTGCGGTGTCGATGAGTGCGTCGCGGTCGAATCCGGCCTCGAGGCCGTCGGCGAGCGTGCGGCCGAGATCATCCACGACGCCGTCGATCAGCTTGCCGAGCCACCCGCCCGCATCGGCCCACAGATCCTCGAGGCGTTCCATCGCCTTGTAGGCGTCCTTGAAAGCGATGTCCCAGTCGAGGCCGATCTTGCTTGCGCGTTCGGCGGCGATGGCGACCGCGTTGACCATGCCCTCGGCCCGGCCCGCGGCGATCGCATTGCGAAGCACGGCCCATAGCGCGGCGAAATTGTCATAGACCGACAGGGACGTCAGCATGGCCTTCGCTGCGGCGCGCGCCGCGGCCAGCACTTCTTTCACGCGCCGCGATTCGGTAACGCCGAGCTCGTGCCGCAGGCCGTCGATCATGACCGTGATGGCGTCGCGGTTGATCGTGTCCTGCCATACGCGGCCGACCTGCGCGGTGTGGTGGCGCTGGAGCTCTTCGCGGCGCTGAAAGAGGAGCGCCCACATGCCCTCGAGGCGGCCGAGGTCGATAGTGGCGCGGAGGATGTCCGGGTCGTCGGCGGTTTCGGTGGCGATGCTCACCGCGGTCTCGCAGGCCGTGCGGACCCGGTCGGTCATCGGGCCGCCGGACAACGCCCAGCCGGACGCGAAGGCTTCCCGGGCGAAGCCTTCTATGGGATGCGCGAGGACTAGGTCTGTTCGGTCGGTTCCGTGGACTGCGGACAGGGCGGTGAACTCGACCGGCTGCGCTTCGAGGCGGTCGAGCGCCGCTGGCTCGTCGGGGTCCAGGTACGTCAGGGTCATGTGGCTGCAGTAGCCGTGATCCCGCGGTATCTGGATGCCCCGCTCGTACAGTGCGTCGAGCGTGTCCCGGCGTAGATCCTCGAGGTCGGGTGAGTCGACGAGGGCGACGAGGACGTCCGTGGCGCCGCCGGTGAAGCGGGCCAGGCCGGCGAGCTGGGCGGTGAATGGCCGCCGTCCGGCTAGCTCTGCGACGACCTCCCGCAGGGCGTCGCCGTCCACGTCGGCTGCCGTGCCCAGGTAGGCGACGGTGACGTGCAGGTCCTCGGGCGGGAGGCCGCCTTCGACGGCGAGCTGCTCGGCTAGTTCTGGCGGCGGGTAGAGGGCGATCATGCAGCCGTCGGAGTAGTCCGGGGATGCCACGCTCACCTCCCGCTACTTAGCCGATCCGCTTCTTGACCAGGGCCGTAACGTCCTTGGCCCTAAGCGGGTGTGGCGGGTCGGGCGACTGGACGACGGGCCCCGACTCGGGGTCAGGCGGCTCGCTCATCGACGCCCCCCAGGTAGCTCGGCGAGCGCTTCACGCAGACGGCGGCGGTATCGCTGCTTGAGCGTCTCGACCGGCGGTGGAGGCGGGGGCGCGGCTGGCGCGTCCGGGACATCGGAGAGCTCGACCGGCCTGTCCGGGGCTGCCACCGCCATTGCGAGCGTCGTCCCCTTGAGGCGGTCGGCGACTCCAGCCTGCGACATGGCGTCCATGTCGTCCCACTGGACGAAGTTCGTCTTATCGACCAGCACCGCACGGTCGCCGCCTTCGACGGCCGGCTCGCCAATATCGGCCCGGTACCTGTTGAGGGTCCAGGCGCCGCTGCGCAGGCGCATGTCGCGGATCTCCTCGACGACCTTGGAGTCCCGCATGTCGATGTCGGCGAACTTCAACTTCCAGCCGTCCACCCCGAAACCCAGCTTCGCCAGGTGAAAGTTCAGGGCCTCGAGGACGAGTTCGGCGATCGGCTGCACCGTGTTGACCATGAATGTGCGGTCTTGGGACTCACCCGTTCCACCGCCGAGGTTCCCGGACTCGATGATGCCGACCTTGGCAGGGGGTACCCCGTAAGCGGCGATGATCTCGTCTCGGCGCTGGTCGAGGAACTTCAAGTAGTCGACGGTCCGGGACTGGGCGAGCTCCTGGATCTGCGCGCCGCCCTTGGTGGAGATCGGCGTGCCGATGTTCCGCGGGCCCACGTTCCGCTGCTGGTACTGGGCGTTCCAGCGGTTGATCTCCGCCGGGGAAGCGGAGGCCGGGAAATCCACGTGAATCTGCGGCGGAGCACCCTTGCGGAAGATCTCCTTGCTGGTCGCCGAGGCGAACAGCCACGACGTGATCGGCAGCATCGCCGCCTGCGTCGGAGACACCCCGAACAGCCCGGACCTGGGGGCATCCAGGCTGATGTGGATGACCTCCCGCGGCTCGAACGTCGCACGCTGGCCCAGCTCTGTCACCTGCACATAGCTGGTGATCGTGCCGTGCTCGTCAGCCATGGGCATCATCGACGGGCAGTCCAGCGAGTACAGGGCGACCGGCTGATTCGCCAGCCACACCACCTCGACGAACGCGTCCCCGAAAACCAGCAGGTCGGTGACGATGCCGCGGAGAATCTGCCGGATGTTCTCCCGCGGGTTACAGAAGGCGATCATCCGCTCGAGGAGGAGGACCTCCGCAGGCTTGTCCGGCTGCTCCATCTCGCCCGAACCGTCGCCGGGATCCCAGTCCAGGACCAGGCCGCCAGCCGTGACCGTGCGCGCGATCGCGTTGACCGACGCCCACGCCCAAGGGCAGGCGAGATAGGCGTCATACAGCTGGGTCAGGGAGCTGCGGCGGTCGGACTGACCGATCGCCCCACCAGTCTGCCGGGTCTCGGTCAGGCCGCCGGGGCCGATGCCGTACTCGAACCCGGACCGCTCCGGAAGCTTCGAGGGGGCCGTCTCGAGTACCTCGGTCTGGCCGGTCAGGCCCTGCCACCAGGTCTTGAGGCTCATGGGGCTTCCACCGTCCCCCCGGGCCGCGGGCCGTCGTCTTCGTCGAGCCACCAGGCGTTGTCGTCGGCGGCCGGCTCGGACCGGTAGGCGAACGATCCCAGCGGCTGCAGGGCGCCGTCCGCAGAGGCCTCGGCTGGAGGTTCCAGGATGGGCAGTTCAGGGCCCGTACCGAGGTTGATCAAGAGGTATCGGATCGAGTCCGGGGCGTGGTCTTCGGCCTTGCTGTCCGCGTCCTCGGGGTCGCCGGTCGCGGCGTGGGGCAGCGCGGGCAGCGTCCGAATCAGTTCACTGCAGGTCGTGAAAACGTGCAGGAGCGGGCACGTCTCCCAGCCTTGGGCGCGGTGGTGGGCGCAGGCGGGTGCTTCCCGGAGGTAGGAGTGCACGCGTTGCCAGCCCTGTACCCGGCCGCCCTTGCCGGCCGGGGTTAGATGGACGCCGTTCTCGGCGTATACATCGGCGATCGGCTTGGCGTCGCCGCGGGTCGCCCACATCGCGTCGTCGCCGTACCGTGCCGCGACGTGCTCGCCGTCGGCCTCGGCGGCGAGAATGCGTTCGGCCTGCTCCTTCTCGCCTACCTGGGTCTGGTAGATCTCGCGGTAGACCCAGACGCGTCCGTCTTCGTCCTGGGCGGCCCAGAGTACGCACCAGGGAGCGCTGTAGCCCCAGTCGACGCCGTTGAACCTCTTCAGGCTCTGGGGCAGCGCGATGGGCGCCAGGGTGTGCCGGTCGTGTCGCCATTCCGGGAACATCATTCCCGCGAACTGGTCCCAGTCGCCGTCGCGCATCGCGGCGCGGCGTTGCGGGTCCGGGATCGCGTCGAGGCGGCGCTGGTAGCCGTCGTCCAAGTGCGGGTTATCGGTGGCCTTCGCTTGCACGAATCTCACCGTCAGCCCCTGCTCGTCAGAGGCGATCCGCTGCCCGTGCCCGGTGCCGTCGATGTAGCGGGCTTTGACCTGGGCGTGGGAGGGGCCGCCCGGGTTGCAGGTTGAGCGGGTGCCGAGGACGGGCACGCTGCCGTCTGATCGCAGCCGCTCGTACTTGAGGATGTCGACGACGCCGGGCGGCATCAGCGTGGCCTCGTCTACGAGGAGGAGCTGGTACTGGCCGCCCTGCCTGCGGGAGGCGTCGGCGAGGTTCTCCATGTACCGGAAGCGGAAAAGGGAGCGGTTAGGGAAGCGTAGTTCGCGGTCGGTTCCGTTCCATATCGCTCCGAGTTCGGCTGCGTACCCGAACTTGGCGAGTACGGGAAAGACCGACTCTGCGAGCTCGTCGTAGGTGCGGCGAACGAGTAGAACGCGCATCCCCGGGTAGCGGGCGCAGGCCCGAAGCCCCTCCATGACGATGGCGACCGACTTTCCCCCGCCGGCCGCGCCGCCGTACAGCACGTCGTCTTCGGTCGCCGCGTGGAACTCGTCTTGCTGCGGGTGGGGGGCGTAGCCGAGGATCCCGAACACGTCGAGCGAGGCGAGGCGTACCGCCTCCCGCCGGTCAGCCTCAGCCTGCAACTCACGGAGGTAGCGGAGCTTCTCCAGTTTCGCCCTCAGAAGCGGTGACGCCGAGGGCGGCAGCTCCCAGTTCGGCTTCGAGTCGCTGGATTTGCTGGTCGAGGGCATCGATTGTCAGCACCTCCAGCTTGATGGCGCTGTCGAGGCCGAGCAACTTGGCCCGCCGGTCGAGGATCTTCAGCGCGGTTTCGATGGCCCGCGGGTTGCCTTCCATCGCCTCGGGCCAGATGGCCTTTTGGAGGATGTCGAGGCGGGCGAGTTCGAGTTCCCGCCAGGCTTCGACGGCCAGGCCCTCCTCGATGACGTGCTTTTCGAGGGCGCGGCGGACATCGGAGCAGGCGGAGCCGCGGGAGGAGTAGCCGAGCTGTTCGGCGATCTCCGTGTAGCTGGCGCCGTTGATCTTCATGCGGATTGCCTTGCCTCGGCGTTCCGCGGTCGCGGCTTGCTGCGCCTTGGACGCGACCATGGTCACCTCTCCTTCATTGGACGCCGTACCACTGGCTGGCCCAGCCGGTGTTGATGATGCTGGTGGTCTGCTGGGTCAGGTCGAGGGTGGACGGTAGCGTCGCCTGACCGGACAGCATGTTCGAGTACCTCAGCCTTGGCGCGGTCAGGCCGCAGTTGACGGTGATGCCGGCGCCGGTGGCCTTGAAGGTGAGGGAGTTGGTGGCCCAGGTGCCGTTCAGCAGCATCGCGATGTAGTACTCGCCGGGGCTGGCCGTGAACGGGGTCACCAGGTCGACCGACTTGCCCGTAGCCCCGGACAGCAGTGCCGAGGAGATGTCCGCGGTCACCCCGACCAGGGTGCCGGCCGAGTTGTAGACGCCCAGGTAGCAGCCCGCGAGGGAGGCGGAACCGTCGACCCCAGCGAGGCCGAACCAGATCTTCGACCAGGTGATCGACTTGCGGATCACCATCTGAACGAGGGTGATCCGGCCTGCAACGCCGGCGTTCGACTGGGCGGTGACGTGGCCAGCATCGTTGGGGTCGCCAGTCCAGGCGAGCAGGCCCTGGTCCGCAGGGGTGCGGGCCGGGTTGTCGAGGTTGATTCCGGACGCGGCGGGTGCGGAGCCGGAGACCTTGACGACTTCGAGGATCGACCCGGCCTTCAGGGTGACGGCGGTGCCGTTGCTCGTCTGCTGTGCCCACCGGAGTCGCAGCAGACCGGGGGTTGCCCCGGTGGCGATGAGACCGCGCGGGGTGGCGATGATCCCGGCGAGCGTGGCCGAGGACGCCATCACACCGATGTCCGAGTTCGATCCGTACTGCCGGGCGGCCACCTTCACCTGCGCCGACCCGTCCGGAACCGTGGTGCCGAGGGTGCCGGCGAACGGCGCCCACCCGCCAGTAGCACCAGACGGCACCGTGTACGTGATCGTCGCGTCCGCAGCCTCAGGGCCATCGAACAGCAGCGTCGAGTTGAACCGGTACACGCTGTTCGCCTCGAGGCTCGCGAACAGGTGCCCATCGTCCGAAACCGTCGTGACCGCGGTGCGCGTCTCGTCGACCGTCTTGACGACGGTCTGGGTCAGCGCGGACAGGGTGGCCACCGCGGCAGCCGCGGCAGTCTCCGGGTCGGTACCGATCGTGGACTGGGAGATCCAACCCGAGCCGGACGGCAGCAGGGTGACCGCATTACCCTGCGCCGACAACAGCCTGGTCAGCTGCCCGTCGATGAGCTCACTGCCCGCCCCATCGATGGTGATGGCGTTCGCGGAGGCATCGGTCTTCTTGACGACGACCCGCCGGGCCCGCCCGACGGCGGTCGGCAGCGTGATCGTGAACGCTCCGGACGTGGCGTCTGCGGTGATCACCTCGTCGAAGCTGGTGACCGTATAGGCGTTCGTCTTTGCGGCGACCGGGAACGTGAGCTGCGCGTTCTCAATGCGCAAGCCGGTCGGGGCGTCCAGCGTCAGGTTGGCCGCGGTGAACAGGCCGGCGAGGACCACCCGGCCGCGGGCGGCGGCGAGGCCAGTCCCGCTGCTGCGGTCACCGAACCTCGGTGTGGACGTCTCGGTGTCGATCCGCAGGTCCATGGTCGGGCCGAGACCGTTCGTCCCGGGCCCGAACACATACACGAGATACGTGCACTGCTCAACGCTGACCAGGGTGGCGCGGATGGAGTGCGCGGCGCCGACGGAGCTGTAGTAGCTGCCCGCCGGGCAGAACGCCGCCCAGCAGTACAGGAGGCGCAGGCCGTAGATGTCGGTGTGCTCGGGGACGACGATGGCGTAGGTGTAGCCGCCGCCGCAGGTCACGTTTTCGACGAGCGTGAGGTCGTTGTTGCCGTTGGCGGGCAGGAGGCAGCCGATCGACAGGCCGGTGGCGAAGACGCCCGGGGAGACGTAGGACCCGCCCGGGACGGTGCCGGTCGTGCTGTAGGCGACGTCCTGGAGGCGCGCGTTGGCGACGCCGGACAGGTCGATCGCGGTGTACGTGAGCCCGAATTTCGAGTGGGCGGTCAGGATCGACAGGTTGCCGATGTCGACGTACAGGTTGGAGAACACCCCGGGCGCGACGCCATAGCCGCCAGGCTGTGCCGGGCCGCCGAGCACGGCCGGGTTGCCGCCGGCGTTGATGCTGGCGGTCTGCGCTCCGGCTGACGCAAAGATCCCGAACGACAGCAGCGTCGCCCCGGTCGTATTGGGGACGGTCTGTTGCCAGTGCTGGACGCCAGCGCCGCTGGATGTGCCGCGGATCGACAGGGTGATCTTCCGGCCGGTCGTCGCGTACACGGGCAGGGTCAGCTGGGCGTTGCCGAGCGTCGAACCGCCCGTCTTGAGTGCGCCCGCGATGCCGTAGAACTGGCCTGCGGCGGGCGGTATCCGCACGGTCGCGGAGCCGGAGTGGGCGACGGCGTAGGCGGCTGCAGCGTCGATGGCAGCTTGGATGGCCACGGTGTCGTCTGACGCCCACATCGCGCAGGCGCCGGAGACGGTGCTGCCTGCGGTCGCGGACAGTGTGACCTGGGTGCTGCTCGTATACGCGCTGATGGTGCCGACTAGGGTCTCGCCGGAGGCTCCCGCCCCGAGGACCATGACCGCCTTGCCGGCGTCCCCGGCGGTGAAGCTGGCCGTGGCGCTGGTAAGGACCGCGCTGCTCGCTGTCATGGCGGCATCGGCAACCACCTTGCCGTTGCCGACCGCTCCGTAGGCGGCGACGTCGAAGACCCAGGCATCGGGCGCGGTGAAGCGGGAGTCGTCTCCGGCCGCAACCGTGCCAGCGGCAGTGCCGACGCTGCGGGTTGCCGAGTTGCCGAGCCCGAGGTTCGTGCGTGCCGTCGCCGGGTTGGGAAGGTCGGACAGGTTCTGGGCCTTCTGGGCGGCGCCACTTATGCGGCTGTCATCGCCCGCGGCCACCGCCGAAGCACTGGTGCCGACGTTGAGGACTGCGGCCCCGCCGAGCCCTAGGTTGCTGCGGGCGGCCGAAGCTGAGTTCAGGTCGGAGAGGTTGTTCGTCCGCAGCAGCGCGCCGCCCGCTCCGAGGGCCTGGCCAGTACCCCACGCCCCGGCCGCCTTCGGGCCGTAGATGACGAGTGCGGACGGGGTGGCGTTGTCGATGTACCAGTCGCCGTCGATCCCCGTGCCCGAGGAGGGGGCGCCGGATCCGTTGAGGACGCTGTTGCCGCGGGGCCCGGACGTTCCGGCGGAGGCCACGATGACGCTGGTCACGACGATGCACCCCCTACGCTGCGGAGACGAGACGGGAGTAGAACGGCCCCTCGACGAGGCATGTCGCGTCGGGCTGGCCGGGGTCCATCCACAGGGCGAACGGCCGGCAGCCGGTCCCGAGGAGGGCCGTTGCGGCCGGGGCGAGCACGACCTGGATCGTCGCGGTCTGCGTGTCGACGGTCAGGTAGCCCTGGGTGGTAGCCGTCGCAGTGACTGCGATAAGCGGCGGCACGGTCGCATCGGCCGCGTTGGGCCGGATCACGAACTCGAAGCTCTTGCCGCTGATGTCCATGTGGGTGCCGTCATCGTCCAGCAGCGTGAACGTGGCAGCCCACTGGGCGCCAGCGACGACGGCTGTCCGCCATCTCAGGGGCAGATCAGGCATCGTGCACCCCCGATCAGCTGTACGAGGTTAGGCGGCCTGCAGGGTGTAGACGCGGCGGGCCCGTTCCCGGGTGGCCTTCTCGGCTCGGATCACGTCGATGGCCCGGAAGAACGGACGGCCCCGACGCCGCTCTGCTGCCGTCAGGCGCCCGCGGTAGCACCAGTTACGGATCACGACCTCGGTCACGCCGGCGGCTTCGGCTGCTTCGGCGACGGACCAGAGGGTCGTATGCAGATCCACGTCCAGGTCGACCATCGGATCTCCTTCCGGCCGGAGCCCGGAACGCAAAAGGCCCTCGCCAGGTGAACTGTGAGGGCCTTGAGCACGTTTGGGCATGCTGCGTGTACCAGCATCGTCATGCATGACGCGGTAGAAATCAAGCCGCCGCGGAAATGCCAGTGGCAAGAGCCTTCACGTAGGCGTCGTACTCGGCGCCGGTAAGGATGCGCTGGCAGTCGGGGTCGCGGCATTCGATGTACGGCCGGTCGCCGACGAGACGGAGGTCGCGGGACTCGGCCAGATACGGACCCTGACAGCGCGGGCATGGGGCGAGCTTGCGGACATCGTGCTGCGGGTGCGCCTTGATGAAGCGCTGCGCGGCGGAATGCCAGCCGCGGATCTGGCCGCCGGGGTTGGCGTTGCCGCGGTCGTGCGGCTCACTGGCGGCGGGGTGGTGCTGCATCATCCAGTCGAGGTGCGCCTCGAGGATGCGGGCGACGTCGGTGATGCGGCGGCCTTCGGTGATGCCGTCGCGCGCTGGCTCATGGTCGGCAGCCCATATCCCGCGCCGGTACAGGACGTCGGACTGCAGCTCCTCCATTTCGCCGAGTATCGCCTCGAGGAAGAGGCGTGCGGCCTGTCCCGGCCAGGCCGGTGCGTCGCTGGAGCCGCGTGATCCGATGGTGGCAGTGCTCGGGGAGCGGGTTGCGTGCAGGGCTTCGAGCTGGACTGCGGTGAGGAGTTCGGGGAGTTCGGTGAGCTGCTGGCGGGCGCGTTCAGTGCATCCGTCGCATTGGACGGGGCGGCCCCAGGTGGGGGTGAGGGTGTGTTCGGTGCTGGCTTCTTCGCGGACGGTTTCCGCGCGGCGCCACGCAGAGTTGCAACTTCCCGGGCAGGGCGTCTGGTGCACGTGTAGCTCCTCGACAGCAGTGCGGAGGTGCAGCGATACACGAACAAGGTATCGGGCCGACCAGACAAGAACGCGGCACGCCAGACAGGCGGAAGGCCCGCCCCCGTTGGGGATGGCGGGCCATAGAGCTACTTACTGTCGTCGGCTGGTAGGTCCTTGGTGTGGACGGTCTCGTAGTGCCACCACCGCCCGTCCGACCACTGGAGGACCTGCGCGGTGACAGCCGGCCCGCCACTCCTCAGAGCGGCCCTGACGAAGGCGTAGGCAGCGGACTCGCTGGTGTGATCGGACTCGGCGTGGACGTCGGTGCCGGTGACGGCGACACGCCAGGGCTTGCGGGGGCGGGCGGTCATAGTCGGGCCTCCAAGGCTCGGATGGCCTGCGATGACCACCAGGTCTCGCGGTCCACGGGGTTGTCGGGTCCGGGGCGGCGGGAGAAGTCGCGAGCGGCGAGAACTCGGTACTCCCAGGTGCCGTCGTGGTACGGGCCGCGCGCTTCGAGGATCTCGGCGGTACCGTCAGGGGCGGTCCTGCTGCTTGCCCACTGCTGGTTGATGTGGGTCACGCGGGCGCCGACCGGCAACGGGTGAGGCCCGGCCGCCGCCACTAGCAGAACTCCAGGGCGCAGAAGTCGACGTCCTCAGAATCGATGTGGTAGCCGGGCCGCTCGTAACCGCGGCGGCTGCGCGCCTTGCGAGGCCACCCATTGCCGCACGTGCGCTCCCGCACGGTTGCTTCCATCTCCTCGACCGCCATCTGCACGCCATGCTCGGCGCGGATCACAACCTCCGGCCTACGCAGGAAGCCAATCCAGGCGGCAAGCGTCGTTAGCCCGACCTCAGGGTGGGCCCGCATGAGGAAACGCCACCCCTGGGCGTACTGGCCGATGTGCAGCCCTTCGCCGGTCGCGTCGCCACCAGGGAAAGGGGCGAAGGCGTAGTAGTTCACAGACATGAGGGCTCCCTATTCGCTCTATTAGTCGTCGGAATCAGTGTCGTACTCGTGGTTGTTCGTGGGCCGATCAGGCGGCGAGGACGGTGGCGCGGATGGCGACGAACCGGGCTGCGCGGGGGTTGTACGCGGTGATCAGGGTGAGGAACTGCCGGTCGGTGTAGCGGGTGCAGGGCTTCTTGGGGGCCCGCTTGGGGAGCTTTCCGGCGGAGGTCTTGCAGATGAGGGCGCGGCGGCCAGTGATGCCCAGGGCCTTCGCCTTGCCGCGGAGGGCGCCGGCGACGCAGGACGCGTCCGAGGGGTTGGCGCCGCGGGTGAGGAGGTGGCTGGCGAGGGTGTGGGGGCGGCGGGCGTCCCGGTTGGCGCGGGTCCGGTCGCGGAGGATGCGGCGGGCGGTGCGGGCCTTGGCGTTCATCGGGTCCCCCTTGTTCCTGGTGTAGCTACACCGTAGACTCTAGTGTAGCTACACCGCAAGCGATTGGCCCGAGAATCTGTAGCTACACCGAAGGAGTGGCAGATGACGCAGGTAGTTACACCCGCATACGCTGGGCGGATGCCGAACGCGCCCAAGACCCCCGCCCGCCAGATCCGCATCGGCGACCGCTGGTACGACTTCGACGCCGGCGCCAAGTCCATGGACACGGAGCGCGCGGCCGTGATCCGCGAGCTGATCGACTGGTACATCGGCGAGCCCGGCGCGAAGCTCCCGAAGCGCCCTGACCGGGACGTCATCCTCAAGGCCCGAGCCGACAGGGCCGAGGCCGATCAGTGACCCCTCACGAGAGCTGCTACCACTCGGGCTACTCACTGAGCTGCGCTGAGTACGACGATCTGCGCCGTCTCGCCCGTGGCTGCTGCAAGATCTGCAAGGAGCCGACGAGCACCCTGTCGATCGACCACGACCACGCCGTCGGATCATGGGCGGTTCGGGGGCTGCTCTGCCAGAAGTGCAACCAACACCTGAAGCTGGCCGAGGCGGGGCGCAGGCCGAAGACGGCCGCCATGTCCCGCTACCTCGCCAACGCTTGGCATAAGCGGCAGGCGAACAGCCAGGCCAAGGCGGCCCGCGTTAGGCCGCAGCAGGCTTGCCCCGGTTGCGGTCGACTCACGTCCGTTTATGCGAACGGCTCACTGCATCAACACTGGTCCTGGGCCACGCCTGCTCGCGACAAGATCTGCACCACACGGCCAGAGGTGAAGCAGCCGTGACCGCCCGGGATGAGCTGCTGCGGGAGATGACCCACAACCTCCTGTACATGACCGACGAGCGGGCCGAGGAACTTGTCGACGCCGCGATCACCGAGGCGCTGACTGACCCGCACCGTCATGAGCAGGTCGCCCGGATTCTGCGTCGTGAGGCCCGCGTCAATCCGGGCTGGCTGCAGGCCTTCGTCCGCAAGGAGGAGCGCGTCCAGGGACGCCCCCTCGACTGGGTGTAACCCGCCCGACCTTGCACGCAGAGACCCCCAGGCCCGGCATGATGCGGGCATGGGGGTCTCTTTTGGTGTCGCGGGCGACACGGCGCAGGAGTGCGCGGACGGCCTTGCCCTGCTCGGGCTGCTGCGACAGCTCGGCGTGGAGGTGACGGTGACGCTCGACCCGGCGCAGGTCGGCGGCCACCGTTGGATCGCCCGCGCGGTCCCCATGACGAAGGCCCCCGCGGTCGGCGAGGGCCTGTCGGTGGAGCGGTAGTTACTGCTTGTTGATCGTCTTGGCAATCAGGCCGCGGGTCTGGGTACTGACGGTGTGATGCTCCTGGTGGACGGGCCCGGCGTAGTGGTGATGGTGCTCCGCCCCGATGCTCTGCATGCCGCGACTGGCGGCCTTGATCAGGGATCCGAGGGCGAGGATCAGTGCGACGGGGGCTGCTCCTCCGATGGCGAGGGCTGTGGGGCTGACGTGGCCGAGCGTGTACAGGACCAGGGACAGGGACCCTCCGATCGGGACTGAGACGATGCCCGCAGCCAGCATGAGGCCGCTGGCGTCGGTCGCCTTCTGGCTCATGGGGGGCCGTCCGGGCTGGGGCACGGGTTCGGCGGCTCCGATGGTGGGGTTCGGGGTGGGGTCGCGGTAGGCGGTGGGGGTCATGGCTTCGTTGACGGCATCGATGAGGCTTTTGGCCCTGTCGCGGTCGGCGTCGGTGGTCATGGTCGGTCTCCTTACGCGGCGAGGGCGGTCGCGATGTGGTCGGTGTGGGTCCATGCGCCGTGGCCCAGGTTGACGATCGGCGCGGCAGGGTCGTCCTTCATGCGCTTGAGGGCGGTACGGACCTGGGGGCCAGTCAGGCCGAGGGACTTGGCGATGATCGCGGGGGCCACGGGCTTTCCGTGCTGGAGCAGGAACGCAACGATCTTGCGGGATGTCGCGGACGGTGCGGCCGCCTCCCGCTCGACCGCGGCGGGTACGTGCTCGACGGGCTGGGCGGGGGTGCGGGGCTTCCTGGCTGGGGCGCGGGTTTCGTCGCGGAAGCGGCCGGGGTCGTAGGTGTACTGCTGGCCGGCATTGCGCAGGCGGATCATGAGGGCGTGCTCTTCGAGGACATGCCGGACGATCGGCAGGGCGTCGATGCTGGCCTGCTCAATGCCGGTGGTGAAGCCTTCGTGGGCGAGTCCGTAGGGGTCTTCGACGTAGGGGGCGCGCCACATTGCGGCCCGGTTGTCGGGGCCGGCGAGGTAGCCGAGGCCGCCGGTGCTGGTGCCGTCGTTGAATTCCTTGGGGATGGCGCCGGGGTCGATGTCGCCGAGGGCGGTGCCGGCGGCGCGCTTGCCGGCGGCGGATGATCCGGAGCGGAGGACGGCGTTGTTGCCGCCTTGGAGGATGTCGCGGATGAGGGTTTCGCCGCCGAGTTCGGAGGCGTTGGGGCTCTGGTTGGCGAGGCGGAGTTTGCCGCCGACCTTGCGGACTTCCTTGGCGCAGTCACCGATGATCTTTACGGCCTCCTCGCCGTACTTCTCGTCGGTGAGGAGGTCGTGGGCTTCGTCGAGGGTGAGGGAGAGTAGCGGGTCGGGGTCGCCGGGGACGAAGAAGGCGCGGCCGACGCGGGTGCGGCCCTTCTCGTCGGTCCACTTCATGCGGTTGTACCGCTTGGCCCGCTCTTTCATGATCGCGTGAAAGGCGCGCAGTACGACGATCCCGAAGTCGTTGCCAGGGGCGAACACGGCGACGCCGTCGGGCCAGTCCGGCAGGGACAGACCGGCCTGCGGGTCAATGACAAGCGAGCAGACCAGCGGGCTGCGTCGCTCAATTCCGAGGAGGGCGTCCAGGAGACGGGACTTGCCGGAGCCGGATGTACCGGTGACGAAGGAATGCACGGCGCCGGATCCCGGCAGGAAGAACCGGTAGTTGGCCTGGTCTCCGTCGTAGTAGGTGCCGATCGGGGCAAGCCCGGTGTCCGGGTCCAGAACATGCTGAGCGCCGAACAAGCTGCCCTTCTTCAGCGGGTTCTCTGTGAACACCGTGATCTTGCCCTTGCGGGGGGCGATCTTCTCCAGGGCGACCAGGTCGGCGTCGTCGACGCCGATCGAGGACAGCACGTCATCCATCGCCTGGATGCGGAAGCTCTTGCCCCGAGGTACGTGAATCTCAGCGCTCCAGCCGCCCTTGGGGCTGGCGATCGGCGAGACCAGCGTGCTCTTCGGGTACGGCCCGTCCGCGGCGGCCGCGTAGGTCATCCAGTCGAGCATCTGCTGGGTCAGCGCTGGAGCCTTGTTCTCGGGCTGGCGGCCCCATCGGCACCAGGCCCACGTGCCGTAGGCCGCGGACCAGGCCAGGGAGAAACCCCACCAGGGATTGTCGCCCCATTCGGGTCCGCCGACGGCGGCCATGGTCGTAAGGAGGGCGGCGCCGGTGGCCGGCATGGACAGGGCAGCGCGGCGGTCGTTGAGGCTGGGGAGGGTGCGGGCAGGCTTCCATTCGCCCTTCCACTTGAACAGGCCGGGCATCCAGCCCCACGCCCCTGCGGCTGCGGCGCCCGCCGCGCCCAGGGTGAGGGCGGTCTTCCATCCGTCGCCGGTCGCCGACAGGACATCGCCGGCCGGGCCGAGGCTGGCGGCGCCCGCCGCGATGGCGAGCCTGCCGCGGTTGGCGAATGCCCAGCTCTTGAGGGTGCGGGGCTTCTTCCCTGTGGATGCGCGGGCGGTCGCCGTGTTGGCCTGTGCGGCTCCGAACGCGGCGTAGTCGGCGTACTGGGGGGTCGGGGTCTTCGGGGCGCGCACGACGGGGTCCCTTCGGTCAGGGTTTGCGGGTTGGGGGCCGGGGCCCGGTGCTCCCCACCGCCCCCGGACCGCGGGGGCCGGGGGCGTCTGGGCATCGGCTATTCGGCGCTGTAGAAGGTGTTCCTTGCCATCGGGACCGGGCTGTCGTCGACTGCGTCCTGGATGCGGCCGTGGTTGCGGTGCGCGGTACGCGCAGCTGTCCCGGCCTGGGTGACGGAGGTGTCGGTGGCGTTCTTGTAGCGGGCCGCCGAGGCGGCCTGGCCTGAGATGACGTCACTGAGGGCGGCGATGTTGCCAACGGTGTAGACGTCGACCTGCAGGCTTTGCAGCTCCTCGGCGACGCCCTGCATCCGGTCGGCCATTTCGCTGGACCAGGCTGCGAGGTTGTCGACGTCTTCCTGCCGGGATTCGACCTCGGCGCGGATGGCATTGAGTGCGGCGAGCAGGGCACGGTGGTTGATGACGTCCGCGATCTTCGTGATGGCCACGGGTTCTCCTTCTCAGCGGTTGTAGTAGCCGGCCTGCGCGGCGACTTCGATGGGCGAGGACTGGACGGCTTCGGCGATCCCGCCGTGGTCCTTGTGGGCCGCGTCCGCGGTGGCGAGGGCAAGGTCGGCGGCATCCTTGGCAGCACCGCCGTACTGGGCTGCGGCCTGCGACTGGGCGTGGATGGATTCGCGGAGGCCGTCGACCTCGGCTCGGGTGCTGTCGTCGACTTCAAGGTCGGCCATCTCGGCTTCGATCTGGTCGAGGCGGTTGGACAGGGCCAGGTCGTCGGCGGCGATGGCCAGGGCTTCCTCGGACCGCATCTCGCACATGGCGCGGACCAGGGTCAGGGCGTTGAGCAGGCCGTCGAGGGTGCGGATTTCGGGGATGGCCCTGGAGGGTGCGGACATGGGGTCTCCGTTCTGTGCCGGGTTGGGGACGGCCGTCAGGTGCCGGGGGGCAGTGGTGGCGGGCTGGGTGGGGATCTTGGCTGTTCCGTCGCCCGGCCAGCCCATGACCTCGCCCGGATTGGTGTGTCCATGGCTGGGGCGGTCGGGGACGGCGCCGGGGGCGTCGGCGGGGATGGTGGTGGCGGGCTCGGCCTGCGGGGCAGGGGCGGGCGGCTGGGTTGGCATCGGCGGGAAGAGCGGCGGAGGCCCGGCCTTGGCGGCGGCCGCGTCTGCTTTCCTCTGCGCCTCGGCCGCGGTCTTCTCGGCATCGCGCTTGGCTGCCCGCTCTGCCATCTGCTTGCGGCGCTCAGCGCGGATCTCGGGCCACCGCTCGCGGTAGCCCTCTCCAATCGCCTTCCACATCGTGGAGCTGGTCTCGGCGAGGACTGCGAGGGGGACGGCTGCCTTGCCGCCGAGCCTGGCGCTGCGGGGCGCCGCCGCGCTGAACGTCCCGCCAGGGTCGGTGGGGCCGGACGGCTTCGGTGTGGCGCTGTTCGCTGGGCTGCCGGCCGCGACCTTCTCGACGGTCTCGCGGGCGGCCGGGCTGTCGTGACGCTGGTCGTTGATGCCGGTCACCGACTCGACGCCGCGCGCTCCGGCGTAGGCGATGGCGATGAGAACTAGGAGCTCGATCACGGGTCAGCTCCTCACGCCAGGCCGAAGGCGCCAGCGATGAGCTTGCTGACGTTGGTGACGACCCAGCCCAGGACGGTCTGGACTCCTGCGCCGATCGGACCGGGGATCGTGGAAGCGAGGACGGGCAGGATCGCGGCGAGGATGCGGGTGCGGTGCTCGACCTTGCGGGTGACCAGGTCGTTGACGAAGACGGCAGCCACGAACAGGGCGGGGACTCCGGTGATGAGCAGGCCCGTCCAGGCACCGACGAGGCTGACGGCCCATTCGTCGATGGAGTTGACGGTCTCGTTCCACCAGGCACCTGCCGGGGTGGCCACGATGGCGGCCGACGCGGTGGCGATCAGGATGGCCTGGGCGCGGTCGGTGTGGAGCTTGTTGGTGATCTTC
This sequence comes from Streptomyces sp. NPDC032745, assembly GCF_055579465.1. NCBI lineage: Bacteria > Bacillati > Actinomycetota > Actinomycetes > Kitasatosporales > Streptomycetaceae > Streptomyces > Streptomyces sp. NPDC032745. The sequence continues at coordinate 350,071 of NZ_JBVING010000005.1, read as the reverse complement.
TGGAGGCCGGGGAGCTTCTCCGAGTAGTAGAGGAGGGCCGCGGAACCGGCGCAAGCGCCGCCCGCAGCGGAGCTGACAACAGCTTCGATCATGGAAGTTCAATCCTTCCGAGGTCTCTAGGGGCTTGACGGGTGATTACAGAGCGTCGTAACCTCGCGCGCGCACGGGCGCGCATGCGCGCCCGAGTACGGGCGGCGGTGAGATTCGGAGTCACAGGCCTTGTCACAGGCTCGGTCACAGTCGCCGTCACAGCTGGCGGTTACTGTGCGTGCGTCTCGCGGACGCGCTCGATGGCGTCTGCCAGGGCCTGGAACGCCCTCTCGCGCTGGCCTGCTGGCAGGTGATCGAATGCGCCTCGAGCCCTGTCGAAGATCACTGACGCGACCGCCTCAGGCCCGAACTCGCGGGCCTCCTGCAGCCGGCGGCCCCAGTGCTCGGCACGCCGGGCCAGACGCTCGGCCTTGCGCTGCGCGAGCTTCTTCGGACGCTCGGGCGGCTGCTTCCAGGGGCTGGGGCGGTCCGCCATCTCGAGTTCTCCCGGTTCGGGCAGGTGACACCGGGTCTGCTTGCCGGGTCTGCGATCGTTCCGCTCACCGGGTCACTCAACGGCTTGACCTGCGGGTTTGTGGTTCCGACTGCGTCCGGCAGTCTCGGCAAGGTCCAGCGGCTGGTGTCGCTGGGCCCTGCCGGCTGTGCCGGGTCGCGGGTTAGGCGGGTACGGCCTCGGCTTCGCGGGTCTCGATCTCGCCCCAGGTCCGGCGAACGCGGTTCTCGCGAGCCTGGAACTTGGCCTCCTTGAAAGCGGCATATGCCTGCCGGTAGGAGCGGGGCGGCTCCATTCCGTAGCGGAGCCACCGCACGACCACTTCGAGCTGCTCGTCGGTGAGGGTCACGCCCGGCTCGGGAACCTCTACGCCGGCGGCTGCAGCGAGTTCCTCAAGGGTCAGGGCGCCCTCGGCGGGGGTCTGCCCTACCCCAACTTCGCTATCCGTTTCGCCCACGGACACGGGCGGGGTGGCCACGGCTTCGATTTCCGGGATGGCCTGCGTGGCCACCGTGTGGCCACCCTGCTCAAGCCGGGTGTGGCCAGCGTCCGTGGCCACGGGGCGTGGCCCGACGGTCAGCAGCTCCCGGGACATGAACGCGGCGGCCTTCTTGCCGTGCTTCTTGTCGGCCGCGGCGAGGGTCTTCTCGGCCTTGGCGCGAGCCCTACTGATCTTCTTCTGTGCGACGGTCAGGACTTCAGCGCGGGCGGTTTGGCGGTGCAACTCGGCGAGGTGCCCAGCAGTCTCGTCGAGGACTTCGGTGCGGGCTTCCGATCGCAGGTGACGGGCGTCCGCCGCTGCGAGGGCGTGAGCGTTGCGGGCGGCAGCGGACTGGTCGGCGATCCGATCGGCCGTGGCGGAGTCCGCCAGCACGTTGCTGGAGAAGATCCGAAGGCCCATGAAGACCGCGGCGGCGGCCGGCACGCCGGCGAAGATCTGGGCGTGCCCGAGGACCAGCAGGGTCGCGGTGGATGCGCCGATGGCTGCGACGGTCAGGCCGAGCATGACGGCCATGCCGATCCTGGACCGCTGTCGGATCGCTACCTCGGACATGCGCAGTGCGCCGATCCACAGGGCGTCGTACACCAGCGCAATCGACCATGCGGCGACGGTGGCCAGGGTGCCGTGCAGGCCGAGCATGTGGCCCAGCTGCCCGCCGACCGTGATGGCGACGAGGATGAGGGCCGCGATTGTGAGGAGCTTCTCGACGATGGCGAATACGTCGAGCTTCTTGATCCATCCGGGGGGGCTCATGATCTTCCTTCCTAAGGGTCGCGGCGGATCTCAAGCAGCCCGGCTCACGTGGTCGTCGAGCTGGTCGGCGAGCTTGGTGACGCCGGGGTTGGCCATGTCGTAGGAGAGGACGTCCCAGCGGGCTGCGGCCCGAGCGGCCCTGGTGGTGGCCTGGTCGTAGGCGGCGATGAGCTGCTCGCGGAGGTCGCGCTCCGCCCAGGCCGCCTCGACGTCGGACGACTGCTCAATGGGGGCGGCGGTGATGGTGGCGTTCATGTCGGCGTTCCTCTCGGTCAGGCGTTGTGGACGATGGCGAATGCGAGGACTGCGAAGCCAGCGAAGATCGCGAAGGCGTAGAAGAGGCGCATGGCGGTTGGTCCTTCCGTTGGTCAGGCGGGCTGGTCGGTGTCGGGCTGCGGGTCGTCGAGGTCGCCGAAGACCCAAATGAACGAGCGGTCGTCGTCCTGCTCCGGGGTGGCGGGGGTTTCGGGCATGACGGTGCTCCTCGTTGGTCAGGCGGGTGGGGTCAGTCGCGGATGTTGAAGACGAGCCCGCCGCGGGTCTCGATGACGGTGCTGCAGCAGCCGCACGTCCAGGTGGCACCGGCGCTGTCCATGACGTCGCCGCAGCAGAGGACGGGGGTGCCGGCGGGGAGTTCGTCGCCGGGGCTGATGCTGTCGATGTCGGACACGGTCAGCCCTCCTTGCTGGCGAGGGGGACGGTGAGGTTGGCGTCGAGGAGCTCGGCGAGTTCGCTGCCGTCGGTGGTGCGGGTCTCGTACCGGGCGGTTACCTCGGCGACGATCCGGGACGCGGCGTCACCGTTCCCGGCATTCCTGGCGGCGATGTAGGCCTCAACGGACTCGTACTTGGGCATGACGGTGCCTCCGGTGGTCAGGCGGGGTGGGTTGGGGTTCAGCGGGCGGCGGGGTGCCAGGGGCTGACGAGCCAGGCTGCGGGTTGTCCGTCCGCACGGCGGCACAGGTCCCAGCCGCCGTCGGCCTCGCGGGTGAACACGGTGGGCACGATGGCCAGGGTCAGTTCGCTGGCTCGGATGCGGTCCCGGAGTTCGGCGGCGGGGTCGTAGCCAGGCCAGCTGCAGACGATGCGGGCGTAGGCGGTCATCGCGGCGAACGCCCGGCGCGGGGTGAGGTCGGGTCCGATGGCGATCAGTTCGCCGTCGCTGTCCTCGCCGTACAGGCTGGATACGAGGAGCCCGTACTGCTCGAACTGCATGTCGGCCCGGGTCGGGATGAACGTGGGGACGGTGCCGGGCAGGCTGCTCGCCCAGGGATCGCAGGCCATGACGGTGCTCCTCGTGGTCAGGCGGTCGGGCGGGGCATGGCCCGGCAGGTCTCGGCATGGGACTGGGCCCACTTCAGGGCGTCCGGCACCAGCAGGAACGGGGCCTTCCCGGTTTCGTCCGCGTCGGTCGCGAGGGGATGCTTGGCCGGGGACGTCACCGTGTGCTGGGGGTCGACGCATCCGAATCCGGCGCACTCGGCGACGACGGAGAACTGGACGACCTGCTCCTCACCGCCAGTGGGCAGGTAGCGCCAAGCGAACGTGGCGCGAATGTTCACTTCGATCTCGGCACCGGCGAGGGCGGTGAAGCCGCCGACAGGCTGGTCGACCTTGCCGTCGGACAGGAAATAGCGGCCACGCTGGTGCTGGCTGGCGATGTAGGACCGGCGGTCACGGATGGCCTCGGCGATGGAGTGGACGGAAGCGGGCGCGGTTTCGGGCATGGCTGTCCTCCGGTTGGTCGTGCCGGGGTGGGATGGTCTAGCGGTCGGTGACGACCCAGCCGCGGCCGGGCTGCTGGCGGATCATGCCGCCGGGGGTGTGAAGCTGACCGGACGCCTGGCCGAGGCCGAGGTCTTCGAGGTCGTCGAGGAGCATGGCGATCCGGCCGGCGATGCTGCGGGCCTGCGCTTCACGCTGCTTCAGCTCTTCAGGGGTTCCGGTGAACATCGGCTACTCGCCGTCCTGCGGGTCGATGGGGTCGTGGTCGCCCTGCCCGCACCAGTCGCATGCGGTGATCGCGGCGCTCATGACGTCATCGCCGGGCGGCGGACGTAGGAGGCCTTGGCGTGCGCGGCACGGTCGTTCAGCGTCATGGCCGTAATGGGGTCGAGCCAGTAGACCCCGGTGCCCAGCTCGAACCAGTCGCGGAAGCCGTCGTCGAACTGAACCTCGAGCGACATCAGACCGCCAGAGGACTCAGTGCCGTCGGACAGGAATCGGCCGCCCGAGATGACGGTGCCCGCTTCGGAGGGCCCGCCGGAGATGAGGCAGACACGGAGGCCGGGAAGCTCGTCGACCTCGGCAACATAGCTGACGGCCTGGTCCAGCATGGCCTGCGTGTCAGCGGCCATGAGGCCGGTGAGCATGTCGGTCTGGGTGCGCTCGCCGTTGACGGTGCGGAACGTTTCGACGCGGAACGGGAAGATCTGCGTGCGGTCCTCCGTCAGTTCGATCGTGGCGTCACCAGCCTGGCGCGTCTCAAGAACGAGACGCCGGGTCGGGGAGGGGTGGTTCTGAGTGGCCTTCTGCATCACGCCACCGCCTTGGAGTTTTCCAGGACCGGCCCACGGCGCAGCCGCTCGTCAATCACGTGCTCGGGGATGCGAATTTCTCCACCGCGCTTCTTGCTGCCCTCGGCGGGCTGCTTGCCGTAGCGGATCGATGCGAGCTCTCCCTCGTCGACCCAGCGGTAGATCGTCGAAGGGTGCACGTCAAGGGCGGTGGCCGCCTCCTTGACAGAGAGCGTCGGGAGCTTGAGGGGAAGCGCCATCGCGGGCGTCCTCCAATCCGTTTGTCGGGGGCTGGACGTTCTCGACTGTACTGCTTTTTCTAAAAAGCAACAAGCTTCTCGGGACGACTGGAAGCGCAACCTGGCCGCTTATCGTGATGAGCAGCTAGGTTGGATAGTCGGGAATGGCGGACGGAGAGGCATGTGACCAGCAGTAATGAGTGGGTGAGCACCTCGGCTCCCTACATCAAGCCGCGTCTGAAAATGGACGGTGATGCATGGGCCGCTGAAGCAGCGGCGCAGGGGTCCGTCGGCCGGCAGGTACTCAGAGCTGCTGGCCGGGAGGATGCGCCGTACCTGATCGCCGAGATCCTGGACATCACCCCAGGCGAAGCGGTGATCGCCCGGCATCGAACCATCTACGCCGACGACGTCCCGGTGGAACTCGCGACCACCTACTACCCCCTCGCCGTGGCGTCAGGAACGGCACTTGCCGAGCCTCGCAAGATCAAGGGCGGGGCCGTCACGCTCCTTGCGGAACTCGGATACGTGACCGCTCGGGTGCGGGAGGACATCACCGCCCGCATGCCAACCAGCGAAGAGCGGGCGGCCCTCAAGCTTCCCGCCGACGAGCCGGTGCTCATCCTCGCCAGGCTGTCCCTGGATGAGAGCGGTCGTCCACTGCAAGCGGACCTGATGATCTCCCCCGCCAAGTACCGGCGGTTCCAGTACGAGCTGAAGGTGGCCTGACCGTGCCCGCACCCAACAGAACCCCGAGAGACGCCGTCGACCCGCGGGCGCTCCACGAACGAATCGCGACCGACCTGCGGCGCGAAATCCTGACTGGAGAACGGGCGCCTGGCGACAAGCTCCCCAGCACCCAGGCGTTGAAGGAGCGTTTCGACGCGTCCAGCGCGACCATCCAGAAGGCCGTCTCGATGCTGAAGGCCGAGGGGTTGGCGTCCGGTAAGGCCGGCTCGGCAGTCACAGTGCTGGAGCATCGGCGCGAGGTGATGCATCCGGCGGCCTACTCAAAGCCAGCCGCGGCGGGGCGCCCCTATCGCTGGCTGGAGGAGGCTGAGAAGCGCGGCAAGGCCCCGACGATTGAGTTGCTGAACGTGGAAGAGGTGCGCCCTCCCGCCGACATTGCCGCAGCCCTCGATCTGGGGGCGGACGGCAAAGCGGTACTGCGTCAGCAACTGTTGAGCCTGGACGGCGAGCCCTGCGAGCTCGTGAAGTCCTACTATCCGCTGGAGATTGCCCGGGGAACCGGCCTGGCCGAGCGTCGCCGGATCAAGGGCGGGTCGCCCACACTGCTCGACAGGTTGGGCTATCCCCCTATGCGCACGATCGACCGCGTGACGGCGGAGGAGCCGACACAGGAGGAGTACGCGGCGCTGCAGCTGCCCAGCCCCATCTCGGTGCTTCGCACCTTCCGCGTTGTGCTGAGCAACGATGACCGGCCGATCGAGGCCACGACGATGGCAAAGGCTGGTCACCTGTACGGCTTGCAGTACGAGTTCTGACCAACACGACGGCGCTCCCTCCGGGTTGGAGGGGGCGCTTTCGCATCTGCTCCATGAACTCCACTTCCAACCATTCACAAAAAGCGATACGGTTCAGGCGTGGCGGTCGTCACACCCACCCAGGGGGATACCCATGCCTGAACAGCCCGCCGAGCGCACCGCGCTCTACCGCCTCTCCGACGCTGACGGCAACCTGCTCTATGTCGGCATCACCAACGACACGGACCGTCGCTTCGCCAATCATCGACGCACCAAGTCGTGGTGGGGTGAGGTCGCACACCGCGAGATCGCGTGGCTCTCCACCCTCGCTGAGGCAGAGAAGGCCGAGAAGGCGGCCATCGCGGCCGAGAAACCGCGCCACAACGTCAGCGCTAACGCCATGAAGGTCGCCAGGCTGGCTCCAACGGGCAAGCGGACCAGCTACAAGCAGATCGCCGATGACCTGCGCCGGGCCATTCTCGCAGGCCAGTACGCGCCGGGATCCCGATTGCCGGGGCTCAATCAGCTGATGCGGGAGTACGGCTCATCCGAAGCCACCGTTCGCCAAGCCTTCGCCGTCTTGCGGTCAGAGGAGCTCATCCGTTCCCGTCAAGGCTCCGGCATCTTCGTTCGGGATCTTGATGCCAACCGAACAGCGTCCATCGCCGTTGATCAACCCCATGAAGCGGCAGACCTTCTCGCGAAGTACATGTCCCCGAGCAACCTGGCTGCGCTCGTCGAGGCTCTCGCGACCAAGCTCTAAACGCAGAACGGCCGGGCGGTCATCACCCGCCCGGCCATGTTCAACCAGCGAGTTCGCACCTCGCTGATCAGGAGATCCACCTCGAAGAAGGAGTTCTCGATGTCCATCGTATCGCCTGAGCGCCCCATCGTCGCTGAGCCGGGCAAGGTTCGCACGTGGCTGCGTCGTATCTGGGGCGGCGGTCAGATCGTGGAGTCGTGCCCGTCGTGGTGTACGGATCACCATCGGAACGATGTGGAGGGGGCGTTGGTCGAGCTGTCGCACGGGCGACGCTTCGAGGGCGTTCCGGTGGAGGTGTTCGACGCGGAGCAGGGGGTGTTGGCGATGCCGCTGCTGGCGGTTCGTCTGAATGTGGATCCGTACTCGGACGACGCGAAGCGGCGTGTGCCGCATGTTGTGGTGGAGCCGTGGGAGGACGAGTACATGGAGTGCCTGGACCCGAACCAGTTCGCCGCGGTGATCGCGCAGGTTCGGGCGCACTGTGACCGGCTGGATCAGGTGCACGCTGTGCTGGTCGCGGCCCGTCGTGAGGCTCCGCAGCTGTAGCCTCGGACGCGCGTGAGCCCCCGACCTTGATGAGGTCGGGGGCTTCGCTGATCGCTCCGGCCGTCTTACGGGGCCGGCGTCTGCTGTTGTGCTGGCACCCTGCGGCGGCGGGATGCGGCAGGCGAGGAGGTGGGGGCGCTGGTGGCCGCCTCGTGCATCCGTTTCCCAGTGTCGAGTACGTCCTTGACGATCTGCGCGAGCAGTTCGTCCTTCCTTTCGCCGTCGATGCGTTCGACGATGCGTTCGGCTGAGAGGAAGTACTGGTTGAGAACGGGCTGGTTGAAGTACTGGTTGAGCTGCTGCAGCGAGCGGTCGTAGACGACCATGAACGTCTTACTGAGGTAGCCGACGAAGACGGTGGACAGAACTGCGAAGGACCCGATGAAGACCCTCTCGCCGAGTGCGTTGAGCTGCATCGAAGCGATGAAGGCTACGACCAGTACGACCAAGCCGACGATCATGGCGCTGACGCTGCTGTAGAAGGACTTGTTGGCCTGCTTCGTAGCGATGCCGTGGTACTGCTCCAGCAGGATCCGATTGAAGTTGACCAGGCTGGCGAGCTCCATCTTCTCGCGAAGATCGTTAGCTGCGTTGTCCAGGCGTCGGGTTTCGTCCTGTCGGATCGCTGCCTTGCGTCGGTCTCTTAGGACTGTCGTTGCGATGACCGCGCCCAGCAGGGTCAGGCCGCTGACGGTGATCACCTGCAGGGCCCAGTTGGGCAAGTCGCCCGGCCTGCTGCTTGAGGCCACGTAGGACGGGGCCATCGTCATCAGGACCGCGAGGATGATTGCACTGCTGAGGAGCTTGGTCTGTACGGCTCGCCGATGGTGCAGCTCGGCCAGTTCCCTGTCGATCTTTGCCTGATGCTCAGCCGCGAGGCGTGCTTGGAGGTCGTCTGTGTACCTGTGCGCCGACGGCTTGGCCTCTGCCATGTGCGTCCCCCTGTGGCTCGACGAAGGACGTCAGGCTAGCGAATCCGCGATCACAGCATGCTGCTTCTTGTGGGCCTGCAGGGCCGTGGGGCGCCTCCTCGGCCGCGACCGAGCTGGCGTGTAAATGGCGGCTTCCAGGTATTGAAGGCCCCGCCCACCAACGGTGGGCGGGGCCTTCGTCGCGTCATCCGAGGTAGTTGATCTGTAGGACGGTGATCGTTTTGAGGGCTTGCCCGATGAGGAGGACGGCAAAGGACTGCTCGGTGACGATCATCCGCATGACGCCGTCGTCTTCGCCGTATGGCTGGGTTGCGCCGATGGGGTCGTGGCAGGCGTCGGCTAATGCGAGCGTGAGGGTCTCGCTGGCTGCGGCTGGCATTGCTTCGTGTACGGCTTCTGCCGCCGGGTCGTACTTGAGTCGGTAGATCACTTCGCCTCGCAGCGGCTGGGCTCCAGGACAGGGGCACAAACCACTGGACGGCGGGCAGTGATTTTTGCACGACTTAGCGTAGCGATCCGCGTGCAGGGCGTGTGACCGCTTCGGGTTCTCAGGCGGCGCCGCGGGCTTTGAGGCGTTCGGCGTCGGCCTGGATGCGGCCAGTGGCGTCTGTCCACGATGCTGTCGGATCTTCGCCTCGAGCTTGGGCGGCAGCGATGTCCTGGCCTCGCTGAACGGCTGCTGTCGTGTCCTTGGCGACGCGTTCCCAGCGGGCAAAGACGGCGAGGAGTTCGTGCGCGGGCGCCCGGTTGATCTCGCTGAGGAAACGCTGGGTGAGCGTGGGGTGGCCGAGGGCATGGCAGATGCGCTCGATGGTCCACGGTTCCTGGTCCACGCCCGCCTCCACGGTGGAATCACGACTGCCGATTCCACCGTAGCGGGTTTTCGTTACTGGGCTAACGGTTCGGGCTACTGTCCGCCGCCATGCGCAAGGCTTTGTGCCGCCGCCTACTGTTCGCGGCTGCCCCAGCTAGTGGCGGGTGGTGCGGCCGGCTGCGGGGCGAGTAGGCCGATCAGGTGCGCGAGGAGCTGGTTCGTTCGCTGCTGTTCGGCGATCAGCGCCTCGAGGCGGTCGTTTGTCTCGCCTTGGGCCTTCTTGGCTTGCTGCAGTACGGCTTGGTCGAGCATTCCCATGGCGCGTACCTCCTGAGGGCGGCTTCCGAGGTGGGTGGGCACGCTACCGCGACTTACGGGAGCTTGGCGGCGGCCTTCCCGTAGTCGGCGGCCTGCGCAGGGGCGAGGAGTCGGCTGACGCGGATGAGGGTCGTGCCGTGGACGTAGTCGTATTCGGCGAGTGCGGGCATGGCCTTGGATGCTGCCTGGATGTAGTCGGCACGGGCCTGGGCTTCGGCGGCTGTCGGGAAGACTTCGATGCTGCCGCCGAGTTCGAGGTCGTCGACTTCCCGGCCTTCGGTTTGTTCGGCGGGGATCCGCGCGTCGGTGAACGTGATCTTTGACGTGTAGCCGTGAGGCCGGCCGAGCATGTGGTTCGGGTCGTTCTCGGCGGTGACGGTTGTGCCGAGCTTGGCGGAGGGTACGACGGCGGCGATGGCGGTGAAGGCGCCCGCCGCGTCGGCCGTGGCCTTGCTGGGCGCGGCCGCAGGTGCGGGTTGGCCGGCTTGCCCGCTCGAGGCGGCCTTGGGCGTGGTGCTGGTGACGCTGCTACAGCCGGCCAGCAGGACGGCGGTGGCGGCGGCTGCAGCGGCGGTGATGGCTCGGTTCATGGGATCCCCTGGGGTGCGTGAGGGCCCTATCTGACCGACTGCTGGGGGCGGCTGGGGTGGGTGTTGCTGTTTTGTGACGGGACGGCGCCACGCTCGGGCGTTCGACCGTCTGGCACAAGGGTGGGGGGTGCGCGCACGAGTGTCCGGGGTCGCCGAGCTGCGCGCCGCATCGTCTCCGCTGGCGTCGCCACCGTTCCGGTTCCAGCCTGGAGGTACGAGCCACCGATGAGGGTGGAGTGAACGATGCAAGCCGAAGAGATCCACTACGAGCTAGACGAAGTGCTCACTGATGAGCTGGCCGATCGTGACATTGTCGTCGGCTTGGACCGCACCGACGCCACGTCTGAGGAGCTGAGGCAGGCGGTCGTGAACCGAAGGGCTGACGTGGAAATGGCGGCATCGGCCGAGATCAACCGGTTCAAAGAAGCCGCTCGGCGATTCTCCGACGTGCGGATCCAAATGATCGATCAGGAACAAAGCGCTGGCAGAATGTTTCGGAACGTCGCGATCGCCATCGGTTCGACCGGCGTGATCGCCATTATCCTTTACTGGGTTCTCCTCGCCCGCGGCGGCCTGAGTGCCGTCCGAGTGGGCGCACTCATCGTTGGCTCCCTCCTCTTGGCCTTCCTAGTGTTGTACCTCAACAAGAGGCTGATGAGGCGGATTTCAACCCAGCTTCGCGCCAGCCCCGAATACACCCTCCTTGAGACCAGCGTGGACACGGCGAGGCAGGAGCAGAGCGGTGCGCTCCACAGGGCGGTGGCGGGGCTACTGAGGGAGGAGATCAACCGTCGGCAACCGTCGTATGCTCTGACACTTGACATCGCCGAGCCGAAGGGGCTGGCGGAACTGGCAGATCCCCAGTTTCTCATCGCTGTGCCCGTCGCCAGCCAGATCGATCGGCTCATAGCCGCGATGCCCGGTGGGAGCATAGGAATTGCTGGTCCACGAGGCATCGGCAAGACCACACTACTGCGCCGCTTCTGTTCGACGGAACATGCCCGGCCTGGCGACCATGAGCCTGGGACGCTTCCGCCCGTGCGTGTTCTCGTGGCCGCGCCGGTGAAGTACGAAGCGCGGGACTTCGTCCTGCTCCTGTTCTCCAGGATCTGCGCGGCCGTGGCCTCGCAGATATCGGGCCGTGCGGATGCGCGACAGGCATGGGAACGTCGCCAACGACACCGCACTCTCGACATGGTGGTTGTAGTGGTGGCAGCCTTCGTTCTGGGGTGGGGGATCTTCCTGCTCGTAAGTGCTCTCGGTGGCTGGAAACCCCCTGCAAGCCTGGCCCCCGCGATCACGCTAATCCTCTCCAGCCTGTTCGTAATCCCCGTCCGGTTTATCTACACAGGTGGCGGCTGGCGGGATCCGCAGGACGAGTTCGAAGACATCAAGCAGGAACACGGTGCGGTGGCTGCCGAGGCCTATGCGTTGCTTCGGGGGTTGGCGTATCAGCAGTCGGTCTCGCGTACCTGGTCGGCCGGCGTGAAGACAGCCGTCGGCCTGGAGGGGGGAGTCTCGTCAAACGTGACGATGACGGAGAAGCCGATGAGCTACCCGGAACTCGTCAGCCGATTGAACGAGTTTCTCCGGACCCTCGCTGAGAGTAGGAAGGTGTTCATCGGAATCGACGAGCTCGACAAGATCGATTCCGATGAACAGGTGTACCAATTCATCAACGACATCAAGGGCGTCTTCGGTCAGAGTAACTGCTTTTACCTGATCTCCATCTCGGACAACGCGCTGAGTTCCTTCGAGCGCCGGGGACTTCCGGTGCGCGACGCGTTCGATTCCGCCTTGGATACTGTGGTCTCCCTCCACCTGGCTGACCTGGACATGTCTAGAACATTGATGCGTCGACGGGTGATCGGAATGCCCGAGGCGTTCCTGTGCCTCTGTCATGTGATTGCCGGGGGCCTGCCGCGGGACCTCATCCGCGCGGCACGTGAACTGGTGTCCCTTTCACACCAACAGCAGGGCTCGGGCTGTGGACTAGAGAGCTTGTGCCGAGCGTTGGTGCGCGCGGACCTGGACCGGAAGCTTCAGGCAGCCGAAGTGGTGGCGCAGCGGATCGACCTCGGTCCGGACCCTGGGACGTTCATCTGCACCCTGCGCAGCGTGCGGACGGAAAACCGAGAACCGACCGCACAATCGTTGCTGGAGGGCGTGGAGCAGGTGACCAGGGGCATGAAGTCGACGATCACCGAGCCGGACTTCGCGCGCGCCGCATCCAGTTACCTGAACCGACTGCACATAGAGACCGCTGCCTACGTCTACTTCTGCACCACACTGCTCGAGATTTTCAACGACTCCCTGGTGAAGGCCGAAGTGCTACGACTCGAGGCTGAGTCCGGTGACGGTTCGCTTGCCCGGCTGGCCGAGGCCCGACTGAACTTCGCAGTCAATCCAAGGCTCGTGTGGGCGACCATCACGGCTTTCCGCAAGGCGCACGGACTCCAGCCAGCACCACCGTACCCGGCGTCGTCGACGGGTCAGCCTCCCCGGCGGAGGCCTAACTCGTCGCGGATGCGGGCCAACTCCTTGCGCTAGACCGTGTCCTACATGGTGAGGTTGCGGAAGTGTTAGTAGCAGCAGAGGGCGGTGGCGAGGCCGAAGACGTCGAAGTTCTCCATGAGCTGGCGGGCGCGGGGGCTGAGCTGGTCGAACGGGTCAGGCATTAGGGGTCTCCTTCGTCGGTTCGAGGGCGGCGAAGAGTTCCTTGCCGGCTTGGATGTGGACTGGGGTCGGGCCGCTGACGAACCACTGGTCGGCGAGGTTCCGGACTCGTCGGTCGGAGGCCTGCAGCCGGTCGATTTCCCGGGCTTGGTCGTCGATCTGCTGCTGGAGGATCCGTTCGGATTCGCGGCTGGCTGCGAAGTCCTTGCGGGCCCGGTCGCGTGTCTCGTCGAGGAGGGTCTGGATGCGGATGGCGCGCCGCTGGCTGGCCTCGAGTTCGGCTGCGACGAGGGCGAGGACGGCGTCGGCGGCGACGGGCCGGCCCTCGGTCGGGAGCCAGAACCTGCCGGCGTTGAGGTCGCGGGCGATGGCGTCGATGGCCCGGTCGCGGAGGGTGGGCTGGTCGGTCACAGGGTCTCCAGGACGTTGTGGATGGTCCGGGGCTCGAGCTCCCGCCGGCGTCCGGGTGGTTGGCCGTGGTCGCCGGGGATGATGCGGGGCCGGTCGCCGGGCTGGTCGAGGCCGTGCCCGTACCGGGTTTCGACCGGGGCGTCGCGGGCCGGCTTGGCCGGAAGAACGGGCCAGACGTCGCGGCGTCGCAGTTCACGCTCCAGGTGCCCGAGGGCGGCATCGTGGTCGGCGCGATCGCTGGGCCGCGGGTTTCCTTTGGCGAGGAATCGGTACAGGTCCGCGAGTTCACTGTTGTCGAGGCGGACGAAGTGAGGCCTGTCGTCGGGCTCGGGTGGGGCGGTGTCGCAGGGCTCGACGTCCCAGCCGGGCAGGAACAGAGGCGGCTGGACGGTCACCGCCAGTCCTTCCAGACGCGGTACAGGCGGACGGCGGTGGCGATGATCTGGATGGCCACCCAAACGACCAGCCCCCAGACGAGGACGAAGAGGACGTCGGTCACGGCTGGCTCCCGTCGGGCTGGGTCTCGGCCGTGATCCATGCGCCGAGGGCTTTCACATGGGCGCGTCGGGCCCGCTCGGCCTCCCGCTCCAGGCGCTCGGCGGTCTGGCGCAGTTCGGCCAGCTCGGGGGCCCGGGACTCGATGGGCCCGCGCAGCCAGTCAGGCATGACCGCGGCGAGCTTGGCGACGGTGCGGGTCTTCAGGCAGAGCCCGACGAACTCGCGGATCTGGGCTTCGGTTTCGAGGGGGACGACGCTCACTGTCCGGCCTCCTCGGTCTCGGTGCGGGCGGGCTGGCAGGGGTCGCACTGGGCGGCGTCCACGGTCGGGGTGGCGGGCAGGCACTGGCATCCGGGGTCACCGGCGGGCGGGTGCGTGCCGGCGATGGCGGCGAGCGACGGGCGGTCGGTCGGACGGGCGGTCATGGCGGGCTCCTTCGGGTCGAGTTGGGGTGGCGGGCTTCTGCGGGGCCTCTGGGCGCCTCATGGAGGCCCGGAGCTGAAACGGGGCCTTGGCTGGCTTCTGGAGCGCTACGCGGGCACTGAGGGCTTCTGGCGGGCCTTCATAGCCGCCTTGTGCTCCCGCTCCCCGGCCGAACACGCCTCGCAGAGCTTCGGGTCCTCGCCGCGCTTCCGATGCGCTTCGTAGCCGGCGTGGTCTCCGTGGCGTTGCGGGCGGCCGTCGAGGATCCCAGCCCGGCAGGCGAGGAAGACGGCGTTCGCAATGTTCCGAGCGCCGAGCTTGCGGAGTGCGCTGGTCTTAATTGCGGTGGCCCGGCGAGGGATCACGTAGATGCGCTTGGCGATCTCCTCGTAGCCGAGCCCCTCGGAGGCCAGGCGCAGGACTTCGATCTCCAGCTCGGTCAGCCGCGGCCTGGCGGGCGCGGTCACGACTCGGCCTTCTCGCCGGTAGCGGGCTGGCCCCAGTGGGCGCAGCCGTTCTTGTGCTTGCCGTCGTGGCCAGCATTCCGTTCGCAGCGGATGGCCAGGCGTCCCCATCCGCTGACGGCAGGGCAGATCGTGGCCACGTCCCGAAGGTGGCGGCGGGGGCGGATCGGGTATGCCATCGGGTTCTCCTCGGGATGGTGGATGATTCGGTCTGGCTGGCCCCCTCGGTTCCGACGAGGGGGCCAGCCGTCTGCGTCACGGGGTGGCGATCGGCGCGACTCGCAGGTCGGCCATCCCGCGTTCCCGCATCAGGTCTGCTGCGGTCTCGACCATGGCGCCGCTGAGTTCGACTTCCAGGACGTCCAGCAGCTCTCGGTGCTCGGCAGGGTCGTGACCCCACTCGGCAACGAGGACGGCGCCGAGGTCCCGCATGCCGGAGAGCGGGGACATGTAGCAGGAGTTCAGGAAGTCGAGGTCTCGCTGCCTGATGAGGACATAACCGCGGGGCAGGTCGATCATGGGGTTGCCTTTCGGGGTCGGCGTGATGCCTGACGGCGGGTGGGGATGGGCTGGTGCGGGGCTCATGCGGCTGCGGGTGGTGCTGCTGGCCCGGTGATGCGGGTGAAGACGAAGGCGGTGTCACCGGACTGGCAGCCGTGCGCTCCGGCGAGGGGTCCGCGGCAGGCCCGGCAGATGGGGCTGTCGAACCAGGTGACATGCCGGCAGTCGACGCATGCGGTCAGCCAGGCGCCTCGCCGACGGGCCGACTCCCATTCGAGGCAGAGGGTCCGGCGGCGGACGAACCCGCGCTCGTCGTGCTCTCGGATCGTGACCGGCGGCCGTCCGACGATGACGAGTTCGCCGCCGGGCCAGCGGCAGGTGCAGCGGAAGCGGGGGCAGTCGCAGGCGAGGCTGGCCGCGTACTCGTAGGCCTTCTCGACTCGCGGGACGCCGTGGCCTTTGACCTCGAGCCAGGTACCTATCTCGGGGAGGTGGAAGTCCGGCAGGTACCGGGTCCCGGACGGGAGGGTGACCATCTGGGGCTCGTACTCCCAGGCGATGCCGAGGTTGTCGAGCGAGGCCGACCACGACGCTTCCAGGGCGGACCTGAAGGTCGTACCGCGGTAGACGGTGGGCTGGGCTGCAATGGCCTGCTGACTGTCATCCGTGTAGTTGGCGCGGGCTTCGGCGGTGGCGATGGAGTCGAAGAACGCGTCCAGGGGGCTGCGGGGTTCGTTGGTGCCGTACTGCATGGGGTGCTCCTTCAGAGTCGGCCCATGGAGCGGAGGCGGGCGTAGTGCCCTTGGAAGGTGAGTGCGACGGTCCGGCCGGCGGCGCCGTTGCGGTTCTTGGCGACGATGAGGTCGATCTCGCCGGCGCGTTCGGTGGTGTCGGAGCCGTCTTCGGCGAGCGGCCGGTGGAGGAGGACGATCACGTTGGAGTCCTGCTCGATCGCCGAGGAGTCCTTGAAGTCGGTTACCTGCGGCTGGCGGCCGGCGGCATTGCGGTTGAACTGGGCGAGGGCGACGACGGGGATCTCGAACTCCATGGCGAGGAGCTTCAGGCCGCGGGAGAGTTCGGCGACTTCGTTGGCGCGGGTGGCGTTGGACTTGGTGCCCTCGGGGGTCATGAGCTGGAGGTAGTCGGCGACGACCATGGCGGGCGGGGTGCCGCGGGAGGTCATCCACCGCATGCGGGCCCGGATCTTGCCGAGGGTCAGGTTCGCGGAGTCGTCGAGGATGAAGTTCCCGGCGTTCTGCAGGCGGGGTGCCGCTTTGAAGATGCGGCCCCAGTCCGCCTCGTCGAGCTTGCGGCGGATCAGCCGGTCGAGGGGGATGCTCGCCTCTGCCGCGGTGAGGCGGGCCATGAGCTCGGATCCGCCCATTTCCATGCTGGCGACGAGGACGGGCTTGCCGCGGGTGAGGGCGACGTGCGCGGCAAGGTTCATGCCGAACAGGGACTTGCCGCCACCGGTGGCGGCGCCGACGGTCACGAGCTGGCCGGGCTTCAGCTCGACTACCTGGTTGAGGTCGGGCCAGGGGGTGTCGAGGGCGTTGGGGTCGGCTCCGACCTCCAGCTCGTCGATGAAGCCCTGCCAGCGTTCGGCGACGGACAGTCGGACGTCAGCGGCCGGGGTACCGGAGGCGGCTGCCTGAAGGTCGGCCATGGCGGCGTCGAGGATCTCGGCGGCCGTGGAGGCTGCGGTGAGGGCACGGCTGGTGGCACGGCGGGTGGCGGTGAGGACGGCGCGGAGCTTGGCGTTCTCGCGGATGATTTCGGCGTAGTAGTCACCGTGGGAGGCGGTGGGTACGGCCTGGACCAGTGTGTGGAGGTAGGTGGCGCCGCCGACCTTGCCGAGTTCGCCGCTGGACAGGAGTACCGCGGCGACGGTGATCGGGTCGATCTTCGGGTCGCGGCTGCTGGCGTAGAGGTCGCAGATCGTCATGTAGATCGTCTGGTGGGCGGGCTTGTAGAAGTCGCCGGCCCCGCCGGTGAGGATCGCGGAGATCGGCTCGATGACGGACTTCTGCAGGAGCATGGCGCCGAGGACGGCCATTTCGGCTTCCTCGTTGTGCGGCACTGCGGCGGTGATCTCGTCGGGGAAGTCGGCTTCCCAGGCGGGCTCGGTCATGCGGCTTGTCCTTTGCTGGCGGGGTGGCAGTCGGGGCAGCGCTGCAGGCTGCGGAGCCCGCGGTCGTCTTCGATCTCGCGGGTGCGGCTGATCTCGTCGCAGTCGGGGTCCTTGCACCAGTCGGGCAAGTCCGCGGGCCGGTTTGAACGCTGCTGACTGCCGGGGGTGGGGTCGGGGTACTCCAGCCAGATCGTCAGGAGGAGGCTGGCGAACTTGATCGGATCTCGCGGGTTCCAGCGGCTGACGGCGGTGTCGACCAGGCTGTCGACGCCCCGCTTCCTGATCAGTTCTTGGATGCCTAGGAGCTGGAAGTTGCTGAGCCGTGCCCAGCTGACCCGGATGCCCTTGCTGGCGAGTTTGTCGATCAGTGGCTGGGCCCAGTCCGGCGTCTGCACGCCCTGCTGCGGGACACCTTCGGGCCGTCCTGCCTGCAGGCTTTTAAAAGGCATGGCATGGCTAGGCGTGACACCCTCCATAGCGTCACGCTGTGACAGACCGTCCTGGCCTGCGGTGGAACCTGAAAAATGGGGTTCAGATTGCGCGCCGTTTGAGTCGCGGAGCGTTTCATTCCGCGCGCCGTTTGCGATGCGTTTCGCGTCGGCGCCCCTTGCTCGGGACTTCGCCTGGCGGTCTGCGGCACCCTTCCGGGCAGCCTCAACCTGGGCCTTGGTGGAGTTCCTGCCGCCCTCGAAGAAGTCGTGCATCAGGTAGTCGCCGGAGGCCGGTTGGGGGCAGCGGGGGCAGTCGTGGTCGGGTGCGTGCCAGAGGCCTGCCTCGATCAGCTTCTTGACCTGAGCGGGCGTCCCGAATGCCTTGACGATGGACTTCGGGACGCGGCCCTCAAGAAGGTGCTGTGCCGAGTACGCGCCGCACCTCAGCCAGAGACCGAGGGCAGCGTTCCCGGCCCGAATGAACTTCGGGTGGGAGTGCGCCGAGTCGTCGATCTTGAACCAGGGCATCGGATGCTTCTCTCTGGCTGGTGCGGGTGGGGAAGCGGCTAGGCCGCGGTGGCGGTGGCGACCTCTGGGTCGCTGTCCTGGCGCGTGTGGATGACGGCTCGGAGCCGGGACCCGATCCAGGCGCCGACCTGCGGTGATACGGCGTTGCCGAAGCCGTCGACCTGGTTCCGGGCAGAACCCCAGACGATGAAGGTGCCGCTGTAGTCGGCGAAGTCGACGTCGAATCCGCATCCGCGGCCGACCTCGTGGGCGGCCATCATCCGGAAGTAGCAGTCCTCGAGCGGGAGATCCGTGAGCGCGGCCCGCCACTGGGCCATGAGCAGTGCCGTGGTGTCGCGGGCGGTGAGGGTGCCGAGCGGGTCGGTGAGCGGGTGCGGCGCCGTCTCGTTGCCCGTGGGCCCGTTCTGCTTGAACCAGCCGGCAGCGGTGAGCAGGCCGGGAATCTGGTCCGAGGTGACCGTCGGCATAGCTTCGTAGTGCGTCGTGGGCAGTGTGTTCTTCCGGAACGGGATCACTCCGGAGGACACAACGGCGAGCGTCTCCGACCCGACCTGGGTGGGCAGCGGGCTGTTGGCGCCGCGCGGGCCGCCTTGGTAGTTGTCGACCGCGAGCGCGACCGGCGGCGTGAACAGGCCGGTCGACAGGATCGACGTCTCCTGCTGGCTGGTCTGCGTCGCCATCGGCTGCCACGGATGCCGTTCGGAACCGTGCACGGCCTTCGCCGGCATGAGCACTGCGGGGAATTCGGCGAACCTCTGGCGGCAACGCTCCGCACGGGCCATCGTTGCGGGCGCGAGCGGCTTCGCCCGGTCGCCGATGCGGGTCCCGAGGTCGCTCAAGTCGAGCGCGGCCAGCGACGGCGTCATCGGCGGGATGACCGGGCGGCGGCACGACGGGCAGCGGTACTCGTACTGCTTGCCGTATCGCACGGACCCGGTCGGCGGGACCCCAGTGCGCCAGGTCCACACCGCCTCGACGTCCTTGTCGCAGTGCTGGCAGCGCGTGGCCGGCCGGTGCTCAAGGTCGGGGGCGGGCAGGGCCTTGTCCCAGAACGCGATGTACAGGCGGTCGCGGGACTGGGGTACGCCGAAGAACTGCGAGTTCAGGTACAGGACTTTGTGCCGGTAGTTGAGCAGGTCGAACTGCTTGAGCCACCACCGGTAGGTGGTGCCGTCTCCGACCTTGGCGCGGCCCTGCACTGCGGGCCCCCACGAGGTGAGCTCGGTGGTGCACTCGACGAGGATCAGCCGGGGGTGATGCTGGGCGGCGTAGTGCAGGACGCAGTTCGCTGTCGCTCGGTCCCGCTCGGACTTGGTGACCCGCGCCTCGTAGTCGGGGTCGTCGTAGTCGAACAGCGTTGCGCCCTGCTGGTAGGCCTTTATGGTGTTGGCCTGGGAGTGGTTGACGCAGCTCACGCCTGCGACCAGAAGGTCGGCTGCGGGAAGGTCGCGGGCGGAGTGATAGTCCGCTGCCCCTGGGTCGACCAGGTCGGCGATCCAGTGTTCGGCGTTGGGGTGGTTTGCCTCGTGGACTTCGACTTTGTAGCTGTTGTGGTTCGCGGCCATGATCGTGGTGAACCCGGCCATCTCGATGCCGCGGGTCAGGCCCCCGAAGCCGGAGAACAGGTCGACGGCGATGAGGTCGTCGTGGCGGAAGTGGCGGCGCCTGGCGGCCGGCCGGTGCGTGGCGGTGCGGGCCTTGCTCTTGGATACGGCGGACATCAGGCGGCCTCTCGCGTGTCGCTGCTGTCGAGGACGGTTTTGCGGTACAGGGAGAGGGCTCGCTGGAGTCCGTCTCGGGTGACGCCAAGGCGTTCGGCGATCTGCTGCCGACTGTGGCCCTGGCGCTCGAGCTCGGCGCAGTTCTCGGCGAGCGCGATGTAGCGGGGTACGTCCTCGCCGAGGGACGGTTCGGCGCGAGGGTCGTCGATCTGGTCGTCATCCCAAGCTGCCGGCTGGCTCCACTGGTGGCCGCGAGCCCGGGACTGGGCGCGGGCCTTCGAGGCGGGAAGTACGCCGTGCTCGAGGGGTTCGACGTTCCACAGCTCGTCGTAGAGGGCGGCGGCGGCACGGGCGAGCCGGGCGGTGATGCGGGGCCGTTCCCCTCGAAGGATCTTGTTCATGTACGTCTCGAACATGTTGAGGCGGGCAGCGAGGATGGGGGCCGGCCAGCCGACGGCGACGAGGGCCTGCAGCCTGCGTGCAGTGCCGGTGCCGGGTACGAATGCCTCGTCGGCGACGTCTTTCCAGGTGGGTCGGACGGCGAGGATCGCGGCGGCGATTTCGCGGCGGGCGCGCTGGGGGATGTATCCGTGGGCCCCGTAGATCAGTCCCGTTACGGTGCCGAAGGGGACGCGGGACAGTTCCGCGATCCGCTTGAGGGTGACGCCCTGGGCGCGGAGGGCGGCCATGTGGTCGCGGACCGGGTTGGCGTCGACGAATGGCGGCTGCCAGCGGCCTTGCGCGATGGCGAGACGGCGGCGGTTCTGGCGGCGGTTGCGGGCGTTGCGTACAGCGAGGGTCTCGGTGGTCACTGGTTTTCCTCCGTCCGGCGGGTCTGGTGGGGGATGTCGGCCGGGAATTCGGCGGCGATGATCCGGTCGAAGACCTGGGCTTCGTCCGCGGTGAGTGCCCCGTCGGCGCGGGCGGCCCGGCGGGCGGTCCGCTGGAAGCGGCTGGTGGTGCGGGGCTTGTGCCAGCGGTCGAAGGCCCAGCTGGCGGCGAGGGCGGCGAGGGCGAGGAGTCCCGCGGCGCCGATGCAGGCGATGGCCGTCTCCCCGGCGGTCACGCGACTCGCCCCTCGATGACGGCGACGGTGCCGCGCCACTTGCGGACGGCGGACTTGTCGCGGGTCTGGCCGTAGCCAGCGGTACGGGTTATGCCGTCGCGGTGGCAGGCTGCCGCGAATCGGCCCCAGTCGTGGTCGGGGTCCGGGGGGATCGGGAGGCTGTACTCCTTCTCGATCTCCCAGAACATGAACGTCCTGCCGGTCTCGGCGACCTCAATGACGGTGGGGCGGACGATGTCGGCCCAGGTCTCGTAGTCATCGATGCGCTGGCGTGCGCGGCTGGTGGGGATGGTGCCGTCGAGGTGGGGCTGCACAGCGGTCATTGGCGGTGTCTCCTCGCGTGCGGATACTGCTGGGGTGGGGTCGGCCGCATGGCCCGCGGCCGACCCCCGGGTGCGGGCTAGAAGGGCGGCTCGTCGCCGGGCTTGCCGAGTGCCTTGCGGAGCAGGTGGGCGCCGATCTCCTGGCGGAGGTCGATCCGTTCGCGGACCAGCTCGTGGGTCAGCTCACGCGCCCAGCTGCGGACCTCTTCGGAGTGGCTGTTCAGCAGGGCCTCGGCGATGTGCAGAGAGACGACGCTGGTGACGGCCTCAAAGGCGCTGACGCCTCGGCCCCAGGGCTCCTCGGCCGCGATCTCGCGGATGTTCGTCACGCGGCACCACCGGGCTTGGCTACGTTCTGGCCGGCCCACGGGTCGTCGTCGGGCGGTCCGCTCGGCTTACGGCCGGCGTTCTTTTTGATCTCGGCGCCGGTAATGCGGGCCTGAGGGAACTCCTCCTCGACCGCGATCTCGCGCCGCTGGATCGACCGGTGGGTGATCAGCAACTGGGCGAGGTCTGCGCCGGTCCACTGGTCCTTCTTCCGGCCGAGCTTCTGCTCGAGTCGCTCCGCATTCACCCCGAGGCTCTGGAAGATCCCGATGGCGCCTTCGACCCTGTCGGCGAGCGGCTTGCCGTCGCCCTTGTCGAGGGTCTTCCGGCAGAGTTCTTCGGCTTCTTCGATGAACCAGTCCGGGATAACCGCGAAGATCGCTTCACGGAGGCGGCGGGCGCCGTTGTTGGCGTTGTTCTCGTAGATGTCGCGCAGGTCCTCGAGGGCCTTGACCTGGCCGCCGGCGAACTTGGCGTGCGGGACGATGAAGGTGAGGACGTGCCGGGTGTTCGCTTCGACGTCCCAGGCCCAGGCCTGCATTTCGGACTGGCGGTAGTCGTCGTCGCGGCGCATTTCGCTGACGCCGTACTGGATGTTGCCCCAGGTCTGGGCGAGTGTCTTTGCGAGGTGGATTGTGGATCCTTCGACGGCGCCGCCGGCTCGGGGGAACCGGTAGAACGCCTTGCTGGCCAGGGCCATCGATCCGCAGGCGGACTGCATGCCGGTACGAGCACGGTCGATTTCGCGGGGGAACTGGCGGGCCACGTAGATCGCGGCCTGGACTTCGGCGACGGCTCGACTCTGCTCGACCGCGGTGGACTGGCCGATACGGTCAGCGCCCGGGGCGGTCGGCATCTGGGCGGGGAAGTTCACAGGTAGATCTCCTTGTCACGGTTCTCGGCCCAGCCGGGGAGCGCGAGGTAGTTGGGTTCGTCGCCGTAGCCGGGCCATATGCCGGAGGCGGTGCATTCGGCGAATTTCTCGATCGCGACCCGGTTCTTGGCGCGGCCGATCTCGCGAGAGAAGAACTCGAAGCCGATGACGTTCACCAGGTAGGGCGGCTTCTTCTCCTGCGCGATGAGCAGGAGTTCGCTGTCCGGGCCGCCAAGGTCGAGCGCGAGGGCGGCTTCCTCGTACCAGGCGGCCTGGCAGTTGTAGCCGTACTTGGCGATGGACTTCTGCATCGCTTCGTCGCTGGCGTCGTCGGTCGTCTTGTAGTCGGGGATGATCAGCCGTCCTGAGCGGGCGGCCGGTAGCCAGTCGAAGCGGACGCGGCGCCGGATCCCGGTCGGTCCGTCGAGCCAGAACCCGGACTGCTCAGGGACTCCGTGATCCGGGTCGAGGAGCGCGGCGGCGAGCGGGTGCTGCCGGATCGCGGCAGCCATCGCCTTGACCATGTCGAGCTCGTGCTGCTTGAGCGGGATCCCGCCCCGGGCCCGGACTTCGGCGACCTCGGCCTTGGCCGCGTTCGTGTTCCACGTGTCGTGGTCGACGAGGATCAGCTCGGGGCCGTTGCCGAGGACGAGCTTGTGGGCGGCGTTGCCGTAGTCGAACGTCTTCGTTGCGGCCGGCGGGTTGTCCTGCTCGTACCGGAACTTGGCCGGGGTGGACGGGGGGAGGAGCTTGCGGGCGCCGGACGAGGAGAGCGACGTCTTATCGGCGTGATACTCGCTGTTCGGCAGATCAGGGTGGAGGCCCAGCGCGGGCGCCTCGATGGTCGTGCTCATCGGGTCAGGTCCCTGAGCATCTCGTTCGCCGCGTCGGTGGCGTTCTGGACCTTCTCTTCGAGGGCCTCGTTCTTCCGCTTCAGGTCGTCGATCGTGTCGTCGCGATCAACGAGCTTGTCGAGGGCTTCCTCCAGCTGGGCTTCGAGTTCGTCGATGCGGTCTTCGGGCGTGGTGGCCATTGCTCGCCTTTCAGGGATGGATCGGGCCGCCCCCTGGGGGGAGGTGGGGGCGGCCCGTGGCCGGAGCAGCGTGGGAGCGCTCGACGGCCGGTCTGGGATGGGTCAGAGGTTCTCGGCGATGGCCTTGGACAGTTCGACGACGAAGGCGTCGCGCTCGGGTCCGGCCATCTCGGGGGCGAACGCGAACTGGATGCGGACGCGCGGCTTGTCTCCGGCGCCCGGGTCGATGCCGAGCTGCAGGGAGTGCAAGTCGGGCTCCAGGCCGTCAGCGCCAAGGCTCACGGCCCAGACGCTGGTGTCGGCGGCCGAGTCGATGAGGCGTCGGATCTCGGCGTAGGCGTCGTTGAAGGTGTTGTCGTCGAGGTAGACCCACGGTTCGCGGTCGGCCATGGCGGTGATCACTTCGAGGCCGTCGATGTCCTCGCCGACCCAGCGGGCGGCTTCGGCCCTGAGTTCGTCCTGGGTGTACAGCTGGTCGGGCACGGTGTCTCCTGGGATGCTTGGGGTGCGCCCCCGCCGCATTCGCCGCGGCGGGGGCGTCCTGCGTGTGGTTGGAGCGCCGGGGCGGCTGGCCGTTGCACAGCCGGCCCGGCGGGCTTTCAGGCGTCCGGCACGTGGGCCGGGTCGGTGCTGGCGAAGGGCGCCAGGTGGAGCGGTACGACCGGGATCCACTGCGTCTCCGTGACCGCCGGGTGGGCGGGCAGGTCCCCGACCTTGCGGGCGTTGGCGAGCTGGGCCCGGAGCGCGGTCACCTTCGCCTCGAGGCCTGCCGCGTACTGCGTCGTCTCGGCGAGCTGGGCTTCGACCTCGCCCAGGTAGCTGACCTTCGCGTTCGCGCCGTCCCGGGCGGCGTTCGCCTGGTCGAGCTGGTGGCGCAACAGGCCGAGACCGGCACGCGCTTTGGCCAGCAGGTGGCGGAGGCGGACCACCTCGTCGACCGCCCGGTGGGCACGCGGCGGACGGGATATACCGAGGAGGCTCATGCCGCGTCCGCCTTCCGGTGCTCGCACTTGCCGAGGAAGCAGGGCTGGGCTTTCTCCCGCCACTGCGTGGGGGTGAGGAGACGGACCGTCCACCCCTGCCGGGTCTCGCGGTCACGGTCCCGCTTCAGCGGCACGAACTCGCGGTACGCCAGGTCGGCGGAGGCAGTACTGGGGCCGGCCCACATGGAGCTGTAGGCACATCCCGCAGCGTTGGCGCGGATCCAGAAGCAGTCGGAGAGCGGCACGGTCTCACCGTCGATCTCGACGAGGAGGCGGCTCATGCGGGCACTCCCGGCTGGTCGTCGTCGAGGGTGGGCTCGGCGGCGAGAAGGTGCGCGATCTGCTCGTCGCGTTCGGCGAGGAGGCGCCCGAGCTGCTCGACTGCCAGCTCGGCCCGTGCGGTGAGACCGGCCATGTGCTCGCGCTGCCAGGTCTTGTAGCTGTCGCAGGCGAAGGCGCTGTCGCACTCGTCGTTGGCCTTCTCGCAGGGGGCGCATTCGCCCCACCCGCCGAACACCTGGTGCATGTGGCCGCTCATCTCGTGCGCGGCGTTCAGGCCGGTCCGCAGCAGCTTGATCTGGGCCTGCGCTTCGCCCACCAAGTCGGCGGTCATCGGGTTCCTCCGGTCTGAAGATGGCGCCCGAGGGCGAGGAGCAGGAGCGAGGCGGCGGCAGCGAGGCCGGTGAACCAGCGGGCACGGCGGAGGGTCATCGCGGCCTCCGAAGGCTGTCGAACCAGACGTCGGGGTCCGTCTCGAAGAGTCCGTCGGCGACGGTGGCGGCGAAGTCCGGGTCAACCGTCACCAGCCCGAGCGCCCGAACCAGCGGGGCGCCCAGCCGCGAAATGGCCTCCGGGTCACACAGGGCAGCCGACAGGACCGTCGTCTCGATGCGGGTCATGCCGCCTCACCCCAGTTCGTGGCCCGCATCCGGGCGAGGTGGGCGTCGATTGCGTAGGAGTCGATGACAGCCACCGACCACGCGGCGGGCGGTCCGAACAGCTCCTGGTAGTTCCGGTCCAGCGCGACCAGCACCCCCTGCAGTACGTCCTCCGGGCGAGGCTTCAGCTCGGCGCTCACGACTGGCCTCCGGCGGTCAGGTACGGGTAGCGGCAGGCGCCCTCGAACGGGCAGGAGGAGTCGGCGTCCAGGTCGAGGACGTCGTGTCGCCGCTCGGCCTTGCCGCCGGTCTTGGCGTATTCCTCCGGGGTCAGCCCCTGCTCAGCGGCGACCTGGGCCAGGTGCTCGGCCGCGGCGGCCTGCCGGGCCAGTTCCTCCGGCGACGGCTGGTACGGCTTGCGGAGCGCGGCCACCAGCTGCGGCAGCGGCATGTCCAGGCGGGCGATACCAGCAGCCGGGGTCAGCTCGGCGCGGGCCGGAGAGCCGGTGTCGATCGGGAGGATGTCAGGCACGAGACTCACCCGCCTCGAGCAGCGTCGCGGTGAATACGTCGATCACGCTCAGGCCAGTCAGTTCCTCGCGGGGCACGTAGATGCCGCGGCGCAGCCTGACGACCCGGATGTAATCGATCGCCGCCATCTCGCGGAGGGCGATCTGTGCGTCCTGGGCGGTGTAACGGTGCCCCAGGCCAGACAGGTTCAGCAGAGTCCCGGCAGCCTCGGAAACGGTGAGGAGAGTGCTCATCGGACGACCTCCGTTGCCTGCGGGTACGTCGCTAGCACCTTCGCTGCGGCGTGCATGTCGGCGATCGCGTACTCATGGCCCTCCGCGGTGAACGAGGTCCGGCACAGCAGCCAGCGGCTACGAGCCACCCGCATGTCGCGGGCCGCGTTCTTGATGCGATCCGGGTAGTGGGACTCGATCAGGTCCACGACCGGATCGGGCATGATGTGGTTCACGGGTCCTCTTCTCCTTGCATGTAGGTGCAGGTGAGGGGTGGATCGGGAGGCCTCGGCCGGCGGTGTAGAGACCGGCGGTCGGGGCCGCATAGCCGCAGCTAGGCGGCGGACTTGAACGGGGCTACGGTGAACTGCAGCGTGATGGCACGGATGTTCAGGCCCGAGAACCAGATCCGGTTGCCGTTGTTCACGTGCTCGATTTCCCGTCGGTAGGCCATCTCCAGGAGCTTGCGTCCCGAGAACGGGAGCCACTGGGCCGCCTCGATGGGCTTGTAGTGGAACAGCTCGCCTTCGACGGAACTCGGAGCCGGCAGGTTGGGGCGGATCTGAGGCGTCCGCGGCAGCTTCTCGATGGCGCTGGGGGCGCTCACTCTTCCTCCAAGTGCGTTATGTCAGGGATGCGCACTCTCAGTGCGTCCGCGACCTTGCGGATGTTGGCGTTGCCGAGTCCGGCCAGCCCCCGTTCGGCCTTGGACAAGTGGCCCTTGTCGATGCCTGTCAGGGCGCCAAGTTCTGCAAGGCTCATGTGCAGAGCTTTCCGGCGGAATCGGATTGCGCTTCCGTGCGGTCTCACGCTCTTAAAGCTAGCTTTCCGAGCCCTCTCTGGCAAGCCTGCGGGCTACGTTGGCGCTACTTTCGCGGAGCCTTGGGGCTACGCGCCCTCCACCGGCGTAGCCGTGCCGCGAGCTTTCGCGCCCCCTGTGCGCCCGCTTCATGCAACTTTCAAGCTTCGATTTCGAGCCTCCGTGCAGGTCAAAAGCCCGGATTGCGGCTAGGGGGTTGCATGGATGTCGTGCATCATGTGGAACCATGGGAGACCAGTGGCAGAGGCTCGGGCGAGCCATGGCGGAAGCGCGGAAGCGGAAGAACCTCACGCAGGTGGAGGTAGCTGATCGCCTCGGAGTGACGCGCACCCCGATTCAGGCGATCGAACGTGGGGCTGGATTCAACAAGGTCACCGGGACGATCCGGGCCTACGCGCAGCTGGTGGGCTGGACTGCGGATTCCCCGGAACTTGTCCTGCGAGGCGAGGAGCCACGGCTGGCCGAAGAAGGGCAGGGCTCCACATCGGCGGCACTCCCCTCCGCGGCCGGCCTGCCAATGACGGTCCAGGAAGAGTTGGAGCGGGACGCCCCCCTCGTTGACACCGAGGTGATTCATCTGCCTGACGGGACCAGCGTCACGGTGATCGCCAAGGGCGCTTCGAAGAACCCGACCCCTGAGGAACGGCAGCGGAACCTTGAAGCCTGGCGCCGCGTACAGACCGCGCTCCGCGAAATCAGCTACCCGACCGGACGCGACACCCCGTAGCGGAAGAGGGTCGGTTCTGTCACGCGAACCTCTCCCGCGTCACTAGCAAGTGTGGTTGCATTGAACTCGCTGACGGTGGGGCCCCAACTCGACGGGCGGGGTGACCCAGATGTGTGTTCATGTTCTGTGCGGATGCGTGCTTCCTGATAGCACCGGGGTGTGGGTCGACCTGACCGGTGAGCACAACTTCGTCTACGTCGACCCGAGCCTTTGTGACGAGCAGGGCCGCCTGACCCCTGCTGGAATCACCCTCGTGAACGCCCACTTGCGCGGCGTCGCCGGTGCTCCGTCACTCGAAACGGCCGTGCCCTGCGCGTAGCGCACCCACGGACAACCACGTTGCATCAGCATGGCTACCCCCTAGGAAAGGAGCTGTGCCATGGCCTGGGCCGAAAAGGTCTACAAGGTCCGCAACGGCAAGCAGACCAAGCAGTACACCTGGCGGGTCAAGTACAAGAAGCCCGACGGCACCACCGGGACCGAATCGGGCTTCCCCACCAAGGTGACCGCGGTGGAGTGGGGAGAGAACCAGGAGGCCGCCGTCCGCGCCGGTACCTGGATCGACCCCAAACTCGGCAAGAAGCACTTCGGGCTGTGGGCCCGGGAGTGGATGAAGGCCAGGGCGACCCGGCGCGGCAAGACGATCGACGGCTGGTGGCTCCTCCTGGAGCACATCATCTTCCCGAAGTGGGAGCACACGCCGTTGATGCAGATCAACTGGTTCGACGTCGAGGCATGGGCCACCAACCTGACGGTGGCCGAGTCGCGCGTCGACCACTCCGTGACCCTGATGTCCTCCATCCTCACCGGAGCCGTCGACTCCCGTCACATCCCAGTGAATCCGCTCTTCGGGCGCCGGCGCGGCAAGTCATCGGGCGGCGCCAACTCGAAGGGCAAGAGGAAGACCGAGCAAGAGGAGATGTGGGCCCCGCCGGAGGTCGTGATCGAGCTGGCCCAGCGCATGGGGCCGGCGAAGGGGCTGCACGTCCTGGCGACTGCCTTTACCGGTCTGCGGTTTTCGGAGGGCATCGGTCTCCATCGAGACGATGTACTGCGTACCAGAAGTCAGTCCTTCAAGGGCGGGATCTTCAGCTGCCCTACGATTCGCGTGCACCAGGAATACGTCGAGTACACCAGGCGGGCGGAGGATGGTGCCAAGCTCGGAACGGTCAAGGTGCTTGAGCCCCCGAAGAACGAGACCTCCGTGCGGAGCATCGACCTGCCTCCCTTCTTGGCGCGGCTTCTGCAGCACCACCTCGAAGACTGGCCCCACGACTTCGTGTTCTGCCAGCCCAACGGGAGGCCCTGGTGGACCGGAAACTGGTCTCGCCAGATGCGCCCCGCGGCAGACGGTCGTCCGGAGCGGGAGAAGCGGCAGGGCGTGTCGCACAGGGTGGCCTGGGAGCCCATCATGCCGGGGCTGGACATGAGGGCCTTGCGGCACACCCACGACACGTACCAAGATGAGATCGGCGTGCGACCGGCGCTGGCCTATGAGCAGGCAGGGCACCGTCGGCCGGGTATCAAGAGCGTCTATCAGCATCCGACGCCGGCGATGCGCCAGGAGAGGCTCGACGGTCTGGAAGAGATTTTCTGGAGCGGCATGCGCAGCCTGGGACTTCGAACTCTGTGGGGGAGGGTCGACCTCCTAAAAACCCCCCAAGCGGTGATCGAGGACTCGGCCGAAGCGGCTTAGGGGCTGGTCATCGGTGGTGAATCCCGAGAACCGCGCTGGTCTCCAAAACCAGATGTCGCAGGTTCGAATCCTGCCGCCCCTGCTTCCGTGAGCGGGTAGCTCACCGCCAAAGGCCCAGGTCAGACGCAATCTGCCTGGGCCTTTTACGAACTGATCGAGCTCCGGCGGCGTGCCGGGAGCGGGCGGGCGAGGTTTCAGGCCGCAGTGACCGAGCACGCGAAAGCCACCGGCCAGAAGCGCAACGAGCAGGCCTTCGTCCCCACGCCGACGCCGACATGCACCGGAATGCTGATCTTTCGCCAAGGTGAGGACGTTGTGGTCGTGCGGGCCGACCGTATGGGGGCGGGCAACGTCATCACGGCATACGGCTCGTCGGGCATCAAGGGCCCGTCCGGATTCACGGCGCTCGGTGGCTCGCCCACCGATCCCGGTGCGCCGATCACACACGCAGACGTAGTAGAGGGCAGGAATCCCGGGCAGGAACGGCTACCAGCCTCCCGCAGTGCAGGTGAGATGAGGTGGCATTCACCATGAGACTCACGATCGACGGCGACTGGACCGCAGCGGCGACCGGCGACCCGCTGCGCATCACCCCGCGTTTCATTTTTCGCGACTTCTCAGTGCGTATCGCGCCGTACGTGAGCATGGAGGAACGGGAGCGGTTCCTCATGGGCACTTTCGGCAGTACGGCATGGCTGTGGGACACCCCCGACGAACTCCGGTTCGATCCCGTCAGCCGGCAACTGGTCGGTGCCGAGTTCCAGATAGCCGGTGAGGCTGCTGACACCGAGGACTGCGCCCGCGTTCCCGCCACGCCCACCGTCCAGCCAGCGGGTGTTCGCGCGGACGAGGCTCGGGACTTCCGCCTTGAGGTGACCACGGAGCTCTGCCGCGCTCCCAGGGACACCGTGCTGACCTGCCTGCGCGATCTCGACGTCCTCGACGAGCCGCTGGAGGCCCGTGTCGGGATCGCACCCGACGTTGCGCTCCTCGTCCAGCACGGCGCCGTCGTCGGCTGGTGCCTCACGGATCCCGTGCGCTACCTGACCAGCGGTTTCGCCGCACCGGACCCGGCTCCTCCAGCCCCGGCCACCCGGCTGCTGTTCACCCGATGCCTGGACCTGGTCACGACATCGCTGTTCGATGAGGTGAGGGATCGGAACCCGGTCGCCCTGACCACACTCAGGGCGCTCGACCAGGCTCTACGGGGCCAGCGCGAGGACCGTCACCGAGCCGACGCCCTGCTCGCGCTCATCGGGGAACTGGTCGAGGACTACGGATGAGCATGAATCCGGCATTCGACGGCGGCTGGCGCGCGACGGTGACGGACGAACCGCTGCACATCACCCCCCGTTTCACAGGGGACTCCGTGCGCCTTGTGCAGTATGCGGACGAGAAGGAGCGCGAGCGGTTCGTCCTGGACACCTTCGGCAGCCAGCACTTCCTGTGGGATTTCCCCGACGTCCTCCGGTTCGACCCGAACAGCCGGCGGCTGGTCGGGGCCGAATTCCAGATGCCGTGCACGTCCCCCAACTGCGAGAGCACCGACCGCGTTCCCGCCCTGCCGGCGCTACGTCCCGGCGGGCTCCGCGCGGACGAGGTCCAGGACTTCCGGCACGAGATGTGCCCGGTGCTGTGTCGCGTTCCCGGGGACACCGTGCTGACCTCTCTGCGCGACCTCGATGTCCTCGACGAGCCGCTGGAGGCCCGCATCGGCATCGCCCCCGACCTGGCGCTGCTGGTCCAGCACGGCGTCGTCGTCGGATGGAGCCTCACAGATCCGGCGCACTACCTGACCACTCCCTACGCCGACCCCGACCTCGACCCCCCGTCCCCTGCCACCCGTCGGCTGCTCACCGAGTGCCTGGATCTGGTCACCGATCCGCTGATCTACGACGTGGAGGACCAGGACCCGGCCGCGCTGACCCGGCTGCGGGCCGCCGACGAAGCCTTGCGCGAGCAGCGCGAGGACCGCCGGCGAGTCGACGCCCTGACAGCGCTGATCGCCAACCTGGTGGACACCTATGGGAACTGGTGACGGCCCGGCCATCAACCCAGAGCGGTGCGCGTCGGTGCAGGTGACGGCGAGCAGGGGTCCGCTGGTGGCGGCCATGCTGGAGATCTGCTACTGATCTCAGCGGCGGAGCAGCGCCGGAGCGATTGAGGTGCGGGGGCAGACCAGCCGAATGTATCGGCGTTCACGAGGACCCCGAGGGCGATCGACTCCACCGGTCCCCCGTTCCACTGGTCTTTTCCGCATACGGGGAGAGGGCTGCGTCCCGATCCCTACGATGGTGGCTCCTCTTCGGGATGCGGGTGAGAGATGACGATGAACAGTGGCGACCGGCGCCGGGTCTGGCTTGCGGCGCTGGCCACCCTGACCGCGATCGCCGGGGTGCTGGCGACGCTGTGGGCCACGGACACCATCGGCGGAGACAGGAACGAATGCAGGAATCATGCCGTGTGCGGCCGCGACAACCAGACCAATTTCGGCGACGGTTCGAACACATCGACGGGGGAAGCCGGCAAATGAAGCAGTACAGCACCGTTGCCGCGCTCGCCCTGTGCACCGGATTCCTGCTGTTGGGTTGTTCCACGAACGAGTGCTCCGCCGGGTCGGTGTGCGGAGACAGCAACGCGGTCGGCCCGACTGCAACCCGTGACTCCAAAGCTTCGGACGCCGCGCCGCTGGCGTTCACAGTGGAGGAGGTGAACCCCTGGGACAGCTGCGACGGTGGTGCCGGGATGGTCTTCCTGAAGCCGCCCACACTGAACGAAGCGGCAGCCGAACTCGGCCGTAACAAGGCGGTCACCACTGCGGATGAGGCAGCGGCTTTTCATAAGAGGCTGGAGGCGTTCGGTAACGCCCATGGGGCCGTCACCGCCGACTACACGATCATTAAACTCAATGTGCAGGGGAAGACCGCACGCGCTGTCACGGTGAAGAACATCGCCATCAAGCCGCAGGAGACTCAGCCCCTCCCGAAGTCCAGCCTGCGTCTGAGGTACAGCGGGGCCTGCGGCGACGCCAACATGAGCCGCTTCGCGGCAAATCTCGACAAGAAGACACCCGCCCTCGCCTTCAAGGAAGGCCAAAGTGCTTCGGGGCAGATGCGCGTTCGCGGTTTCCCCGTGCAGGTGTCCGAGAGCGATACCGAGAATTTCGTCATCGTTGCCTTCACCTCGGCCGACGTGCACCGGTTCACGCTCTCGATCGAGTGGTCGAGCGACGGGGTCTCCGGAACGACCGAGGTGAGGAGGAACGACAAGAAGGAGTTCACGGTGGCTTCGGGCAATGGCGGGCAGCAGTACCTGTACGAGCAAGACGGCAAGTTCCACCCCATCACCAGCAAGATGGATCCCGAGGACCCCTTCGCGAACTAGTACCCGCCACCGCCGCAGCCCTCACCATCTGGCTCCAGCATGATCGACCGGACGAGTCCTAGCCGGCCGTGGGTTCCACGTAGCCGTACGGGCGGGTGATGATCTCCATCCCGTGGCCCGACGGGTCGAGGAAGTAGACGCCGCGGCCGCCGTCGTTGTGGTTGATCTCGCCGGGCTGCTTCATGTGCGGGTCGGCGAAGTACGGGACCCCGCCTGCCCGGATCTTCCCGAACGACACGTCGAATTCCTCCTCGGAGACGAGGAACGCGTAGTGCTGGACGGTGATGGACTCGGCCGGGGCGGTCGCGAAGTCGAGGGTGACGCCGTTGGCGGTGTCGACGGGGATGAACGGGCCCCACTCGGTGCCGACCTCGAGGCCGAGGATGTCCGCCAGGAACTCGGCGGCCTCCCTGTTGTTCCGGGAGTGGACGATCGTGTGGTTGAGCTGCACTGACATGAGTGAATGCCTCCGCAAGGCACATCACGGGCACCTCCATGTCTCACCCGGTCGGTGACCGACACGCGATGCCGTGATCACGATCCTAAACGCCACTTCCTGGTCGAGTCCACCGCATTCCGGTCATGGCGAACCCCCGTACACGGCCTTGACGTTGTCCTGGGCGGGATGCGTCCGCCCGGCCGGGCCCGCCGCGAACGCCCGCAGCAGGTTCTCCGTCACCCGGGTGGACAGCGCCCCGGCCCTCGCATCGAGGCCGTGGTTGGTCCCGTTGCGGCCGTCGCCCGTGGCGTCCAGGGCCTCCACCCAGCGCATGGTCCCGGTCGCGAACACGCCCGCGCCGCTCGGCACCGTGTAGTACGCCGTGTCCTGGTGGCTGGGCCGGCCCTCGCACACCACGGGGGAGTGGGCCAGGATCTCGATCGGCCGGGGCGTCGGGAACCCGGTGTTGACCCTGTCGTACTCCACCCCCACCAGGTGCGCGAAGCCATCGCCCGCCCTGACGCCGGTGCCCTCGAACAGCCAGTGGCCGGGGTGGGTCACCACGTACGGGGCGTCCACCGGGTAGCCGTCGTAGATCACGCCGAGCAGCGAACTCTCCGGGTCGGCGCCGGGCGCCGAGCGGAAGTCGACGGTGGCCGGGTGGCCCCGCTTGAATCCGGGGTCCTGGTCGTAGGAGGACTTGTAACAGACCACCGTACGGTCCGGCCCGAGATCGGAGGGCTCCAGCCGGATCCGGCGGAAGCAGCAGTTCGCCCCCAGGATCGCGATGTTGGTCCCGGCGTCCCGGGCGGCGGTGAAGTGGGCCCGCTGCTCGGGCGACCAGTACTCGTCGTGGCCGAGGGAGACCACCGCCGCTGCCCCTTCCAGCAGCCGCTTCTCCCGCGCCACGTCGGTGGTCGTCGCGTAGGCCAGCGGTATGCCGAGCCGTTCGGCGAGGGCGAGCAGCGGGGCCTCGTACACGAGGAACAGGCCCGCGCCGTCGTCGTACTCGTACGGCCGGTCGAACGTGACGCAGAGGGAGCGCGACGCGTAGCCGCCGCTGGGTCCGTCGTAGCTGCCGTACCCGCCCCACCGGTTGTACGCCTGCCAGGTCGCCACCGCGTTCACCACGACCGTACGGCCGGCGCTCGCCGCCGAGCGCACGGTGACCGGGACGAAGCGCTGGCCCTCGCCGCCCTGTGCGTCGAGCCGCAGCAGGTAGCAGCCCTCCGGCCAGTCCTTCGTGTCGACGGTGGTCGTACGGGGCCACCGGGTGCGGACCATCCGGGTCGCGGAATCCACCGTGTGTTCGGGCTGGCGTACCCCGGGCAGGGCCTCGGACCGCCACACCAGCCGGGCCCGGGCGCCGCCGTACCAGCCCATCCGGTAGGCGGAGACGGTGAACCGGGGCGCGGTGGTGGACACGTGCAGGCCGAAGGACTCGCCGGGCAGGACGCTGACCTTGTCGGCGAAGCCCTCGATGGCCCGGGCCGGGCCGGCCTTGGTCACATGCCAGTCGCCGTTCCCGGGCTTGGCGTTCTCGGCCTTGACATCGAAACCGGCCGGCCCGCCCTTGCCGCCCCGTCCGCCGGGCGTGGCCCCCTTGTCCTTGCCTGCGGGCCCGCCGTCAGCCCCGTCGGCGGCTCCGTTCCCGCAGCCCGCCACGGCCCCGAGCCCGGCGGCGGTCGCCGCACCCGTCGCGATCGTGAGGAAGCGCCGCCTGCCCGCGCCGTCGCCGTTGCCGGCCCCGGCTATGTGCTCCTGATCCATGGAGGGCACGGTATGTCACGCTTGGGGCAGCTCTGCTACCGGCCCGGCCGTCCTCCCTGACGGCCCGGCCCGCGCCCGTCTCCCGGCTCACCCCAGCAGCACCACCACCTGCTGGACCGCCCCCGCAGCCGCGGTGAGATCGCCGAAGCCGAGCCGCAACTGCGCGCCGGTGGCCTCCGAGACAAGGCTCGGCGGCCGCGTCAGCACCGCGGTGACGGGGCGGTTCCAGACCAGGGTCAGTGAGGTCAGTGCCCGGGCCGGGTCCGAGACGCACACCGCGGCCGTTCCGTCCGGTCTCTCCCGCACCGTCACCGAACAGGGTGCTCCCGCCTCCAGCGGGCCGGCCGACCCTGCCTGCCAGAAGTTGACCCCGGTGAAGCCCAGCGAGGGCACCGAGACGCCCTGGGCCCTCTCCGAGTTGGCGAGTACCGACAGCCACCCTGCAGTGGCGGCCCGGGCGCCCGTCCGGGCCGCCGTCGCCCCCGGCATCACCTGGTGGACGTACCCGGAGCCGGCCGGAGCCGTGCCGTGGTCGTACCAGAGGGCGAGGTAGCGGCGCGTCAGGGCCGTGGTGGATCCGCCGCGGTTGACGTCACTCCACCGGCCGGTGCGCTCCTCCCGCAGGGCTTTGAACGACCCCGGGCCCGACATCACGTACCCGCCGAAGCCGGCGAGGTGTGCCCAGCCGGGGGAGGGGAAGGCCGCCGACCAGCCGAGCGCGGTCGGCTGGACCGTGCCGCCCACGGTCAGGGCATGCGTGCCCGAGGCGCCCAGATTGCGGTTGTCCACCACCGTCTCGACCGCGGCGCCGTCCGAGCAGCGGATCCCGGCCCCCAGACAGACGATCGTGTCGTCGAGGAAGAACCAGGACTTGAGGGCCGTGAGCGTACTGCCCAGGCCCCGCAGGTGCTGGCCCAGCGAGGCGAACTCCCCGTCGGTCGTACCGCCCACCCACGCCACGTCGGGCCGGGACGCCCCCCAGTCGCCGCCCGCCCCGTCGGCGAGCACCTTCCGCGACACGGTGGTCCCCGGCAGCCGGTACGGGTCCACCGTGGGCCAGAAGGCATCCGAGTACTGGCCGTTGCCGTAGGTGGCCCCCCACCAGGAGAGCATCCCGCTCCCGGTGTGCCAGCCGCGCAGGTTCTCCCCGTTGCCCGTCTCGTAATGGGCGATCCGCTTCGATGCCATGGACAAAGAGGCCGCCCAGCCGGGCCGCCGGTGGGTGGCCCGGTCCATGGACGCGAACAGCCGGTGCCCGACCGGCTCGGGCAGTGCCGTGACCGACGGGTCGGACCCGACCTCCGCCAGCCGGGAGAGGGAGGACAGCGCGAGCGCCGTGTCCGCGAGCGGGGGACTGTAGTAGTCCCGGGCCATCCACCCCTTCACCAGCCCCCGCCAGCGTGCCCGCTCGGCGGTGCTCGCGCCCTCCGCGAGGAGCAGGACCGCGGCGAGCACCGCATGCCCCCGGGCATGGTCGTCCTGCTGGACCTGCCGCGGGTCGGCGACCAGCAGACCCCGGCTCACCGCCCGCCCCGACACCGCGTCCATGACCAGCCCGTTGAACAGGAACGGCGCCCACGCCCGCTCCACCGCGTCGAAGGCGATCTGCGCCCCGGGGTCCGTGACCTGCCACGCACTGCCCTTCAGCAGAGCGAACAGCATCCCCAGCCCGCCGAGCAGCACCGCACCGTACGTCCCCGTGTACGGCACCCAGGTGTGCTGGACGAACGACCCGTCCCGGTAGAGCCCGTCGCCCGCGGTGACGTACGGGAACACCGGCGCGAGCGCGTCCCGGGCCAGGGCGATCTTCGCCGAGTCCGCGCCGACCACCCCGCGCAGCGCGAGCACCCGGCACAGGTCGACCCGGTTGGCCCCCGTGCTGGTCCCGGTGTACGAGCCGACCGCCGAGTCCGGGACGAAGTGGTCGACGGCCGCGCAGGAATCGGCGAGCCGGGCGGCCGGCAACTCCTCGTACAGCAGCACGCACAGGTCCAGCAGGGCCTGCGGGGCGCCGATCTGCCAGCAGTACCAGTTGCCGTACCGCACCCGGCCGGCGTGGTAGACGTCCGTGTGCAGATGGTCCAGCCCGGTCAGCAGGGCCGAGCGCAGCGCGCCGGCCCCGGTGACCCCGGTTCCGGGCCGGACGTAGGCTTCCGCCATAGTCCGTAGCCGGTAGTAGCTCTGCATCATCATCTCGGGGTCGCTGCCGTACCCCAGATCGGGCCAGAGGGAGCCGGCCGCCGGAGCCATGGCGGAGCGCCATCCGCCGGCCAGGGCGCCGAGATCGGCCAGTCTCGAACGGAACGGCTCGGCTGCGGCCGGGATGTCACCGCCCAGGACGAGACCGCGCCACACCGCCCTCATCGCGTCGTGGACCTCACCCGTCTGCGCAGCCCCCGCCCGCACGGCGGGCGCTCCCAGCAGGAGCGCACCCCCGCCCGCGGCGGAGAGGAAGGCGCGCCGACTCCACACGTCTGTCATCGCTTGCTCCTTGTCCGATCCCGTACCGATGTCCGTACCGGTCCCCGCCGGCCCGTCACTTGCCCCGCCCGGCCTGCCTCACGCCACGTGCTCGCGGTAGCGGTCGATCACCTCCCTCAGCACCTCGGAGCCGTCCCGTGCCCACAGCCCCGGATGGAAGATCTCCACCTCCACCGGGCCCCGGTAGCCGGCCTCGTCCGCCAGCTCCCGGAACGCCCGCAGATCGATGCAGCCGTCGCCCAGCTGCCCCCGGCCCAGCAGCACCCCCGCGGGGAGCGGGGTCACCCAGTCGGCGACCTGGAGGGACACGATCCGCCCGCCCGCACCCGCCCGGCGCAGATCGGCCGGCAGCCGCTCGTCCCACCACAGGTGGTACGCATCGGCGACCACCCCCACCTGCCGCGCCGGGAACTGCTCGGCGATGTCCAGCGCCTGGCCGAGGGTGGAGACCACACAGCGGTCCGAGGCGAACATCGGATGCAGGGGCTCGATGCCCAGCCGTATCCCGTGCGCGGCGGCCCACGGGGCCAGCTCGCCCAGGATGTCGGCGATCCGCCGCCGCGCCCCCGCCAGGTCCCGGTCGCCGTCGGGCAGGCCCCCCGAGACCAGGACCAGCGCGTCGGCGCCCAGTTCGGCCGCCTCCTCCACGGCTCGCCGGTTGTCCGCGAGGGCCACCGCCCTGCCCGCCGGATCGGCGGCGGTGAAGAACCCGCCGCGGCACAGTGAGCTGACCCGCAGCCCGGCCCCGGCGATCAGTTTCGCCGTCTCGCGCAGCCCGAACTCCCGGACCGGATCCCGCCACAGCCCGACCGCGCCCACCCCGGCCTCCGCGCACCCGGCGACCAGCTCGGGCATCGACCACTGCTTGACCGTCTCCTGGTTGAGGCTGAACCGGGCCGGTGCCGGCCCCCGGCTCATGACGCCACCCCGTACACCGCGAGGAGCTGCCGCATCCGTGCCTCGGCGAGCTCCGGATCGGGGAACAGGCCCAGCAGATCGGCCTGTTCGTACGCGGTGGCCAGATGGGGGAGCGGCCGGGCCGACTGCAGCCCGCCCACCATCGTGAAGTGCTCCTGGTACCCGGCGAGCCAGGCCAGCAGCACCACCCCCGTCTTGTAGTAGCGGGTCGGCGGGGCGAACAGGTGCCGGGACAGCGCCACCGTCGGATCCAGCAGCTCCCGGAACCCTGCAGGATCGTCCCGGTCGAGGGCGAGCGCAGCACGGGCGGCCAGCGGGGCGATCGGGTCGAAGATGCCCAGCAGCGCATCGCTGCCGGGCTTTCCCTCCCCGTCCCCGGCGATCAGTTCCGGATAGTGGTAGTCGTCGCCCGTGTAGCAGCGGACGCCCGGCGGGAGTCTGCGCCGGATGTCCCGCTCCCGCTCCGCGTCCAGCAGCGAGACCTTGACCCCGTCCACCTTCTCCGGGCGGTCGGCGATGATCTTCAGGAGCACCTCGGTGGCCGCATCGAGTTCGGCGTGGCCCCAGTACCGGGCCAGCTCCGGGTCGAACATCGGGCCCAGCCAATGCAGTACGACCGGCCGGGCGCTCTGCCGCAGCAGTCTCCCGTACACCTCCAGGTAGTCCTCCGGGCCGCGCGCCGAGGCCGCCAGGGCGCGGGAGGCCATCAGTACGGCCCCCGCCCCGCACGCCTCGATGTGCGCGAGCTGTTCCTCGTACGCGGCGGTGATCGCGGCCGGCGAGTGCCCGCCGCCCGGGGGGAGCTGGTCGGTGCCCGCGCCGCAGACGATCCGGCCGCCCACCGCCAGGGCCTCGGCGGCCGAACGGCGGATCAGCTCCGCGGCGGCCGGCCAGTCCAGGCCCATCCCGCGCTGCGCCGTGTCCATGGCCTCCGCGACCCCGAGGCCCTGCGCCCACAGCCGGTGGCGGAACGCCAGCGTCGCGTCCCAGTCCACCACCGGACCGGCCTGCGCCGAGCCGCCGGCCGAGGCGGTGAGGGGATCCGCGACCACGTGCGCGGCCGCATAGAACCTGCGGCTGCGTGCCGGGCCGCAGACCAGTGGCGCGAGCGGATCGGTGCCGGGCCGGTGCAGGCGGTACCCGCCGTCCGCCGAGGGGAGCCGGATGCTCACAGGACCACCTCCGGCACCGGCAGCCGCCGGCCCTCCGCCGAGGACCGCAGCCCCAGCTCGGCGAGCTGAACCCCGCGCGCACCGGCCAGCAGGTCCCACTGCCAGGGCTCGTCGAGCACGACATGGCGCAGGAACAGCTCCCACTGAGCCTTGAAGCCGTTGTCGAACGGGGTGTTGTCCGGGACCTCCTGCCACTGGGCGCGGAACGCTTCCGTCTGCGGCAGATCGGGATTCCACACCGGCTTGGGTGTCGCCCCGCGGTGCTGGATGCGGCAGCCGCGCAGCCCGGCGACCGCCGACCCCTGTGTCCCGTCCACCTGGAACTCCACCAGCTCGTCGCGGTGGACCCGCACCGCCCAGGAGGAGTTGATCTGCGCGACGGCACCGCCCTCGAGCTCGAACACTCCGTACGCGGCGTCGTCCGCCGTCGCCTCGTACGGTTTGCCCTCCTCGTCCCAGCGGCGGCCGATGTGTGTACGGGCCAGGGCCTGCACCGTGCGGACCCGGCCGAACAGCTCGTGCAGCAGGTACTCCCAGTGCGGGAACATGTCGGCGACGATGCCCCCGCCGTCCTGCGCCCGGTAGTTCCAGGACGGCCGTTGGGCCGGCTGCCAGTCACCCTCGAAGACCCAGTACCCGAACTCCCCGCGCACGGACAGGATCTCGCCGAAGAAGCCGCCCTCGATCAGCCGCTTCAGTTTCAGCAGGCCCGGCAGGAACAGCTTGTCCTGGACCACGCCGTGCTTGACCCCGGTCGCGGAGGCCAGGCGGGCCAGCTCCAGCGAGGACGCGAAGGTCAGTGCGGTCGGTTTCTCGCAGTACACGTGCTTGCCCGCCGCCACGGCCTGCCGGACCGCGGCCTCGCGGGCGCCGGTGACCTGCGCGTCGAAGTAGATCTCGACCTCGGGGTCGGCGAGCACGGCCGCCAGGTCCGTGCTGACGTGCTCCAGTCCGTGCTCCTCGGCGATGGCCCGCAGTGCCGACTCCCGGCGCCCGACCAGCACCGGTTCGGGCCACAGCACCCTGCCGTCGCCCAGATCCAGCCCGCCCTGCTCACGCAGGGCGAGCAGTGAGCGGACCAGATGCTGGCGGTATCCCATCCGCCCGGTCACTCCGTTCATGGCGATCTTGATCGTCCTGCGTTCCACGGTGTCCCCTCCTTCGTGCCGGCTCTCGGTCTTCTTCGTGCTCGCTCGTGCCCTCGTGATGGAAAGCCCGATGGAAAGCCTGATAGAAAGCGCTTTCACTTCCGTCAGGCTAGGGCCGGGAATCCTGCCCCCGCAACACTCATTCGGGTGATGGAAAGCGCTTTCTGAATCGGTGACTATGAGAGGGGACGCACCGGATGAGACGATGACCCGGGACGAGCAGGAGGGGGTGCAGGATGGCGGTGACTCTCGCCGAGGTCGCGGCGCACGCGGGCGTATCGCCCGCGACGGTCTCGCGGGTGCTCAACGGCGGATACCCGGTGGCCGGGGGCACCCGGACCCGTGTGGAACAAGCCGTCGAAGACCTCGGCTACGTGGCCAACGGCCCCGCCCGCGCCCTCGCGGCCGCCACCTCCGACCTGGTCGGCGTCCTCGTCCACGACGTCGCGGACAGTTTCTTCGGCATCCTCGCCGGATCCCTGCAGAGCGCCCTCGCGCCGGCCGGCCGGTCGGACGCCCGCCGGCTCGCCGTCGTCTGCAACACCGAGGGCGACCCCGCGGCCGAACTCGCCTACCTCACCCTGCTGGAGGGCCAGCGGGCCGGCGGGGTCGTGCTGACCGGCGGCGCCGTGGAGGAGCCCGGGCACACCGCCGCGCTCACCGCCCGCATCACCCGAATGGCGGGCACCGGCGCTCCCGTCGTCCTGTGCGGTCGGCCCCCGCTGCCCGTACCCGCCGCACTGCCCGTGGCCACCGTCATGTTCGACGACCGCGGCGGCGCCTTCCGCCTCGCCGAGCACCTGCTGACACTCGGCCACCGGCGCATCGCCTACGTCGCCGGCCCCCCGGGACTGAGCACCACCCGGGAGCGGCTCGGCGGACACCGCGAGGCACTGCGGCGCCACGATCCCGGTCTGCCCGCAGCCTGCGATCCGCTCACCGTGCACGCCGGCTTCGAGCGCTCCGCCGGCTACGACGCCACCCGCGAACTGCTGCGCCGCGGGGCACCCTTCACCGCCGTCGCCGCGGCCAACGACACCGTCGCCACCGGAGTGGCCGCGGCCCTGCGCGAAGCCGGTCTGCGCATCCCCGAGGACGTCTCCGTCGCCGGCTTCGACGACCTCCCCTTCTGCGTGGACACCGCCCCCGCGCTCACCACCGTCCGGGTACCGCTGCGCGAGGCGGGCATGCTCGCCGCCCAGCTGGTCACCGGCCGCAGACCGCTGCCCCCGGGCGGCATCACCACCCTGCCCACCGAGCTGATGGTGCGCGGCTCCACCGCGCCGCCCCCGGCCGACGGGAGCCGGCCGTGAGGTACGCCTTCTCCACGCTCGGCCTGCCCGGCACGCCGCTCGACCGGAGCGCCGCCCTCGCCGCCGCTCACGGCTACGACGGCCTGGAACTGCGCGCCCACCCCGAGGAGCCCCTGCACCCCGACAGCCCGCCGGCCGACCGCGCGGCGGGTCTGCGCACCCTCACCGCCGCCGGAGTCGGCGTCCTCGGGGTCGCGGGCTACGCCCGGGTGGCCGCCCCCGGCGCGGACGGCCCGGTCCTCGCCGAACTGCACGGCCTGGTCCGGCTCGCCGCCGACCTCGCAGCCCCGTACGTCCGGGTGTTCCCCGGCGGAGCCGGGCAGTCCGCGGCCGTCGCCGATGCGCACGCCGTTCGCCGCCTGGCCGCCGCCGCCCCGTTCGCCGAGCTGCACGGCGTGCGGATCCTGCTCGAGACGCACGACTCGCACCGGACCGGAGCAGCCGCCGGGCGGGTGCTGGACCGGGTCGCGCATCCCGGCGCGGGCGCGCTGTGGGACGTACTGCACACCTGGCTCGGCGGCGAGTCCCCGGCCGAGACGCGGCGGGCCCTGGCCCGGCACCTGGGCTACGTACAGGTGAAGGACGTGGCATCGGCGCAGCAGCTCACGCCCCTCGGGCTCGGCGCCGGAGTGCTGCCGCTCGCCGAGGCGGTGGCCGCCGTACCGCCGGACGGCTGGCTCTGCTGGGAGTACGAGAAGCGCTGGTATCCCGGCGCCGCCGAGCTGCCGGGACAGCTCGCGCGGGGCCGGGAGTACCTCGAGAGCTTGGCGGCGACGGTGACGGCGACGGGGATCGCGCCTCAGGCCGAATAGGCGAGCCGCCCGCGGTCGACGCCGTAGCGGAAGCCCAGGCCCATGGCGTACCGCTCCAGCTCCTCGACCGCCGTCGCCGCCAGCCGGTCCAGCTCCCCGCCCAGCGAGCCCGCCACATGCGGGGTGAGCAGCACGTTCGGGAGGTTGTACAGCGGGGAGCCGGTGGGCAGCACCTCGGGCTCGGTGTGGTCGAGCACGGCGTGCAGCCGTCCCGCGACCAGCTCCTCGGTCAGCGCCACGGTGTCGACGAGCGTGCCCCGCGCGGTGTTGACGAGCGTCGCGCCGTCCGGCATCAGTGCCAGCCGGGCGGCGTCCAGCAGATGGCGGGTCTGGGGGAGCGCGGGAGCGTGCAGGCTCACCACGTCGCTGCGGCGCAGCAGTTCGTCGAGCGCGCAGGACTCGCCGCCCAGCACGGCGAGCTCGGCCGGGTCGGCGTACGGATCGTGGACGAGCACCCGCAGGTCGAAGGGGCGCAACAGCTCCATGACGCGCCGGCCGATGAGCGAGGCGCCGACGATGCCGACGGTGCGGTGGTAGTTGCCGACGGCCGGGTAGCGGCGCAGCAGGTCGATCGGCCCGCGCGCCGCCCGGTAGGCGTGGGCGGATTCCAGGACCCGCTTGTTGGCGAACAGGATCGCGGCGAGCGTGTACTCGGCGACCGGTACGGCATTGGCCGCGGCCGCGCTGGAGACCACCAGCCCGCGCTCCCAGCAGGCTTCCGTGACATGGTGTTTGACGCTGCCGGCGGCGTGCACCACGGCGCGCAGCCGCGGCATCCGGTCCAGCGCCTCGGCGTCGAGCGGCGGGCAGCCCCAGCCGGTGAACAGCACCTCGGCCTCTGCGAGGCGGCGGTGGAGCTCGGGCTCGTCGTGGTCGAAGCCGGTCAGGAGCAGATCGGCGTCCACATCGGCGACCCGGACGAGCTCGGGCAGCATCCGGCCGCTGAGGACGGCGGCCCGGGTGCCGGGGCTCATGGCGAGCACCGTGGCGGGGCGACGCCGGGGGAGGAGGCGGTGGGTCACTTGACGGCTCCTGCGGTGAGACCCG
The DNA here is from genome assembly GCF_055579465.1 of Streptomyces sp. NPDC032745. Lineage (NCBI taxonomy): Bacteria > Bacillati > Actinomycetota > Actinomycetes > Kitasatosporales > Streptomycetaceae > Streptomyces > Streptomyces sp. NPDC032745. The sequence goes on along the minus strand of NZ_JBVING010000005.1, from coordinate 306,333 downwards.
AGCGCCAGAACCGCTGCAGGCCGAGGAAGGCCAGCACGAGCGGGACGACGGCGACGAGTGAACCGGTGATCACCAGGGGATAGAGCTCGGGCTGCTGGTAGACGCTGCGGTTCCACATGAACAGGCCCAGACTGACGGGGTAGAGCCGCTCGTCGTTCAGCATGGTCAGCGCGCCGTAGAAGTTGTTCCAGATGGCCGTGAAGGTGAACAGGAAGATGGTCACAAACCCCGGCCACAGCATCGGGAACGACACGTGCGCGAACAGCCGCAGTTCACCCGCGCCGTCGACGCGGGCGGCGGCCAGCACCTCGTCGGGGACGTAGCCCTCGGCGAACACCCGTGCCAGGTACACCCCGAAGGGGTTGACCAGGGCGGGCACCAGGTAGGCCCAGTACGTGTTCACGGCGCCGGCGGCCGAGGCCATCATGTACAGCGGCAGCTGGAGCACGGTGGCGGGGACCAGGATCCCGGCGAGGACGACGCCGAACAGCTTCTCCTTGTGCCGGAACTCGTAGGCGTGGAACGCGTAACCGCAGCCCACGCTGATGAGGGCCGAGAGGGTGGAGCCGACGACGGTGTAGAGCAGGCTGTTGGCGAGCCAGCGGCCGAAGATGCCGTCGTTGTACGTGAAGACCTCGCCGAGGTTGGCGAGGAGGCTGAAGTCCCCCGGGGCGTACGGGTCGGTGGCGAAGAGATCGCGGCGGTTCTTGGTGGCGGCCAGGACCAGCCAGGCCAGGGGCATCAGGGTGTAGGCCGCGACGAGGAGGAGCGCCGCGTTGACGGCGGTACGGGAGAGCAGGGCGCTCTTCGGTGTGAGGCGGGTCGGGGCCGGGCCGGGGGCAGGGCCGCGGGACGGGGGCGCGCCCTCGGCCGGGGCGAGCGGGGCGGTCATGCGGACCTCCAGCGGTTGCCGAGCTTCGTGACGACGTAGGAGGCGGCGCCGGCCACCAGGGCGAGGAGCAGCGCGCTCGCGGCCGCCAGCCCGTAGTCGTGGCCCTTGAAGGCGGCGCTGAAGATGTACATGGTCGGGGACCAGGACTCGCCCATCTCGGTGGCCCGGAGCTGGAGCAACTGCGGGGCGTCGAAGAGCTGGACGGCGCCGACGCAGGTGAACAGGACGGTCAGCACGAGGGTGGGCCGGATGCTCGGCACCTTGACCTGGAAGGCGGTGCGGATGGCTCCGGCGCCGTCCATGGTGGCGGCCTCGAGGGTCTCGCGGGGGACGGCCTGGAGCCCGGCGTAGAAGATGATCATGTTGTAGCCCATCCACTGCCAGGCCGAGATGTTGACCACGGACAGCAGGGCCTCGTCGCGGCCGAAGAAGTTCCAGGAGGTCCCGGCCGAGCCGAGGACGTCGAGGACGGGGCTGAGGCCCGGCGTGTACAGGTAGAGCCAGATCATCGCGGCGATCAGGCCGGGGACGGCGTGCGGCAGGTAGAAGGCGATCTGGAAGAACCGCCGGGCGCGGGCGAGGGCGGAATCCAGGAGCAGGGCGAGGACCAGGGCGCCGCCGACCATGACGGGGATGTAGAGCAGGCAGTAGACGGCGACGTGGCGGAACGAGGCCAGGAAGAGGGGATCGGACAGGGCCTTGGTGTAGTTCCCGATTCCGCTGAAGACCTGCCGGGCTCCGCCGAATCCGAGGCCGGACTGCTCCTCGCGGAAGAGGCTGAGCCAGGCGGCGTACCCGATGGGGGCGAGGGTCACGACCGCGAAGAGGAGGAAGAACGGCACCATGAACCCGGCGGCCGCAGCGCCATTGCCTCCGGCGGTTCGGCCGACGCAGGCCGGCTGCGCGGAGCGGTGTCCGACTGCCGAGCGGGTGGGCCCGGGGGCCGAAGCCGCCCCCGGGACTCCCGCCGGTCCGACGCGGGAGACGTGCGCTCCCGCGCCCGTGCTGCCGGCCGGGCCGACGGTACCCGCGGCCGGGCCGACGGTGCCCGTGGCCGGGCCGGAGCCCGCGGTCGGGCCGGAGCCCGTGGCCGGGCCGGTGCCCGTGGTCGGGCCGGTGCCCGTGGCCGGGCCGGAGCCCTCGATGAGGCCGGAGCAAGCGGTGGAGCCGGAGCAAGCGGTGGGGCCGGACTCTGCGCCCCGGCTGGTGCCTGCGCCCCGGCTGGTGCCTGCGCCCGAGGTGGTGCCTGCGGCTGGGGCGGTCGTAGCCGGAGGCACGGGCCGGGTCTCGGGGGTGTGCATCAGCCGGCCAGGCCCAGGCCGCGGTCCCTGATGGCCTTCTCGGCGGCCGACTGGCCCTCGCCGAGGGCCTTGACCAGGTCCGGGCCGGCCGCGTTCTGCGCCGAGTTGACCTGGAGGTGGACCGGTCCCCACGTCCAGCCCGGCACGATGGTGGCCGCGGCGGCGCCGGCCAGGCCGTACGGGTCCTGGCCCTCGAAGTACGCCGTGTCGAACAGCTTCGCGGCCTCGGCCCGCATCTCGGCATTGGCCGGCAGGGCGCTGCTCGGCGACTTCAGCGAGCTGAGCCGCGCCTTGATCGCCTCCGGCTCGGTGGTGACCCATTTGATGAACTCCGCCGCCGCCCCGGTCTGCTTGCTGCCCTTGGGCACGATGTACGAGGTGCCGCCGTACATGCCGGTCGCGGGCTTGCCGTCCCAGGTCGGGAGCGGGGCGATGCCCCACTTCCCCTTGAGGTCGGGGTAGTTCGCGAGGAACGTGCCCGCCGTCCAGGCGGCGCCGATGACGGTCGCGACCTGCCCGGACGAACGTTCCTTCGCCTCGCCCTCGCCCCACAGCGGGGTCTTCGACGCCACCCCCGAGGCCATCAGGCCGTTCCAGTACTCCGCCACCTTCTTCGAGGCGGGGTCGTCGATCGCGACCTTCCACTTGTCGCCCTCGGTGCCGTACCACCGGGCCCCCGCCTGCCAGGAGAGGCCCGCCAGCACCGCCGGGTCGCCGCCGCCGAAGTTCGTGATCCTCACCGACGGGTCGGCCTGGTTGATCTTCTCCGCGGCCGCCTTGTACTCGTCCCACGTCTTCGGCACGGCCACCCCGTGCCTCTCGAAGATGTCCTTCCGGTAGAAGAGCTCCAGCGGGGTGACGTCGAACGGCACGGCCCACGTCTTGCCGCCCAGCTTCACCAGGGACTGCACCGCCTCGGGGAACTTCTCGGAGACGAGCTTCCCGGACGTCGCGCTCAGGTCCTCCAGATTGCCGCCACTCGCGAACTCCGGGAGCGCCGAGTAGTCCATCGTCGCGATGTCCGGCGCGTTGCCGCCCTTGACCGCATTGGCCAGCTTGGCCGCCCCGTCGGGGCCGCCCGGCACCGCCGAGAACTGCACCCGGATGTTCGGGTGCGTCTTGTTGAAGGCGTCCGCCGTCTGCTGCGCACCCGCGGACGAGGACCAGTACGTGACCGTGACCGGCTGCTCCGGCGAGCCGCCGGCCGTCCCGGCCGCGCCCGGCTCCGTCTCCCCGCCGCACGCGGTGGCGAGTAGGGCGAGCGAGGCGACCGAGGCGGTCAGGACGAATCGGGGCGTGCGGGAGGAACGGAAGCTGCGCGACATGGAGTGACTCCTACGGACGACCGCAGACGGCGGCGGATGGGAGAACGCGGCCCATCTTTTGTGCGTACAAGCACACCGTCAAGAGCGAATGCGCAACTCGATCGAAATGATCGATCCGAGAGTCCCCTCCTGTTCCTTATGAGCGGATCGTCAGCCGGGGGAGCAGCTCCAGATGCTGCCGCGACCCCGCTTCCTGCCCCGCGTCCAGCCCTTCGCCCGCCACCGTCAGCCGGTCCAGCAGCAGCCCCGCCGCCCGCGCCCCCACCTCGTGCTTGGCCGGCGCCACCGCCGAGAGCGGTACGTCGGCCAGCCCCGCCACCTCGTCGTCGTAGGTGATCACCGCGAGGTCCTCCGGTACCCGGACCCCACGCGCCTGGAGCCTCGGGATCAGCATGATCGCGTCGGTGTCGCTGTGGATCAGCGCCGCGGTCACCCCACCCGCCGTCACCGCCTCGCACAGGTAGTCCAGCGTCCGCGCGAACAGCTCCGCGTCCGAGAACGGGCCCGGCCCGGCCGCCGCCCACGGCGGGGCCGGCTCCAGCCCGAGCGCGGCCACCGCCGCCTCGTACCCGGCCCGCAGCCGCGGCGTCGTCGGCGTCGCACGGCTGGCCAGCGCGATCCGCCGGTGGCCCCGCTCCACCAGGTGCTGCACCGCCGCCGCAGCGCCGTGCGCATGGTCGGAGGCCACCCGGTCCAATGCCGCGGCCGGATGCCCGGGCGGGGCCCACCGCTCCACCAGCACCGTCGGAACCGGCAGCTCCGCCGTCCATGCCCCCTCCCCGGGGCCGGGCGAACCGGCATCCCAGTTCGGGGTGAGCAGCAGCCCGTCCGCCCCGGTGGACAGCAGCCGGTCGGCCTGCGTCCGGTCCTCGCCGGGCAGGTACCGGGTCAGGCCCACGGTCAGCCGTGCGCCCCGCGCCTCGACCACCTCACGGGCTCCGCGTACGACCTCCGCGTAGTAGTACTCCGTGGTCGGCACCACCATCCCGATCACCAGCCCCTCGGCATCCGCCCGGACCGGCGACCGGCTCCCGCCCGGTCCGGGGGCCGGCGCCGAGGCCGCCGAAGCGCCCGGCCGCCCGGCCTCCACCCGGCTGATCACCCCGTGCATCCGGTGGATCTCGCCCCGGGCCGCCATCGCCTCGATGTCGCGCCGCAGGGTGACCGGCGAGACGCCCAGCTCCTGCGCCAGATCCGCCACGCGCACGCTGCCCCGCGCCCGGACGAGCGCGAGCACCTGCGCCTGGCGCTGGTCCACATGTGGTCTCAAGATTCCCCCTGCGGTCTTCCCGCGGTCCGCCCGCCGGGCCTTCGGGCTTCGGTCCGTCGGCATCCGTGGTGAGCTCCGGCGTGTCCGGTGCGTTCCGCCATCATAGAGAACCGAACCGATCGATTCGATCGTTTTCGATCAACCGGTCATTGACGGCGTGGACGGTGCGTTCATATATTCGGCGGCGTCCGGCACCTCACGGCATCACGACCTCTTCCGGGAGTCAGCGCATGCTCACGTACGACCAGGACGGATTCCGGCGCGCAGGCCGCCCCCACCGCATCGTCTCGGGGGCCCTGCACTACTTCCGGGTCCATCCCGACCTGTGGGAGGACCGGCTGCGGCGGCTGCGCGCCCTGGGTGCCAACACCGTGGACACGTACGTCCCCTGGAACTTCCACGAGACCGCCCCCGGCAAGGCCGACTTCACCGGACCGCGCGACCTCGGCCGCTTCCTGCGCACCGCCCAGGACCTCGGCCTCGACGCCGTCGTCCGCCCCGGCCCGTACATCTGCGCCGAATGGGACTTCGGCGGCCTGCCCGCCCGGCTCCTCGCCGCCGAAGGCCTCCGCCTACGCTGCTCCGACCCCCGCTTCGAGGCCGAGGCCGACGGCTGGTTCGACCTCGTCGCCCCCGAGCTGCTGCCGCTGCTCGCGAGCCGCGGCGGTCCGGTCGTCGCCGTACAGATCGAGAACGAGTACGGCTCGTACGGCAACGACACCCGCTACCGGGCCCACGTGGAGCAGGCCCTGGTCGAACGCGGCGTGGACTGCCTCCTGTTCACCGCCGACGGGCCCGAGGACGCCATGCTCCAGGGCGGCATGCTCCCGGGCCGGCTCGCCACCGCCACCTTCGGCGCCCGGCCCGCCGAACGCCTCGCCCACCTGCGCCGCTACCAGCGGACCGGCCCGCTCGCCGCCATGGAGTTCTGGATCGGCTGGTTCGACCACTGGGGCGAGGACCACCACGTCCGCGCCGTCGAGGACGCGGCGCAGTCCCTCGACGAACTCCTCGCCACCGGCGCCTCCGTCAACCTCTACATGGCCCACGGCGGCACCAACTTCGGCTTCTGGGCGGGTGCCAACCACACCGGGTCCAGGCCCGGCGACCCCGGCTACCAGCCCACCGTCACCAGCTACGACTACGACGCCCCCATCGGCGAGGCCGGTGAACTCACCCCCAAGTTCCACGCGTTCCGCGAGGTCATCGGCAAGTACGTGCCGCTGCCCGACGGGCCCCTGCCCGAACCGCCGCCCCGCATCACCCCCGCCCTCGCCGTCCCCGCCGGTGCCGCCCCGCTCCTGGACCACCTGGACCAGCTCGGCGGGGAGCCCGTGCTGCGCCCCGCGCCCGAGTCCATGGAGAAGCTCGGCCAGGCCCACGGCATGATCCACTACCGCACCACCGTCAGCGGCCCGCGCCCCGCCATGCCCGTCCGGATCGACGGCCTCGGCGACCGCGCGTACGTGTTCGCCGACGGGGAGCCCCTCGGCATCCTCGACCGCAACCGGCCCGACGAGGGCCTCGACCTGCCCGTCGGCGAGGCGGGGGTCGTCCTCGACGTCCTCGTCCGCGCCCAGGGCCGGGTCAACTACGGCCCGCTCCTCGATGACCGCAAGGGCATCTGGCGAGGTGTCCGCCACGGCCACCAGCAGCTGTTCGAGTGGGAGATCCGGTCGCTCCCGCTCACCGACCCGACCGGCCTGCGCTGGTCGCCCGACACACCCGAACCGGGCCGCCCGGCCTTCCACCGCTTCACCCACGCCCTCCCCGGCGCCCCCGCCGACGGATTCGTCGACGTGTCCGGCTGGGGCACCGGTCTCGTCTGGCTGAACGGCTTCCTCCTCGGCCACTACGACACCCCGCGCGGCCCGCAGCGCACCCTGTACGCCCCCGCGCCCCTGTGGCGGAGCGACCGGAACGAGATCGTCCTCCTCGAGCTGGAGCGACCCGGCGCCGACCTGCCGCTGCGCGACCGCCCGGACCTCGGCCGCCCCACCGTCGTCACCCTCGAGTGAACCCCGGCGCACCCCGGCGCACCCCGTGCATCCCGCATACCCCGGCGAACTCCAGCGACCATCCCTTGAGAGAAGCTCTTCCCGTGAAGCGAACGAGCACCCGCCTGGCCGACGGCCGCGAGATCCTGTACTACGACGCCGACGACGGCGCGGCCCGCGGCGTCCCCGACACCCGCCCCCTCGACGCATCCGCCACCTCCTCCGAGGTGCGCCGCGACCCTCTGCTCGGCGACGCCGTCGTCATCGCCTCCCACCGTCAGGGGCGCACCCACCTCCCGCCCGCCGACGCCTGCCCGCTGTGCCCCTCCGCCGAGGGGCACGCGAGCGAGATCCCGGCCTCCGACTACGACGTGGTCGTCTTCGAGAACCGCTTCCCCTCCCTCGCCGGCGACACCGGCCGCTGCGAGGTCATCTGCTTCACCCCCGACCACCTGACCTCCTTCGCCGAGCTCGACGAGGAGCGCGCGGCGCTGGTCCTGGCCGCCTGGACCGACCGGACCGCCGAGCTCTCCGCCCACCACGGGGTCCGCCAGGTCTACTGCTTCGAGAACCGCGGCACCGAGATCGGCGTCACCCTCGGGCACCCGCACGGCCAGATCTACGCCTTCCCCTTCATCACCCCGCGCACCACCCGCATGCTCGCCACCGTCGCCGCCCACCGTGCCCGCACCGGCGGCAACCTCTTCGAGGAGGTGCTCGCCGCCGAACGCGCCGAGGGCACCCGGGTCGTCCTCGAAGGGGAGCACTGGACCGCCTTCGTGCCCTACGCCGCGCGCTGGCCGTACGAGGTCCACCTCTATCCGCACCGCCGCACCGCCGACCTGACCACGCTGGACGACGCGGCCCGCGCCGAGTTCCCCCGCCTCTACCTGGAGCTGCTGCGCCGCTTCGACCGGCTGTTCGGGACGCCCGGGCCCACCCCGTACATCTCCGCCTGGCACCAGGCGCCGACCTCCGGCGAGGGCCGGGCCGACTTCGCGCTCCACCTGGAGCTCTTCACGGTGCGCCGCACCGCTGACAAGCTCAAGTACCTGGCGGGAACCGAATCCGGGATGGAGGCCTACATGAACGACGTCCGGCCCGAGGACGCGGCCGCGCGGCTGCGGGAGGTGGCGAGCCGATGAAGGACGGCGAGTCGGCGAACCAGGCCGCCGCGGACGGGTTCCACCGGCTGTACGGGGCTGTGCCCGAGGGAGTCTGGGCGGCTCCGGGCCGGGTCAACCTGATCGGCGAACACACCGACTACAACGACGGCTTCGCCCTGCCCTTCGCGCTCCCGCAGCGCACGGAGGTCGCCGCCGCCCGGCGCGCCGACGGGATCCTCCGGCTCCACTCCGCCGACGTCCCCTCCGGCGTGGTCACCGTCCGCCCCGCCGACCTCGACCCGGCCCACCCGCCCACCGGCGCCGCCGGCTGGGCCGCCTACCCGGCCGGCGTGCTGTGGGCCCTGCTGGACGCCGGCCTTCCGGTCGGCGGCGCCGATCTGCACGTACGGTCCGACGTGCCGGCCGGGGCCGGGCTGTCCTCCTCCGCCGCCCTGGAGGTGGCCACCGCCCTGGCACTCACCGGCCTGTACGGGATCCCGCTCACCGGGACCGAACTGGCCGCGCTCGCCCGCCGTGCCGAGAACGCCTACGTCGGCGTGCCCTGCGGGGTGATGGACCAGACGGCCTCGGCCTGCGCCACCGAGGGCCACGCCCTCCACCTGGACACCCGCACCCTCGAACAGCGGCACATCCCCTTCGACTGCGCGGCGGCGGGCCTGCGCCTCCTGGTCATCGACACCCGGGTCAAGCACGACCTGGCCGACGGGGCCTACGCCGAGCGCCTCGCCTCCTGCCACGGAGCGGCCGCCGAGCTCGGGCTGCCCGCCCTGCGCGACCTCCCGTACGAGGAGCTGGACCAGGCCCTGGCCCGCCTCGACGACCCGGTCCGGCGCAAACGGGTCCGGCACGTCGTCACCGAGAACGAACGGGTCGTACGGGTGGAGGAACTGCTGCGCGCCGGACGGCTGAAGGAGGCGGGCCCGCTGCTGACCGAGGGCCACGCCTCGCTGCGTGACGACTACGAGGTGTCCTGCGCCGAGCTCGACCTGGCGGTCGCCACCGCCAACGCGGCGGGCGCGTACGGGGCCCGGATGACCGGCGGCGGCTTCGGAGGTTCGGCCCTGGCCCTGATCGACGCGGACGCCGAGCCGGCCGTGACCCGGGCGGTCACGGAGGCCTTCGCCGCGGCGGGGTCCAAGCCGCCGCGCATCACTGCGGCGGAGCCGTCCGCCGGGGCGGAGCGCATCCGCTGACGGCGCGGGGTACACGCCCGCCGCGCCGCCCGCGGTTCGACGTTCGCGCGAGTTGTCCACCGGCGCATGCTCGGCCGAACCGGTCCTCATAGACTGATCACTTGGTCGATCATGTGCCGGACGAGTGCGGAGGAACGAAACGCATGCGCTACATCCCGCTGGGCAGTTCAGGTCTTCAGGTCTCCGCCGTCGGGCTCGGCTGCAACAACTTCGGCGGCCGCCTCGACGCCCGGGCGACCCGCGCCGTCGTCGACGCCGCGCTCGACGCGGGGATCACCCTCCTCGACACCGCCGACATCTACGGCGGCCGCGGCGGCTCCGAGCGCCACCTCGGACAGGCCATCAAGGGCCGCCGCGACCAGGTCGTCCTCGCCACCAAGTTCGGCTACGCGGGCATGGACATGGAGTACGGGCCCGCCGCCGGATCCCGCGGCGGACGCGCGTACATCCGGCGGGCCGTCGAGGAGTCCCTGCGCCGCCTGGACACCGACCACATCGACCTCTACCAGCTGCACAGCCCCGACCCGGCCACCCCCGTCGCCGAGACCCTGGCCGCGCTCACCGAACTGGTCGCCGAGGGCAAGATCCGCTACATCGGCCACTCCAACTTCAGCGGCTGGCAGCTCGCCGAAGCCGCCCACGTCGCCCGCGAAACGGGCGCGGCCCCCTTCGTGTCGGCGCAGAACGAATGGTCGCTGCTCCAGCGGAACGCGGAGGCGGAGCTGGTCCCGGCGGCCGTGCACTACGGCCTCGGAGTGCTCCCGTACTTCCCCCTCGCCAACGGCCTGCTGACCGGCAAGATCCGCCGGGGTGCCCCGGTTCCGGCCGGCACGCGCCTGGAGGGGCGCGACGCGTACCTCACCGAGGAGCGGCTCGACACGGTCGAGGCGCTGGCCGCCGTCGCCGACAAGCACGGCCGCAGCGTCCTCGAGCTCGCCATCGGCTGGCTCTCCGCCCAGCCGGGCTGCTCCTCCGTCATCGCGGGCGCCACCTCGCCCGAGCAGGTACGAGCCAACGCGGCCGTCGCCGACCGCCCGCTGGAGCCCGAACTGCTGGCGGAGATCGACGCGATCGCGGGGGCGTGATCCTCGGCGCAGCGTTCGGTGTGCGGCTCAGGCGGGCGCACCCGTCAGGACCTCCACCTTGCCGGTGTCCAGCGAGTAGTAGGCGCCGACGACGGCCAGGACGCCCTTCTTCACGAGGGGCCCCAGGTCGGCGTTGGCCCGCAGATCGTCCGCGGTCACCTTGATCTGGTTGTGGGTCATGGTGTCGACGGGGTCGGCGCCCGGGTTCTTGGCCGTCAGCTCGTACGCCGGCACCATGGCCCTGGCGATGGCCTGCAGATTGCCGGGCAGCGGTGTGCCGCCCTTCAGCGCCTTGTACGCGGCCTCGATCGCGCCGCAGCGCTGATGCCCGAGCACGACCACCAGCGGGGTGCCGCCCGTCATGGGCCCGTACTCGACGGAACCGGTCACGACCGGGCCGACCGCCTGCCCGCCCGTACGCAGGACGTACAGATCGCCGAGCCCGGTATCGAAGATCAGCTCGGGCGCCACCCGGGAGTCGATGCAGGAGAGGACCACCCCGAAGGGGTCCTGTGCCTCGGCGACCAGCTCGCGGCGCTCGGGATCCCGGTCGGGGTGTTCGAGGTTTCCGCTCACCCAGCGCTCGTTGCCTTCCATCAGGCGCGCGAACGCGGCCTGGGGGGTGGCCGGCCGCGGCGGTGGGGCCGCGGTCGTCACCCGCGGCGCCCTCGGGGACGAGCACCCCGAGAGCGCGACGGCGGCGGCCGCGAGGCCACCGGTCAGCACGGCCCTGCGGGCAGGAAGTCCTGTTGAGTGCATCGGTCGTACCCCTCGGTGCCGCGCAGTCGCGTCCGTACGTCGTGACGACCGCGATTGTTCAGCGCGCCGGGGGCGCCCGGACGGCAGGCGCACGCGGGCGCGCACCCCAATGCCACGGACGGCCCACACACGGGGCGACGGCTCAGGACACGATGTCCTTCCGGGCGAACCCGCGGAACGCGAGCGCGAACAGCACCAGCGCGTACGCCACCGACACCGCCGTTCCCTTGATCATCCCGCCCCACTCCAGCTGCGGCTGCAGCGCGTCCGCCCAAGCGAACTGCCAGTGCGCGGGCAGGAACTCCCGCCACGATCCGAGCGCGGTCACCGCGTCCAGCACGTTGCCGACGATCGTCAGGCCGACCGCCCCGCCCACGGCGCCCAGCGGCGCGTCCGTCCGCGTCGACAGCCAGAACGCCAGTCCGGCCGTGACCAGCTGCGACACGAAGACGAACGCCACCACCAGGGCCAGGCGCGGCACGGTGTCCGCGGCCGCCAACGAGCCGCCCGTGGGCAGCTTCAGCGGTCCCCACCCGTACGCGGCCGTGCCCGCCGCCAGCGCCACCACCGGCAGCAGCACCATCGCCGCCAGGCTGAAGCCCAGCGCCACCACCAGCTTGCTCCACAGCAGCCGGGCCCTCGGCACCGGCGAGGCCAGCAGGTAGCGCAGCGAGGACCAGCTGGCCTCCGAGGCCACCGTGTCCCCGCAGAACAGCGCCACCGGCACCACCAGCAGGAAGCCGGCCGACACGAACAGGCAGGTGGCCGCGAAGTTCGCCCCCGAGGCCGTCGCCGTGTCGATGAGCGTGATCCGGCCGTCCCCGCCGCCCCGGCCGCCGTCCTGTCCGCCGCCCACCGCGAACGCGATGATCATGACGAAGGGGAGCGCGGCCAGTACCCCGGCCATCACCAGCGTCCGCCGCCGTCGCCACTGGCGCAGCGCCTCCACGCGCAGCGGCAGCGTACGGCTCGCCCGGTAGCCGGGGGCCACCTCTGTCACGGTCTCCGTCACGGCGCTCACGCCGCACCTCCGATCAGGGTGAGGAACGCGTCCTCGAGCCGGCGGTGCGGCCCCACTGCGGACACCGGCACCTCCAGCCGTACCAGCTCGGCGATCAGCCCGGCGGCCGTCGCTCCCTCCAGCCGAACCAGCAGCCCGTCGTCGGCCGCCGCCACGGAACCCACTCCCTCCAGCGCGGCCACCTTCCCCACGACCACTTCGTCCACCGGCTCGGCCAGCGTCACGAGCAGCACGTCCCCGCCGCCGGTGATCTCCGCGACCTCGCCCGCCTGTACGAGCCGTCCGCGGTCCATGACCACCAGGTGGGTGCAGGACTGCTCGACCTCCGACAGCAGATGGCTGGAGACGATGACCGTCCGCCCGCCCGCCGCGTACCGGATCATCACGTCCCGCATCTCCCGGATCTGCGGCGGGTCCAGACCGTTCGTCGGCTCGTCGAGGATCAGCAGGTCCGGCATTCCGAGCATGGCCTGCGCGATCGCGAGCCGCTGCCGCATGCCCTGTGAGTACGTGCGCACCGCGCGCTCCAGTGCATCGCCCAGGCCGGCGATCTCCAGGGCCTCCGCCATGTGCGCGTCCTCCGCCGGGCGGCCGGTGGCCTGCCAGTACAGCTCCAGGTTGGCCCGCCCCGACAGGTGCGGCAGGAATCCGGCACCCTCGACGAACGCCCCGACCCGCGACAGCACCGGAGCCCCGGCCCGTACCGCGTGCCCGAACACCCGGATCTCCCCGGCGTCCGGCGAGATCAGACCCATCAGCATCCGCAGCGTGGTGGTCTTTCCGGCGCCGTTGGGCCCGAGCAGGCCCAGGACCTGCCCCTTCTCCACCCGGAACGACAGGTCCCGCACTGCGTACCGGTCCTGTGCCTTCGCGTACCGCTTCGTCAGACCGGTGATTTCAAGGGGTACGCCGGCCAGCGCGGGGTCGGGCTGCGGTCCCCCGGCCCGCGCCCCCGCACCCTCCCGGCCGGTCCTCCGGATCCCCAGCAGCGCCGCAGCCAGCAGCGCAGCACCCAGCGGCAGCCCCCAGGTCCACGCGGGCAGCCCCGCCGAGGCGGTCCGTACCCCGTCGGCCACCGGAACGGCCAGGGCGCGCTGCGCCGCGACCGTATAGGTGGCCGGCGCGGCCGGGGAAGCGTAGCCGAGGTCGGTGGCGGCGACGACGAGCCGCATCCGGTGCCCGGCCTCCACGGCGTGGTCGACGGCGGGGAGCCGCAGCTCCACCGTCGAGCCCTGCTGCGCGTTCTCCACCCGCACGGGGGCGACCAGCTGGCTCGGCAGCACCGCCTGGCGCCCGTCGGGCCCGACGTCGTACAGCTTGCCGAACAGGACGGCCGAACCGTCCTCAGCCGTCGACCTCACGTTCAGGGTGACGGTCGGCGTCCCGGTGATCCGTACCTCCTCGGCCAGCGGCTCCGACTCGAACCGGGCGTTCTGCCCGGGGAAGTCCAGCGAGAGCCCGGCCCCGAACGCGGCGAGCTGCCCGCCGATCCCCGGCAGGGAGGACAGCGCGGGCGGGGCGCCGCCCGCCGGATTGGCGAAGCTCTGCTCCCGGCCGCTCAGGGCGAACTCCCGTTGACCGGGCGTCAGCCCCGGGTAGCGCTCGCCGCTCGCGCCGCGCAACCGGACCGCCCCGTCGGTGGAGTCGATGCCGCCGGAGCGCGAGACGCGGAAGACCGGGCCGGTGTCCGCGCCGCGGTCGTCCTTCAGGTAGCGGTCGAACCAGGCGGCCACCCGGGCCTCGACCCGGCCGGACTCGCGCATGCCGCCGTCGTGCCCGCCGGCCGCCCAGTCCACGGAGACGGGCGCACCGTTCGCCGCGATCGCCTTCGCCATGGCGTCGGCCTGGTCCAGCGGGAAGAGGGAGTCCTCCTGGCCCTGCACGATCAGGGTCGGCACCTTGATCCGGTCGCCGACGGCCGACGGGCTGCGCCGGTCCAGCAGGGCGCGGGCCTCGGCGTCGGGCTTCCCGGCCACCGCGACCCGCTCGTACATGGCGCACAGCTCGGGCTGGAACCGCCCGCAGGCGGTGGCAGCCCCCGAGGAGCCGGGGGCGGGGGCACCCGCCGCGCCGGGGCCGGCCGTCGGCAGTGCCCCGGGCTGCATCCCGTCGGCCGAACCGGTGGTGAAGAACAGCCCCGCCCACAGCTTCTTGAACACGCCCTGCGGGAAGAGGGAGTCCGCGAGGTTCCAGTACGTGATCTGCGGGGCGATCGCGTCGATCCGCCGGTCGTATCCGGCGGCGAGCAGCGAGATCGCCCCGCCGTAGGAGGCCCCGGCGACGCCGACGCGCGGATCGCCGTCCCCGTCGAGCCGCACCTCGGGCTGCTGCGCGAGCCAGTCGACGAGCCGCGACACGTCCTTGACCTCGTGCTCGGGGTCGTTCAGTCCGATCTGCCCGCCGGAGCGGCCGAAGCCGCGGGCCGACCAGGTCAGGACGGCGTACCCGTCCCGGGCCAGCTTCTCGGCCTGCGCGCGGACATCGTCCTTGCTACCGCCGAAACCGTGCCCGAGGAGCACGGCGGGGCGCTTGCCCCCGCCGCCGGCCGTGAAGTACGAGGTGTCGATCCCGGCGCCGGGCATCTCCACCGTCCGGTCCTGGCGGTGCACGGGGGGCGCCCCGCCGGACGCGGCGGCGGTCCACGTACCGGCCCCCGCGACGACGGCGAGCGCGGCGGCGCCCGCGAGCAGGCGGCTTCGGCGGCGCCGGGGCAGCCGGAGCTTCGGCGATCGGAGCTTCATACGGAAACCCTAGACGCCGGGCCGTCGAGCGCTGAGCGCCCCCAGGCGGAACCGCCCACCTCCTCGAGGAGTACACGGGCAGCCCGGCATACCGCACCTGCGGTACCCGGACCCGACCTGCGCGGTACGCCGAGCGGCGGGAGGATGACGGCATGCTGCTCGCCGAGGTCGCGCGCGTGTCCCGGGAGGTCGCCGAGACCTCCGCCCGGTCCCGGAAGACCGCCCTGCTCGCGGAGCTCTTCGCCGCGGCGCCCCCGGAGGAGGCAGGCCTGGTCGTCTCGTACCTTGCCGGACGGCTCCCGCAGGGCCGGCCCGGGATCGGCTGGCGCGCGCTCGGCCGGGAGGTCGGACCCGCCGCCGAGCCCACCCTGACCGTCACCGCCGTCGACGCGGCGGTGACGGAGCTCGCCGGCGTGGCGGGCGCGGGCTCGCAGGCCGAGCGGCGCCGGATCCTCGAGGCCCTGCTCGGTGCGGCCACCGGGCCCGAGCAGCGTTTCCTGCGCAGTCTGCTCTCCGGCGAGGTCCGCCAGGGCGCCCTCGACGCGGTCGCGCTGGAAGGGGTGGCCGCGGCTGCCGCGGTGCCGCCCGCCGAGCTGCGCCGGGCCGTGATGCTCGACGGCTCGCTGCCCCGGGTCGCCGCGGCGGCGCTGGCCGACGGTGCGGCGGCCCTGCGCGAGGTCACCCTGCGCGTCGGGCAGCCCGTACAGCCGATGCTGGCGAACACCGCCAAGTCGGTGGCCGAGGCCCTGGCCGCGCTCGGACCCTGCGCGGTGGAGGAGAAGCTCGACGGGATCCGGGTGCAGGTACACCGCGACGGGGACGACGTACGGGTGTACACGCGCTCCCTGGACGAGATCACCGACCGGCTTCCAGAGGTGGCGCAGCGGGCGCGGGCGCTGCCGGGGGAGCGGTTCATCCTCGACGGCGAGGTGATCGGGCAGACGCCGGACGGCCGGCCGGTGCCCTTCCAGGAGGTCGCGAGCCGGGTCGGATCGCGGGTCGACGTCGAGACCGCGCGGCGGACGCTGCCCGTCGTCCCGTACTTCTTCGACGTCCTGGCGGCGGGGGACGAGGTACTCCTCGACCTCCCGGTGCGCGAGCGGTACGCGGCGCTCGCCGCCCTCGTGCCGGAGGACTCCCGGGTCCGCCGGCTCGTCGTCGAGGACCCGCAGGATCAGGATGCCGCCGAGGAGTTCTGGGCCGAGACCCTGCGCCGCGGCCACGAGGGGGTCATGGTCAAGGCCCTCGACTCGGCCTACGCGGCCGGCCGGCGCGGCAAACACTGGCTCAAGGTGAAACCGGTGCACACCCTCGACCTCGTGGTGCTCGCCGTCGAATGGGGGCACGGCCGGCGCACCGGACTGCTGTCGAACCTGCACCTCGGGGCCCGGGCCGCCGACGGCACGTACGCCATGCTCGGCAAGACCTTCAAGGGGCTCACCGACGAGATGCTGCGCTGGCAGACCGACCGGCTGCGGGAGCTGGCGGTGGACGACGACGGCTTCACCGTGCGGGTACGGCCCGAACTGGTCGTGGAGATCGCGTACGACGGCCTCCAGCGCTCCCCGCGCTACCCGGCCGGGGTCGCCCTGCGCTTCGCGCGGGTCCTGCGGCACCGCCCGGACAAGGACGCGGAGCAGGCGGACACGGTGGAGACGGTGCTCGGCGGCGGATGACGGGGACGACCTCGACGGGTTTTGCCTCAGAGGCAAGGGAAATTGCCAGGCAGGCAGGATTCTGGCTGAATCGGGGTATGACATCCGGTCCTGCCCCCGGCCCCGAAGGTCCCGACGAGCCGGTCGGCCCCGACGTCGGCGCCGGCGCCGACGAGCTGCCCTCCGTGGCTCCGCAGCTGCGTGAGCTGCGGCGCCGCGCCGGGCTCACCCTGGAGGCCGCCGCCGCGCGGGCCCGGCTCTCGCCCGCGCACCTGTCCCGGCTGGAGACCGGGCGGCGCCAGCCCTCGCTGCCGCTGCTGCTCGGACTCGCCCGCACCTACGGTACGACGGTCTCGGAACTGCTCGGCGAGACCCCCGCCGTCGCCGATCCCATCGTACGGGCGGGCGGTCCGGGCGCCCGCGAGGCCGACGGGTGGACGTACTGGCAGGCCGGGGGCTCCGGCCGCGGGATGCAGGCGCTGCGCGTGCACGTCCCCCACGGCCGCAGCCAGGGCGAGCTGGTCCGCGTCCACCCCGGCGAGGAATGGCTGTACGTCCTCAAGGGACGGCTGCGGCTGCACCTGGCCGAGGCCGAGTACCTGCTGGAGCCGGGGGACAGCGCGCACTTCGACTCGCTGACCCCGCACCGGATCGGCGCGGCCACCGCGGGCGGAGCCGACCTGCTGTTCGTCCACACCCTGCTGCAGAGCAGCCTCGCCGGGCTGTGTCTCGGCGGCGGCGGTGCCTCCGGCGCCCTCCACCACACCCCCTAGCCCAGGAGCCCCACCATGAACATCCAGTCCAAGTTCCCGCGCGGCCTGGTGATTCGGCTGATCGCCTACTTGTTCGTCGGCCACCTCTTCGCCTTCTTCGTCTACCTCCTCTTCGTCCTGGGCGGCCAGAACCAGTAACCGAAGGCCGGGGCCCGCGACTCTGGAAACGTGCAGGTCCTGTCGCTACCCTCCGCGCATGATTTCCACGGTTGTCTGGGGTACCGGCAACGTCGGCCGTTTGGCCATCCGTGCCGTAGAGGCCCATCCGGCGCTGAAACTGGCCGCCGTCATCGTCCACCATCCCGACAAAATCGGCCGCGACGCGGGCCGGCTCGGCGAACTCGGCCACGACACCGGGGTCCTGGCCACCGACGACATCGAGGCGGTCCTCGCCACCGGGCCGCAGGCCGTCGTCTACGCGGCCTCCGGCGACACCCGCCCCGACGACGCCCTCGCCGACATCACCCGGGCCGTCCGGGCCGGCGCGGTCGTCGTCAGCCCCGCCCTCTACCCGCTCTACGACCACCGCAACGCCCCGCCCGAGTTCCGCGATCCGGTGGCCGCCGCCGTCGCGGAGGGCGGCGGCTCGCTGTTCGCCTCCGGCGTGGACCCCGGCTGGGGCAACGACGTACTCCCGCTCCTGCTCAGCGGACTCGGCAGCACCATCGACGCCATCCGCTGCCAGGAGATATTCGACTACTCCACCTACGACCAGCCGGACTCCGTCCGCTACCTCGTCGGCATGGGACAGCCCATGGACTTCGAGCCGATGATGCTGATGCCGTCCGTCCCGACCATGGTGTGGGGCGGGCAGATCCGCATGATGGCCCGGGCCCTGGGCGTCGAACTCGACGAGATCCGCGAGACCGTGGACCGCCGAGCCCTCGACACCACCGTGACCACCCGCACCATGGGCGAGTTCGAAGCCGGCACCCAGGGCGCCATCCGCTTCGAAGTGCAGGGCATCGTCGAGGACGAACCCCGCATCGTCATCGAGCACGTCACCCGCATCCACGCCTCCTGCGCCCCCGACTGGCCCACGCCGCCCGACGGCGGCGACGGCGCCCACCGGGTGATCATCGAGGGCCGCCCGCACATCGAGGTCACCATCGAGGCCACCGACGAGGGCGAGAACCGCTCGGCAGGCGGCAACGCCACCGCCGTCGGCCGTCTGGTCGGCGCCATCGACTGGCTCGTGGAGGCCGAACCGGGCCTCTACGACGCCCTCGACATCCCCCTGCGCCCCGCCATCGGCAAGCTCGGAAGGAAGAAGCCATGAGGATCGACATACCCGAGGGCCAGCACCCGATCGAGTACGTGTGGGGCGACATGGTCCCCGGGATCGGGATGGCCGCCGCGAACTTCTCCCTGTCCGTGTACGCCCACACCACCCTGGGGCTGCGCGAGTTCGAGGCCGCGCGGCTGCGCGTCGCGCAGATCAACGGGTGCGTGTTCTGCCTGGACTGGCGGACCGAGCGGGACGGGGAGAAGGTCGAGGAGGAGTTCTCCGACGCCGTCACCGAGTGGCGCACCACGGACCGCTTCGACGAACGCACGCGGCTGGCCGCCGAGTACGCGGAGCGGTACACGCTCGACCACCACAACCTCGACGAGGAGTTCTGGGAGCGGATGACCGCGCACTACAGCCAGCTCGAGATCGTGGAGCTGACGATGAGCATCGGGTCCTGGCTGGCCTTCGGCCGGCTCAACCACGTGCTCGGCCTCGACAGCGTGTGCGTACTGCCGGGCCACTGACGCAGGCTGCGAGGGCCATGGGTCCGGGGCCGGTCGGTACCTCCGACGGCCCCGGGTCTGCGTACGGATCGCCTACAGGTCGGTGGCGATGATCTTCTCGATGTTGCGCTCGGCGAGCGCCGTGATGGTGACGAACGGGTTGACGCTGGTGTTGCCGGGGATCAGCGCGCCGTCGATCACGTACAGGCCGGTGTAGCCGTGCAGGCGGCCGTAGTTGTCGGTGGCCTTGTCCAGGACCGCGCCGCCGAGCGGGTGGTAGGTGAGGTGGTCGCCCCAGATCTTGTTGGTGCCGAACAGGTCCGTCCGGTAGATCGTCCCCTCCTTGGAGTTGATCTTGTCGAAGATGGTCTTGGCCATGTCGATGGACGGCTGCTTCCACGCCGTCTGCCAGTTCAGCTCGACCGCGCCCGAGGACGCGTTGTAGGTGAACTCGGCGCGGTGCGGGTTCTTGGTGATCGACAGGTAGAAGGAGGCGTACGTCTCGATCCCGGTCGGCAGCGGCGCCACCTCGGCGAACGCCCCGCCCGCGTCCCAGTTGTCGATGCCGCCGCAGGGGATGGACGCCTGGACCTTGCCGGTCGGGTCCCACAGGTGGTTGGCCCGCCCGCACATGACGTTGCCGTTGTCGCCCCAGCCCTTGCCGATCTCGCCGTTCAGCGCGGGCAGCGCGCCGGTGGCCTTGAGCTTCACGAGCAGTTTGCTGGTGCCGACGCTGCCGGCCGCGAAGAACACCTTGTCGGCGACCACCGTCTTGGTGGCGGTGGTGGCGCCGCTGGTGTTGATCTGGTCGATGGCGACGGTGTAGCCGCCGCCGGCCGCGGGGGAGACGGAAGTGACCTTGTGCAGCGGGGAGATGGTGACCTTGCCGGTGGCTCTGGCCTGTGCGAGATAGGTCTTCTGGAGCGATTTCTTGCCGTAGTTGTTGCCGTAGAGGATCTCCCCGGCGACCGCGGACTTGGGGGCGGTACCGGCGGCCTCCTGTTTCATGTAGTCCCAGTCGTAGACGTCCGGGACGAAGACGAACGGGAAGCCGGAGCGCTGGGCGTGTTTGCGGCCGACGCGGGCGAACTGGTAGCAGTCGACGGTGTCGAACCAGGCCGGGTCGACCAGGCCGACCCCGAGCCCGGCGTTGGCCCGCGGGTAGTAGGTGGTGTACATCTCGTCGGCGTTCACCGACGGGAGGACGGCGGCGAAGTTCGCTCGCTTCGGCGTGACCGCCATACCGCCGTTGACCAGCGAACCGCCGCCGACTCCGCGGCCCTGGTAGACGATGATGCCGCCCATCTCCTCGGCGTCCAGGATTCCGGTGTAGCGGGGGATGTCCTTGTCGATCGGGAAGCCGAGGAAGTTGCTCAGGGGCTGCTTGGTCTTGGTCCGAAGCCAGTAGGAGCGCTGGTCCGGGCTGGTCGTGTTGCAGAAGATCTTGCCGTCCGGGCCGGGGGTGTCCCAGGCCATGCCCATCTCGATCATGTGGACGTCGACGCCGGCCTGGGCGAGTCGCAGGGCGGCGACGGACCCTCCGTAGCCGGTGCCGATCACCAGGGCCGGTACGTGCGCGCCGTCGTCGACGGGGCCGCCGGCCGCTGCCACTGAGGCGACGGTCCGCGCGTGGGCCTGGGTGATCTGACCGGCCAGGGCCGCCGCCCCGAGAATGGAACTTGTTCTTGCTATGAATCCACGACGCGAGATCCCCTTGGAGCCGGATTTGTGCAGGGCTTTGTCACCCATGTGACGTTCCTCACTCTTGGTGGAATGGGAACGAGTTCTACTGCCGGTCGCATGGGAAGTCACTACATACGTCTAGGTAACTTTCGGCCTGTCATGTCACAGGGGCGCCGGGCCGGGGGCGCCGTACCCACCCCAGGACCAGCAGGGACGCGACCGCCGCGAAGGCGCACCAGGTGGAGGCGAATTCCAGCCGCCACAGCGCTGAGCAGGCCAGTGCCCCGGCGCCGAGCACCGCACCGAGGAGCCGCAGCCGCCGGTCGCCCGACAGCAGCAGGGCGCCCAGCGTGGCGAACAGGTAGCCCGCGAGGACGAGCGGCATCCACGGAACATTCACGCCGTAGCCGAGGGTGTGCCCCCGGATCTCGGCGGTCGCCGTCCGGGTCGCGAGGCAGTACGAGAGCACCGCGGCGGTGGCGAGACCGGCGACGGCCGGCCCCCACAGGCGGCGGCGGGCCGCCGGAGCGGCCGCGAGCAGCACCCCGAGCGGCACCCACACCGGCAGCACCGGGAGGGCGACCACCACCCAGGCCGTGGTGGCCGGACCGCAGCCACCGCCCGCGTGCCACACCGCGGCCTCCGCCAGCTGGTGGAGGCCCAGCAGCAACGGCAGAGCGGCGACGGGCAGATCGCGGGCCCGCCGTACGCGCGCCACGCACACGATCCCGACGGCGGTGACGACCGCACCCGCCGTCAGATCGGCCGTGGCGTTCCAGCACATGGCGCGCCGGTCAGGGCTTCGCCGTCCTCGGGGGTTCGAGCGGCGGGGAGGTCGTCGCGCAGAAGGTGTGGCACTCCGGGTGGCACCCCGCTCCCGGTACGGGCTTGCGTACGGTGGCCCAGGCCACGGCGGCGCCCGCCACCAGCAGCCCCGCGCACCACAGCATGGCCCGCCCGAACGCGGCGTCGAACTCGGACGCCGAGCGGTACGCGTCCGGCCCCATGCCGGCCAGCAGCGGCAGCGCCGCCACCGCCAGCAGTCCGGCCGCCCGGGCGGCCGCGTTGTTGATGCCGCTGGCCAGGCCCGCCCGGCCGGGGTCCACCGAGGACAGCACGGTCGCCGTCAGCGGAGCCACCAGGGCCACCATGCCCATGCCCATCACGATCAGGGCCGGCAGCACGTCCCGTACGTACGAGGCGTCCGGCCCCACCCGCAGCATCAGCAGCAGTGCGGCCGCGCACAGCAGCGGCCCCACCGTGAGCGGGATCCGCGGCCCGATCCTCTCTCCGAGCGCCCCCGACCGGGCCGAGAGCAGCAGCATCAGCGCGGTCGTCGGCAGCAGCGCCGCCCCCGCGCCGAGCGCCGAGTAGCCGGAGACCACCTGGAGCTGGAGCACGACGAGGAAGAAGAACCCGCTGAAGGCCGCGTACACGAACAGGGTGACCACGTTGACGGCGGTGAACTGCCGGGAGGCGAAGATGTCGGGCGGCAGCATCGGATCGGCCCGGTGCCGCTCGACGTGGACGAACACGGCGGACAGCAGCACGCCCCCGACGGCCGAGGCGATCACCAGCGGGGACCCGGAACGGGCCTCGATCAGCGCGTACGTCACCAGGGCGAGGGCCGCGGCCCCCAGGGCGGCGCCGAGCACGTCGAACCGCCCGTGCGCGTGCGGGTCACGCGATTCCGGTACGTGCCGCAGGGCGATCGGCACGCACACCGCTGCCACCGGCACGTTCAGCAGGAACACCCAGCGCCAGCCGGGCCCGTCCACCAGCCAGCCGCCGAGGAACGGCCCCACGGCCGCGCCCACCCCGCCGAACCCCGACCACAGCCCGACGGCCCGGGCCCGGTCCCCGGCGGCGATCGAGCCCTGGATCAGCGCGAGCGAACCGGGGGTCAGCAGTGCGCCGCCGACACCCTGAAGGGCCCGCGCGGCGATCAGGACCCCCGCGTTCGGCGCGATCCCGCACAGCAGCGAGGCACCTGCGAACCACACCACCCCGAGGACGAAGATCCGGCGCCGCCCGAAGCGGTCCCCGAGCGCTCCGCCGACCAGGATCAGTCCGGCCAGGGTGAGCATGTAGGCGTTGGCGGTCCACTGGAGCACGGCCATGTCGGCGTCGAGGTCCACCCCGATGGTGGGGAGGGCGACGTTGACGACGGTCGAGTCGAGCAGGGCCATGGTCGACCCGAGCACGGTGGTCAGCACGATCCACCGGCCCCGGGCGGACGCGAGCGGCACACCGGGCCCGGCCGGAACGCTCTCTGCCGCCCCCGGAGCTGGATCGGTCATGTCTTCAGGCTGGCCCGCCCGGCCCGGAAGGGCCACCCAGGCGCGCAGCATACGGCTCATTAGGCCCTCTTGTAATGAGCATGACCCCTCCTTCACCATGACCGCGCACGTCACGCACGCCCTTCCCGCACAACCTGCACACGGCGTCCGAGGAGGACCACACGTGGCCCAACGCAACAGGCGACGATCCTTACGCGCGGCGCTCGCCGCTCTCACCGCAGCCCTGCTGTTACCCATCGGCGCGGGCGTGGCAGCAGCCGCACCGGAACCCGGGCCCACCCCCGGAGCCGCCGAGCGCAAGATCGAGCCGAAGCTCCGTGCCCAGCTCGACGACTCCGCCAAAGCCGCTTTCTGGGTCTACCTGGACAGCGCCGCCGACCTCACGGCGGCAGGCAAACAGAAGACCCGGGCCGCCAAGGCGGAAACGGTTCTGCACGCCAAACAGCAGCACGCCGCGCGCAGCCAGGCCGAGGTGATCAAGGCCCTGGACGGCGCCAAGGCCGAGTACACCTCGTACTGGATCGTGAACGCCGTCCGCGTCGTCGGCAGCCAGAAACTCGCCGGGACCCTCGCGCAGCGCCCCGAGGTCTCCCGCATCGACGCCGACGACAAGGTCACCCTCCCCAAGCCCGCCGAGGGCAAGCGGGAGAAGGCCGCCGCCGACGCCGTCGAGTGGAACGTCGACCGCATCAAGGCCCCGCAGGTCTGGGACCAGCTCGGCGTGCGCGGCGAGGGCATCGTCGTCGCCAACATCGACAGCGGCGTCGACTACACGCACCCGGCCGTGAACGGCCAGTACCGCGGCAAGAACGCCGACGGGTCGTACGACCACAACTACAACTGGTTCGATCCGGCCGGCGTCTGCCCCACCGCGGCCCCCTGCGACAACAACGACCACGGCACCCACACCATGGGCACGATGGTCGGCGACGACGGCGGCGCCAACAAGACCGGCGTGGCCCCCGGCGCCAAATGGATCGCCGCGAAGGGCTGCGAGACCAACTCCTGCTCCGAGGCCTCCCTCCTCGCCGCCGGCCAGTGGATCGTCGCCCCGACCGACCTGAACGGCCAGAACCCGCGCCCCGACCTCGCCCCGCACATCGTCAACAACTCCTGGGGCAGCGCCACGCACGACGACTGGTACCAGCAGATCGTCGACGCCTGGCGCGCCGCCGGGATCTTCCCCGCCTTCTCCAACGGGAACTCCGGCCCCGGCTGCGCCACCAGCGGATCGCCCGGCGACTACGCGAGCTCCTACAGCTCCGGCGCCTTCGACATCAACGGCGCGATCGCGCCGTTCTCCTCGCGCGGTGCGGGCCCCGGCGGCATCGTCAAGCCGAACATCGCCGCTCCCGGCGTGAACGTCCGCTCCTCCGTCCCCGGCGGCGGGTACGAGGCCTTCTCCGGCACCTCCATGGCCTCACCGCACACCGCGGCCACCGTGGCCCTGCTCTGGTCCGCCGCACCCGCCCTCGAGGGCGACATCGCGCAGACCGAGCAGCTGCTGAACGGCACCGCCCAGGACACCGACAACGGCCAGTGCGGCGGCAACGCCGCGGACAACAACGTCTTCGGCGAGGGCAAGCTCGACGCCCTCGCCGCCGTCTCGGGAGCCCCGCGCGGCGCCATCGGCGCCGTCTCCGGCACCGTCCGCTCCGCCGGCCAGCCGGTCGCGGGCGTCAAGGTCACCGCCACCGGACCGATCGGCCGTACGACGACCACCGCGGCCGACGGCACCTACACCTTCCGCTCCCTGTCGGTCGGCGCCTACACGCTGACGGCCGCCAAATTCGGCTACGGCCAGGAGACCGCCACGGCGACGGTGACCGAGAACGCCACCGCCACCGGCGACTTCACCCTCACCCAGGCCCCCTCCGGCAAGCTCACCGGCACCGTCACCTCGGCCGCCGGACCCGCCGCCGGCGCCACCGTCAACGTCACGGACACCCCGGTGACCGCGACCGCCGACGAGCAGGGCCGCTTCGAGGTCACCCTGCCGCACGGCACGTACGAGGTACGGGCCGCGCACTCCTCCCGCTGCGTCACCGGCGGCAGCGCCCAGACCACCGTCGCCGGCGACACGACGGTCGCGCTCACGCTGCCCGAGCGCACCGACGGCTACGGCTACGGCTGCGCCACCCCGGGCGGCCGCCCGTACACGGCGGGTGACCGGCAGCTCGCGCTGACCGGCGACAACACCACCGAGCGCGTCGACCTGCCGTTCCCGGTCCCGATGTACGGCAAGACGTACGGCCAGGCCTGGATCGGGACCAACGGCACGGTCAGCTTCGGCGGCAACAACACCGGTGACATCAACGGGGACCTCCCGAGCACGGCCACGCCCAACGCGGCGCTGTACCCGTTCTGGGACGACCTGGTCGTCGGCGCGGCCGGCAGCGGCTCGGGCGTCTTCACCGGCGTCACGGGCACCGCCCCGCACCGGACGTACGTGATCGAGTGGCGCGAGGTGTCCCACTGGTCGGCCCAGACCGACAAGTTCTCCTTCTCGGCGGCGATCAGTGAGGACGGCACCGTCGTCTACACGTACAAGGGGACGGGCGGCACCGGCATCAAGGGCGGCTCCACGGCCACGGTCGGCGTGGAGAACGCCACGGGCACCGACGCCTTCAAGTACTCCTTCAACCAGGCCGTCATCACCGACGGGCTCGCCATCGCCTTCAAGACCACCAAGAGCGGCGTGGTCGCGGGCCGGGTGCTCGACGCGAACGACGGCAAGGGCGTCGCGGGAGCCACGGTGACCGTCGGCATCGGCGCCGAAGCCGTAACGGCCACCACCGCGGCGGACGGCGGCTACCTCCTGCAGGCCCGCTCCGGCAAGAACTCCGTCACGATCCTGGCCGACTGGTACACGGGGGTGACCAACGCCCTCACCGTGGAACAGGGCGGCGTCACCGCCCTGAACGAGTCGCTGCGCACGGCGCGGGTCACCGCGTCCCAGCCCTCCCTGGAGCTCGTCCTCCCGGCGGGCCAGAAGCGCACCCGCACCCTCGAACTCACCAACTCGGGCACCCTCGACTCGCAGTTCACCGTGGCCGAGGACGCGGCCTGGCTGACGGCCACCCCCGACGCCGGGAACCTGGCGATCGGCGGCAAGGCCACCGTGAACCTGGCCGTCGACACCACGGGTCTGGCCGCCGGCTCGGTCCTCACGGCGAACCTGCGGATCAGCTCGCTGAGCGGTCGCAGCCCGGTCCTCACCGTCCCGGTCAAGGTCGTGGTCCCGCGCTACCAGGTGGCCCTGGACGCAGGCTCCGATTCCGCAGCCACGGACACGCTCGGGGACAGCTGGTCCCCGGACCGCAAGTACACGGCCGGCTCGTACGGCTACCAGGGCAGCTCCTCGACGCACACCACCGGGCGCACGATCGCCGGTACGGCCGATCAGAGGCTGTTCCGCAACGCCCGTGAGGGCATGTACGAGTACCGCTTCGACAACGTCCCGAACGGCACGTACACCGTGGAGCTCGGCTTCGCGGAGCTGTCGTCGACGAAGCCGAACAAGCGGGTCTTCGACGTGATGGCCGAGGGCACGCAGGTGCTGCCCTCGCTGGACATCGCGCTGGAGGCGGGCACGTACACGGCCCTGACCCGCACGTACACGGTCACGGTCACGGACGGTGTGCTCAACGTCCGCTTCGTTGCGCACGGGGGATACGGCAAGCCGCTGCTGAACTCCCTGCGGGTGACGGACCGCCCGGACAAGACCCAGCCCTAGCGGGCCGGCGGGCAACAGGGGGGCGGGACGCCGTGGGCGCCCCGCCCCCTTCCGGTCCGTCCGCCAGGCCCTCTGGGGCACAGGCCGGTGGGTGGCCCGCGGCTGGCATTCGGGTGGCCCCGGGGCGAATCCGCGCCGACTTCGGGGCGACGCGCCTGCGAGGGCGGTCGGCCGGTGGCTAGCGTGGGGAACCATGACGCTCCAGAGCGACCATGGCGATGCGGCCGACGTGACCGAGGTGGCCGACCGGGCCCGTGCGGCCCATGCAGCCGACCGTGCCCGCGCGCCCGATGCCGTCGACCGGGCCGGGGTGGTCGAACCGACCGGGGTGGCCGGGGTGGCCGGTGTGGCCGGCACCGACCGGGCCGAGCGGACCGGCCCGGGCCGTGCGGCCGACGTGGCCGGGCGGGTCCGGGGCGTGCTGGAGTCCGCAGATCCCGACGCGGTGTGGGCAGTCGGAGGGCCGGACGGGCTGCACGCCGGATCGGCGGGTGACGGTGACGGTCCGCCCCTCGACGTCGGTGGGCTGATGCCCGTGCTCGCCCTGTGGCCCGTGATCGGGAGCCTCGTCGCGGAAGAGGCCCTGCGGCTGCACACCCCCCTCACGGCGTACGGCACCGAAGCCCCCGCCGGGACCACCGCACACCACCTGCTCAGCCACTCCACCGGCCCCGCGGCCCGCTCCGGCCTCACCCGTCTCGCCGAGCACCTCACCGGCAGCCCCCTCGCCGAGCTCGCCGCCAGCCGCATCTGGCACCCCCTCGGCATGACCGGCACCCGCTTCGCCGACGGCACCCTGCACGCCCCCCTGGCCGACGTCGTCCGTTTCCTGAGCCACCTCCTCTCTCCGGCGGACCACCCCGTCACCCGCGCCTGGATCACCGAGTCCCTCCGCATCCGGACGGGCGAGCTGACCCCCGCCCGGGGCCTCCTCTGGCACCCGGCACCGCACGGCACCTGGTCGTACGGCGAAACCCCGACGGTCTGGGTCTCCCCCCGCCTCCGCCGCTGGGCGATCCTCCTCCCCACCCAGCCCCCGGGCCCCCTCCGCACGACCTTCCGCGACGCGGCGTTCGCGCCAACTCCCCGTCCTTGAGCGGACATCGACATGACAGGGGGTGGGCCCGACCGTGACCGGCCCGGCGCGCAGTCCTACGGGACGAGGTGCTCGTCGAGCTGGGGTGGCCGGCCGCCGAGGCCGTGCCCTCGTGCGGCGCCGCCGGTCGGCCCGGGCGCTGAGCAGCGGCGCCTTCACCTCGCACCGCTCCGCCGGGCTCGACGTCGCCGCGCTGCTCGTGGGGCCGGCCCGGCTCGGGTCGTGCTCGGGGCGCGGTCGCCGCGCGGCCGACGTACGGTGAGCTCGATGTCACCGACCGTTGGTTTCCGGCTGCGCGCGGAGGTACACGGATGCGCACGCTTCACGAGGCCGCCCTCGACGTGCTGCGCGTACGGCGTCGGCGCCCGCCGGAGGACCCCGCCGCCCGGACCGGCCGCCCCGCGCGGCCTCCGGCGGCCCGATCCCAGGGAGGCGGTGCAGCCATGACCGGTCCCGGTACGACCCAGGCGGCCGTCTCCCGCGGACAGCAGGCGCGGGCCGGCCGCGCCGGGTCCGTCCGGTTCGTCGCCGGCCGCGCCCTCCCGCTCTTCGTCCGCGGCTCCGGCGGCGCCCGCCCGGTCTTCTCCGCCGACGCGCTGCGCGCCCTGCGGGCCCGCCACGGCGGGGCGCCCGTCCTCGTCCGCGGGCTGTCCGGGGCCGTACTCGTCCTGTTGGACCGGCAGGAACTGCGGCAGTTCTACGAAGCCGAAGCCGAAGCCGAAGCCGAAGCCGAAGCCGAAGCCCTCGTGGTGTCGTCCGGCGCCGGCGAAATCCGCCCGTGCGGGGCCGTCCGCAGCATCATCGCCGAGGAGGCCCGGCACCTGACCGCCGCCGCCACCCTCGACCTGGCCCGCGCCCGGCACACCGTGGCCCGCGCCGCCCGGCGGATCGTGCTCGGCGACGCCGCGGCCGCGGGGGACGAGCAACTCGCCGGCCTGCTCGGCCGGCTGCGCCGCCGCGGCCGGGAGCGCGCCGGGACGGCCGACGGGCACACCCGGCTCGGCCGGGCCGGCGCATACGCCGACCGGGAGGAGCGGGTGCTGCGGGCCATGGACTGCATCCCCGCGACCCTGCTCCGCACCCTGCTCCTGCTCGCCGCCCACCCTGCCGAACAGGACGCGGCGGCCGCCGAAGCCGCCGGATCAGCGGCCCCGGGGGAACTGCCCCGGCTGCGCGCCTGCGTACGGGAGTGCCTGCGCCTGTACCCGGCGGTGCCCGACCTGATCCGGGTCACCCGCACCGAAACCGAGTGGCGGGGGGTGCGCCATCCGGCCGGGACCTCCGTCCTGCTGCCCGCCCACTTCCACCAGCGCGACCCGGAACACGTGCCCGCCGCGCACGTCTTCGTACCGGGCCGCTGGAAGACCCCCGGCGCGGACGAGGACATCCGGATGGCCCCGTTCGGGCACGGCCCGGGCCGCTGCCCGGGCGACCGGCTGGGCCTGCTCATCACCACCGCGCTGTGCGCCGAGGTCCTGCGCAGGCGCCGCATCACGGGCACCCGGCCGGTGCTCGACCCGCCCGGACCGCTGCCCGTGGCACTGGACCCGCGCGGCATCAGGCTCACCCTCACCCGCCGCTGAAGCCACCCTCCCCACCGACATCCCGCGAGGATTCCATGTCCGACGCCGCGACCTCCGCGCCCACCGACCCGGACGTCGAACTGCTCGACGCCCTGTGCCGCGAGCTCGCCGAGGCCGCCGACGCCGTCGGCGAAGCCGCCCGGCACGCCTCCGAACTGGCCCTCGGCCCCCGTCTTCCGGCCGCCGCCCTGAGCCGCCGCCGGGCCCGTGCCCGCTCCCGGCTCGGCTGGCGCACCCTGCTGCGCACCCTCACCGATCCGGCGGGCCTGGGCTGGGCCCCGCGCGGCCGGGGTGTCGCGCGGGCCGGCTGGTTCGCCGGGATCCTCACCGGCCGCGAGAGCCTCGCCGTCAGCCTCGCCGTGTGCGGTCTCAAGGCCCGGATCCGGGTGGCGAGCGCGGGCCGCCCCGATCTGCTGGACGACCCGGACTGCGCGGCGATCCTCCGCGCCGTGGACGAGGACCGGCAGGCGGCGGCCGTCCGCGTGTTCCGCCGGCTCGTGCGGGACCGGGGCGCGGAGCGGGCGTTCGCGCTGCTGTCCCCGTCCTTCGCCGACCTGTTCGCGTGGAACGCCCTGACCGACGTGAATCCCTTCAACGACCACGCGGGCTGGCAGGTGGCCACCGGCCGGGCCGTGCCCGCCGAACCACTGCTCGGACTCGGCGCCGCCGTACGGGCGTTCTTCGACCGGGACCGGGAGTCGCGCCGACGCCCCGCACCCGCCCCGGCCGGTCCGCACAAAGGCTGCGCCCACACCATCGGCCTCATCGGCACCGGCGGCATCCTCCTCGTCCAGCCCTGGCGCAGCCGGTGAGCCCCGCCACCCGGCTGCGATCCGGCCCGCCGGACCCGGCCGACGGCCTGCGCAGCCACTCCGTCGTCCTGCGCGGCCACGCGCTCCGGCTGCGCGCCGCCGCCGAAGCGCTGGACTGGCAGGGCCCGCAGGCCGACGCGTTCCGCGCCGAGGTCGCCGCCCTGGCCGACCGCTGCGCCACCGCCGCGAACGGCCTCGCCGTGGCCGCGGCGCAGCTAGAGCCGTGACCGGCAAGGTTCACCGGGTCGCGCCCCCCGGCACGGCGCCTCGCCGCGTTGTCGGACCGCGCAAGTACGTCCGGTACGGGCTGCGGCCCTCCGCCTTGCGATGCACCGCACCGGACGCCGCGCCCCGGCAAGCCTTTCCGGCCACAGTACTTAGAGGACGAGTGACAGCAGCAGGACGAAGCCCAGGCCGACCACCGAGATGATGGTCTCCATCACCGACCAGGTCTTGATCGTCTGTCCGACCGTCATTCCGAAGTACTCCTTGACCAGCCAGAACCCGGCGTCGTTGACGTGGCTGAAGAACAGCGAGCCCGACCCGATCGCCAGCACCAGCAGTGCCGTCCCCGTGGTCGACATGCCCGCGGCGAGCGGGGCCACCAGACCGGCCGCCGAGATCGTGGCGACCGTCGCCGAGCCCGTGGCCAGGCGGATGGCCACCGCGATCAGCCAGGCCAGCAGCAGGGCCGGGATGGACCAGCCCTGCGACAGCTCCAGGATCATCCGGCCGACGCCCGCGTCGATCAGGGTCTGCTTGAACCCGCCGCCCGCGCCCACGATGAGCAGGATGCCCGCGATCGGGGCCAGCGACTTCTCCACGGTCGTGGAGATCCGTTCCTTGGTGAACCCGGCCGCCCGGCCGAGGGTGAACATGCCCACCAGCACTGCCGTGAGCAGGGCGATCAGCGGGGATCCCGCGACGTCCGTGACCCGCTGCAGGCCGTTCTCCGGGTCGTCGACAACGATGTCCACCAACGCCTTCACGAGCATCAGCGCCACCGGCAGCAGCACGGTGAACACCGTCGCCCCGAACCGGGGGCGGTGCTCGAGCTCCGCCGACGGCCGCTGCGGGATCATGTGCTCGGGCGCCGGGATGTCCACCCAGCGGGCCGCGAACTTGGAGAAGAGCGGCCCGGCGATGATGACCGTCGGGATCGCCACCAGCACGCCGAGGGCGAGGGTGACGCCGAGGTTCGCGTGCAGCGCGTCGATGGCTACGAGCGGGCCGGGGTGCGGCGGGACCAGCCCGTGCATCACGGACAGGCCTGCCAGCGCCGGGATGCCGATCCGCATCAGCGAGTAGTTGCCGCGCTTGGCCACGAGCAGCACCACCGGGATCAGCAGCACGATGCCGACCTCGAAGAAGAGCGGCAGCCCGATCACCGAGGCGATCAGCACCATGGCCCAGGGCATCGCCCGGCCCTTGGCCTTGGCGAGGATGGTGTCGACGATTTCGTCCGCGCCGCCCGAGTCCGCGAGCAGCCTGCCCAGGATCGCGCCGAGCGCGATCAGTACGCCGACCCCCGCGACCGTGGCGCCGAGCCCGGCGGTGAAGCTGGCGATGGTCTTGCCCAGCGGGGCGCCCGCGAACACCCCGAGGGCGAGCGAGCCGACCGTCAGCGCCAGGAAGGCGTGCAGCTTGAGGCGGGTGATGAGCAGGACGATGACGGCTATGCCCGCGAGGACGGCCACGCCCAGCTGGGCGTCCCCGGCCGAGGTGATCGGGGCGGGCGCGGCCGCCGCCAGTATCTCGACGCTGAGACCTGTCACGGTGGGTTCCTCAGCTTTCTCGGGAGGGAGCGGCGGGCGGGAACACGCCAGGCAGCGCGGACAGCGCGGCCAAGGCCCGTTCGGTGATCTCCTCGGGTGATCCGGACACGTCGACGACGACGCCGAGTTCGTCCTGCCGCAGCGGCTCCAGCGTGGCGAACTGCGAATCCAGCAGGGCGGCCGGCATGAAATGGCCCGTGCGGGCCGCCATCCGCCGCTCGATCAGCGGGCGTTCTCCGGTGAGGTGCACGAACACCGCGTCGGGCGCGGCGCTGCGCAGGCGGTCGCGGTAGGCGCGCTTGAGCGCCGACGAGGCCACCACCGCGCCCCGGCCCGCGGGCCGGGCGCGGATCCGCTCGCCGATGGCGTCCAGCCAGGGCCACCGGTCGGCGTCGTCCAGCGGAATCCCGGCGGACATCTTGGCGACGTTGGCCGCCGGGTGGAACGCATCGCCCTCCACGTACGGAACGCCGAGCGCGTCCGCGAGCAGCCTGCCCACGGTCGTCTTGCCCGTGCCGGCCACGCCCATCACCACCAGCACGCGCTGGGTGCCGCTCACTTCGTACCTCGCTGTCTTCGCCGACATCGGTTCGTGCGCCCTCACTGAAACCTATTAAGTAGTACTTATTCAAGGGTTCGGCAGTAAACATCACATCTTTGGTTCGCCGAGGGGTCGCCGTACGCTTACGCCATGACCACTGAAGGCCGGGGACTCCACTCCCACGTGCTGGACACCCTCGGCCTGGCGATCACCGCGGGGGAGCACCCGCCCGGCAGCGTCCTGCGCACCGACGAGATCGCCGAGCGCTTCGACGCCTCGCGCACCGTGGTCCGCGAGGTCGTCCGCGTGCTCGAATCCATGCAACTGGTCGAGTCCCGCCGCCGGGTCGGCGTCACCGTGCGCCCGACCGAGGAGTGGAACGTCTACGACCCGCGCGTCATCCGCTGGCGCCTCGCCGGCACCGACCGCCCCCGCCAGCTGCGCTCCCTGACCGTGCTGCGCTCCGCGATCGAGCCGGTCGCGGCCGGCCTCGCCGCCGCCCGGGCCACCCCCGACCAGTGCGCCGCCCTGACGGAGGCCGCCCTCGGCATGGTCCGCACCTCGCGCGGCCACCAGCTCGACGGCTACCTGCACCACGACATCGCATTCCACCGGATCGTGCTGAACGCCTCCGGCAACGAGATGTTCGCCCGGCTCGGCGATGTCGTCGCCGAGGTCCTGACCGGCCGTACGCAGCACGCGGTGATGTTCCACGACCCCGACCCGGCCGCCGTCACCCTGCACGTCCAGGTCGCCGAGGCCGTACGGGAAGGCGACGCGGCCCGCGCCGAGGCCCTGACCCGGCAGATCGCGATGGGCGCCCTGGAGGAACTCGACGTCCTCGCGCCGGCGCCCACCTCCCCGTGACGGGCCTCCCGGCCGACAGAGCGGAACAAGTCATTCAATAGAGTCGGCCCATGAAGTTCTTCAGGTCCAAGTCCGCCACCTCGTACGATCCCCACCTCCCCACCCTGACGACCCGCCAGGCCGAACACCTCCGGGAACTGGTGCACCGTCACCATGCCGGCCAGGGCGTACAGGTCACCGTGGCCGGCGACTCCGTCCACGCGCCCCAGGGCATCCGGGCCCTGCACAACCTCGCCGAGTTCGTGCGCCACGCCGACCCGCGGGACTGGCCCCGCATCGTGGAGCAGCACTTCACCGCCCTCGACAACGCCTCCCGCTCGACGGCGGACGCCCCTGACCGGACGCTGCGCAGCGCGTACCTGCGGCTCGTGCCCGAGGACTCCATCCCGCCGCAGGCCGCCCCCTCCTTCAGCTACACCCGCCGCATCGCCCCCGGACTGCTGGAGACGCTCGCAGTCGACCTCCCCGACGCCGTACGGATCCTCGACGACCAGGACGTCGCCCGCATCGGCCTCGAAGCGCTGCGCACCGCCGGCCGCGCCAACCTGGTCGCCGAGCCCGTCGAGTACGAGACCACCCGCACGCAGAGCGGTGGGCTGCTGCACATCGTCTCGGGCGAGTCCATGTTCGTCGCGAGCAAGGCGCTGGTCCTCGACGAGCTCGTCCGCTCCGTGACGGGAAGTCATCTTCCTGCCGACGGCGCCCTGTTCACCGTGCCCAGCCGGCACCACCTGGTCTTCCACCCGCTGGCGGACCACCACGTGGTCGACGCCGTCAACGACCTGGCCGCCTTCGGGCTCGGTGCCTACCAGGACGGCAATCCGGGCCCCCTCTCACCGCGGCTGTACTGGTGGCACCAGGGCGCCGTGACGAGCCTGACGCAGATCGACGAGGCGACCCGGTCCTTCTCCGTGGTCCCGCCCGACGAACTGATGGCGGTCATGCGCCGCCTGCACGCCGCGATGGCCTAGGGGCCGTCCCGATCCCCGGTGGATCAGCGCGCGGCGTCGGATGCGGTGCATCGCAAGGCGGAGGAGCGTCGTCATACCGGGCGTATATGGGCGTTCCGGCAACGCGGCGAGGTGCCGCAGCTGTCATCGTGCGCCCGCCGGGGATTACGGGACAGCCCTCAGGGAGTGCCGGCGAAGTAGGCGGCGGCCATGTCCTGTTCGGCGTGGCCGCGTGCCGCCGCGCGGTGGAGACGGGCCGCGGTGGCCCGGGCCAGGTCGACGGCCACGCCCGCCCGGTCCGCCGCCTCCGCGATCAGGCCGGTGTCCTTCTCGGCGCCGTGCACCGTGAAGCTCGGGGCGAAGTCCCGCTCCAGGACCGCCTTCATCTTCGCCTGGAGGTACGGGTTGTCCATCGGGCCGCCGGTCAACGCCTGGGCGAACAGGCCCGGGTCCACCCCCAGGCCCTCCGCCAGCGCGAGGGCCTCACCGACCGCCGCCGTCAAGGTGATCGCGTACCCCACCGTCGTCAGCTTCAGGCGGGTCGCCGCCCCCGCCTCCTCCCCGGCCCGGAGCGTCTTGCCGCCCACCGCGGCGAACACCGGCTCCAGCCGCGGATCCGCCGGTCCGGAGGCCAGTACCACCAGCGTCCCGGCCTCCGCGGGCTGCCGGGTCCCCTGCACCGGGGCGTCCACGAACACCAGGCCGTGCTCCCGGGCGAAGCCGGCGAGCTCCTCGAGCGCGACCACGCCGACCGTGCTCATCTGCGCCCACACCTGCCCGGCCCGCAGCCCCGGCACGGCCGCGGCCATCGCCTGCGCCACCGCCGAGCCGTCCGTCAGCATGGTCAGCACCACATCGGCCCCGTCGACCGCCTCGGCCGGGCCGGCCACGACGACCGCACCCTCGGCAGCCAGCGGCTCGGCCTTCTCCCGGGTCCGGTTCCACACCCGGAGCTCGAACCCGGCCCGCAGCAGGTTCCGGGCCATCCCCGAGCCCATGATCCCGGTGCCCAGCAGTGCGACAGTCTCCACGGCGTCACTTCCCTTCCCGATACGTCCAGTTGCCGCCCAGTCTGGATGCCGTGCGCCACCGGAGGGTCACCCCACGCCCGGCGCCGCCCGGACCCGGAGTCCGATCACCCGGGTCCGGCCGCCCGCCGCGCCGGTGGCCGGACGGCCTCCGGTTCCGGATTCAAGAGGCCTGACCTCCGCCGCCCGGTCGGGCGGGCAGGGCGACGGGCATGACCAGCGTCGTGAAGCTGCCCTGGTCGGCGGAGCGGACCAGGACCGGCCGGGCGGGCGCCAAGGAGATCTCCAGCAGGACGTCCGGCCCGACGGCCGCCTCCAGGGCCGGCGCCAGCACCGCGGGGTCGAAGCCGATCCGCACCGGCTCCGCCTCCTCGCGTACGGCGGCCAGCCGGGCGGCGCAGGCGCCGGTGTCCGGCCGGGACACGAGCAGCCGGTCGCGGCCCAGTTCCACCTCGACGGCCGGGACGGCGGCGCCGCACGAGTCGAGGGCGGCGATCAGCGCGGCCCGGTCCACGACCACCCGGTGGGCGGGGCCGTCGAGGGCCGCCAGCATGTCCCGGTACGCGGGGAACGCGCCGTCGGACGGCACCACTTCGCGGGAGCCGCCCGGATGCCGGACCGTGAGCGGGACCGGCGCCCCCTCGGGGCCGGCGGTCACCGTCACCTCGGCGACCCGGGCCGCCCACGTCCCCAGCGCGACCAGGGCGTCCGCCTCGATCAGGAACCGGCCCGGCGGCCCGGTCAGCGCCGAGGGCCGCAGCGTACGCAGGGCGAACCGGTAGCGGTCGGTGGCCACGAAGCGGACCTCGTCCTCCTCGAACTCCACCAGCACACAGCCCAGGACGGGATGCCCCGGGTCCCGCCCGGCGGCCGGCGCCACCTGCCGGGCCGCGCTGGCCAACTCGGCTCCGCCGAGTGTGAACTCGGTGACCGCAGGGCCGCCGGGCAGTCCGCCCAGCACCGCCCCGATCGCCGCGTCGGCGGCCCGCCCGCGCTCCCGGACCGCGGACCGGTGCCGCTCCAGCACCTCCCGGACCCCCTCGGGCGGCCCGTCGAGTACGGCGACCACATCGGCCAGCGCCAGCCCGGCGGCGCGCAGATCGCGGAGCAGCACGGCCCGCGGCTGCTGCGCGGCGGTGTAGTGGCGGTAGCCGGTCGCGGGGTCCACGTGGGCGGGCAGCAGCACGCGGCAGTCGTCGTAGAAGCGCAGGGCGCTGGGTGCGAGTCCGACCCTGCGGGCGAACGCGCTGATGGTCATCAGATCGGGCGAGGTGTCGTCGGTGTCGTCCATGACCGCGATTGTCGACTTTCATCCTGCTCGAAGGTCAACTCACCGCCGGATAGCTAGCTCTCCTGGCTCTCGGCCGCCGTGCGCGGCGTCGTCTGCTGCACCGCCCAGCCGTTGCCGTCGGGGTCGGAGAAGTAGACGAACGAGCCCCACGGCATGTCCTGGATCTCCGTCACCTCGACGCCCCGGCCGCGCAGGTCCTCGTACGCCTCCTCGATGTCGGTGACGACGACCTGCAGGTTGTCCAGCGACCCCGGGGCCATCCGGGTGAGGCCCTTGCCCAGGGCGATCGAGCAGGCCGACCCCGGCGGGGTCAGCTGCACGAAGCGGATGTCCTCGCTCACGGTGACGTCGTGATCGGCATGGAAGCCGATCCGCTCGTAGAAGGACTTGGCCCGGTCGACGTCGGTGACGGGGACGGCGACCAGCTCCAGCTTGATGTCCATCGGTGCTCCACGCTCCAAGGTCGGTGGTCGGCAGCGGCCCGCCGCATGAGGGCCTCCCGGCATCATGCTCCCGCAGCCGGTACGGCGCCGCCCGGGGCGGCATCCGCCGCGGCGAACTGGGTCCGGTACAGCTCCTCGTACCGCCCGCCCGCGGCCAGCAGCTCCGGGTGCGTCCCGCGCTCCACGACCCGGCCGTCCTCGACCACCAGGATCAGGTCGGCCGCCTGTACGGTCGACAGCCGGTGCGCGATGACCACTGCGGTCCGGCCCGCCAGGGCCTCGCCCAGGGCCTCCTGCACCGCCGCCTCCGAGGTGGAGTCCAGGTGCGCCGTGGCCTCGTCCAGGATCACCACCCGCTGCCGGGCCAGCAGCAGCCGCGCGATGGTCAGCCGCTGCCGCTCACCGCCCGAGAGACGGTAGCCGCGCTCGCCGACCACCGTGTCCAGGCCGTCCGGGAGGGAGGCGACCAGCCCGTCCAGCCGCGAGCGCCGCAGGGCCTCCCAGATCTCCTCCTCGCCCGCATCCGGCCGGGCCAGCAGCAGGTTGGACCGCACCGACTCGTGGAACAGGTGTCCGTCCTGGGTGACCATGCCGAGCGTCTCCCGGATGGAGTCGGCCGTGAGGTCCCGTACGTCGACCCCGCCCAGGCGGACGGCGCCCGCATCGGCGTCGTACAGCCGCGGCAGCAGCTGCGCGATGGTCGACTTGCCCGCGCCGGACGAGCCGACCAGGGCGATCATCTGACCGGGCTCGGCGCGGAACGACACCTCGTGCAGGACCTGCGTACCGCCGCGGGCGTCGAGTACCGCGACCTCCTCCAGCGAGGCGAGCGAGACCTTGTCGGGGGAGGGGTAGCCGAAGGAGACCCGGTCGAACTCCACGGCCACCGGCCCGTCCGGTACCCGGCGGGCGTCCGGCTTCTGGGCGATCAGCGGCTTCAGGTCGAGGATCTCGAAGACCCGCTCGAAGCTCACCAGGGCGCTCATCACCTCGACGCGGGCCCCGGCGAGCGAGGTCAGCGGGGCGTACAGCCGGGTCAGGAGCAGGGCGAGGGCGACGACGTTCCCGGCGTCCAGGGTCCCGCGCAGGGCGTAGTACCCGCCGAGCCCGTAGACGAGCGCGAGCGCGAGGGCAGAGACCAGGGTGAGCGCGGTGATGAACGCCGACTGGGCCATCGCCGTACGGATCCCGATGTCCCGTACGCGCGCCGCCCGCGCCGCGAACTCCGCGGACTCGTCGGCGGGCCGCCCGAAGAGTTTGACGAGGGTGGCGCCCGGCGCGGAGAAACGCTCCGTCATCTGCGTGCCCATCGCCGCGTTCAGCGTCGACGCCTCTCGCTGCATCGCGGCCATCCGCGTCCCCATCCGGCGCGCCGGCAGCACGAACACCGGCAGCAGGACGAGGGCCAGCAGGGTGATCTGCCAGGAGATGCCCAGCATCACGGCCAGCGTCAGCAGCAGGGTCACCGTGTTGGCGACCACCCCGGACAGGGTGTTGCTGAACGCCCGCTGGGCGCCGATCACATCGTTGTTGAGCCGGCTGACCAGAGCCCCGGTCCGGGTCCGGGTGAAGAAGGCCACCGGCATCCGCTGCACGTGGTCGAAGACGGCCGTCCGCAGGTCCAGGATCAGCCCCTCCCCGAGCGTGGCCGACAGCTTGCGGGTGAGCAGCCCGAGTCCCGCCTCCGCGACCGCGATCACCGCGATGAGCAGGGCGAGCCGGGTGACCGCACCGCTGTCCCGGCCGTCCACGATGGCGGTGACCACCCGGCTGGCGAGGACCGGGGTGGCCACCGCGAGCAGTGCGGTCACCACGCTGAGCAGCAGGAACAGGGTGAGCCCGCGGCGGTGCGGGCGGGCGAATGCGGCGACCCGGCGCAGGCTCGCCCGGGAGAGCGGGCGCCGGTCCTGCTGGGCGTTCATCGCGCTGTGCAGCGATGTCCAGGCGGTGACTTCCATGTCCATGGGGGGAACGCTAAGACCTAAACCAAACTTGAGGTCAATGCATTGGCCGGATCGGTGTCGAACCCCCGCCCGTACGAGGGATGTTCACGCATCCTGTGGACTGTCAGCGGGGGGTGCCATCATCGGGGGATGACGCAGGGATCGACGCAGGAACCAGGGTCCGGTCACTCCGGTCGGACGACCACCGACACCGTCCTGCACCTGTTCGAGCTACAGGCGCGGGAGACCCCGCAGGCATACGCCGTCATCGCCGGCGTGAACAGCCTCACGTACGGGCAACTGAACGCCCGCGCCAACCAGTTGGCGCATCACCTGATAGCCGACGGACTGGCGCCCGGCGCCGTCGTGGCCATCGGGACCGCCCGCCGGACCGAGATAGTCGTCGCCCTCCTCGCCGCCCTCAAGGCCGGCGGGGCCTACGCCGTCATAGACGTCGAGGTTCCGCTCACCGGGCAGCGGCAACTCGCGGCCCTCACACCGTACGTCCTGCTCACCGACGCCGCGCACCACGCCCGGCTGGACGACGGCAGCGGGCTGCGGGTGATCCGCCTCGGCGCGGAGGCTGCCGAGACGGCCGGCCGGCCCACCGCAGCGCCGGAGCGGACCGAGCCCGGCGCGACGGCCGCCGTCCTGTTCACCGGAGCGGCGTTCCCGCGCGCCGTCCCCGTCGGCCACGCCCGGCTGCTCGCCGCCCACGAGGCCTGGGCCGAGGTCATCCGGCCGGTCCCCGAGGACCGTCACCTGATCACCCACGGCCCCGACCTCACCCCGTTCGCGGCCGGCTGGACCCGGGCCCTGTGCTCGGGCGGCGCCCTCGTCGTGCCCGAGCGCACGCCCTGGACGCCCGAGGGGATCCGCCGGGCGGTCAAAACCGAGCAGGTCAGCGTGGTGCACACCGACCCGCCGGGTGCGACCCGGCTCCTCCTGCACGACGCCGCAACAGCCGCCGGACCCCGCGCGGGATCTGCGGGCCGCGCGCGCGGTCGCCGCGACTTCGACCCGGCCCTGGGGTCGTTGCGACTGGTCACGGTCACCGGGGACCGGCTGTTCCTCGACGAGCAGGACGCCCTGCAGGGCAGGCTCCGGGCCGGCGCCCGGCTGCTCAACGTGTACGGGCTCACCGAGACGGCGGGCACCGGCACCTGGTTCGAACTGCCCCAGCTGCCCCGGCCGTTGGACGACCCCGAGCAGCTCTGCCTGATCGGCTCACCCTTCCCCGGCTGCCGCGCGGACGTCCGTGACGGACAGCTGCGCCTCACCCCGCCCGACGGCGGCGACGCGATTCCCACCGGCGACCTCGCGGAGATCCGCCCCGACGGGCTGCTGGAGTTCCGGGGCCGGATGCGCGACCGGATCGCCACGGCCGACGGCGTGTTCGACCCGCACGCCGTCGAAGCCGTCATCCGGAGCCACCACGACATCGGTGCAGCGCTCGTGGCCGAGATCCCGGAGGGCGGAAGCGGTGCGCGCAGACTGGTCGCCCACGTGGCACCGCCCGCCGACGCTCAGTCCTGGCCCCCGGCCGCCGATCTGCCGGACGGCGGCCGGCTCCGCCAACACCTCGAGGGGAAGGTGCCGCGGGCGCAGATCCCGCAGGCCGTGATCCGGCTCCGCACCCTGCCCCGCAACCGCGCGGGCCAGGAGAACCGGGAGGCTCTGCCCCAGCCCGTGCTCACGGCGAAGCCGGGCCGGGGGAATGCCGCGGGGGGCTCCGGAAAGTACACGGCCGCCGGCAGTGGCACCCTCACACCGCTCGGGCTCGCCGGCTGCGGCATTCCGTTCCTGATCGCCACCGGCCTGATCTTCTTCGTCCTCTCGAAGATCTTCTGGCCGGGCTCGACCGACCTGAGCGGTGTGCCCCACCCGTGGGCGTCCCTGTTCTTCGTGCTCTACCTGTTCGAGGGAGCCGC
The DNA here is from genome assembly GCF_055579465.1 of Streptomyces sp. NPDC032745. Lineage (NCBI taxonomy): Bacteria > Bacillati > Actinomycetota > Actinomycetes > Kitasatosporales > Streptomycetaceae > Streptomyces > Streptomyces sp. NPDC032745. The sequence goes on along the minus strand of NZ_JBVING010000005.1, from coordinate 265,481 downwards.
ATTCGCCACCGGGCTGATGTTCCTCTTCGGAGGCCGCGCCAGGATGCTGCGCCACGGACCCGGCCACCGCCCCGGCCTCACGACGGCCGCGCACCTGGCGGTGGCCTACCTGCTCCTCGCCTGGTGGCCGCAGGACAACTTCTACCGGCTGGCGGCCAAGCAGGACTGGCCGCTCCAGGCCGCCCTCGTCTACGTCTTCAACATCCCGCTGATGATCGCGGCCGCCATCGTCGCCCTCTACATCACCCGGAAACCGCCTTCGCCGTTCGACTATGACGAGGCCGACGCCCCCGGCGGCTCCGGCATCCGCTGATCTTCGGCGAATGCCGCCCCGACGGCGATCGCCTCCGCCCGTACCAGTGCCTCGGCCGAGTCCAGCACCTCCCTGCTGTGCGCGGCCACGAGCACGCCCAGCCAGGGCGCCGCGTCGAAGGCGCCGGTCGGGATCGCCGGGAGGAACACCGCCCCGAGCTCCGCGCAGCGGCGGGCCAGCGTCTCGCACAGCTCTTCGAGCGGCGCCTCGGGCAGCCTGGCCCCCAGGTCCACCCGGTCCACGATCCGTACGAGATGGCCCGCGCCCCGCAGCGCGTCGAGCCGGGCCGCCACCATGAAGGCCACGGACGGCCCGGTGAGCCGCAGGTTCGTCTCGGTCGGCGCCAGCCGCCCCGCGCCGTCGGCGACGAAGTCCACGTCGAACCAGCCGCGGTAGCCGGCGGCCGCCAGCTCCCGGCCCACCGCTTCCCCGAAGGCGAGCAGCGGTTTCTCCGCCCATGCGGGCACCACCCCGGGGCCCACCGTGGCACCGCGGTACCCGGTGCCCACCACGTCCATCACCGCGCCGCCGACCTCGTGCACCCGGCCCGGCCCGTCCACGAACCCGTCGTACGTCAGGTCGCGCGGTGCGCCGGGCTCCGTCGGGCCGGCCACGTACTCCTCCACCAGCAGCGGCCCGCGCGGCAGAGCGCGCAGCACCGCGCGGGCGCCGCCCGCCGCCCGGACCCGGTCCGGTGTCACCACCGTGGTGCCCGAACCGCCGACACCGTGCTCCGATTTGAGAACGGTGCTCTCGCCCGCCTCGGCCCGGGCGGCCAGCAGCCGGGCCGCCGCCCGCCGGTTGGCGGCCGGCCACTGGGCGGGGAGCACGATCCGGGGATGCCCGCCGCCCGCCAGGATCCGTGCGAACAGGCCGTGCGCCGCCGCCTTCGACTCGTACTGCAGCTCGCGCGGCCGCCACGGCCGTCCGGTCAGCCGCGCGAACGCCTCCGTCCGGCCCCACGGTACGAGGGGCAGCCCGGCCGCGGTCAGCCGCCCGGCCAGCGCCGGGCGGGCCCGTACGGCAGCCGACAGCCCGGGACCGCCGCCCACCAGGCCGTCGTACACCTCCACCCCCTCCCCTTCCGGCCCCTCCCATTCCAAGACGTGGCAGACCCGCTCGATCCAGCCCCGCGGCACCGCCGCGGGCAGCACCAGCGCCCGCGGCCACGGGCTGTAGAACGCGGCCAGGCAGGCGTAGTGGTGCGCGGCCCGCTGTTCGCGGTCCAAGGAGGCGTCGGCGAACTGGGCGTTGTACTCGGCGACATTGCCCACGTGCACGGCCGGTCCGCCGCCGGTCCAGGCCCGTGCCCAGTCGGCGAGCGGCGCGGGCGCCGCCTCGAACCGCACCAGGCCGGCGGGCACGTCGTCGTCGCCCGGCCGGCAGGACGCGGGTGAAGTCAGTGCGCCCATGGCCCGGTAGAACCCCGCCGCATGCGGATCGGCGTCGATCAGCAGTCTGCGGAACCCCAGTCCGGCGGCCCGGCCCAGTGCATCCCGGTACAGCCGTCGGCCCACGCCCCGCCCGATGGCCTCCGGCTCCACGAACAGCAGCCCCAGCCGCGCCACCGGCGCCGCGCCCTCCAGGGAGGCGAGCCCCAGCACCCGCCCGCCGGAGGCGTCCTCGGCCACCACGATCCGGCGGTCCGCCACCTCGCCGGCCCGGATCCGCAGTTCGTGCGCGCAGGAGGCCAGGAAATCCGCGTCGTACCCCCAGTACGCCTTGGAACGAACCACCAGCGCGGTGAGCGACTCCGCCTCACCGGCCCCCGCCGCTCTGAGCTTTACCATTCCCTGACCTCCCCATGGTCTGCCGCAAGACCGTGCGATAGATTCGGCCACCCTGACGGCAGGTACGCGTCAGGTACGGCAGGACCTTCCTACCCCCGCGGAGAACGGCTTCTCAATGAGCGACATCATCAACGGACTTGGCCGTACCAGCGCCTTCGGTGCCCTCGGCCTGGTGCTGCTGATCCTCGGCATCGTCCTGGTGGACGTGCTGACGCCCGGGAAGCTCCCCAAGCAGATCTGGGAGGAGCGCAACCGGAACGCGGCCGTCATGCTGAGCTCCGCGCTCATCGGCGTCGGCGGGATCGTCTTCACCTCGATCTGGACCACGTACGACGACTTCGGCAAGGGCCTGCTGTCCACCGCCGCCTTCGGCCTGCTCGGCCTGGTCCTGATGGGCGTGGCCTTCCTGGTGCTGGACTGGGTGACCCCCGGCAAGCTCGGCGCCATCGTCGTCGACCCGGAACCGCACCCGGCGGTCTGGGTCACGGCCTGCTGCAACCTGGCGGTGGCCGCCATCGTCGCGGCCTCGATCGCCTGACCCGTTTCCTGACCGTGCCGAGAGCGCCGCTCCCCGGGGGGAGCGGCGCTCTCGGCACGGGCCACCAGGTCGCCTAAGTGGCCACGCTCGAGCCGTGCGACGGGGGACCGCAGGGCGCGGTGACACAGATCCACACGCGCTCCCCTTCGGGAACCGTCACTCGCGTGTCGTCGTTGCGGTCGTTCTTGCCGGGGCGGACCTTGCCCGGGCCCTGCTTGACCACGTCACCCTTGCCCTGTCCGTCCTGGGTGGTGTCGGGCTTGACGATGATCCTGCCCTCGTCACTGTCCTTGGGAGTGATCAGGAGAAGGTTGGAGACATGGGGCTCGTCGTTGGGAAGGCGTGCGTCGGGCGAGCCGATGTCGCCGTCGCTCACGACGGTGTGCGCCGTCGCCGGAGTGGCGGCGAAGGCCCCGGTGGGCAACAGCACGGCGCCTGCAGCGGCGGCGGTCGAGGCAGCGAACACGAACATACGCCGCATCCGAAAGGGGTGCGTCATGGGAGTTCTCCTTGAGTGAGTGGGCCGATGCGGGTGGGCCACTACGTGTGCCCATGTCCAGTAACCCCCTGCCCGCGCCTCGCGTCATGCCCCTGCATTCCGTGGCTTGACGGACCGCAACGGTCCTGCTAATCGCCCCGGCTCACCCATCGCCGAGCCGAATCATCAGGCCAGACCCAGGGCGAACACCGCGAAAGCGGCCGCCAGCAGTCCCGCGAGCGTCCGCCGCACCGCCGTGGCCCGCTTCCACGGCTCCTCGAACCGGCGCGCGTACCGGGCGATGCCCACCAGCAGCGCCGCGAACACCGGCATCCACGCCAGCCGCGCCGCGATCCACCCCGGGCTGTCCGGCGCCGTCGTCAGACCCGCCAGCCCTCCCGCGAACGAACCGGGTACGGCCGCCGCGAGCATGGCCGTCTGGTGCCAGCACAGGATCGTCATCGCGCACAGGTTGATCACGACCACCGGGGCCCACAGCACCGGCCGGGCGAGCAGCTTCGCCAGCCGGTCCCGCAGCAGCAAGGCCGCCCCCGACTGCGCCGCGGCCAGGGCCAGCACCAGCAGCGACGGGGGGTGCGAGTTGGTCCGCGCCTCGCCCGGTACGCCGACCATCGACGCCGGGTAGTGGAACACCGTCAGCAGAGCCGCGAACAGCACGGTCCCGCCCGCCAGCAGTAGCCAGGCCCCGCGCCGCCCGATCCGCCGCTCGCCCCAGGACACGCCCAGCTGGTACGCGAACAGCCAGCCCGGCAGGATGTTCACCAGCGCCAGCCACGAGGGCACGGAGTCGGCGAGCGGCCCGTAACGCAGGAAGTCCACCACCGCGACCGCGGTGAGCAGCGGGGCCGCAGCCCAGCCGCCGAGCCGGTGCGCCGCCCGTACGCAGTACGGGGTCAGCGCGGTGACCACCACGTACACCCCGACGAACCACAGCGGCTGGATCACCAGGGTGGCCCCCGTCCGCAGCGTGGCTTCCGGCACCCCCGCCGCGTACAGCACCGGCGCGGCCAGCGCCCACACCGCCGCGACCCCGAGCACCGGCCGCCCCAGCCGGGCGATCCGGCCCTTCAGCCAGGCCCCGGCGGACCCCGTGCGGCGGTGGTACGAGAGCACCGAGGCATAGCCGCCGACCAGGAAGAAGACGCCCAGCATCTGGAGCACCCAGCTGGCCGGCGCGAGCCCGCCGAACGCGGACAGCGGGCTGGCATTGTGCAGAGCGCCCTCCCCGTCGAGGGTGAAGCCGCCCAGGAGCCAGTGCCCGGTCGGCACGGCCAGCAGGGCGAGGGCGCGCAGCCCGTCGACGGCCCGGTCCCGGTGGGCGGGGGTCTGCCGCTCGATCCGGTCCGCCGTCCCCCTGAGCAGGGTCAGAGCGCTCACCGGGCCTCTCCCCTCGCGATGGCGGCGAAGGCCGCCAGGGACTGGCTACCGGGTGCGAGATAGCCGGTGTGGCCCTGTACGTCGGCGGCGGGCACCTTGCGGGCGCCGAAGGCGGCGGAGGCCGGATCGGTGCCGTGGCCGATCCCGGCGAGCTGCACGTTCGGCACGTCGGCGATCCAGTCGGAGGGCCCCCGGGCCGCCCAGACGCGGGCCGCGGTGTGCAGGCCGGCCGCGTTGCCGGCGCGCATGCCGGGGGAGCCGAACACGACGATGTCGGTGGCGTCCGTGTGCCGGGCGGCAAGGCCCCCCACCACCGAGCCGTAGCTGTGGCAGAACAGCACCGGGTCGGGCGCGCCGACCGCGTCGAGCCCCGCCGTGAACCGGGCCAGCCGGTCCGCGCCCGCCTTCGCGAGCCGCCCGGACGCCGCGTCCAGACCGACTCCGACGGGGGTGGTGTAGCCGGTCCAGGCCACCACCGCGGTGTTCTCGCCGGCCGCGGCGTGCAGCGACCGGGCCATCCCGGCCGGACCGGTGTTCGGCGCGCGCTTCGCGTCGTACGTGGTGGCGTCGCTGTCGGAACCCGGCACGATCACCGACACGTGCGCGGCCCGTTCCAGATCCCCGAAGACCTCGACGACCTGGCCGCGCCCGCGCGGGTCGAACGCGAGGATCTGCCGCCCCGGCGAGGCGAGCGAGGCGTAGCGAGCCTCGCCGGTCGCGAGGACGGCCAGCCGGTTGGCCTCGTACCTGAGGGTGACCGGGGCCCCGTCGAGGTTGCCGGCCACCAGCGGGTGGTGCCGTACGAGCTCCCGGCGCCCGGCCTCGTCCAGCCCGGCGAAGAACCGGGCCACGTCGTGCGGTGAGGCGCTCGCGGGGTCGGGGAGCGAGCGGCCGGACGCGGTGTCGGCCCGCCAGGCGGCGGTGCCGGGCGGCGGTCCGGTGACGGCTTGCTGGCTGTCGCCGGAGGCCCATCCCGCGGTCCCCCCGACCACGGCCACGGCCAGTGCGGCCGTGACCAGGGTCCTTCCGAAGCGGCGCATGCCCCTTCTCCTCTCCTCGTGACGGGGAGGAAGGTAGGAAGGAGGTGCCGGGCCGGGCGTCGGACCGTGGAGCCAAGTCGGATGTCATACCCCGGTAGGGGGTGGAGGAGATGCGCTGCGCCGGGCCGGGGCAGGCCTCAGCCGGAGTCGCCCGGCCGCACCAGCCCCGCCTCGTACGCGAAGATCACGGCCTGCGCCCGGTCCCGCAGGTCGAGCTTGGCCAGCACCCGTCCGATGTGCGTCTTCACCGTCTGCTCCGCCAGCACCAGGTGCCCGGCGATCTCCTGGTTCGACAGCCCGCGCGCGATGAGCTCCAGTACCTCGGTCTCCCGAGGGGTCAGCCCGTTCAGCCGCAGCGCCGGGTCCTTGCGCGGGGCCGGCCGCTGCTGGACGAAGTCCGCGATCAGCCGCCGGGTCACCGAGGGCGCCAGCAGCGCCTCGCCCGACGCGACCACCCGGACCGCCGCGATCAGGTCGGCCGGCGGCGCGTCCTTCAGCAGGAACCCGGAGGCGCCCGCGCGCAGCGCCTCGTACACGTAGTCGTCGATGTCGAAGGTGGTCAGCATGAGCACCTTCGGCCGGTGGACGACCCCCGGCGGCGGGCTGAGCAGCTCCCGGGCGGCCGTCAGCCCGTCCATCTCCGGCATGCGAACGTCCATCAGCACCACGTCGGGATGCACGGTGCGCGAGACCTGCACCCCCTGCCGTCCGTCGGGGGCCTCGCCCACCACGTCGATGTCGGCCTGCGCCGACAGCAGGGCGGCGAACCCCGCCCGCACCATGGCCTGGTCGTCGACGATGATCACGCGGATGGTCAACTGGCGTCCTCGGTCGGGTCGTTCGTCGGTTCGTTCGTCGGTTCGTTCAGGGGCAGGCGGGCCGCGACCCGGAAGCCGCCGTCCGGCAGCGGACCGGTGTCCAGCGTCCCGCCCGTCAACCGTACGCGTTCCTGCATTCCGACCAGCCCGTGCCCGGTGCCCGAACTCTCCAGCGCCACCGCGTCATCCCGCGCCGCCGGGCCGTTCACCACGAGCACGAGGACCTCCTCGGCATCGTGCGTCACCGAGATGCGGGTCTCGGCCCCCGGCGCGTGCCGCACCACGTTCGCGAGGGCCTCCTGCACGATCCGGTACGCCGACAGGTCCACGGCCGGCGGAGCCGCCTGCGCCGCCCCGGCGGCGAGCGACAACTCAACCGGCTGTCCGGCCCGTACGGTCGCCTCCACCAGCTGCTGGATCCTGCCGATCCCCGGCTGCGGGGCCAGTGCGCCCCCGCTGCCGGACGTCCCGTTGCCGCCGTTCCCGCCGTTCGCCCCATCGCTGCGCAGCACCGTCAGCAGCCGCCGCATCTCGCCCAGCGACTCGCGCGCACTCGCCGCGATCGCCGCGAACTCCTCCTGCACCGGCTCCGGCATGCCGGGCAGCCGGTACGGCGCGGAATCCGCCTGCACGGTGATCACCGACATGTGGTGGGCCACCACGTCGTGCAACTCCCGGGCGATCCGCGCGCGCTCCTCGAGCAGGGTCCGCCGGGCCCGCTCGGCCTCGCTGATGCTCTCCTGCTCGGCGATCCGCTGCTGGGCGTCGCCGATCCCGCGCAACGCGCCGGTCACGGCGAGGAAGCTGCCGCTGAGCACGAAGAGGAGGGCGGTCGTGGTGGTCACTCCGTCGGGCTGGTAGAAGCCCAGCACCACGCTGACGGCGCCCGTCACCAGCCACACCGCGACCAGCGTCCGGATGGACTCGCGCAGTCCCAGGCAGATCATCAGCAGCAGGTAGCCGACGATCGCCATCGGGGTCCACGGCCAGGCGTGCCCGGCCACCTTGTCGGCGTGCGTCAGCACCACCGCCCCGACCGTGTCCGCGAGCAGGACCAGGGCCCACGCGAGCAGCGGCCGCGTCACCGCGAGCAGCAGCGGCAGGGTCTGGGCCACGCCCAGCGCCCCCGCCCAGCCGCCACCCGCCTTGTAGTCGTCGGTCAGCACGGCGATGGTCGTCGGCAGCAGCGACACCACGAAGATGCCTACGACGATGTACGGCAGCATCCGCTGCCAGGCCTTCGGCGCCTGCGCGAACAGGGGTTCCGCCGCCCGGGCGGGTGTGCGCAGCACCACCGCGAACCGCATCGGCGCCCGGGCCGCCCTCGCGGGGGCCGGCGTACGGGGGCGGGCTTCATCGCGATCGCTCATGATCGGACCAGCCTAAGCGGCCTCGGGGCCTCCGGGCAGGCAAGGGTAGGCTGCTCGCGGTCGATCACAGGGGAGCCGGTACACATGGGCACGGCAGCCGCACTCGAGAAGCTCGTGCCGGTGCTGCTGGCCTTCGGCGGCGGCGTACTGCTCGCCCGCCGCAAGATCGTCCCGGCCGAAGCCTCCAAGGCCTTCGCCGACTACGCCTTCCTCTTCGCCGTCCCCTGCTACCTCTTCGGCAACATCTACGCCAGCGACCTGGGCGCCCTCTTCAACTGGCGGGCCATCGGCGCCTACGCCGCGGCCGCCGCCCTCGCGGCGCTCGCCATCGCGTTCGCCTCGGGCGCCCGCGGTATCCGGGAGCCCCGCGACGTGGCGCTGCGCGTGATGGCCGGAGTCCAGGTGAACACGGCCTACTTCGCCGTCCCGGTGTTCATCACCCTCTTCGGGACCGCCGCGCCGATCTTCCCCGTCCTGCTGTTCCAGGTCTGTGTGCTGTCCCTCGTCGTCATCTCCATCATGGAGCTGGGCCGCGCAGGCCCGGCCTCGGGCGGTCCCGGGCAGCGGCTCCTGCGGGCCGTCGGCGCCTCGCTCTCGACCCCGCTGGTACTCGCCTGCAATGCCGGGATCCTGCTCAACCTGCTCTCGGTGCACGTCCCGAAGGTGGTCCTGGACGGGGCCGCCTTCGTCGGCGACAGCGCCTCGCCGATCGCCCTGTTCGCCCTCGGGCTCCACCTCGGCGGCCTGGGGCTGGACATCCGGGGCACCGGCCGCGAGGAGCTGGCCCTCATCGCCTTCAAGTGCCTCGGCTTCCCGCTGCTGGCCTGGGCGGTGTGCGGGCTGTTGTTCGGCGTACGGGGGGAGTGGCTGACGTACCTCGTCCTGATCGCCGCGATGCCGACCCCGCAGAACCTGTTCGTCTTCGCCCAGCGCTACGACGTCGGCGTGGACCTCTCCGCCTCGCTGGTGATCAAGAGTTCGGTGGTCTCCCTGCTGCTGCTCCCCGTCTGGCTGCAGACCGTGGCCGCCTGAGGGGGCCGATCCGGCGCTCGGCCGATCGTTCCCCGCGGGGGCTTCGGTCGTTGACCCGGCATGGAGCTGCTGCCGACCATCGCGGCGCCGGGCGTCGGTGAACGGGCCGACGCCGCGGCCGATGCCGCCTGCCACCTCTACGACGCCGTCGCCCCCTGGAGCTCCGCCGAGCCCGGCGGGTGGAGCCGTACGGCGGCGGAGGACGCCGCCGAGACCATCGAGACCACCGCGCACGCACTCGCGTACGCCCATCCGCGCGCCGAGGTCATCCTGGCGCCGGTGCACGCCGCCCTCGCCGACCTGCGGCGCCAGCTCGGACTCCCGCCCGCCGACCGGCTGACCGCCGACGGGCTCCCGGCGGCCCCGCGCACGGTGGGGAACCCGCGGCGCACCCGCTGGGCGCGGGTGCTCACGCCGCCTTTGCCCCGGCAACCGCCTGTTCGTACAACTTCTTGATCTCCGGGCCGAAGTACGAGCTGTACGAGGTGTCTGGGGTGTCCCCGCCCGTCTTCCAGCCGCCGATGACCCCGACCACGTCCCCGGTCTCGGTCACCTTGTCGTAGTTCTTCAGGAAGGGGCCGCCGCTGGTCCCGCCGGGGTACCCGGTGCAGTCGATGCGCAGGAACGATCCGGGGATGCCCGCATCCTTGCTCGTGAACTTGGTCGTACGGTTCACGCACAGCCGAGGGCGTGCGGCCGATGCCGGATAGCCGATCAGCGACACGTTCGCGTGCTCGTAACCGCCGCCGGTGACCAGGCGGTTCCCGCCGACCACGTCCTCGACGGGGAACCCGTCGGCATCCGGCCCGACCTGCGCGAAGGCCACGTCGAGGGTGGCCCCCTTGTCGGCGCCCAGGCTCTTGTAGCGCGGGTCGATCCACACCTTCGAACGCCCGTCGGCGGCGCGCAGCACCGGGAACATCCCGTACGGCTGCGGGTTGTCCGCCGTGTACAGCGGTACGAAGGCCACCTGGCGGGCGTCGGTGCCGAGCAGGCAGTGGGCCGCGCTCAGCACCAGGTTGCGGCCGGGGGAGGCGACCACGCTCGCGGTGCAGAAGTACGCGCCGCCCCCCTTCATCACGAACATCCGGCCGACGACCGGGATCCCGTCGAAGTCCTGCCCGGTGCCGGGGTCCGTGGCCGCGACCGCCGACGCGGGGGTCATCGGCGCCGCGGACGCCATCCGGTCGGCCGTCCAGAAGGTCTCCGCCTCGCGGGCGGACCACCTGCCGGGCGGCGGCAGGGCGCTCCCGGCCTCGGCCACCGGCAGCGGCCCGGCGGGCAGCAGCAGGGCGGCCGTCGCCGCCGCCACGGTCAACGTACGTCGCATGTCGAGCTCCTCTAGATGGCCTGCGGGAAGCGGAACAGCCGGTCCGGGTCGTAGGTGCGCCGGACCTCTTCGAGCCGGGCGAGGTTCGGCCCGTAGTAGGCCTCGCGCCAGGAGGGCAGTTTCGGGTCGGTGTAGTTCTGGTACGCGCGCCCGCTCGCCCACGGGCGCAGGTCCTGCCACAGCCCGTCGAGCCAGCCCTGGTGACCGGCCACCTGCGCGGGCGTCGCGGACGCCGGCCAGTAGGCGAGGTACTGGGTGAGGAAGGAGCTGTCGCGGTGCACGAACGCGGTGCCGGCCGCCGCCGGCCGGTTCACCGCCCCGCCGCATTCGCCGCTGAACTGCACGACTCCGAGCCCGCCGGCCGGCACGCTCTGCCCGTACCGCCGCACGGCGGCCAGCACCGCGGCGACCCCCGCGTCGGGCAGTCCGGCGGCGCCCCAGAAGTCGGACCGCCCGCCGTAGGAGTCCCGGCCGATCCGCCCCTCGGGGGTCCGGCCGGGCAGGGTGCCCGGCAGATGGCACTGGGCGGCGCTCTGGTCCTGGCAGCCCGACATGGCACGCAGCGTCTCCTCGTAGGTGCGTACGAGGATCCAGCTGTCCCGGAGCGGCCTGCCGACCAGGCCGGACAGCCGGGTCAGCTCCCGGTCGAGCTCGGCGCGCCCGTCGAAGCACAGGACGCGTACGGCGGGGGCCGCGGCCGGAGCCGCTTCGACGAGGAACTCGACCTGGCTCCAGAAGGGGTCGGGCAGGGCGGCCAGCCAGCGCTGCCAGCCGCGCAGCACGGCGGCGGAGTCGGCTTCGGCCCAGTGGAGTTCGGCGTAGGCGCAGTCGGTGGCCGGGTGGGTGCGGAAGCGGAACTCGGTGACCACGCCGAAGTTGCCGCCCCCGCCGCCGCGCAGGGCCCAGAACAGCCCCGGGTCACGGGTGGCGTCGACCTCGCGCACCATGCCGTCGGGGGTGACCACGGTGGCGCCGGTGAGGGCGTCGGAGGTGGTCCCGTACGCCCGGGAGGCCAGGCCCAGCCCGCCGCCCAGGGTGAGCCCCGCGATGCCGACGGTGGGGCACAGCCCGGTCGGGATGCCGAGGCGCTGCGCGGCGAGGGTCCGGTTGACGTCGCCGAGCCGGGCTCCGGCGCCGATCCGCACACCCTCCGCCCCGTCGACGACGAGCCCGGCCATGGCGCCGACGTCGACGACGAGCCCGCCGGCGCAGGTGGACCAGCCGGCGTAGCTGTGGCCGCCGCCGCGCGGCACGACGGGGACGGCGGAGCGGCGGGCGAAGTCCAGACAGACGGCCACGTCGGCGGCGTGCACGGGATAGGCCACCGCGCCCGGCGCGACCGTGTCGTACCGGGGCTGGAACAGCTGCCGGGCCTCGGGGTAGTCGCGGTCGGCCGGCAGCACCACCCGGCCGTCGATCCCGCGGGCGAGCGCCGCCCAGTCGGGGCCGCGGGCCGCCGCCCCGGCCGCCCCCGACGCCCCGAAGGCGGCGAGGACGGCTGCGGAGGCGCTGCCCAGGAGCTGGCGGCGAGGGAGGCTCATCCCTCCTTCCTGCCATCGCCCGGGCCGATCGCAGCGAAGGCGGGCCCACGGCGGCCCCGTTGCCCCCCGAACGGCCCAGGGCCGCCTGTATCGGAGGAGGCGGAGCCGGTGCCGGTGGCTGCGGGAGCGGAGGGAGCGGAGGGAGCGGGTCGAAATGACCCCGCTCCCGGGGGCGTTGACCGAGGCCGGGGTCATCGGCCCGGTGAGCGAGGCGTAGCGCCGCCGACTGGCAGCGCTACGCGTCCCGGTCGGCTTCCTTCGCCGCGCGTTCCAGCCGGGCCCGGTGGCCCTCCCAGTAGGCCGCGTCCCCGGGGGCCACGCTTTCGGACCCGACGCGCAGCCCCACGGTTGCGTCGACGAGTTCCCGGACGATGTCCGCGTGGCCGGCGTGCCGGTCGGTCTCGGCGATCAGGTGGACGAGGGTCCGGTGGAGCGTCACCTCGCTGCGCGCCCCCCAGGGCACCCGGCCGACCGCGTCGAGGGCCAGCGAATCGATCGTCCGGTCCGAGTGGTCCCACACCCGGCGGTACAGTCCGACGATCTGCTCCCGCGTCTCGTCGGGCCTGGCCCACAGGTCGGAGTTCGGCTCGGCGTTGCCCGTGATCCACAGCCCCGGGGCCTCGAACGGCCGCCCGAAGGCCTCGCCGAAGTACACGGCCTCGGCGCTGGTCACGTGCTTGACCAGCCCCAGCAGATTGGTGCCGGTCGGGGTCATGGGGCGGCGGACGTCGTATTCCGACAGCCCTTCGAGCTTCCACAACAGGGCGTCGCGGGCGTCCTGCAGGTATACGCGGAGGTCGTCCTTGGGATCTGTTCCGGTCATACCGGCAGTCTGCCGCCCACGTGACCTGCGGTCACCGCAATTGTCCACGGCTCGAGACGACTTGGCGCGGCCGGCCCGGCCGGAGAACGCGTTCCGGCAGCACGGGCTGCGTCATGGGCGGCGTCGCAGCGAGGGGATTTCGATCACCCGGGGCTGCGAGGGGCTCGTGAGGTGAGTACGGTCTGCCCATGCAGATCGACGGAGCCGGCAGGCAGCAGCGGGGGCATGTTCTTCTCATAGCGGGCGACGCCGCCGTACGGCGGCGGGCGGTTCAGGTCGCGCCCAGTGCGAATCTGGCCGCGCTCGGGGTGCTGCCCGCGTCGGCGCTGCTGAACAGCCAGATCCCGACCGACACCACGTACCTCGACGGGGCCCGCGATCCGAACACCGTGCTCATGCGGCTGCGCACCGCCGCCGCCACGCCGGGGCCGCTGCTCGTCTACCTGTCGGGGCGGCTCACCCTCGACCGCCGCGGGCACCGCCTCCACCTCGCGCTGGCGGGGACCACGGCCTCCACCGTCCGCTACACGGCACTGCCTTGGGACTGGCTGGGCACCGAGCTCGGGGCCCGGTCCGCCGGGCCGACCGCGGTGGTGCTCGACCTCGTCGCAGACAAGTCCGCCTGGCCGGTGCTCCAGGAGTACGGGAGCCTGCCCGCCCCGCCCTCCGCCGAGGTGTACGGGGTGGTCGTCCCGCCCGCCTTCGTCGGCGGAGCGGACCGCGTGAGCCCGTACACCCACCACTGGATCGACCAGCTGCGCCGCAGCCCCACCCGCCCCGCCAACCTCCAGCTGCACGCCTTCGCCGTCGGAGCCGCTGCCCTGCCGCCCGGCACCCTCGTCCTGCCGGCGACGCGCGAGCTCAGCGCGTCCGCCCCCCAGGAGCAGCAGGTGCAGCAGGTGCAGCCGGAACACGTGTCGGATCCCCGGCCGCACATCCACGCCCTCGCCTCCGGCGGTCGGCACCAGGAGGCGGCCACGCTCGCCCAGGCCTGGGAGCAGCACGTCCTGCAGACCCACGGGTACACCTCGCCCGAGGCCACGCACTGGGCCGAGATCCGCGCCGACCTCGCCCGGATGGCCGGAAACTACCGGTCGGCGACCCAGCTGTGGATCAACGCCGGGCGCACCCGCCTGGAACACCAGCCGCCGGACGCCCCCGAGGTCCTCGCGGCCGCGGCGGGCGCCCTGTACTGCTGGACCCAGCTCAAGGACCAGGCGGAGGCCCGCGACGCCGGCCCCGAACTCGTCCGCCTGCTGCGCGCCCTGCCGAGCCTCGAACCGCGCCTCCTGCGGCTGACCCAGCAGCGGCTGGAGGTGCTGGAGGGCAGCCGCTGAGCGCAACACCCTTCAGAGCCGCTTGCGGGCCAGCAGGAAGCCCTGGGGGGATTTCTCGTGGTCCGCGGGCTGCCGCACCAGGCGGGCCACCTCCTCCAGGCCCGCCCCGGCGAGCAGGCCGGCGATCAGCTCCGGCGGGGTCCAGTACACGTCCAGGTCGACGGGGTGCCCGTACGCGTGCTCCAGCCGGATCTTCTCGTCGCCTGCCTTGAAGGCGATCAGCAGGTGGCCGCCCGGTGCGAGCACCCGGGCGAACTCGGCGAACAGCGGCGGCAGTCCACCCGGCGGGGTGTGCACCGTCGAGTACCAGGCCAGGACCCCGCCGAGCACCCCGTCGGCCACGTCCAGCGCCGCCATCGAGCCCACCTCGAAGCGCAGGCCCGGATACGTCCGCCGGGCCACCGCCACCATCGCCGGGGAGAGGTCGACGCCGAACGTCCGTACGCCGAGCCCGTCCAGATGGGCCGTCACGCGCCCCGGGCCGCAGCCCAGGTCCGCGACCGCCCGGGCCGCGCCGCCCTCCTCGCCGCGCACGCACTCGGCGAAGGCCGCCAGCATGGCCCGGTCCAGCGGCTTCCTGGCCAGCTCCGCGCCGAGGAGCCGGGCGTAGTCGACGGCGACGGCGTCGTAGGACGCCCGTACGGAGTTCAGGTCCGAGGTCTCCTTCATGCTCTGTGACACTAGCCCCGCCGCCCCCGCCCGTCGGCCCGGGCCAGCGGATTGTCCAGCTCCGCCCACTGGTCGCCGGGGATTCCGGGGCTCAGCCGCATCAGCGTCAGGGCCTTGGTCGGCAGCGGCGCCGTCAGCAGGGCCTCGGTGTCGGCGGTGGCCGGGAGGCCGGCGGCCTCTGCCAGCGCCTCGCCGAAGGCCGCCGCCGAGCCCGTCGTGGCTCCCAGGGTCCCGGTCAGCAGGGAACCGAACAGTTTGCGCCGCAGCAGCGTCACGTCGTCGGTGACCAGCCGGCCCGACAGCGGCGGCACCGGCAGACCGTGCCGGACGAGCCGGTCCGGGCTGATCCGGATGTCGGCGAGATCGCGGTAGACCAGCCGCAGCGGGGCCCCGGCCGGGGACAGGACGACGAGGAGGTTCTGGCCGTGGGCCTCCAGCGCCACCCCGAGATCCAGCACACGCAGACACACCGAGAGCGCGAGCCGGGCGAATTCGGCCCGCCAGGACGCCGAGCGCGCGAACGGCGACAGGGCCAGGGCCGCCACCGGCGCGATCCACTCGCCCGCAGCGGCGTCCGCGTACACCTCGGGCGGCTCGCGGAGCACCGCCGCCAGGTCCGGGCTGTGCGCGGTCGCGGCGCCGAGGGTCCGGGTGATGTGCAGCCGCCCGTCGAGCCGTTCGGACAGGGCCTGTGCGAACGCGGACACCGCGGCCGCCGTCTCGATGGAGTACTCCGAGATGTCCCGTACGGAGGAGGTCAGCCGGGTGCTCAGCGCCGTCTTGACGTGCGCACCGCCCGCCACCGGGGCCAGGGTGCGCAGGGCCATCAGAGGATGCGCCGCGAAGCCGGGGCGCAGGGCCCCCGGCCCCCGGCCCGCCTGTTTCAGGACGTGTTCCGCCTGCCAGGGGTGTACCGGCAGCAGGAGCCGGCCGCCCTCCCGCAGCTCGGCCGGCCAGGCGCCCGTGACCAGGCACTCCTCGGCCCGAACGGCGGCCAGCGCCAGCTCGACCACCGGCCGGTGCTCCGGCGCGTACGCCAGCTGCTCGGCCACCGAGAATCCGGGCCGGGAGCGGCAGTTGGGGTGGTACGGATGCCCGTCGACCACCCGCTGCTCCCACTCCCAGCAGGCCTGCGGGGCCGCTCCGTCCGCCGTCGGCCGTCCGGCCCGGGACAGCGCGAGCGAGGCCGTGCTGTCGTCCAGCTCGGCGGCGAAGGCGTCCCCGTGCGGCACCCCCAGCGCCGCCACCAGCCGCCCGGCCTGCCGGTACGGGGCGCCGTCGAGCAGCACCTCGGACACGTAGGGGTCGGTCGCGTACGGGTCCGGCAGAGGGCCCTCCAGCCGTCTGCCCCCGGACAGCAGGAGCGTCAGCCCGCCGGGCCCGCGCTCCCGGCGCTCCACCCACGGCAGCGGTTCGAAGGCCAGCGCCCGCCACAGCCGGGTCAGCACGGCGGCCCGGGCGCCGCCGAGCGCGGCTCCGTAGGCGGCACCGAGCGCGGGGCGCACCTCGGCCAGTTCGGCGGACACGGCCTCTTCGGCCGGGGAGGCGGGAAGGTTCATGCTGGGGTCCAGGGCCCTGTTCCTCTCACGGGTGACGTGATGATCACTTCATCATCGCGGATACTGAAGATCACGGCCGGTGGTACGCCCCGCGAACTCCCGGCGCATTGGATGGACCGAATGGAATCCGTGGACCTCAACGCCGCAGCCGACGCGTACGCCGGCACCCCTCTGCTGAACTGCCTGCTGCGGGAAGCGGCCGATCCCGCAGAGGAGCCCCATGCCACGACGGACGATGCCCGCGCGGGGCGCGTCCACCGGCTGCGCGGCAGCGGGCGGCTGCTGCGGGTACGGGGCGGGCGCCGGCCGGTACGCCCCGAACTGCGCACGGCGGAGGGCTGGCATCCGCTCAGCCACACCGAGCTGGTCAAACTGACCGCCGACGAGCTGCACCGGTACACGGGCGTGGCGAACGACGAGCTCCCGGTCGAGATCGCCGACAGCCGCGAGGCCGTCGCCGCGCTGCTGGCCGCCCGCGCCGCGGCCGCGCCCCCGCAGGACCCGTACGTGCTCTCCGAGCAGTCCCTGGTCATGGGACACCCGTACCATCCCGCCCCCAAGGCCCGGGGCGGCGCGCCCGCCGCGAGCTGGCTGCCGTACGCCCCGGAGGCGTACGCCCGGTTCCCGCTGGTCTTCCTCGGGCTGCGCGAGGACCAGGTGGCCGAGGAGGGCGGGCCGGCCGCGGCCGGCGCGATCGACGCACTGGCCGGGCTGCTCGACGGACCGCGCCCGCCGGCCGGGTACCGGCTGCTGCCCGCGCATCCGTGGCAGCTGGACCTGGTGGACGGCTCGGCAGCCGTACGCGAGGCCTTCGCCGACGGGCGGCTGCTGAGGCTCGGCCCGGGGCGGCTCCCGGCCTGGCCGACCGCCTCGATCCGGACCCTGTACGTACCCGGCGAGCACGAGCACGGCCGTGATCTCTTCGTGAAGTTCAGCCTCGACGTCCGGATCACCAACGACGTGCGCCGGCTGTGGCGGCACGACCTGCTGAAGCTGCGCCGTACGGACGCGGCGGTCGAGGCCGGGTTCGCCGGCCTGCGCAGCTCCGGGTCCAACGCCGTCTGGCTCGCCGACCGCGGCTACCGGACGGCGGCCTTCGCCTTCGAGGAACTCGCCGTCCTGGTCCGCGACGGCCTGCACGCGCAGGTGGAGCCGGGGGCCACGCCCTTGGCGTCCGCCGCGCTCGCCGAGGGCTTCGCGGGCAGCCCGCTGGCCGCGACGAGCGATCCGGCCGGCTGGTGGCGGGCCTATCTGCGCCATGTCGTGCCGCCCGTACTCGACCTGTTCGCCCGGCACGGCGTCGTACTGGAGGCGCACCTGCAGAACACCCTGGTCGCGGTCGACGCCCAGGGCATGCCGGTACAGGCCCTGTTCCGGGACGCGGAGGGGGTCAAGCTCCTGCCGGACGTGGAGCGCGAAGCCGCCTGGCAGCGGCTGGTCTACTGCCTGGTGGTCAACCATCTGACCGAGGTCGCCGGAGCCCTCGCCGAGGAGCATCCGGACGCGGCCGGGGCGGTGTGGCCGGCGGTGCGCGAGGAGTTCCTGCGCTACGACGCCGAACGCGGCCTTCCCGAGATCGCGGAGCTGCTCTCGGCCCCGGCCCTCCCGGCCAAGACGAACCTGCTGCTGCGCTGGACCCGCGCCGACGGCGCGGACGCGCGCTACATCCCGCTCCCGAACCCGCTGCGCGGTTAGTTTCCGGAGCCGTCGGCGGCACTGGCGTCGGGTGTCGCGGTGTCGCGGTGTCGGGGCGTCGGGGTGTCGGGATCCGGCCAAGGTGGGCCGGGATCCCGGAGCCATCTCACTGAGAGGTATAGACCAATGCCAGGTTGGGCGGGCAGACCGAGCAGTCCTTGACCACCCGTCAGAGGAGAAGCCATGCCCTCCCCTTCGCGGGGCGGCGGCCCGGCCGCCATGCCCAAGTACCAGCGGATCGCCGCAGCGCTGCGGCGCGAGCTCGAGCGCGCCGCGAACCCCGGCGGCAGACTGCCCTCCGAACGCACCCTGGCCGCCCGCTACCAGGTCAACCGGCAGACCGTCCGGGCCGCGCTCCAGCACCTGCGCGAGGACGGCCTCGTCGTCACCGAACGCCGGGGCACCCGCTCGGCTGTCGAGGCCCCGGCCGAGCCGCAGCGCAGAGCGGTCGTACACGCGGCCGCACCCGGCGCCGGACCGGCCGCCGCGTCGGCCGCAGCAACCTCTGCCGGGCACGCTGCCGCACCCGTTGCCGCGCCCGCCCAGAGCTGGCTCACCCTGGTCACGGTGCCGCCCTCGCTCGCCGCGCTGCTCGGCATGCACGGCGGGGACCGCACCCTGGTCCACCACCGCCGTGAGTGCGGCCCGTCGGGGGAGACGCTCCGGCACGCCGTCACGTACCTCTGCCCGCGCGTGATCGCCGAGAGCCCCGAACTCGCCCGCTACCGCGACCGCTCGGCCGTTCGCGACGAGGACCTCGGGCCGCTTCACCGGTGGCTCGAGCGGGCCGCCGGGCAGGGCCGGGTCGCCGAGACCCTCACCATGACCCGCAGCAGCCACCCGCCGGCCGCGGCTGCGATGTGCGGCCTGACCGTGCGCCGCACCCTGCACGACGGCACCGGCCGGCTGCTCGCCGTCACCGACCTGGCCTTCCCCACCTGGGACCGGCTGACCTTCCACCGGGACCGTGAGGCGGCCGGATTCCGCGTCACCTGAAACCGGACGCTCAGAAGCGCAGGGCCCATGCGTCGATGTAGCCGGTGTAGCCCGCAAAGGCGTCGTACACCCGCAGCTTCCACACGCCGTTGGCGGTCTCCGACGAGGCGTCGATCGCGATCACCCCTCTGAGGTCGGCGTTGCCCCAGCCGGTGTAGCTGTCCTTGACCGGGTACACCGTGCCGTCGGGCGCGATCACGTCGACCTGGAGCGTGCCGGAGTCCGGGTGCTTGATGTCGAGCTCCACATCCAGCTGTGCGGGCGCACGTCCGGCGATCCCGCTGACCGTGACCGGGGATTCGACCGGCTCCAGGTCCTCGACCGGGAAGTCCGAGGTGTTCGCGAAGCGCGGCCCGGGCACCCGGTTCGGCGCCGTCCCCACGTACAGGAGCCGGTCGGGCGAGCCCGGTCCGGAGTCGACCATCGAACCGGTCGTGGCCGCCGCGGTCAGGGCGCCCGTGACCTGGCCGGGCGTGGCCGTACGGTGGTCGGCGAGGTAGAGCGCGGCCGCACCCGCCACGTGCGGGGAGGCCATCGAGGTGCCGGACATGGTGGTGCTCCAGTCGTCTCCCCAGAAGACCGCCGAGGTGATCGAGTCGCCCGGGGCGAACAGGTCCACCAGGGGGCCGTAGTTGGAGTACGAGGCGCGCGCGTCGTAGTCGTTGCTCGCCCCCACCGTGAGCGCCGCGGGCTCCCGGGCGGGGGAGTGGGTGGAGGCGTCCGCGCTCTGGTTGCCCGCTGCCACCACGTACGTGATGCCGGAGGCGACGGAGTTCCGTACGGCGGCGTCCAGCACGTCGTCGGGGTCGCCGCCCAGGCTCATGTTCGCGACGGCGGGCTTCACGGCATTGCGGGTGACCCAGTCGATCCCGGCGACCACCTGCTCCGTGGTGCCCTGGCCCGACCAGTCGAGCACCCGGACGGACACGAGCCTCGCCTTCTTCGCGACGCCGTACGTCGTGCCCGCGAGGGTCCCGGCGACGTGCGTGCCGTGCCCTTGCAGGTCGTCGGCCTCGTAGTCGTCGTCGATGGCGTCGTATCCGTACGAGGCGCGCCCGCCGAAGTCCTGATGGCTGATGTTGACGCCGGTGTCGATGACGTACGCGGTCACGCCCTGCCCCGCCGAATCGGGATACGTATAGCTCCCGTCGAGCGGGAGCCTGCGCCGGTCGATCCGGTCGACACCCCAGGACGGCGGGTCCGGCTGGGTGGCGTCCAGCCGCAGTCTCCGGTTCTGCGCGACCTCGGCGACGGCGGGGTCCGCGGCGAGCCGCCGGGCCTGCCGCTCCGACAGTTCGACGGAGTACCCGTTGAGCGCGGCGTCGTAGGTCCGGCGGATCCTGCCGCCGAAGCGTGCGACCACCTCCCGGCCCTGCGTCGTACGGGCGCCGGCGCGGGCCGGGTTCAACAGGACGAGGTAGCTGCCGGCGACGGCTCCGGGTGCGCCGGCGTACCGGACGGTCCCCTCGGGCGGGCTCGCGGCGGAGGCGCCGGTGTCCGCGCCGAGCGCGAGCGCCGAGGCGAGCGCGAGGACGGCGCCGCACCGTCGCCATCCGAACCGCCGTAGTCCTCTTGGTCCGCTTCGTTCGCTTCGTCCGCGCGCTCCGAGTAATCGGTGCAGTCCGTGCGATCTCGTGATCATTCGGCTCGATCCCCCCTGGCGTCGTCCGCTCAGACTGGGGCGCCCCGGAGCCCCGCACAAGGGAGTGCACGCAGGTGGAATCCGACCCGCCGGTCGCGCGCGCACGCGGATGCGCCTCGCGTGCGCGCGCGAGTAAACGGACGGCCGCATTTCCGGCAATTCTTGACGTATAAGCTGAAAGAGACCACCATCTACGGCAGTCAAGGTCCCGCGCCGCAAGCCGACAAGCCCAAGGAGCGAACCCCATGCCCGCCCCTGCCCCGTCCTCCACTTCCGAAACCGTCACAGTCGTCCCCCGTCCGCGCCGCGGCATCCAGGCCGCCCGGATAGCGGACCTGCCGCGGATCGAGGAGCCAAGGGAGGTAGCCCCCGCCGATGCGAGGGAGCTCTCACGGGTGTTCTTCCGGCGGCTGCACGAACTGCCCGAGGGCACCCCGGAACACCAGTACGTGCGCAACGCACTCATTGAGATGAACGCCTCACTCGTCCAGTACGCCGTCCGCCGCTTCCGCGGCCGGGGTGACGGAGGCGACATCGAGGACATCGTCCAGGTCGGCACCATCGGCCTGATCAAGGCGATCGACCGGTTCGACCCGGCCCGCGAGAACGAGTTCGCGACCCTCGCCATGCCGTACATCACAGGTGAGATCAAGCGTCACTTCCGCGACACTTCCTGGGCCGTCCGCGTCCCGCGCCGGCTCCAGGAGCTGCGCATCGACATAGCCAAGGCGAAGGAGCAGCTGACCACCACGCTCGACCGCTCGCCCACCGTCGCGGACCTCGCCGACCACCTCAGCCTCTCGGAGGAGGAGGTCATAGAGGGTCTCGTCGCCGCCAACGGCCACACCAGCGGCTCCCTGGACGCCCCGCACACCGCGCATGCCGAGCGGGGTGACGGCTCGGCCGACGGCCACACCCTCGCCGACGTCATGGGCGAGGAGGAGCCGGCCCTGGAGCGCGTCGAGGACATCCAGACCCTCGCGCCGCTGCTGGAGCAGCTCACCGACCGCGAGCGCCGCATGCTGCAGATGCGTTTCGGTGAGGAGCTGACCCAGGCGCAGATCGGCGCCGCGCTCGGCATCTCGCAGATGCAGGTCTCGCGCCTGCTGACCCGTCTCCTCGCGCACCTGCGCACCTCCATGCTGGAGGACCCCGGCCCGGCGTGAGGTGGATCACCTCGGCGTTTACCCCGGAACGCCCTGGGCACCCGCGGATCCGGAGCGGACCCTTCCGCCGGCCGTGACACGGCCGGCGCGGGGGCGGGCGGATCCCGTACCGCTCCACGGCTGCGCCCGGCCCCACCGGCCGGGCGCGCGCCGTTCCCGGTACGACCCGCGAGGTGTATGTGTCCACGCTCCAGGCCGAGCACGTCTACAAGGTGTTCGGAAGACGACCCGGCGACGCCGCTGCTGCGGTCCGCGCGCTCCGAACCGGCGCCGGCCGCGACGAGCTGCGCGCCGACGGTACGACGGCCGCTGTGATCGACGCCTCGTTCCGCGTCGAGCCCGGCGAGATCTTCGTCGTCATGGGTCTGTCGGGATCCGGCAAGTCCACGCTGCTGCGCATGCTGAACGGACTGCTCGAACCCACCGAGGGGCGCATCCTCTTCGACGGCCAGGACCTCACCTCGCTATCCCGGCGTGAGCTGCGCCACGTTCGCTCCACCAAGATCAGCATGGTTTTCCAGCACTTCGCGCTCTTCCCGCACCGCAGCGTGCTCGAGAACGCCGCCTACGGGCTGGAGGTGCAGGGCGTCCCCCGCGCCGACCGCGAGCGCCGCGCCGCCGAGGCACTGGAGCTGTGCGGGCTCGCCGGCTGGGAGGCCTCCTGGCCGGACGAGCTGTCCGGCGGCATGCAGCAGCGCGTCGGCCTCGCCCGCGCCCTGGCCACCGACGCCGACCTGCTCCTGATGGACGAGTCCTTCAGCGCGCTGGACCCGCTGATCCGCCGCGACATGCAGGACCAGCTGCTCGAGCTCCAGCAGCGGCTCAAGAAGACCATCGTGTTCATCACGCACGACCTCAACGAGGCCATGCGCCTCGGCGACGGCATCGCCGTCATGCGCGACGGCCGCATCGTCCAGCAGGGCACCGCCGAGGACATCCTGACCCGCCCCGCGGACGACTACGTCGCCTCCTTCATCCAGGACGTCGACCGCTCCCGGGTGCTCACGGCCGACGCCGTGATGACCGCCCCCGTTGCCGGGAGCTGCGCCTGCGGCTGCCCCAGCGTCACCGCCGACACCCCGCTCGCCGACCTGTGCGCGGTCAGCGCCCGGGTCCCGCACCCCGTCGCCGTCACGGACGACGCCGGGGTCGTCGTGGGCTCCGTACCGCAGGACCGCCTCGTCGCCTTCATCGGCGACGAACAGCGCGCCCCGGTGCGCTGCGCGGAGGTGGCCGCCTGATGCCCCGCCTGCACCTCGGCTCCTGGGTCGACAGCGGAGTCGACTTCCTCCAGCGCCACCTCTCCTGGCTGTTCGACGCCGTCAGTGCGCTCGTCACCGGCCTGTACGACGGCATCCACGCCGTGCTGGACGCGCCCGCCCCGCTGCTGTTCGCCGGCATCCTCGCCGTCGCCGCCTGGTGGCTGCGCGGGCTGCTCGCCGCGCTCCTCGCCTTCGCCGGCTTCGCACTCGTCGACTCCGTCGGCCTGTGGGCCGACGCGATGTCCACGCTCTCCCTGGTCCTGGTCGCGACCCTCGTCACACTCGTGTTCGCGGTCCCGCTCGGCATCTGGGCCTCCCGGTCCGACCGGGTCAGCGCCGTCCTGCGGCCCGTCCTGGACTTCATGCAGACCATGCCGGCCATGGTCTACCTGATCCCCGGCATCATCTTCTTCGGCGTGGGCGTGGTGCCCGGCATCATCGCGACCATCATCTTCTCGCTGCCGCCCGGCGTCCGGATGACCGAGCTCGGCATCCGCCAGGTCGACACGGAACTCGTCGAGGCGGCCGACGCCTTCGGGACCACCCCGCGCGACACCCTCGTACGCGTCCAGCTGCCGCTGGCCCTGCCCACCATCATGGCGGGCATCAACCAGGTCATCATGCTCGGCCTGTCCATGGTCGTCATCGCCGGCATGGTCGGCGGCGGCGGGCTCGGCGGCGCCGTCTACCGGGCCATCGGCAACGTCGACATCGGCCTCGGCTTCGAGGCGGGCATCTCCATCGTCATCCTCGCCATGTACCTGGACCGGATGACCGGGGCGCTGGGCCGCCAGGTGTCCCCGCTCGGCCGGCGCGCCCTCGCCAAGGCGCAGGCCGCCACGAGCGGCGCCGCCAAACTGTGGAACCACCGCCCCCAGCCCGCCTACGCGGTCACCGGCGCCGTGGTCCTCGCCCTCGTCGCGGGCGGCCTGAACACCTTCGGCGGCTCCGGTCAGCCGGCTGCGGCCGGGGCCGGCGGCATCGGCAAGGGCCGCAAGATCAGCATCGGCTACATCCCCTGGGACGAGGGCATCGCCTCGACCTACCTGTGGAAGGAGCTCCTGGAGCGCCGCGGCTTCCAGGTGGAGGCGAAGCAGCTGGAGCTCGGCGCCCTGTTCACCGGGCTCGCGGGCGGCCAGGTCGACTTCCAGACCGACGCCTGGCTGCCGGTCACGCAGGCCCAGTACTGGGAGAAGTACGGGAACAAGCTGGACGACCTCGGCTCCTGGTACGGACCGACCTCCATCGAACTGTCCGTCCCCTCGTACATGAAGGACGTCACCTCCCTCGCCGACCTCAAGGGCAAGGGCGGCGAGTTCAAGGGCCGGATCATCGGCATCGAGCCCAGCGCGGGCGCGATGGGGATCCTGAAGGGCAAACTGCTGCAGGAATACGGCCTCGACGGCGAGTACAAGGTCGTCGACGGATCGACCCCCGGCATGCTCGCCGAGCTCAAGCGGGCCTACGAGAAGCAGGAGCCGGTGGCGGTCGTGCTCTGGTCGCCGCACTGGGCGTACGCCTCGTACGACCTGAAGAAGCTCGAGGACCCCAAGGGGGTCTGGGGCCAGGGCGACGGCATCCACACCCTGGCCCGCAAGGGCTTCGCCGCCGACGAGCCGGAAGTGGCCTCCTGGCTGCGCTCGTTCAAGCTGACCGAGGCCCAGCTGACCGGCCTGGAGGCGAAGATCCAGGAGGCCGGCAAGGGCAAGGAGCAGCAGGCGGTCCGCGCCTGGCTGACGGAGCACCCGGAGATCGCGAAGGCCGCGTGACCCCCGCGAGCCCGTGAAGACGCCGACGCCCGGTGGGCAGTACGCTCCACCGGCCGTCGGCGTCTTCGTTCGCCCGGGCGGACGGCTCCGCCGACGGACAAGCCGGCCGGTGTCTGCGACGCCGACGCGTCAGTCGTCGTGGCGTGCGCGCAGGCGGGAGCCGGGCCTCAGTGGCGGGAGCCGAGTCGGTTCGGCGGGTCTGCACGGGGAACGCACCCCTGACCAGCCGAGATCCTGGAGGATCGGTCCGTGCCCCGGAGGGGCGGTCCATGGCACAGTGCCAGGAGCACAACCGCCGGACCAGGGAGCCCCCATGCGCGAACCGCACCCCATGCCCCGGCTCGCGTCCGCCCCCGCGGGCCCGGCGGAGCCGAGCCCGCTGCCGCGCTGCCCCGAGTGCGCGAGCGCACCGGAGCGCATCTCCTGGCGCCAGCGCCCGGGACGGCCGGTGGTGCTGGTCTTCGACCCCTGCGGCCACCGGTACACCTCACCGGCCCCGCCCGTCCTGGCCGTCACCCCGCCGCCCGAAGCGTACGGGGGGCCCGTACCGGTCAGCAGGTGAGGAACGCGGCGATCCGCTCGGCGAACGCCTCCTCGCCGACGATCTCGATGCCCGCCTCCTCGGCCTTGGCCACCTTGCTGCCGGCCTTGGCGCCCGCCACGAGCAGCGTCGTCCGCCCCGATATGCCGCTCGCGGACTTCCCGCCGGCCCGCTCGATCAGCTCGCGCACCTTGTCCCGCGTGTCGTACGCCGCCAGCGCACCCGTCATCTTCCCCGTGACCACCACGCACTGACCGGCCAGCGGACCCTCGGCGCCCTCACCGCCGACAGGGCCCTCCACCTGCGGCTCGACGAGGTTGACCCCGGCCGCGGCCAGCTTGTCGATGACCGGTCCAAGCGATGCGACCTGGGCGACGATCCCGGCCGCCTTGGTGTCGCCGACCAGTTCGACCTCCGTCATCGCGGCGGCATCGGCCGCCCGGATCGCCTCCATCGTCCCGAAGTGGCGGGCGATCCGCCGGGACATGCCCCGCCCCGTGCCGACGACCCCGAGCGCGCAGAACACCCGGGCCAGCGGCCTGCCCTTGGCGGCCTCGATCTGCTCCAGCAGCTTCACCGCCCGCTTCTCGCTCCCCGCCGCCTCCGCGAGCGCCGCGTGGTCCAGCCCGAACAGGTCGGCCACGTCACGGACCCGGCCGGCCTCGACCAGCGCCCGTACGTACGTCTCGCCCAGGCCGTCGATGTCCAGCTGGTCGCGCCCGGCGGCGTACAGGATCGCGGCGATCCGCCCGCAGTCGGCCGGCTGCGCGCACCGCCACCGCTCCTGGCTCCGGTCGATCTCCCCCTGGCACCCGGGGCAGACGGCCGGCAGCTCGATGGCCCGCTCCCCGCCGGTGCGCAGCTCCACCACCGGGGCCTCGATCCGCGGGATGATGTCGCCCGCCTTGTACACGGTCACGGTGTCGCCCAGCCGCAGGCCGCGGCGCTCGATGTCGGCGGGATTGTGCAGCGTGGCGTGCCGCACCACCGAGCCGTCTATCTCCACCGGCTCCAGCACGGCGGTCGGCGCGAGCACCCCCGTGCGGCCCACGGCCCAGGTCACGTCCAGCAGCCGGGTGCGCCGCTCCACGGCCGCCAGCTTGTACGCGGTCGCCCAGTGCGGGTGGCGCGAGCCGGTCCCGGCCGCGGTCTGCTCGGCCAGGGCGTCCAGCTTGACGACGACCCCGTCGATCCCGAAGGGCAGCCGGGCGCGCAGGGCCGCGATGCGGTCGACGTGCTCCTGCACCTCGGCGACCGTGGCCACCACCGTCAGCCCCGCCGGGGTGGCCGCGGCCGTCTGGACGCCCGCGGCGGCGACGAAGGCCATCACCTCCGCATGCGTGCTCCCGGGCAGTACCGCGGGGCCGTCGGGGCCGTCGAGTTCGACCGCCCCGAAGGCCCAGAACGTCATCTCCACCGTGTACGGGCGGCCCTTGGCCCGGAGGGTGCCGGCCGCGCCGTTGCGCGCGTTGGAGAACGCCCCGGCGCCGTGCGCGGCGCGTATCTCGTTGGCCCGTTCGAACTGGGCCGTGGTCAGCAGGACTTCCCCGCGCACCTCGAACGAGACGTCCGAGGCCAGCCGCTCGGGCAGCCCGACGATGGTCCCGATCGCATGGGACACGTCCTCGCCGCTCGTCCCGTTGCCCCGGGTGACGAGCTGGACCAGCCGGCCGCCCTGGTACCGGGCCGCCAGCGAGGCCCCGTCGAGCTTCGGCTCGACGACGAAACCGCCCGCGACCGGTGCACCCAGCCGGCGAACCACCGAGGCCTCCCAGTCGAGCAGGTCCTGCGGGCCGAACGCGTTCGCCAGCGAGAGCATCGCCGCCGTGTGCGCCACCTCCCCGGCCGGCACCGCGCCCCCGGCCACCTTCCCGGTCGGCGAGGCCGGGTCGACGTGCTCCGGGTACCGGTCCTCGTACGCCTGTATCAGCGAGACGAGGAGGTCGAACGAGGCGTCGTCGAGCGGTGAATCGCCGGACCCGTAGTACGCGGCGGAGGCCCTGATGGCCGTACCGATCGCGTCGGCGTACTCGTCGCGGGTGGTGAGGGCGGGACCGGCAGGAGCGGTGGTGATCGTCATGCTCCGATCCTCGCGCAGGGGTCTGACAATGCCCTGTGCCCTCGAGAGCTACGGGCGGATGACGATCGTGCTGACGGTGCCGTTGCCCCAGACGGTGGTGTTCATCATCATCCGGCCGTCCAGCGAGGCCACGGTGAACTCCGGAACGAAGCGGTCGGTGAAGACCCTTGCGAACCCACTCCTCAAGAGAGCCACCTCGCTCCTGACCAGGTCCCAGCCATCGGTGAGCCGGATCCTGAACCACAGCAGGCAGGGCTCATCCTCCGGATCGCCCCCGATGGCCTCCAGGGTCGCTGCCAGGAGAAACTCGCGGTTGCCGTCCAGGAGCCCGTGGTCGGTGGCCATCCGGTACCAGCTTGAGTTGACCTTGTCGGCCATCTCCGAGGCATCCACATCGGCGACCTCGTCCGGGTGGGAGTCGAAGCGTCCGTGCTCGGGCCCGGCACTCGCGGGTGAGTGGTGCGGCGGCAGCGGTGGTAGCTGAACCTCTCCCCGGACCCGCTCGATCAAACGAAATCCGGCGGGCATGAGCAGGTTGCCTATCTCGGCATCAGTGAGAGTCACAGTGGCACGGTAGGTGCAGGTGACGTCGCTGGGGTCGGAATTCTGGCGCGGTCTCAGAGATGGGGCCGGGCTGGGATGATCTCCTGGTTCGCACGGACGCCGTCTCTCTGGAGGCGTGCCTGGAGGTCTGCGTTCCGCGACTGCGTGGGCTCGGCTTGGTGATTCCCGATAGACGGCGCGGTCCACGCGGGCAACGAGCCCTGATCGGGCTTCCCGAAGGGGCATGGTGGGACTGGTGAGGCACCTCCCGTACTCATGGCCTTCGAGGCCGATGCGGGCGGGCCGAGTCTCGCCTCCGGCCTGGTCGCGGCCGGGCAGCTCGACATCGTCCAGGGAACCGTCTTCCGGTACTGGCGCGAGAATCCGGCAGTCGGGGAACGTCTGGCTCCCTGGGTGAAACCTCCGGCTTGACCGGTCGAGAGGTCATCGTGCGTCGGGCTCTCCGCCCGACTGCGGCCGGCCGTCACCCTGCCACGGCACGCCGCAACTCGCAGGGGGGTTGACGGTCCGTCAACTCCGGGCGCAACTTATATCGGGAACCCGATATAAGTCTCCGGAGGCAGGCCACCCATGGCAATGGACCGCACCCCGCAGGCCCAGCGGAAGTCCGAGACCCGCACCCGCCTCATCGACGCGGCCGCCGAACTCTTCGCGCGCAAGGGCTTCCACGCCGTCTCGGCCGAGGCGGTCGCCGACGCGGCCGGCCGCACCACCGGCGCCCTCTACAGCCACTTCGGTGGCAAGGAGGGCCTCCTGCTGGCCCTCCTCGAGGTCTGGAAGGAGCGCACCGCCGAGGAACTCACCGCCGAGATCGCGGGCAGCCCCGACCCGGCGGACCCCGCCGTGCACTTCTCCGCCATGTGGGGCAGCCTCACCCGCCCGCACCCCGACCGCGGGGACTCCTGGCTCCTCCTCGAAGCGGAACTGTGGCTGCACGGCGCCCGGCGCCCGCTCATCGGCACCCAGCTCGCCCAGCGCTACGCCGAGATCCGCGCCCAGCTCGGCGAGGGCCTCGCAGACTGGGCCGCAGCCACCGGAACCCCGCTCACCCGGCCGCCGGAGGAGACCGGCGCCCTCGTCCTCGGTGTCCTCCTCGGCCTCGCCATGCAGCACCGGCTCGACCCGCAGGGCATTCCCGACGCCCTGGTCGTGGAGGCCCTCGGCGCAATCCTGAAATGAACCGAAGGCCGGAAACGAACCGAAGGCCTGAAGCGAACCGAAGGGAAGTGGATCGACCGTGACCCCCACCGGCGAGACGGACCTCCTGGAAGACACCTGGGCCCGCGAGGTCCCGCACGCGCAGTTCACCCGGCTGCGCCGGGAGGACCCCGTGCACTGGCACGAGGTGCCCGGCCGCCACCAGGGCTTCTACGCCGTCACGCGGCACGCCGACGTCAAGGCCGTGAGCCGCGACCCCGAGCTGTGGTCCACCGAGCTCGGCTCCTTCATGATCCGCGACCAGAGTCCCGAGTCCCTGCAGACCCTGCGCCTGGTCCTGCTCGGCATGGACGCCCCGCGCCACTCGCGCTACCGCTCCCTGGTCAGCGCGGGCTTCACGCCCCGCGTCGTACGCCGGCTCGCCGCCCGGATCGGAGAGCGGGCCGCCGCGCTGGTGGAAGGTGCGGTCGTGCCCGGCCGGGACATGGACTTCGTCACCGAGGTGGCTGCCTGGCTGCCGATCCAGACGATCTGCGAGATGGTCGGCGTACCGCCCGGCGACGAGCGGCTGATCTTCGACTGGAGCAACCGGATGGCCGGCGGCCAGGACCCGGAGCTCTCGGCGGGCAAGGATGACAGCGACTTGGCCGCCGCCGAGATCTACGCCTACTGCGACGCCCTGGCGGCCGAGCGGCGGGCGCGCCCCCGCGAGGACATCCTCTCGACGCTGGTGCACGCCGAGGTCGACGGGGACCGGCTCACCCCGGACGAGATCAACATGTTCTTCGTCCTGCTGTGCGTGGCGGGCAACGAGACCACCCGCAACCTGCTCTCGGCCACGCTGCTGGCCCTGATCGAACACCCGGCGGCCCGCGCCGAGCTGGCGGCGTCCCCGCAGGACGAGTCGCTGTGGACCTCGGCCACTGAGGAGTTCCTGCGCTGGGGCGGCTCGATCCACAACTTCCGCCGCACCGCCACCCGGGACACCGTCCTGCGCGGCCGCGCGATCGCCGCCGGCCAGAAGGTGGTCACGTACTACACCTCCGCCAACCGCGACGAGGACGTGTTCACCGACCCCTTCGTCTTCGACATCCGCCGCACCCCGAACGAACACCTCACCTTCGGCGGCGGCGGTCCCCACTTCTGCCTGGGCGCCGGCCTGGCCCGCACCCAGATCAAGGCCCTGATCCGCGAACTCCTGGCCCGCCACCCCGGCTTCGGCCTCGCGGGCGAGATCCGCCGCCTCCGCTCCGACTTCATCAACGGCATCAAGCACCTCCCCGTCCGCTTCGACTGACGCCGTCCGCAAGCGGCCCGGCGGATGCTCAAAGATGCTTGATTGAAGACTACTTCGAGCAGCATCCTTCAAGTGATCTCCGTGGGCCGCTATCTTGCCAGGCGCATGCCAAAGCGGTGTGTCCGCAATCCGGACCGCACGAGGAGCTGCCCCATGAGACTCATCCGCATCCCCAGCCGCACACACACCCGCACACACGCCCGCACACACGCCCGCACTCGCGCCCATGCCCGCAGCCTTGTCCGCGCCCACCCGCGCAAGAAGCAGAAGCAGAAGCGGCAGCGGGCGCCGCTGGCCGCGCTGCTCGCCGGGGCCCTCGCCGTCGCGGGGCTGGCCGCCGCCGGGCCGATGATCTCGCCGGCTGCCGCGGCGCCCGCTCCCGCCACGGCAGGCAACGCCACCGGCCTCACCCAGTCCGGGAACACCTTCACCGTCACCACGACCGCCGGCGCGAAGGCCCGCGTCGTCGTCGCCCGCGCCGACATCTTCCGGCTCTGGCTGTCACCCGACGGCGCGTTCACCAACGACCCGGCCGGCTCCGACCTCGCCCCGACCACCGACTTCGGTTCCGTCGACACCACCCTCACCGACGCGGGCGCGTACTACCGGATCACCACCGGAGCCCTGAACATCCGCGTCAACAAGACGCCCCTGCAGTTCTCCGTCTACCGCGCGGACAACTCCACGCTGGTCTGGCAGGAGACCCAGCCCACCTCCTGGACAGGTACCCAGACCACCCAGTACCTGGCCCGCGGCGCCGACGAGCAGTTCTACGGAACCGGCCTGCGCCTCGGCGAATGGGCGCTGCGCGGCAAGACCGTCCCCGTCGCCGTCGACAACAAATGGCGCGAGAACAACAACGCCAGCCCCGCCCCCTTCTACATGTCCACCAACGGCTACGGCGTCATGCGCAACACCTGGGCCCCGGGCTCGTACGGTTTCAACGCCCCGACCACCCTCACCCACGACGAGAAGCGCTTCGACGCCTGGTACTTCACCGGCGGTTCGCTCAAGTCCGTACTCGACGCGTACACCGATGTCAGCGGAAAGCCCTTCATGGCGCCGATGTGGGGCCTCGAGCTCGGCAACGCCGACTGTTTCAACGCCTCCAACCCCGACTACCAGGGTGATCACAACCGCCTGCGCCACCAGACCACCCCCGACGTGGTCGGGTACGCATCCGACGCCCGTGCAGCCGACATGCCCTCGGGCTGGTTCCTGCCCAACGACGGCTACGGCTGCGGCTACACCGCCCCGCTCAAGTCGACGGTCGACGCCCTGAAGGCGAAGGGCTTCCAGACCGGACTGTGGACCTCCACCGGCCTCGGCTCCATCGCCGACGAGGTCGGCAAAGCCGGAACCCGTGGCGTGAAGACGGACGTCGCCTGGATCGGCGCCGGCTACAAGACCGCCTTCACGGGCGTGCAGCAGGCCGTCGACGGCATCGAGAAGAACTCCGACGCCCGCCGCTACGTGTGGACCGTCGACGGCTGGGCCGGCACCCAGCGCAACGCCGTCGTCTGGACCGGCGACACCAACGGCACCTGGGACGACATGCGCTGGCACGTCCCCGCCATCGCCGGCGCGGGCCTGTCCGCCCTCAACTACGCCTCCGGCGACATCGACGGCATCTTCGGCGGCAGCCCCAAGACGTACACCCGCGACCTCCAGTGGAAGGCCTTCACCCCGGCCTTCATGACCATGTCGGGCTGGGGCGCGACCAACCCGGCCGCCGGCTACCAGGACAAGCAGCCCTGGCGCTTCGCCGAACCGTACCTCTCCATCAACCGCAAGTACCTCCAGCTCAAGATGCGGCTGATGCCGTACCTCTACACCATGAGCCGCACCGCCCACGAGAGCGGTGTGCCGAGCACCCGCGCCCTGGTCCTCGAGTACCCGGACGACCCGGTGGCCCGCGGCAACCTCACCAGCGGCCAGTTCATGGCCGGCGACTCCTTCCTCGTCGCGCCCGTCGTCTCCGACACCTCCGTCCGCGACGGCATCTACCTGCCCGCCGGCACCTGGACGGACTACTGGACCGGGAAGACGTACGCCGGCCCGGGCTGGCTGAACGATTACCAGGCGCCTCTCGACACCCTGCCGCTCTTCGTCAAGGGCGGTGCGATCGTGCCGATGTGGCCGCAGATGAACCACACGGGCGAGAAGCCCGTCTCCACCCTCACCTACGACATCCACCCGCGCGGCAACTCCTCGTTCAGCCTCTACGAGGACGACGGGCTCACCCGCGCCCACCAGTCCGGCGCGTACGCCCGCCAGCAGGTGGACGTCACCGCCCCGGTCACCGGCTCCGGCACGGTCAGCGTCTCCGTCGGCGCGCCCACCGGCAGCTACACCGGCAAACCCGCCGCGCGCGGCTACGAGTTCACCCTCCACGTGGCCTCCGCACCGGGCGCGGTGACGGCGGACGGCAGCGCCCTGGCCCGCCAGACGTCCAAGGCGGGCTACGACGCGGCCGCGTCCGGCTGGTACTTCGACCCCGCCGACCGCGGCGGCATCCTGTGGGTCAAGACCGGTACGAAGTCGGGCGCGTTCGGCATCACGGCCACCGGCACCTCCGTCCCGGCGGCCGACCCGGTCCCGGCGACCTCCGCCCCCATCCCGCAGTCGGCCTGGACCCTGGTCTCCGCCGACAGCCAGGAGACGGCCGCCGAGAACGGCGCGGCCGCGAACGCCTTCGACGGCAAGCCGGCCACGATCTGGCACACCGCCTGGTCCTCGGGCACGCCGGCCGCGCTCCCGCACGAGATCAGCATCGACCTCGGCGCCCGCTACGCGGTCGACGGCCTCGGCTACCTGCCCCGCCAGGACGGCGGGGTCAACGGCCGGATCGGCGGCTACGAGGTGTACGTCTCCGACACCACCACCGACTGGGGCTCCCCGGTGGCGACCGGTACCTTCGCCGACACCGCCGTCGCCAAGTCCGTGTCCCTGTCGGCGAAGACCGGCCGCTATCTCCGCCTCAGGGCCCTGACCGAAGCCGGCGGGCGCGGCCCCTGGACCAGCGCGGCCGAGATCAGCCTCACCGGGCGCGCCGCCCCGCTCCCGGCCGACGCCACCCTCGTGAACGCGGCCTCCGCCCGCTGCACCGACCTGCCGCACAGCGCGACCGCGCCGGGCACCGAACCCACCCTGTACACCTGCCACGGCGGCCCCAACCAGCGCTGGAGCCTGAAGGCCGACGGCCACGTCACCGGCTTGGGCGGGGTCTGCCTCGACGGTACGAGCGCCTCCCGGATCACCGTCCAGACGTGCAGCGGAGCCGCCGGCCAGAACTGGCAGCCGGGGCCGGACGGCAGCCTCCGTACGCTCGGCCAGTGCCTGGCGCCGGTCGGCGCCGGCACCGCGAACGGCACCGCGCTCACCCGCACCGCCTGCGACAACAGCCCGGCCCAGCGCTGGACCTTCACGCCCTGACGCCGGACACGGCGTCAGGGCGCGGCACCGCCGAGCACGGCCTGGCAGTCCCGCCAGGCCGACTCGGTCAGCAGGCCCCGCAGCCGGGCGAACAGGGCGAGGAGGCCGGGCCCGTGGGCCGCGCGGAACGCGGGGTCGATCTGCGCGAGGTCCAGTTCGTTCGCGGCGGACAGCTCGGCGAAATCCCGCCGCGAACGGCGGTCGGGGCAGTACACGTGACCGGTGAACCGGTCGCGGAACGCGGCCGCGCCCTCCTCGCCGGCGGCGAGCGCCGGATAGGAGGCCGCCCGGTCGCAACTGGCGTAGAAATAGACGATCTCCTCGGCCTCCGCCCCGATCACCGCCGCGAGCGCGGCCCGGCGGTCGACCGGCAGCAGGGCGGTGGCGAAGCCGTCCGTACCGTAGAACGCGTGGCACAGGCCCGCGAGTCGGAGCGCGGGCCGGGCACCCCACGCCCCGAGCCGCGCCTGTACGCGTTCCAGATGGGCGAGCAAGGTGCCGCCGGGGTGGTCGAGGCGCCCGGCGCCGAGCTCGCGCAGCCATGCGAGGGCGCGCGCCTCCGGCCCGTCGGGCTGTGCCGGTACCGCCATGGGAGTGGTCCTTCCTCGCGCGTCCGAAGGATCTGAAAGAGGGGTGCGGGTCGACACCCGTCCCCGCCTGCGCCGGGTCCGGACCGTGGCGCAGGCGGGGACGGGTTGCCGCCCTGGGCCCTGCAATGATCATGGTCCAGCCGAAAACCCAAGTCAATCCTCTGAATTCCTATCAAGACCCAAGCTGTAGCTTGGATCCCATGACTCTCGACGATCTCCGCGTCTTCGTGGCCGTCTGCCGGGCCGGCAGTCTCAGCGCCGTCGCCCGCGACCTCGGCTGCACCCAGTCGGCCGTCAGCCAGCACGTCCGCCGCCTCGAGAAGCAGACCGGCACCGACCTGCTGGAGCGGCACGCCCGCGGCGTCGTCCCCACCGAGGCCGGGCGCATCCTCCAGGCGGCCGCCGCCGACGGCATCGCCGGGCTCGACGGTGCCCTGCGCCGCCTCGACGACCTCGTCCGCGGGGACACCGGCTCGGTGCGCATCACCACGGGCGCGACGACCGTACGGCACTTCATGTCCGAGGCCGTCGTCGGCTTCCGGCGCCGCCACCCCCAGGTCAGCCTGGAGTTCCAGACCGAGAACTCCAGCCGCAGCTGCTTCGACGCGCTCGCCGCCGACGACCTGGACCTCGCCTGGATCACCATCGGCAGGCCCGTGCGCGGGATCGAACAGCGTCCGGTGATGGAGCTGCCCTGGGTGCTCGCGGTCTGTGCCGGCGACCCCCTCGCCGACCGGCCCAGGATCGAGCCTGCCGACCTCGCCGGCATCCGCCACATCAGGCTCCCGGAGAACTCCGCGTCCCGCGCCCACCTCGACGCCGCCTTCGCGGAATCGGGCATCCGGATACGGTCCGACACCAGCGTGGCCGACTGGGACACCGCGCTGCTGCTGGCCGAACTGGGCCTCGGCCACGCCGTCGTGCCCGCCCTGCCCGGCTGGCGGGTCCCCGGATCAGACGGCCCGCTGCGCCTCGTCCCGGTCCCGGCCCTGCCGCCGCTCGCGGTCGGCTGGGCCGTCCGCCGCTGGTCGGCCCTGTCCCCGCTGGCCCGCGTCTTCGCCGACGACGTCGCCCGCAGCTGTACGGCGCGCGCCGCGCGGCAGCAGTGAGGCCGGCAGCAGTCCCACGGCGGCCAGGGCCGCCAGTACGAACAGGGCCGTCGGCGAGGCCCCCGCGCCCGCGGCGACGGCGATGCCCAGGGTCGGACCGACGTTCATCGCCGTCTGCTTGAGCCCGCTGACGACTCCCGCGTACCCGGCCGGGGCGTCCCCGGCCACCGTGCCGGTGGCGGTCACCATGACCGCGGCGAACCCGGCGCCGAGCACCGCGAAGGCCGCCATGACCGCCGGGCCGGACCACACGCCCAGCCCGCCGACCCCGAGGACGACCAGGCCCGTACCGGTGAGCGCCGTCCGGCGCGGCCCGCACCGGCGCAGCGCCATCCCGGCCAGCGGCGCACCCGCGACCATGCTGCCGGTCAGCGGGAGCACCAGCAGGCCGGTGGCGAGCGGGTCGAGGCCCCGTACGTCCTGGAGCAGGAAGGTCGACACGAACAGCGCTCCGAACATACCGCCGGAGACGGCCAGCAGCAGCGCCATCGAGGCCGCGACCGGCCGCGACCGCGCCACGGCGGCCGGTACGAGCGGCTGTGCGGCCCGCCGTTCGTACCGTACGAGCGCCACCGCGAGGGCCGCGGCCCCGCCGAGCCCGAGCAGCGTCGGCGGCGCGGTCCAGCCGTGGGCGGGTACGCCGGCCAGCGCGTGGACGAGCACGGCGAGGGCCGCGGCCAGCAGCGCCGCACCGGTCAGCGCGGGCCGGTCCGAGGCCGGCCCGTCCGGTCCGGTCCGGGGCGGCGCGGGCACCCGTACGGCGAGGGCGAGCGCGGCGATCACGAGGGCGATCGGCACGTTCAGCACGAACACGGAACGCCAGCCCGACTGCGCGACCAGCACGCCCCCGAGCAGCGGACCGGCCGCGGCGGCCACGCCGATGGCACTGGTCCGGACCGCCACCGGGGTGGAGAGCCGGTCGGGCGGGTAGGCGAGGCGCAGCAGTGCGAGGGTCGCCGGTTGCAGCAGCGCCCCGAACACCCCCTGGGCGGCGCGCAGGGCGATGACCCAGCCGACCCCGGGCGCGAGCGCGATCCCCGCGGAGGTCGCGGCGAAGCCGAGCACGCCGACGAGGAGCAGCCGCGGATGCCCGTACCGGTCGCCGAGGCGGCCGGCGATGACGAGGAAGGCGGCCACGGTGAGGAGATAGGCGGTGCTGGTCCACTGGACCTGGGCCACGCTCGCCCCGAGGTCGTGGCGCAGGCTGGGCTGCGCCACGCTGAGGACGGTGCCGTCGAGCGCGACGAGCATCGCGCCGCCGACGCTGACGAGGAGCGCGACCCGCTGCCTGGGCCGGGTCATGCGGGGACCGCCCCGAGGTGGGCGTCGAGGGCGGCGTCGACGAGCCGTTCGACGCCGGTCCGGTGGTGGGCCGCGTCGCCGAGGACCAGGGGCAGGCTGCCCCAGGCCCACAACTGGGCCACGCCGTGCAGGTTGGCCCACAGGGCGGCGGCGGTGACCTCGGGATCCCCGCCGGCCCGGCAGCGGGAGACGAGCCCGACGAGCAGGCGGAACAAGGGGAGGGTGGACTCGCGCAGCCTCGGCTGCCGGTGCCCGGCGTCCTCCTGCCCGGCGTCCTCGTGCCCCGTGTCCGATGGCCCGGCGCCCTCCTGTCCCTCGCTGTCGAGCAGGTCGTGACGGAACATCAGCTCGAACATCCCGCGGTGCTCCAGTGCGTAGCCGACGTACGCGCACCCGAGCGCACGTACCTGCTCGCGCGGCGAGGACGCGCCGGCGGTCGCGGCCGCGAACCGGCCCCCGAGGTCGGCGAATCCGCGCCGGGCGATCGCCGAGAGCAGGGAGTGGTGGGTGGGGAAGTAGCGCCGGGGCGCGCCGTGCGACACCCCGGCGCGGCGGGCGATCTCGCGCAGGCCGAGGGCGGCGGTGCCCTCGGTCAGCACGAGGTCGACGCCGACGTCGATCAGTCGTTCCCGGAGCGGGCTGTGCTGTTCCATGGGCCGTGTCTACCAGTCCGAGTAGACACTGTCTACTCGCTGCTCGGCCGATGGTCCGTGCGCGCGCACCCCCAGTACCCCGCTGAGGGGCAGGCGCTACGCGTTCTGGATCGTGTGCACCAGCCCGGCAACGAGGTTCGCCCGTTCCGCCATGGCTTCGATCACCACGTACTCGTGGTCGGCGTGGGCGCCGCCTCCGACGGCTCCCAGGCCGTCAAGGGTCGGCACCCCCAGGGCGGCCGTGAAGTTGCCGTCGCTTCCGCCGCCGACCGACCTGCCTTCGAGGCCGGGGAGCAGCTGCCGGGCCACCGCGAAGAGACCGGCCGACGCCGACTCCGGCATCGGGGGCCGGCCGATGGATCCATGGACGGTGATCTGCGCGTCTTCGAGATGCGGGGCGAGCGCTGCGAACGCGGCTTCGATGCGTTCCTTCTCATCGGCCGACTCGACCCGGACGTCGACGACGACCGTCGCCTCTGCCGGAACGACGTTGTCCAGGGTTCCCGCGGACGCGACGGTCGGGGTGACGGTCGTACCGATCTCGGGCCGGCCCAGCGCCGCGATGTCCAGTACCTGGTGTGCTGCCTCGATCAGGGCGTTGACCCCCGCTTCGGGCTCGAGTCCCGCGTGCGAGGCCCGGCCCGCGACGGAGACCCGGAACGTGCCGCAGCCCTTGCGGCCGGTCTTCAGGGCCCCGCCGTCGGCGGCGCCTTCGAAGACCAGGACGGCGCCGCAGACGAGGGCCCGTTCCTCGATGAGGGCGCGGGAGGAGTGGGAGCCGACCTCCTCGTCGGCGGTGACCAGGATCTCGACGCCCGACCGGTCCTCGAGCGCCGCCAGACCGTGGATCGCCTGCACCAGACCGCCGAGCATGTCGAAGACCCCGGGGCCGGTCGCATGCCCGTCCTCGACCGCGAACGGGCGGCGTTCGAGGGTGCCGAGCGGGAACACCGTGTCGTGGTGACCGAGGATCAGCACCTTGGGATCACCGCCGGCCGACCAGTGGACGTGCGGTCCGGCTTCGCTGTCGATGAGGACGGCGTGTCCGCCGAGGCGGCTCTCGATGACACCGGCGACGGTTTTGGCCGATGCGGCCAGGGCCTCGAGATCACGCGAGGGAGACTCGGTTTCGACGAGTGTCCTGAGGTCCTCGATCATCGCGTCAACACTCACGTTGGCGGTCGTGCGCAGCGTCATGCGGCAAGGGTAGCCGGGACGCCGCGGCGGAAGGCCGCGGCCGGGACGAACGCGGCGGTGGAGGGGATGATGGAGTGGAGGAGGTGCAAGGCCATGGCGGAGCATGACGGCGGTCCGTCGGCAGGGAAGCTGGAGGAAGGCAGACTGCTCAAGGAGCTGGAGGCCATCCACCGGACCCGCCACGAGACCCTGCTGTACGGGTCGGACGAGGCTCTGGTCACCCATACGCAGCGGATGAACGAGCTGGAGCACGAGTACGTACGCCGGCACCCGCAGCGTGCCCAGACGCCGGGGCGGACCCGGTCGGGCGCGCGCGCCCGGACCGGCGAGGAGTGAAGGCCTGAGGACCGAGAGGTCCGAGAGGTCTGGGAGGCCCGAGAGGCCCGAGAGGCCTGAGAAGCCTGGGGGGCCTTACTTCTTGGCGTGCTCGCCCAGGTAGAACAGCAGCCAGACGAACCCGGCGAACACGTGCGTCCCGAAGATGTAGAAGAACGCGCGCAGTGCGACGCCCTTCTCCTTCCACTTCTCGTGCCTCGCCGCCGCAGAGGCGGGATCCTCGGTCTTGTCGTCCGGCACAGCGGATCTCCGTTCGGGGGCGGGGCGGCGGTAGGGGTGGGGCCGGGGCGGGTCGAAGAAACAGCGTACGCGGATCCCGGATATGAGCCTCCTTTGCATCGGATGAGACAAATTTGTATCATTCGAGGCGAGGGAGGCTCACTCTGATCTGATGCGACCGCCTCCTCGCCGCGCAACCCCGAACGGAACCCCATGCACGCCCGCCGCACCGCCGCTCCACTCGACCCGCGCCGGTGGATCGTCCTCGCCATCCTTTCCGGCAGCCTTCTGCTGATCTCGATGGACACCACGATCCTGAACGTGGCCTTCCCCTCCCTCGTCGGCGACCTCCAGCCCGGCGCCGTGCAGCAGCTGTGGATCATCGACGTCTACGCGCTCGCCCTTTCCGGCCTGCTCGTCACGGCCGGCGCCCTCGGTGACCGCTGGGGCCGCAAGCGGCTGCTGATGGCTGGCTTCGGGATCTTCTCCGCCGCCTCCCTGATCGCCGTCTTCTCCACCGAGGCCTGGCACGTGATCGCGGCCCGCGCACTTCTCGGCATCGGCGGCGCGGCGATCATGCCGTCGACCCTGTCGATCCTGCGCAGCGTGTTCACCGACGCCAAGGAGCGGGCCTTCGCGCTCGCCGTCTGGGCGGCCGTCTTCGGCGGCGGCATGGCCTTCGGCCCGGTCCTCGGCGGGCTCCTCGTCCAGGACTACGGCTGGCACTCCGCGTTCCTCCTGAACCTCCCCGTCGCCGCCGTCATCGTCGCGGCCGGCCTGTGCTACCTCCCCGAATCCCGCTCCGCGCGCAGCGCCGGCCGCTGGGACTGGTGGGGCGTCGGCCAGTCGATCGTCGGCATGCTCGCCCTCGCGGGCGGCATCAAGCAGCTCGGCAAGAGCGGTGTCGCCGATCCGCTCCCGTGGGCCCTGCTGGCCCTGGCCGCCGTCGCGCTGACCGTCTTCGTACGCCGCCAGCTGCGCGTGGAGAACCCGCTGCTGCAGGTACGGCTGTTCGCCAAGCCCGCCTTCAGCGTCGCCGCCACCGCCATCTTCCTGCCCATGGTGGGCATGGGCGCGATCCTCTTCCTCGTCACCCAGTGGTTCCAGTACGGCCAGGGCTACACGCCGCTCGAGGCCGGGCTGCGCCTGCTGCCCGCCCCGCTCGCGCTGATCTGCGCCTCGTTGGTGGCACCCCGGCTGATGCAGCGCTTCGCGATCCGGCACGTGCTGGGCGCCGGACTGGTCGTCCTGGCCGCGGGCATGGCCCTGCCCTGGACCTTCCAGCAGTTCGCCGACCCCGGCTACCCGGCGTTCGCCGTCGCCCTGACGGTCATGGGCCTGGGCGCGGGCATCGCCACCACCGTCGCCTCGGTCACGCTGATCTCGGCCGCGCCCGCGGACGAGGTCTCCAGCGCGGCCGCCATCGAGGAGACCTGCTACGAACTGGGCTCGGCCATGGGCGTCGCCGTCCTGGGCAGCACCGCGGCCGCCCTGTACCGCGGCAACCTGCCGGCCCTGGACCTGGACGGCTCCACCCTCGCCGCGGCCCGCGAATCCGTCGGCGAAGCGGCCCACATCGCCGAACAGCTGGGCGGCGCGGTCGGCAAGGGCCTGATCGAGGCGGCCTCCCAGGCCTACACCCTCGCCATCACACCGGCGTTCCTCATCGCGGGACTCCTCGCGGCCGCCGCGGCGGCCACCACCTGGACGATGATCCCGCACGACCTCCGGCCCACCGAGGACCACTGACAGGGGACGGCCCCGCTTTCAGCGGCCCGCATCACCGCCGCAGCGGTGATGCGGGCGCTGGGCCCAGCGTGGTGGTCCCCGGCGCCGCGCGGTGGCCCAGCCCCGTGCGGTAGGCGTCCAGCGCGGCCTCGATCCGGCCCGTACGCCGCAGCAGGTCGCCCAGCAGCCGGCACAGGTCCGCGAGATCGCCGCTGGCTCCGCTGCGCTCCAGCAGGGTCAGCGCCTGGACGTAGTGCTCCTCGGCGGACTCGGTCTCCCCGCGCTCCTCGGCCATCAGGCCGAGCAGCCGGTGCGCGCCGCCCGCATGAACGGCGCCGTGGCTGTCGCCCAGCTCCAGCAGTGCGGAGAGCAGCCGGGCGGCCTCATCGCACCGGCCGAGCCGGCGCAGTACGTCGGCGAGCTCCACCTCGACCTGCGCCGTGAACAGCGCGGCCCGCCGGGCGGAGAGCATGTCCCGGGCCGTGCGCAACTCCGCCTCCGCCGCAACGAGATCACCGTTCTGGGCCTGTACGTAGCCGCGCATCCAGTGACAGTGCGCCAGATCGGTCCGCAGCCGCAGCTGCCGGTAGATCGCCTGCGCCTTGGCGAGCGAGGCATCGGCGTCGGCCGGCCGGCCCGCGGTGAGGAAGGTGCGCGCGACCTGCCGGTGCATCCCCGCCACCAGCGCCGGGTCGGCCACCTGCGGAGCCAGCGCCAGGGCCAGTTCGGCGGCGTGCGCCGCCCGGGCGTGCGCGCCCATGTCG
Source organism: Streptomyces sp. NPDC032745 (assembly GCF_055579465.1). Classification (NCBI taxonomy): domain Bacteria; kingdom Bacillati; phylum Actinomycetota; class Actinomycetes; order Kitasatosporales; family Streptomycetaceae; genus Streptomyces; species Streptomyces sp. NPDC032745. The sequence continues at coordinate 223,942 of NZ_JBVING010000005.1, read as the reverse complement.
ATGTACGGACCGATCACGGCGGCATAGAGCAGCACCAGCGCCTCCGGATCGGCCAGCCCGCTCGCGCCCAGCTCGTCGATGGCGGATTCCAGCAGGTAGCAGGCGTAACGGAGTTCCCCGGCGAGCAGATGCGCCACGGCCCGGCCGCGGATCGGGCGGGCGCGGCGGGGGAGCGGCTCGTCGGCCAGCAGCCGCTCGGCTGCCTCGAAGTGCGCGATGGCGTCCGGTAGTTCCCCCGATTCGATGGCGCAGTCGCCGAGGCCGAGCAGCGCCTCCGCCCGTTCCGCGTCGAGGCCGAGCCGTTCCGCGTCCGCGAGGAGCTGCCGGTAGCGGACGGCGGCCTCCGCGGCGTCACCGGTGGCCAGCGTCTGCTGGGCGTCGGTGAGGGCGAGGCGCACCTCGGTGGCCAGGTGGGCGGGCCGCCCGGTGGCCAGTTCCTCGTACGAGGTGCCGAGTCGCCCGGCCAGGAAGCGCAGCGCCGTCTCGGAGGGCCGGACCTTGCCCGACTCCAGAGTCGAGATGTAGGCGGAAGTGTACGAGGGCTCCGCCAACGCCCGTTGTGTCAGGCCGAGTTCCGCGCGCATGCGCTGAACCCTGCGGCCGATCTCGGCCGGTTCGTCCATGAAGACCCCCTGGTTGCTCCAACTCCCCATGGTGCAGGGGCGGCAGGCCATTGCGCACGTCCCGTGCGCCCCCTAGTTTAAGCAACCGGTTCAGCCCACTTATCAAGCCGCTTAACATGCGGCAATTTCCGGCTTCCCGGGGGAGAGAACTCCATGGACGCGTCCCTTCGCCTGACGCTGCGCGGCGCCCTCGCCGCGCTCGGTACGACGGCCCTGCTGCTGGCCGCAGGCCCCCTCGGCACGGCGGCCGCCGCCCCGCCGCCGATACCTTCGCCGACACCGGCGAAGACCGGGACCGAGGTGGAGATACCGGGGCCGGAGGACGGCACGGCCGCCGGATCCGGCCACACCCGCGTTCCCGTCGCCGGGCAGGCGAAGAAGGCCCCGCAGCTCTCCGAGGCCGAGCGGGCGGCCGACGGCGAGGTCGCCAAGATGGTCGACAACGGCCCGACCGCGGACCGCCTCGACATCGTCGTCATCGGGGACGGCTACACCGCCGCCGAGCAGGACCGGTTCCACGCCGACGCCCAGGCCAAATGGGCCGAGATCACCGCCGTCGAGCCGTACTCCACGTACCGCAACCTCTTCAACGTCTGGACGGTCGACGCCGTATCCCACGACTCCGGTGTATCCGGCGACCCCACACCGGCCACCGTCCGTGACACCGCCCTCGGCTCGTACTTCTGGTGCGAGGACATCGAACGGCTGCTCTGCATCGACCAGCCGAAGGTGGACGCGTACGTGGCGAAGGCGCCCGAGGCCGACCTGGTCCTCGTCCTCGCCAACAGCGCCAAGTACGGCGGGGCCGGCTACAACGAGCCCAGCGCCACCCTCGGCTACGAGGGGATATCGACCGCGTCGGCGGGCAACGCGAAGTCCGGCCAGGTCGCCATCCACGAGACCGGCCACTCCCTGGGCAAGCTCGCCGACGAGTACTTCTACCCCGGCACCCCGGGCTACGAGAAGTACGAGGGACCCGAGCCCGCCGACTCCAACACCTCCACCCTGCCCGCCGACCGGATGGCCGCCGAGCAGGCCAAGTGGTACCGCTGGCTCGGCGCCCCGTCACCCGACGGCGGCACGGTCGGCGCGTACGAGGGCGGCGGCTACTACGTCACCGGCCTGTACCGGCCCACCGACAACTCGATCATGCGCGTGCTCGGCAAGCCCTTCAACCTGCCCGGCACCGAGGCGATGATCGCCGGCTTCTACCAGCACGCGAAGCCCGCCGCCGCGCTCACCCCGACCGGCCGCACCCTGCGGCTGCGCAACACGGCCAAGGTCTCCGTACCCCGGCTGGCCGGCGCGGACGGCCGCCAGCTGGACGTCCGCTGGTACCTCGACGGGCGGGAGCTGAAGCGGTTCGCGGGCCGGACCGAGGTCGCGGTGTCCGAGCTGTGGCTCTTCGACCTGCGCACGCACAAGCTGTCGGTCACGGCCGAGGACCGCACGCCCTCGGTCCGCGACCCGAAGATCGCCCGCAGCCTCAAGTCCACCGTCGACTGGAACGTCCGCCTGTAGCCGGGGCGCACCCGGGAGCCTCAGGCGCCGGCCGCGTACGTCCAGAAGTCGCGCATCACGGCGGGCGGGGTCGGGCCGGTCATCTCCCGCTGGGTGAGCAGGACGGAGACGGCGCCGGTGGCCGGGGTGATGTGGGCCGCGGTCCCGGTGCCGCCGACCCAGCCGTACCGCCCCGGCACGTTCCACGGATCGCGGAGCGTGACGTCCACCGAGCCGCCGAACCCCCAGCCCTGCCCCTCCAGGAACAGTTCGCCGCCGGACCGCTGGGCGGGGGTCAGCCAGTCGGTGGTCATCTGCCGCACCGACCCGGCCGACAGGAGCCGGCCCCGGTCCCCGTCCAGCGCCCCCTGCGCGAGCATCATCCGGCCGAACGCGTACAAGTCGTCGGCGGTCCCGACCAGGCCGCCGGTGCCGGAGGGGAAGGCCGGGACGCTGCTCCACTGCCCGTGGGGGGCGTCGACCAGTTCGAGGCCGCCGTCGCCCCCGCGGTAGTAGCTCGTGAACCGGCCCATGTCCGCGGGCAGGACGGCGAACCCGGTGTCCGCCATCCCCAGCGGCTCGAAGATCCGCTCGGCCAGGAACTCGGGCAGGGCCTGCCCCGACACCCGGGCGATCAGCACGCCCAGGATGTCCGAGCAGGTGTTGTACAGCCAGGCCTCGCCCGGCTGGTACAGCAGGGGAATGTGCGACAGCGTCTTCATCCAGGCATCCGGCCCCGCGATGCGCTGCGGCTGCGGCGGCCCCTGCTTCAGCTCGCTGAACAGCAGGCCGACCGCAGGCAGCGAGAAGTCGGACGGGAACCCGTACCCGGCGCGGGACGTGAGCAGGTCGAGCACGGTGATCGGGCGGGCCGCGGGCACCACGTCGTCGACCGGGCTCGCGGGCGTACGGACGACGACGCGCGAGGCCAGCTCCGGCAGCCACGGCTCGACCGGGTCCTCCAGCGCGAACCGGCCCTCCTCGACCAGCATCATGACCGCCGCGGCCGTGACCTGTTTGGTGAGCGAGGCGATACGGAAGACCGAATCCCGGACCATCGGAGCCGTGCCCTCGATGTCGGCCGAGCCGACGGCCTCGACCTCCACCCGGTCGCCACGGGCCACCAGGCCCACCGCCCCGGGCAGAGATCCGCTGCTCACGTGCCGTTCCAGGATGTCGCGCAGGCCGGTCATCACTCCACCTCTCCCGATGCCTCTCCCGATGCCTCTTCCGATGCGGGGGCCTGCCGAACGGGCCGGCCCCCGCAGACAAAGACTCCCGCAGCGGGGTGGATTCATCGGCCGGACGCGCGGCGCACGACAGGGCGAATGCGCTCGAGGCGGCACGGAGGCGGGGTGGTCAACCGCCGCCCCGGCCTCGCGCCTGGCCCTGGTACGGCCGGCGCAGACCGGATACGACCCGGTCCGCCGGGTGTGCGAGGGCCGCCCCGGGGGAGGGATACGGATACGGGAAGGACGAAACATGACGACGCACGCCCACGGCGCAGAGGTGCACGAGACGAAGGCCCACGGCGCAGGGGCCCACGGCACCGAGCCGCCCGGCACCGAGGCGCCCGGCTCCGAGGCGCCCGGCTCCGAGGCGCCCGGCTCCGAGGCGCCCGGCTCCGAGGCGCCCGGCTCCGAGGCGCCCGGCCCCGAGGCGCCCGGCCCCGAGGCGCCCGGCCCCGAGGCGCCCGGCATCGAGGCGCCCGGCACCGAGGCACCGAGGGGCTCCGACCGGGAGACCCCGCCCCCGCCCGCCCCCGCCGCGGGCGGTGAGCCGGCCTGCCTGCTCCACCTGGTCTGCCCCGACTGCGGACGGCTCGCCTCCGAACGAGGAGCCCGGACCTGCTCCCGCTGCGGCGGCCCGCTCCCGGACCCCGGCCCCTGACGGCTCCGCGCCCGTCCCGGATATCCGCTGGCCCGGGCACGGTGCGCCGACCTAGGGTTCCGCCCATGACGATCATGGGCTCCGACGCCGTAGACCGATCCGTGTCCCTCACCGCACAGGCGCTCCGACGGGTGGCGCACCTCGACTGGTCCGCCCCGGCCGCCGACCTCGAGTGGAGCTGTTACGACACCGCCGTCCACGTGGCGAGCGATTTCACCGGGTACGCCACCCAGCTGACCGGGCGCTCGACCAGCGGATACGCCCCCTTCGACATCAGCGCGGACCCCGGCACCACCCCCACCGGCCTGATCCAGGTCATCGAGGCCACCGGGGGCCTGCTGTCCGCCGCCGTGGCCGTGACCGACCCCGGGGTCCGGGCCTGGCACCCGTACGGCATGGCGGGCCCCGACGGCTTCGCGGCGATGGGCGTCGTCGAGACGCTGCTGCACACCCACGACATCCTCGTCGGCCTCGGCGTCCACGACTGGGAGCCCGACGCCGACCTCTGCGAACAGGTCCTCGACCGGCTCTTCCCGCAGGCTCCGCGCGGCATCGCCGCTCCCTGGCCCACCCTCCTGTGGGTGACCGGCCGGGCCGGACTCCCGGGCCTGCCCCGCCGCCGGGCCTGGCGCTGGTACGCCGAACCCATCGCCACGGAGCGCGTCGTGCTCTGCGAGATCTCCCCGCTCGTCGCCGGCGATCTCCACGACGGCGGCACCGGCGGCTTCGCCTGGGCCGAGGACGGCCCCGGCGACGGCACCCGGGGCGCCGCCGGGATGGTGGCCAAGGCGAAGGAAGAGGGAACGTTCCGCCCGGGGTGGAGTGCGTACGCCATCGTCCGTGCGCAGGACCGGCGCGCGATCGGCGGGATCGGCTTCCACGGCGCCCCCGACGCCGAGGGGAACGCTGAGGTCGGCTACGACCTCGTACCGTCGGCCCGCGGCAACGGGTACGCCACCGAGGCGTTGAAGGGCCTGGCCGGCTGGGCCTTCAGCCAGCCCGGTGTGACCGCGCTGCACGCCCGGGTCGACGCGGACAACGCCCCCTCCCACGGGGTGGTCGTCCGGGCAGGGTTCGAGCGGACCGGCTCCACCGAGGAAGGCGAAGCCCGCTACACCCTGCGGACCACCGCAGTCCAGTAGCCGCAGTTGCGCCGGTCGGTGTCACCGCCGCTCCGGCCGTCCTGGGCGATAGCCTCGGAGGCGGACGCCCGACACCGGCTCGGAAGGCAGGCCCCGATGGCGAGTTCAACCAATCCACCGAGTTCACCTGGCGCGCCGAGTTCTCCGAGTGCGGCGGGTTCTTCGAGTTCCCCGCCGTCCTCCGCCTCCGCCCGTTCCCAGGTGCCGGTGATCGACCTCGGGCCGTGGCGGTCCGGCGAGCCCGGGGCCCGGGAGCGGATCGCCGCCCGCGTCGACGAGGCCCTCCAGGCCGCCGGGTTCCTGCTGATCACCGGGCACGGCGTGGACCCGGAGCTGCCCGCGCGGATCCGGGAGGCCGCCAAGGAGTTCTTCCGGCTGCCGGCGAAGGCGAAGGAGCCGTACGCGGTCGCGGTCGGCGGCCGCGGCTGGCTCGGCCCGGGCGCCGAGGCCAACAGCTACGCGGAGGGGGCGGCCTCGCCGCCCGACCTCAAGGAGTCCTGGTCCTGCGCGGCGGACGAGCCCACCGGGGACCCGTCCGTGGACGCCGAGTGGTTCCGCCCGAACGCCTGGCCGGCCGAGGTGCCCGCGCTGCAGCCGCTGGCCGTCGAGTACATCGCCCGGATGCGGGCCCTGTCCGACGAGCTGCTGGAGCTCCTCGCCACCGCACTCGGCCTCGCCGCCGACCATTTCACCCGCCACACCGGCCACCCCACCTGGGGGTTCAACCTCAACTGGTACCCGGGCACCGAGGTGCTCGGCGAACCCCTGCCCGGCCAGTTCCGCATCGGCGCGCACACGGACTTCGGGACGGTCACGGTCCTCGACCGCGAGCCGGGCTCGGGCGGGCTCCAGATCCACACCGACGCCGACGGCTGGCAGGACGCCCCGTACGACCCGGCCGCGCTGACGGTGAACATCGGCGACCTGATGGCCCGCTGGACCGGGGACCGCTGGCGCGCGGGCCGCCACCGGGTGCTGCCGCCGCCCGCCGACGCACCGGCCGAGGAGCTCGTCTCGCTGGTCTACTTCTACGAATGCGACCCGCACACCCGGGTCGAGTCCCTCCCCGCACCGGTCGGCCGGGTGGTGCACGACCCCGTGGACTCCCACACGTACCTGCGGGGCAAGCTGGACGCGATCACCGTGTCCTGACGACTCCTACCGGAGGGGGAGGCGGCGCCCTCCGGTAGGGGGAGGCCCCGTCCTCCTGCGAGGTGACGATCAAGCAGGGGCGTCCGCATAGGTTCGGCGTCATGAATCGACGCCGAACCGCTGCATCCCTCGCCTTACTCGCCCTCCTCCTGCCACTGCCGCTCGCCGCCGCGGGCACGGCCGCGGCCGCCGAGCCGGCGACCGCGTCGGCCGCCGCGGACACCCGTGTGGTGCTGCCGGAACTCCCGCGCCCCACCGGGAAGTTCGCGGTCGGCCAGGAGACGCTGCACCTGGTGGACCGCAGCCGCACCGACCCCTGGGCGGGGTCCGGCCCGCGCGAGCTGATGGTGACCATGCGCTACCCGGCCCACCGCGGCACCGGCGGTCCGGTCCGCCCCTGGCTCACGCACGAGGAGGCCCGGCCGAGACCTCCGGGACGGCCTTCCCCGGCGGGCGTGTCCTGACCTGCCTGGCCTGCGGGAAGGCCGACAGCGAGGCGGGCGCCAAGCAGGTCACCGACAACCGCGCCCGAGACGTGTCCTTCCTGCTGGACCGGCTCACCGGCCGCCACCCGGCCTGGCGCAACGCCGGCCTGATCGACCAGAGCCGGATCGCGATGGCCGGGCACTCCATCGGCGGCTCGGCGGCGGTCGCCGCCATGGCGACCGACCCGCGGATCCGAGCCGGGATCGACATGGACGGCGGGGTGTTCTCGCCCGTGCCTGCGGACGGGCTCGGCGGCCGGCCCTTCATGCTGCTCGGCGCGCTGGCTTCCCGCCCGGGCCAGACAGGAACCGGAGAGGCGGCCTGGGACCCCAACTGGAAGCGGCTCGACGGCTGGAAGCGCTGGATCACCCTCGACGACTCGAACCACTTCACCTTCACGGACTGGCCGACCATGAGCGACCAGCTGGGGCTGCCCCCGCTGTCGCCGCTGCCCGGTGCCCGTTCGGCCGACCTGACCCGGCGCTACGTCGGCGCCTTCTTCGACCTGCACCTGAAGGGCGTGCCGCAGCCGCTGCTCGACGGCCCGGGCCCCGAGGCGCCGGAGGTCCGCTTCCACAATCCGTGACCCGGGCCACGGGGGGTGCTGACCGGGTGCGTGCCGCCCGCCCGGGCCGACCCGATTACCGCTGGTCGGCGGTGTTCGGCAGGATGGGGGCATGACCGAGATCCGTACCCCCCGACTCCTCCTCCGCCGCTGGACCGACGACGACCTCGTCCCCCTGTCGGAGATCAACGCCGACCCGGACGTGATGCGCTGGATCGGCGACGGCTCCACCCTCGACCTGGAGCAGACCGCCGAGGAGATCGAGCGCTGGGAGGACGAGTGGGACGAGGAGGGCTTCGGCCTCTTCGCCGTCGAACTGCTGGCTTCCGGGGAGCTGATCGGGGCGGTCGGCCTCTCCGTGGCGCAGTCCCCGGCGGAGGCGCGGGACTTCGTGGCGGTCAGCTGGCGGCTCGGCCGGCAGTACTGGGGCCAGGGCTACGCCTCCGAGGCCGCGCAGGCCACCCTGGAGTTCGCCCTCCAGGACCGCGGCCTCGACCGGGTGATCGCGGTGAACCGGTCGGGCCACGAGGAGTCCGAGAACGTGATCCGCAAGCTAGGCATGGTGCTGGACCTCGACACGACGGACCCGGAGCACGGCCACCTGCTCCAGCTCCACAGCATCGACCTGTCGGAGTACGAGGGCTGACCAGCGGCTCCGTCCCCGGCCCGGGGCCCGGGTCAGGCTGGGGCCGTGCCCGGGGCCTCGGCCGCGTGGCCCGCGCGGACCGCGGCGAGCGTGGCGGCGTGGACGGCGGCCGGGTCGCCGTGGTGGGGGACCGGGCTTCCGGTCAGGGTGTACCACTCCTCCGCGTCCGTGTACTGGATCTCGATCCGGACCCGGCCGCCCGCCACCGCCGTCGTCCGCACGGTCAGCGGGCCCGTGATGACACCGACCTCGTCGGTCATCGCCCCGCCGGGCCCGGCCAGGACCCCGTCGTACCACTGCTGCCGTCCGGTCATGCCGCGCAGCTGTCCAGCATCGCCCCGAGCATCTTCTTCTCCGCTTCCGTCACGGTCAGGCCGTACGTCGATTTCACGGTGGTCCAGGCCCGCCCGTACTGGCACCAGCTCGACTTGTCCGGCGGCTGCCACAGGTCCGGGCTCTGGTCGCCCTTCGACCGGTTCGTGGCCGCGGTCACCGACAGCAGCTGAGGGTGGGTCAGGTCGTTCGCGAAGGCCTTGCGCTGCGCGGCGTCCCAGCCGGCCGCACCCGAACGCCAGCCCTCGGCGAGCGGCACGATGTGGTCGATGTCCATCTTCGACGCCTCGGTGACCACCATCCCGTCGTACAGGCTCTTCCAGGTGCCGGAGACCGCCTTGCACTCGGAGTCCTGGGTGACGTCCTTGCCGTCGCGCTTGAGGACGACCTCGCGGGTGTCGCACTTGTTGCCCTGCTCGGCCCAGTGCGTGAACTTGGCCCGGCTGTAGCCGGCCATGGTGCCGGGCGGCGCGACCTTCAGCGCGGCGAGCTGGGTCCGGGCCACCTGGACGGTGACCATGCCGGGCAGCACGTCCCCGGCGGCCGGTTTGGCATCGCCCGCCCCCGGCGCGGACGGCGACGTGCCCGCCGAGGCCGGCGGCGCCGAGGGCTTCGCGTCCTTGCCCGTCGTGCCGGTTCCCGAGCACCCGGCCACGGCCAGCAGCACCGACGCCGCCAGGACCGCACCGCGTACACGTATCTGACGTCCCATGAACCCCACCCCGAGCCGGCTCCGCACCCTGTCCGGGAAAGACTACCCAGAACCGGACATTCAACCGGCAGCGCCCACGCCGACGTCGAGCAGGGCCCCCTCGTGGGGCGTTGTCAGTGGCTCTCGCTAGTCTCCCCGCATACCGCAGCTCAGGGGGTCTTTTGCCCCTGGTCGACGCTGCGCGCATCCGGATCGGGCAGGCGGAGGGGCACGTACTGATGGCATGGCTGGCGGCGGGCGAGGGGTACGAGATCGCCCTGGTGGAAGGGAAGGTGGCGGCGCGGTCCGCCACCGGCCGCACGGCGGGACGGCAGTTGAAGACGCTGCCCAAGGCACTGCGCGACCACCCCGAGGTGGACCGGCTGCGCCGGCTCGCCGAATGGCTGGACCGGCACGAGGCCGCCTGCATCGCCCAGGTGGACACCTGGATGGTGTCCTCGCTGCCCGTGCCGACGGCGCTGCTCGCGCAGGTCTGGCCGGACGAGGCCTGGCAGAACGCGCTGCGCGACATGGCCGTCGTCGGCGAGGACCCGGACGAGGTGGGCTTCCTGCGGGACGCCACCGCCTCCGGCGAGCTGAAGGTGGTCAACCTCGACGGCGAGACCGTACGGCTCTCCCCGCGCACGGTGACGCTGCCGCACCCGGTGCTGCTGCCCGACCTGGACGACGTACGGGACTTCGCGGCCGAACTCGGCATCGTCCAGCGCGTCGAGCAGATCCACCGGCCGACGTGGCAGAAGCCGGAGGGGCTGGCGGCCACCGCCACCGAGGTACGGGACTACGCGGGCGGGGTCTTCGCGAGCAGGTTCGGCCTGGCCGCCCGGGCGACGGGCCTCGGCTACCGGGTCTCCGGCGGCTACGCGACCTGCAAGGTCCGCGACACGGGCGGGGGTACGGAAGCGGCGGTCTGGATCGGCGAGCCGTACTACGAGGACGAGACGAGCACCGGCGCCCTGAGCTGGCACGACGAGAACGGCCGGGCGGTGCGCCTGACGGAGGTCGGACCGGTCGCCTGGTCCGAGGGAATGCGGATGGCCGCGGCGCTGTACGCCGGGCGCAAGATCGAAGAGGGCGGGGACGCGCGATGAGCACCACCACCGGCACCACCAAGGCAACCGACACCGCGGCCGACGCCGAACTGCTGCTCAAGGCGGGCGCCGTGCTGCCGAGCGGCACCGGGGGCGCAGGACCCTCCGCCGTCGACCTGACCGCGCGCACCTACCGCCACCCCGCCCTCGCAGACGACCGCGTCGTCGTCCGGCTGGCCGCCGCCGAACTCGGTCCGGCCGAGGACCTGGCCGCCGGGTTCCTGGGACTCGTACTCGACGCGGGCGAGCCGCCCGTGGTCGGTCTCGGCCAGCGCCAGGCCCTCGGCTTCCCCGAATGGGTCCTCGTGCACCACCCGGAGGACGGCCACCACGCCCTCGCCGTCGTCCCCGAACTCGACCGGCTCGCCCGCCAGGCCAAGACCAAGCCCAAGGCCGCCCTCGACGCCTGCCACGAACTGGCCGGCCGGCTCGCCGCCGCCGTCCCGCACTTCCTGCCCGTCTTCTACGAGCAGGCCGCCCGCGTCTTCCTCGCCGTCGAGAACACCACCTACGCCGCCCAGCTGTTCGGCCGCGCCCGGACCAGCGAGGCCCAGCACGGCCTCGCCGTCGACGAGGACCGCCTCGACGGCGTGTTCCTCGAATTCGCCCTGGTCGGCGCCCTCCCGGTGAAGGTGCTCACCGGCTACGCCAAGGAACTGTCCGGCCGCGTCAGCCCCGCCGAGGCCCACGAGCGCTTCCGCCGCCTGTGCGTACGCCGCACCGCGGGCGGACTGCCGCCCTCCGCACAGGCCGCGACCGAGCTGCGCCGCCTCGCCCGGGCCGCCGGCCTGACCGGCACCGAGGCCGAGCAGGACTACCTCGCCGAGCTGCTGCCGCTGCCCGCGACCCTGCGCGCCGCGTTCGGCTGGTGGAAGGCCCACCGCACGGCCCTGGTCGCGCTCGCCCGCCGGGTGCCGGCCGTACGGGGCACCCTGCTCGGTCTGATGCCGCCCGGCGGCGACGGCGAACTCTCCGCCCTCTGGCTGGGCCTGCTCGAGGAATCCGGCGCCACCGCCGGCCTGATCGCGGACGAACTGCCCGCCGAGCAGCGCTGCTCCGACGGCGCCGCCGGCTGGCTCGAACGCTTCCACGCCGCCCGCCACACCGGCTGGGGCTCGCGCCCCACGCTGCCCGCCCTGCTCGACCTCGTCACCCGGGCCGCCGACCGGCTGCGCACCGAGCTCGCCGAACCCGGCCGCGAAGCAGGCCTGAAGGTGGGCGTCGAGGACGCCGACCTGCTGGACCTGCTGCTCTCCCTGGACATCCCGGTCACCGACCCCGAGACCGACTCCAGGTCCCACCGGCGCCACGACCAGCTGAACCTGACCGACTGGGCCGGCTCCGACGGGCGCCGGGACCTCCTCGCCATCGCCGCCGACCCGCGCTTCCGCCCCGCCTTCCGGCGCGCCGCGTACGGCCTCGGCGGTGACGCCGACTCGGTGAACGTCATGCGGCTGCTCGCCGCCTCGCCCGGCGGCCGCCCCATGCTCACCGAGTGGATGCGCGATGTGGCCGGTGCCTCCACCGCCGCCGGTCTGCCCGGCCTGCCCGAGGCCATCCGCCGGCTGACCTGGCTGCCCGCAGAGGCCCTCGAACTCGCCCGCGAGGAGGTGGCCGCCGCGGCCGCCGCCGACCTCGGCGAGACCCTCGCCCGTACCCTGCGCGCCGGCCTCTTCGAGGAACTGTCCTGGCCCGCCTGGGAGTCCGCGATCGCCGAGCTGAAGCCCGCCCAGGGCGGGAACGCGCTGACGGTCGTCGAGGCCTGGCCGTACCTGATCGTCGCCAACTCCACCCAGGTCCGCGTCATCGACGCCGACTCCACCGTTCTCACCCACGACCTGCGCGCGCCGAGCGGCAACTCGCACCGGTACGGATTCCACTACGTCGACGGCGAACTGCTCGTCTTCTGGTCCTCCCACTGGGGCGGCGGGGGCATCGAGGGCTACTGGCACACCGCGCCCGGCACCGTGTTCACCCTGGACCACTCCGGCAACCACTGGAACCTGCGCTCCGACGACATCAGCCTGCCCCTGCCCGGCGGCGGCCGCACCACCGGCGGCGGCGTCCTGCACGCGGGAGACACCAGGCTGCCGAGCGAGCAGCCCCTGCTGCACGACGGGACCTCGTACTGGCTGTGGCAGCGCCGCGACCAGGACAACGACGGCGGCTGGCGCGAGTACGACCCCTCGGACGGCGCCCTCGGGCGGCTCTCGCAGCCCGGCTTCCTCGCCGACGCCCTGCGCGCGCACCCCGCAGACGCCACCGTGCCCGCCCACTCCGCCTGGCTGCGGCCCGCGCCCACGGTCGAGGGCTCGGTCCTCGGCGCACCCGTGGACGGCCTGCTCGGCTGGCGCACCGTACGCCTCCCCGGCCGGGGATGGGAGGGCTGCGACACCGGCGGACGCACCGTCAGCGTGCCCGAGGGCGGCGAGATGCCCGTCGCCGCGCTCGCCTTCCCCGGCGACGAGCGGCCCCGCGCCCTGACGCACCGCTGGCGCGAGCTGAGCATCAGCGACCCGGACGGGGTGGTCACCGCCCAGTCGCGTAGCGACTACCGCAACGCCGCCTTCGCCACCGGCAGCGTGGACCTCCCGCCGCTGGCCTTCTGGTACGCGCTGCGCCCGCGCGACCCCGAAGCCTCGGCCGCCCTGCGCGCGGCGGACCGGGCCACGATCGGCGCCCTGCTCGAGGCGGCCGCCGCGGCCGAGGCGGTCACCGACCTGCCCGAGGTGGTGAGCGCCGCGCTGCCGCAGGTCACCGCCCCGAAGCTGGTCGGCGGCATCATCGAGGTCCTCCGCTTCGCCCTCGTCCAGCAGAAGTCGCTGGACGAGGTCGCCGCCCGGCTGGACCCCGACACCGGTGCCGTGGCCGATCGGCGGCCGGCAGGCCCCACCGACGAACTGATCGCCGACGCGCTGCACGGGCTCGTCGGCACCGGGTACTACCGCTGGGGCGCCCAGACCGACGCCGCCCACCGCTACCTGCGCGGGCTGGCCGACGCGGCCGCCGACACCGGCGCCGAGGCGGTCCCCGGCCGACTCCACTTCGACCTGCCCGCACTGCCGTACTCGGCCCTCCCGTTCACGCGGCTGCTGGACGAGCCGGCCGCCGTCGCGTACCGCGCCGTCGCCGTCGGGACCACCGACGAGCAGCGGGCCGCGCTGTGCACCGTGCTCGGCCAGGTGGACGAGCTCGGGCTGGCCTCGGCCGAGGGCTCCGCCGACCGCTGGCGCCGGGTCCTGGTCCACCTCGACCAGCGCCATCTGCGCACTCCCGACGGCGTCGAGCGGAACATCTCATACCGCAGCCTGCTCCCGCTCGGCGGCGGATCCGTCCTCGGCTTCAGCGAGCACTACGCATCGGTCCCCGACGGATGCGAGTTCGGGGCGCTGCTGTACGACCCCGCCGGCTGCTTCGCCGTGCCCGGCCCCTACGCCGTGCGCGGCGAGGCCCCGCTCGGTGACCGGGAGCGCGGCCCCGGCTGGCTGACGGCCTTCCTCGCCGAGGCCGCCGACCGCGGCCAAGCGCCGTTCTTCCCCGAGGCCGCCGACGAGTTCGCCCGCCTCACCGGCGTGTCCGGCACCCTGGCGCGGCTGCTGCTGGCCGGCCTTCCGAACATCGACAGCTACGAGCACCACTTCCTTCCGGCCGACCTTCGCACCGCCCTGGGCGTCAAGGCGGCCGACGCGAAGCACGCCCGTACCGAGCTCAAGGCCCTCGACGCAGAGGTCCGGCGTGCGGTCGTCGCCGCGCTGCTGCCCGCCGACCCGGCACGGCTGTGGACCGACGGCCCTGACGTCGCCGCCGCCGCGCAGGAGTGGAACCGGCGCGTGGGCCGCCGCACTCCAGTGCCCGAATGGCTGCTCGCCGAGGCCACTCGCACCGTGAGGAGCACCTGGACCACGCACCGGGCCCTGCCCGCGATTCTCGGGGCCGAGACGTCCCGGCCGCTCGGCGTCGACGTCGCCTGGGAGGTCAAGGGCGACCACGTCGAACCCCGCGAACCGGCCACCGAGCCCTTCACCTCGGCCGTCCTGACCGGTGCGCTCGCCATGGCGGCCTGGATGGCCCACCGGCTGCCCGCCGGAGACCCCCTGCGCTCCGCCCTGCCGCCCGCACTCACGGCCGTACGACAGCGGCTCGCGGCGCCCGAGCTGCTGCTCGAAGTCGGGTACTACACCAGCCTTCCCGACTTCCGGAAGGCGGCGGGCACGCCGACCGAGACGGGCGAGGGCTACGAGCGGTACGGCGCGGTGGTCATGGCCACCCAGGACGACCGGCCCAAGCCCGCACTGCGGACGGCCCTGCTCGACTCCACCGGCTCCGACCCGTACCTGCCGGCGCTGCGCGGCGACGACCAGCAGCCGTCGTCGGCGGAGACGGCGCTGCGGGCCGCCCACGATCCGCGCTTCGCCGCACTCCTCGCCGACCCGGGCGCCCCGGCGGCCGGGACCGGCGCCGTCGACAAGGACGGCACGTGGTGGCCGCAGGACCCGAGCCGCTCGGTGCCCGAGCTGGTGGCGGAGGTCTGCGAGGCCCACGGCCTGGGCGCGGACGCGGCCGCCGTGTACCTGGCGCTGCTCGCCATGCCCGACCCCACCGACCGCAACGTGGCCCGCTGGACGGGCTGGAAGCCGGCCCGGCTGAAGGCCGCCCGCGCCGAACTGGCCGCCACCGAGCTGGTGGTGACGGCCTCCCGGACCCGGGCGGGGCGCTCGCTGTTCCTGCCCGGCGGCTGGGCGGAGATGTCCTCGCCGGTGCTGCCGGTGGAGCAGTGGAAGCTCCCGATGTACGGGCTGGCCCCCGGCGGGCGGCCGGTGCTGGGCGTGCTGGTCCCGGACGAGCCGGCCGCGGACCTCTACCGGCGGGCCTGGCAGCGGGTCCGCGAGGGCGACGTACCGCGCTTCGAGGCGCTGAAGGTCAAGCGCACCCGCACGCGCCGCCGCTGACGGCCGACCGGTGAGCCGGCCGGGCGGCGGCGCAGTGCGCCGCCCGGCCCCCGCGCACACATCCCACTGACTCCGCACATACCCCGAAGGGCACGACACACCTCATGACCGTGACCGAGACAGCCGCCCCGGCCGCCACCCGACAGGCCCTGCCCGCCGAGGAGCGGTACGCCGCCGAACTCGCTTTCCTCGCCGCCCAGGACGCCGGCCCCCGCCCGCCCGGCTGGGCGCTCACCCCGCGCGCCGTCGTCACCTTCGTGTGCGGCAGCGAGGGCGTGGAACTGGCCCTGCCGGGACGCCGCCGCGCCGGGCTCCCGGCCAAGCTGGCCATCGCCCCGAAGTTCGTCGGCGAACGGGCCCTGGTGGAGCGCTGCGTCGTCACCCTCGCCGGCGAACGCGGCCTGCTCCTCACCGGCGAGCCCGGCACCGCGAAGTCGATGCTCTCCGAGCTGCTGGCCGCCGCCGTCTGCGGTACCAGTGCGCTGACCGTGCAGGGCACCGCCGGCACGACGGAGGACGCCTTCCGCTACGGCTGGAACTACGCCCTCCTGCTCGCCCAGGGCCCCACCTCCCAGGCGCTCGTCGACTCGCCGGTGCTCTCCGCGATGCGGACCGGGCGGGTGGTACGCGTCGAGGAGATCACCCGCTGCCTGCCGGAGGTGCAGGACGCGCTGGTGTCGATCCTGTCCGACCGGCGGGTTAGCGTGCCCGAACTGACCGCCACCGAGGACGCGGTGGTCTCCGCGGCCCCCGGGTTCACGGTCATCGCCACCGCCAACCTGCGGGACCGCGGGGTCTCCGAGATGTCCGCCGCCCTCAAGCGGCGCTTCAACTTCGAGACGGTCGCGCCGATCGCGGACGCGGACGCCGAAGCCACGCTGATCCGGCGCCAGGCGGTGGCCGCGGTGCAGCGGGCGGGCGCGGCGTTCGCCGTGGACGACGCGGTCCTGGACGCGCTGGTCACGGTCTTCCGGGACCTGCGCTCCGGGCGCTCGGCGGAGGGCTGGGACGTGGAACGCCCCGGTACGGTCATGTCCACCGCCGAGGCCGTCCAGGTGGCTGCCTCGCTGGGCGTCGCCGCGGCGTACCTGCCGGGCGGTGACGTACTGGACCTGCTGCCGGGCCACCTGCTCGGCGTAGTACGCAAGGACGACCCGGCCGACCACGGCCGCCTGCTGGGCTACTGGGACGGCCCCGTCCGCCGCCGCGCGGAAGACGGCTCGGCGATGTGGCGCCGCCTCTGGGACCTCCGCGGAAACCTCCGATGACGGCGCCGATGCCGGGCGCCCGGCCCGGGGAGTCCGCCGTCCCCGCCGACTCGGGCACGGGGGCCACCGCAGATGCCGACCCGCGGGACGCCGTGGGCGCGCTCGCCGCGTCCCGTGCGCCGTACCTGCTGGGTGTGCGCCACCACAGCCCCGCGCTGGCGGCGGTGGTCCCGGCGCTGCTGGACGCCTCGGAGGCGGAGGTGGTGTGCGTCGAGCTGCCGACCGACTTCCAGCCGTGGCTGGAGCACTTGGCGGACCCGGAGACCACGGCCCCCGTCGCCCTGGCCGGCACGGGCCGGGACGGCGGGCTGGCGTTCTACCCGTTCGCGGACTTCTCCCCGGAGCTGGCCGCGATCCGCTGGGCGCGTGCGCGCGGCGCGGAGGTCCGCTGCTGCGACCTCCCCCTGACCGATCCCGGCTGGACCCTGCGCCCCCGGGACCCGGACGCGTCCGAGGAGCCGGCGCACGGCCGCCGGCGGTTGTTCGCGGACGCGCTGACCGCGTCCGGTACCGGCCGCGACGGTGACGACCTGTGGGACCGGGCCGTGGAGGTGCTGGCCCCCGGTTGCACCCCGGAAGCCGTCCGGCGGGCCGCCCTCGGCGTCGGCTGGGCCCTGCGCCAGGACGGCCCCGTCCCCGCGACCGACCTGGCCCGCGAGGCCCACATGCGCAGCGTCATCGACGCCGCCGCCTCGGGGGGCCGGAAGGTCGCCGCCCTGATCGGCGCCTTCCACGCCCCGGCCCTGCTGGTCGCCGACCCGGCCCCGGAGGGTGACGCGGGCGCCCCGGAGCCGGCTGCAGCCGCCGCGGACGCAGCTTCGGCGGCCGTCGACGCAGACCGGCCGGACGCCGGGGCGGACGCCGCCGGCACGGGCCGGACGCCGGGCAGGGAACCCGCGGCCGCCGCAGCGTCGGACCATGCTCCCGGGACGGGGAACAGTGCCACGGCAGCGGACGAGGTGCCGGTACCCGGTCCCCGGACAGGCGCCGCTTCCGCGCGCGGGGGGCAGGCCGTCGTCAGCCCTCCCGCGGCGGGCTCGGTGCTCGACTCGGCCGCGGCCGTCCGTGGAGCGGCCGCCGGGTCGGCCCTCGTGCCCGGGGCGGATGCGGGCGAGGGGGCCGTCACCTCGTTCGTGCCGTACTCCTTCGATCTGCTCGACTCCCGCTCCGGGTACCCCGCCGGGATCCGGGATCCGCTCTGGCAGCAGGCCGTGCTCGAGGCCGGTGGGCATCCGGAGCGGCTGCGGGACGCCGCCTCCGTCGCCGTCACCGGCATCTGCCGCGAGCTGCGCCGTGCCGGGCACACCGCCGGGACCGGCGAGGCCGCCGAGACGCTGCGGCTCGCCTGCGACCTGGCCGTCCTGCGCGGGCTCCCCGCCCCCGGCCGCGGCGAACTCCTCGAGGCCGTCACCACCGTGCTCGGCCAGGGCGAACCCCTGGGCCGGGGCCGGGCGCTGGCCCGCGCACTGGAGGCCGTTTTCGTCGGCACCGCCCGTGGCCGGATCACCCCGCACGCCCCGCGCTCCGGACTCGGCCCCTCCGTCGAGGCCGAGCTGGCGGAGCTGCGGCTGCCGGGCCCCGGGGAGCCCGCCTCCCGCGAGGTCCGCCTCGACCCGCTCCGCTCCCCGCTCGACCGGCGCCGCGAGGTCCTGCTCCAGCGACTGGCCGTCTGCGGGGCCTCGTACGGGGAGCCCCTCGACGTGGCCGCGACCGGCGACGGCACCGCCCTCGGCACCAAGTGGCGGCTGACCTGGACGCCTTCCGTCCCGGCCCGCCTCGACCTGGCCGGCGTCCGTGGCGTCACCGCCGCCCAGGCCGCCGCCGGGACGCTGCGCGACACCGCCCGCCGGGCCGCCGCCGACGGCGGTCCGACCCCGGCCCAGATCCTCGGCGGGCTGGCCGCCGCCGCGCGGTGCGATCTGCCGGAACTGGTCGACGTACGGCTGGACGAGGCTGCCGAGGTCCTTCCGCAGACCGCGACCCTGCCCGAACTCCTCGAGTCGCTGGATCTCCTGGAGGGGCTCGCCCGCGGGCACTTCCCCGGTACCTCCGACGGCTCCCGCACCGCCGCGGCCGCGCTCACCGGCCGGCTGCTCGAAGCCGCCGTACGGTCCCTGCCCGGCCTCGCCGGCAGCGAGGACCACGCCGACGCGCGCGCCCTCGTGGCCCTCGCCGACCGGGCCGCCACCCTGCACCTGGGCCTGCGGATGGACACCGCTCTGGCGGAACTGACCGCCACCGCATCCCCGTTGATGCAGGGCGCGGCACTGGCCGTACGGGTCCTCCTCGATCTCGATCCGGCCGCCGGTCTCGGCGACCGGGCCGCCGGATGGATCGACGGCGCCGCCGCCCCCGACGGCCGGCGCGCCCTGGCCCGCCGCCTCGGCGGCGTCCTGGCCGCCGCCGGACCACTGCTCGACTCCTCCGCGGCCGCCCTGACCCCGGTCCTCGACCGGATCGACGGCCTCGCCGACCAGGAGTTCCTGGACCGGCTCCCGGCCCTGCGCGGCGGCTTCGACGTACTGGCCCCGGCCGCCCGCGACCGGCTGCTGGACACCGTCACCGAGCGCCTCGGCGACCGCCTCGACCTGTCCCTCGACGCGCCGCCCGCCCTGCTCGCCCTCTGGGCCGCCGCCGACGCCGCCGGCGCCGCGGCCCTCAAGGCCCTTCCGCTGCCGGCCGGGGACACCCCGGCTCCCGAACCCGGCCCCGATCCGCAGGTGCCCGTACCGCCCGTACCCGCACCCCTGCGCGCAGAGCACCGGCTGGCCCCCGCCGACCGCTGGCGCCTGCTGCTCGGCCGCCAGCGCGACCGGCTCCCCGCGGGCGCCCGCCGCTACGCCCACGCCCTCGACGAGCTGTACGGCAACGGCCGCGGCGAAGGCGCCGGCGACCTCGAAGGCGGCCGGGGCCACGGCGGCAACGGCGGCGGACAGGAGCCCTCGTTCCCCACGGCCCGCGAATGGTCGCAGGAGCTCGAAGCGCTCTTCGGCGCCGACGTACGCGAGGAGGTGCTCGCCGACGCGGCCGACGCGGGCCGCAGCGACGTGCTGAGCCAGCTCGACCCGGCGGCCGTCCGCCCTTCCGTGGAACTGCTCGGCTCGGTCCTGTCGCTGGCCGGCGGCATGCCCGAAGCCCAACTCGCCCGGCTGCGCCCCCTGGTGAGGCGACTGGTCGACGAGCTGGCCAAGGAGCTCGCCACCCGGCTGCGCCCGGCGCTGTCCGGCCTGGCCACCCCGCGCCCCACCCGCCGCCCCGGCGGCAGGCTCGACCTGGCCCGGACCCTGCGGGCCAACCTCGCGCACACCCGCCGCCTCGGCGACGGCCGGGTGGTCGTCGTCCCGGAACGGCCCGTGTTCAGCACCCGGGCCAGCCGCGAGGCCGACTGGCGGCTGATCCTCGTGGTCGACGTCTCCGGCTCCATGGAGGCCTCGGTCATCTGGTCGGCGCTCACCGCCGCCGTCCTCGGCGGTGTACCGACCCTGTCCACCCACTTCCTGGCCTTCTCCACCCAGGTCGTGGACCTCACCGACCGCGTCGAGGACCCGCTCTCGCTGCTCCTGGAGGTCCGCGTCGGCGGCGGTACGCACATCGCAGCGGGTCTGGCCCACGCACGGTCCCTGATCACCGTGCCGAGCCGCACCCTCGTCGTCGTGGTCAGTGACTTCGAGGAGGGCGGGCCGATCGGCGGACTCCTCGGGGAGGTCCGCGCGCTGGCCGCGTCCGGAGCCCATCTGCTGGGCTGCGCCGCGCTCGACGACGCCGGAGCCCCCCGGTACTCGGTCCCCGTCGCCCGGCAGCTCGTCGCGGCCGGCATGCCGGTGGCCGCCCTCAGCCCGCTCGCCCTCGCCCGCTGGGTGGGCGACCGCCTCCGTGGAGAACCCCGTTGAGTACCGAGACGAGCACTGAGTTGAGTACCGAGCCGAGTGCCGAGTCGCACACCGACCGCCTCCTGCCGCCCGTCGCCCCCGAAGTCCTCGCCGAAGCCGTCGAGAACCTCACCGCCCGGCTGCGCAAGAAACTCGACGCCGCCATCGAGGGCTGTGCCGCCGGCGCCGCCCGGGCGGATGACGGGAGCGTCACCGTCCGCTTCGGCGAGGACGCCCTGGTCACCCTGCGGCCGGGCCCCGCCGGTACGGTCACCGCGGCCGAACAGGCGGTCTGCACCTGCCTGCTGGCGCCGCGCTGCCTGCACCGGGCCGCGGTGCTCGGCGCGGCGCCGCTCGCAGATGCGGGGCAACTGCCGCCGCCGGAGCCCGATCCCGAGCTCGGCTCGGAGCCGGGTTCTGCTGCCGCTGCCGCTGCCGTTCCCGGAGCGGCGGCCGAAACCGCCCCGGGGCTTGCGGCCGTTGCCCCGCCGAGCACGCCCGAACCCGTCCCGGCCGCCCTCACCGCCGCCCAGCTCGGCGCCGCCGCCGCTCTCTGGCAGGCCGCCGCCGAGGCTCTCGCGGCCGGCGTCACGGCCGGCGGCGCCGTGGTCCAGGCCGAGCTGCTGCGGGCCGCCCACACCGCGCGCCTCGCCGGGCTGCCCCGGGCCGAGGCCGCCACCCTGCGCGTCGTACGGGGCCTGCGCGCCGCCCGGGAGCGCAACGGCGCCCACCGGCTCGGCGACCTCACCGGAGCCTTCCGCGAACTCCTGCACACCGCCGGACTGCTGGCCTCCGGCACGGCCGACCCGGCGCTCACCGCCGCCGTACGGCGTGCCTACCAGCCGGGCGGCAGCCTGCGGGTGTACGGCCTGTGCCGGGAGCCGGTCCTCTCGGCCACCGGCTACGGGGGAGTGGTCACCCACCTGCTCGCCCCCGACGGCGCCCGCTACTCGGTCTCCGACGTCCGCCCCGGCGGCCTCGCCCGTGCCCGCGGCGCCGGCTCCGCCTCCGTGGCTCTCGGCGGAGCCGCCCTCGACCACGCGGGCCTCGCGCGCGGGGGGCTCCGTATCGCCGGGGCCACGGTCTCCGCCGACGGCCGCCTCGGGGCCGGACGCGGGGTCCGGGCGACCCCGCTGCGAGGAGTCCCGTGGACCGAGGAGCCGGCCGCCGCGCTCTTCGCCCGCCCGGCGGCCGAGGCCGTGGCCGCCCGGCTCGCCGACCGGGACACCGACCCGGACGGAGCCGCACCCGCCCTCCTCGGCTGCGAGGTCACCGTCGTCGGGGCGGCCGGCGAGGACCTCCTGGTCCGCGAGGTACGAGCGGACGCGCCCCTGCTGCGGCTGCGCGCCGCCCACCCCCACCCGGAACTCCCGCACACGGCCAACCTGCGCCGCATCGCCGCCCATCCGGGGCTGGTGCTCCGCGTCCTGGGCCGGCCCGACCTGGACCGCGCCGCCACCCTGCGGCCGCTCGCCGTCGGGCCGGTGCCCGGCGCGGAGTACACCCTGCGCCTGCCCGAGGAGTGGCTGGGCCGCGCCGACCTCGGCTACGACCTGCTCCAGGGCAGCCACTTCCCGCCCGGGACGGCCGCGGCCCCCGTCCCCGCTGCCGCTGAGGGCCCGGACCTGCTGGCCGACTCACCGCTGTGGCGGGTACGCCGACTGCTGGAAACCGGGGTCGCGGGCGGCCGACGCGCCGTCGCCGAGGCGGCACGCACCGCCGAGCCGCTCACCTCGTACGGGCCGCTGCGCCGGGCCGGCTTCACCGCGGCGGCGGAGCTCGCCACGGCCCTCGCCGCGGAGGCGGACCGCCGCCCCCGCGACTCCTTCGGCCGCCTGACGGACCCCTCACCCGACGCCTACGCCTGGGCCTGGCTCGCCGCATCCACCCACCTGGCCGCGGCGGAACGCTCCCTGGTCGCCGCGTCCTGGGCCTGAGTGGCCTCGGCTCCGCAGGGACCGGGGCCGGTGCAGCCCTTCGCCGCCCCGGTCCCTGCTCACGGTCCGGTGTGGGCCGGCCCGCGCAGCCATGCGGCGAGTGCGGCGAAGTCCGCGGGCCCGAGGCCGAAGCGGGGGTCCACGCGGTGGAGCAGGGACCGGCCCGGGTGGTGTGCGGTCACCCAGGTCCGGTCGGCGTCGGTGATCTCGTCGTCGACCCAGGCGAACGGGCGGCCGGCGGCGCAGTCGACGAGGGCGCGGGTCTTCCAGTGGATCCGCTCCTGGCGGCCCTCCTCCTGGTACGGGTCCGGCCACGCCACCACCGGCAGATCCGGCAGTCCGATCCGCGGCGCGACCCATTCGTTCGCGTCGTCCATCCAGGTCGTGGCCCACACCAGTTCGCACGGCAGCGCCAGCAGGCGGGGTCCGAGCGCGGGATCGAGCCTGACGAGGAGGGGGTTCGCGTCGGGCCGCGTCCCGTAGGCCGGATAGCCGTCCGGCATCTCGTCAGGTGTGGCCCCGAACGGGATGAGCGGTCCGTCGACGTCGAGGAAGAGGAGAGGGCGCTGCCCGGGGCCGTTCATGGCGGCACGATAGCCGCCCCCGGACGGGGAACCGCGGGCGGCGTGATGCCCTCTCCATGGGCAAAGGGGGACGACCATGACGAGGACAGCTGTGTCCATGGCCGGGAGAGCGGCGGTGGCGGGGCTCCTGTGCGCCGCGCTCGCGGCCTGTGGAACGAGGCATGCCGGGGAGGCCGCCGCGCCGCCCGCGCCGGCGAAGGAGACCTGCGGCCTCGACCGGACGACGGGCGGCGGCACGGGTCTGCCGGATCCGCCGACGGAGGAGCAAGGCGGCGGCTATGCCGGTCCGCCGACGGACCAGGAGACGGGTGGCTACGCCGGGCCCCCGACCGATCAGGAGACGGGTGGCTACGCCGGGCCGCCCACCGATCAGGAGACGGGCAGTCCCGCCGGTCCGCCCACGGACCAGGAGACCGACGGGTATGCGGGGCCGCCCACCGATCAGGACACCGGGGCGCCGAATCCGCCCACCGACGGGGACATCACCAACGGCGCCGGCCCCTGCGGCGGTGCGGGCTGGTTCGACATGACCCGGGACTTCAACGCCTACTACGCCGAGCGGCGCACCAGAGCAGACCTCTTCCTGCCCGAACAAGCCGTCAGGGAGGCCCGGGTCCGCAAGGGGCGGGACGCCGGCGAGGCGCTCGTGACCTTCACGACCGGATCCGTCGGCAAGGGCCTCGCCGAGGACGGCCGCCGGGTGGCGCAGATGTTCGTGTCATGGCGGCGGCAGGTGTACGGGGACCACGGCACGGTGTCCGTCCGGACGCCGGACGCGTACGTCGTCACCGCCGAGCCCTGGTGAGGCGGCGTCAGGGCCACTGCACGTCCCAGAACGCGCAGTGGTGCTCCGCAGGCCCGTCCACCACGTGGATCCCGCCCGGCCCCGGCGCGAACGACAGTACGGATCCGGTGGAGCCGAACCGCGGCCATGCGGCGGGCGGCCTGCCCGTGCGGGCGAACGCCGTCCAGTCGCCGGTCATCCGCTCCGACAGCTCACGCTGCGGCGCGGTCAGGGCGGCGTCCATCGTGAACAGGTAGGGCAGTTCGAAGCCGTGCGAAGCACCGTACGGGAAGCCCGGCACCTCCGGCAGCCCGGTGAAATTCGGGGCGTCCCGGTCGCTGAACCTGTACACGTACGTCGGCACGTGCCGGGCCACCGCCCTGCCGTCCCGCAGCGCCGGGCAGGTGAACGAGGCGTCGGACAGTACGGCGGCCCAGGCCAGCGCCGGCGACGGGTACGCCGTCACCGGGTACTGCGCCTCGACGGCCGGGACGGCAGCCGCGCCGAACGACTGCTCCACCCGGGCCCGGTAGGCACCCGCGTCGGGGATGGGGAACGCCGCCAGGCCCTGCGCCAGGAAGATCCGCATCTCGTCGCGGGTGGCGCCCTCGATCACCGGCACCCGGTGGAAGCGGCCGGCCTCCAGGGCCCGCCGGGGTTCCTCGGGCAGCAGGCGGTTGCCGTAGGAGACGAGCGAGAACCGCATCATCAGCTCCGGGGTCGCGAGCGTCGCCGCGTCCCTCCCGCGCAGGCAGTCCAGTACGGCGCCCGGCTCCGGCCGGTCACAGCCGAGCCCGGCAGCCGCCGACACCCCGTCCGCGACGGTGCGCTGCTCGGGCACGAAGGGCTCGTACCGGCCCAGGGTGGGCAGCAGCGAGCGGGGCGGCATGGTGGTGGAGCAGGAGCCGCTCTGCAGGATCACCCGCTGGAACAGGCCTCCCGAGGCCGGTGAGGTGAGGTGCGCGCAGACGCTGAGGCCGCCCGCAGATTCGCCGAACAGCGTCACGTCGGACGGGTCGCCGCCGAAACGCGCGGCGTTGGCCCGCACCCAGCGCAGCGCCGCCTGCTGGTCGGCGACGGCGAAGTCGGGGGCACCGCCGAGCGCCGGATGCCCGAAGAGGCCGAAGATTCCGAGCCGGTAGTTGACCGTGACGACCACCGCATCGCCCTGGACGGCGAGCCGCTCGGACGGGTAAAGGTCCCCGGCCCCGTTGACGAAGCCGCCGCCGTGGAACCACACCATGACGGGCCGCCGCTGCCCGCCCGGGTGCGATGCGTTCGGCGAGGTGACATTGAGGTACAGGCAGTCCTCGGAGCCGCTCGGCCCGCCCGGTCCCACCGGTGGCAGCTGTACGCAGCGCGCCCCCGGGGCCCCGGCGTCGCGTACGCCCGTCCAGCGCGCCGCGGGCTGTGGGAGCCGCCAGCGCAGCGGCCCGGTCGGCGGAGCCGCGAACGGGATCCCCTCGAAGGTGCGGTACGCGCCGTGCGCCGTGCCGCGGACCGGACCCCGGTCGGTGTCCACCACGGGTCGGTCCGTGGCGGGCGCGCCCGCCACGGCGGACGCCGGTGCGGCGCCGGCGGCGAGCAGGAGGAAGGCGCACCACACGGCGCTCCACACGGCGCTCCAACGCCGTGGGCAACGGGCACGGGACACGGGCGACCGCCTTTCGTCTCTGCCATGCATTCCCCGCCGCCGACGGGAAATCCGGTCAACGCGCAGGATGTACGGGGGCGTTCGGCTCCGGACGCTACCGCCGCTGCAGCGCGCCCCGTACGTAGGCCGCCTGGCCGGCGTGCTGGAGGTCATCGGCGATGACGCTGACCAGCCGCACCCCCAGGGTGACCGGCGGGTCCCAGCGCTCGTCGACCACGCGCTCCAGGTCGGCGGCGGCGAGTCCGCGGATGAACGCGGTGCTCTGCTCGTGGACGGCGTCGTAGTACCCCAGCAGCAGTTCGCCCGACTCGACCACGACCTTCCCGGCCTGCGTCGCGGTGTGCCCGAAGCCGGTGGCCTCGGCGGGCATGGGCAGGGCGAAGCGGGTGAACCAGTCCTGTGCCGTCCAGACCTGCTCCCGGCCCGCCGCGTCCGCCACGTGATCGTCCTGCACCCGGGCCAGATGCCACACCAGCCAGGTGATCGAGTTCGCCTTCGGGTCGATCCGCGCGTTCAACTCCTCGGCGGAGAGCCCCTCGACCGCGTCGTGCACGACCTCCCGGATGCGCCCGTACGCATCCGCCAGTACCTCCGTAGCCTTCATCCAACGTCCCCAGACGTGTTTGCGAAACCACCGATATGACGTGACGTACGGCATCGGCCGGTGCCCGTGGCCACCGGCCGATGTGTGAGGCGACGCGGGGCTACATGGGATCCATGCCCCGGTCGTCGATCTTGCCTTCCTTCTCGCTCTGTTCCTGGAGTCGGCGGGCCTTCTCCTGGAGCCTTCGGCGCTCTTCCGGATCGGTGGAGCGTTCCGCCGCCTTGCTCAGCTCCTGTGCCTTCTCGCGCAGTTGCCGGACCCGGCCTTGGGTTTCGCCAGCGCTCATGATCACTCCTCGGGTGTGGGGGGTAAGGAGGCCGGATTCAGCGAACCAGCAGCGCCGCGCGGGCGCATCTCGAACCGGCTGCACCGGTGACCGCGGGGAGGCCGGCTCCCCCGTTTGCCCGCCCCGAATGGCGCAGCGGAGCGGGGTCCCGCTGAATGTGACTGAGCGTGCGCTTCTCATGGCGCACGTTGACCGGCGTGCGATGCGTGGACCCGCGCGTCGGCGAACGGGGAGGCCGCAGAGCCCGTTCCGGCCGTCCGGTCCGCGCACCCCGCCTCGGCGGCGCGGACCGGACGGCCCGCCCGCCGCACGGATCCCGCCGGGCCGCGCCCGGCCGCACCGCAGGCGCGGTACGAACAGCGGAACGAGCCGCTCTACGAGGAAACGTGGACGAGCCCTACGACGACGAGCCGTACGAGTCCGTCGAGCAGTACCGGCGGCGGCCGTACGGGCACACCGCGAACGGCAGCCCGGCCGCCCCCGCCCGGTCCGGGGCGCTGCGCCACGTGCTGCGCCGGCCGGTGGCCGCCCACCGCTGGTCTGCGGCGTCCTGCACCTGCCGGGCGGCGACCTGACGGCCCTGTCGTCCCGGACCCCGACCGCCCTCCTTCCCCTCCTCGCCACCGTGCTACGCCTGGGGCCGGGCGCCCTGCCGGCGGTGCGCGACACCGCCGCCGTGTGGCGGGCCGGTGCGGCGAGCGCCTCCCCGGCCTGGGCGGGGGTCGCGGCGGTGCTCTGCGCTGCGGGCGCCGCCGGCCTGGCCGGCCTGGCGCTCTTGAACCGGTCGCCGCAGGCCCGGGCGGGCGCCGGCGGCTGACCGCGCGACGGGGGCGGGGGGGGGGGGGGGGGGGGGGGGAGGGAGGGGGTGGGGGGGGGGGGGGGGGGAAGGCGGAGGAGGGGAAAA
>NZ_JBVING010000005.1:0-196956 GCF_055579465.1 Streptomyces sp. NPDC032745 | reverse complement strand
AACACGCGAAGGAGCCCCGCAATACTCCACTCTCCGGCCACCCGGTCGCCCCCCCCCCCCCCCCCCCCCCCCCCTCCCCACCCCCCCCCCCCACCCCCCCCCCCCCCCCCCCCCCCCCCCCCCCCCCGCCCCCGTGGCATGCGTACGTCGGCCGGTACCGCCGGTACCGCCGTCCTACGCGAGCAGGTTGACCCCGTGCGTGAACACCCTCGGAAGCCGGGCCGCCAACGGGACGATCCGCCCCGCTAGCCGGGGCTGCCGGCGCGCCCAGAGCAAGGACGCGGTGAGCGTGCGGTAGCTGCGCGACAGCTCCCGCCAGGCCCGCTCGTACGCCTGCGGCCGGCCCTCCCGTACGCAGCGGACGAGTGCGCCCGCGGCCGTCACGGCCAGGGTGAGCCCCTCGCCGGTCAGCGCGTCCACGTACCCGGCGGCGTCCCCGACGAACAGCACCCGCCCCGCGACCCGCGCCCGGGCCTGCTGGCGCAGCGGCCCGGCGCCGCGCACCGCCGAACCGGAGCTCCCGGCCAGCCGCTCGCACAGCAGCGGGAACCGGGCCAGTTGTACGTCGAAGGGGGCGCGTTCGGTGGTGAGGACCGCCACGCCGACCCGGTCGGGCCCCAGC
Organism: Streptomyces sp. NPDC032745; assembly: GCF_055579465.1. Classification (NCBI taxonomy): domain Bacteria; kingdom Bacillati; phylum Actinomycetota; class Actinomycetes; order Kitasatosporales; family Streptomycetaceae; genus Streptomyces; species Streptomyces sp. NPDC032745. The sequence goes on along the minus strand of NZ_JBVING010000005.1, from coordinate 196,334 downwards.
GGGGTCACGTACGCCTCGCAGTGCGCCGACCAGTGGACCTCGACCAGATCGCTCCAGGGCTCCACGGCGTAGTGGCGGCGAAGCCCGTAGCGGGGCGGCCGGCCGGGGGCGGGCGGCGCCGCCAGGCCCAGGCCGCGCCGGACGGGGGAGTGCAGGCCGTCCGCCGCCACGAGGTGGCGGGCCGTCAGGCCGGCCGCGCCGACCCGGTCCGCGTCCTGGCGGACCTCGCCCACGCTCCGCGCGAGCACCCGTACGCCCAGCCGTTCGGCGCGTTCGGCCAGCGCCGCCTGGAGGACGGTGCGGCGGGTGCCGAGGCCCGGCCCGGTGCGGAACAGCCCATCGGCGTGCAGGCCGCTCACCCCGTCCAGGTAGCGGATGCCGCGGAACGGACTGCCCGGCACGCAGATGCCGAGCTCCTGGAGCCGGCGGACGGCCCCCGGCATCAGACCCTCGCCGCAGGCCTTGTCGATCGGGGTGGGGCGCGGCTCCAGGACCACGACCTCCATCCCGGCCAGCGCCCCGTGGATGGCCGTGGCCAGCCCGGCCGGGCCGCCGCCCGCGACGAGCAGGTCGATCACCGGGCCCTGCCCTCCGCCGGTGCGGCACTGCGGTAGACCGGCGCGGCATGGGCCAGCGCGTCCTCCTCACAGCGGATGCGTACGCCGAGCAGCAGGAGGTTCAGCACGGTGAATCCGGCCGCCGTCATCCAGGCGGTGTGCACCAGCGGCAACGCCGCACCCTCCACGACGACCGCGACGTAGTTCGGATGGCGCAGCAGCCGGTACGGCCCCGCCGCCACCAGCGGCAGCCCCGGGACCACCAGCACCCGGGTGTTCCAGCGCGGGCCGAGGGTGCCGATGCACCACCAGCGCAGGCCCTGGGCCGCCAGTACGAGGGCGAGCGCGGGCCAGCCCAGCGCGGGCAGGAACGGGCGGTCTGCGACGAGTGGCTCCACCACGCAGCCCAGCAGCAGCGCGGTGTGCAGGGCGACCATGGCGGGATAGTGGCCGCGGCCGTACTCGATGGCGCCGCGGGACAGGCTCCAGCGCGTGTTGCGGCGGGCGACGGCGAGCTCGGCGAGCCGCTCGGCCACGACGAGAGCCATGAGCAGCAGGTACAGGTCCATCGGGTTGATCGGGTTGATCGGGTTCATCGGCATGAGGTCACCAGCGCAGGAGGACGAGTTCGGAGGCGAAGCCCGGTCCGAAGGCGATCATCAGCCCGATCGAGCCCGGTGCGGGCGGCCCGGTGGTCTGGACCGCGTTCAGGACGTGCAGGACCGAGGCCGAGGAAAGGTTGCCCGCCTCCGCCAGCGAGCGCCGGCTCGCCGCGAAGGCGGAGTCCGGCAGCGCCAGCGCGTCGGCCAGCACGTCGAGGACCTTCGGCCCGCCGGGATGCACGATCCACGCGTCGACGTCCGGCGGCTTGAGGTCGTGCCCGGCGAGGAACGTCTCGATCTCCTCGGCCACGTGCAGCCTGACCAGGGCGGGCAGTTCACGGCCCAGCACCATCCGGAAGCCCCAGTGGCCGATGTCCCAGCCGAGGAGCCCCTCGGTGCCGGGGTACAGGCGGCTTCGCGTGGCGACCACCGAGGGCCCCGGCCTCGTCCCGTGCAGCGGATGGCCCCGGCCCACGGCGAGCAGGGCCCCGGCCCCGTCGCCGAAGAGGGCGCCGGCCACCAGGTTCGCCATCGAGGTGTCCGAGGGCTGCAGGGTGAGGGAGCAGAGCTCGGTGGACAGCAGCAGGGCCGCGTGGTCCGGGCGGCCCGCGAGGTAGTCGTGGAGGTGGCCGAGTCCGGCGGCGCCGGCCGCGCAGCCGAGGCCGAAGAGCGGCAGTCGCTTCACGTCGGGGCGCAGACCGGTCCGGGTGGCGAGGCGGGCCTCCAGCGAGGGCGTCGCGAGCCCGGTCACCGTGGTCGACATGACGAGGTCGACCTCGCGCGCCGTCAGGTGGCCGGCGGCCAGGGCGGCTTCGACGGCGCGGGTGCCGAGCTCCTCGGCCGTCTCCACGAAGAGGGCGTTCGTCCCGCCGAAGTCGTTCGACGGACCGTAGCGCTCCAGCGGGAGCGCGAGGTGGCGGGATTCGACGCCCACCGAGGCGTGCAGCCGGTGGAGCAAGGCGGTGTCGGCCCCCGGCGGCAGGAAGCGGGCGAGCGCCGCCGCGATCTCGGACTGGCGATAGCGGTGGGGCGGGAACACACTGCTCACTGCCAGGACGCGCGTCATTGATTCAACATAGGGAACAACTGACACTTCGTGATGAATCCTGCATACCGGGCGCGGCGCGGCGTACCGTGATCGCGTGCCCCCCGCCCGAGCCGCAGACGGAACTCCGCCGACTCCCGCAGCGCCCGTGCAGAGCGGCCGGCCTGCGCCCGCAGTCGGCCCGTCACCGCCCGCCGCATCCGGTCCGACGGGCCCGTTCGGGCTGCTGGGGGCCTGTCACCCGGTGCCCGCGGTCGCCGTGACGCTCTTCGCCGCCGCCCTCGCCGCGGCCGTGGGGCGCAGCCTTCCGGGAGCGGCGCTCACCGTGGCCGCGGTGGCCGCGGGCCAGCTGTCGGTGGGCTGGTGCAACGACCGGGTGGACCTCCGCCGGGACCTGGCCACGGGCCGCCGCGACAAACCCCTGGTCTCCGGGACGGTACGGCCCGCCGCGGTGACGGCCGCGGCGCTCACGGCCCTGCTGCTCTGCGTCCCGCTGTCGCTGGCCTGCGGATGGCTCGCAGGCTGCGCGCACCTGTGCGGGGTGGCTGCCGCCTGGTCGTACAACCTGTGGCTGAAGGGCAGCGCCGTCTCCTGGCTCCCGTACGCCCTCGCCTTCGGGCTGCTCCCCGCCTTCGTCACCCTCGGCCTGCCCGGTGCGCCCTGGCCGCCGTGGTGGCTGACGGCCGCGGCGGCCCTGCTGGGTGCGGGGGCGCATTTCGCCAACGTGCTGCCCGACATCGACGACGACCTGGCCACGGGCGTGGTGGGCCTGCCGCACCGGCTCGGCGCCCGGCGCTCGGCGGCCGTCGGGGGGCTCCTGGTCCTCGGCTCGGCCGTGGCCCTGGTCGCCGGGCCGTCCGGGCGGGTGCCCCCGTACGGCTGGGTGCTGCTCGCGGCGACGGCGGCGGCGGTACTCCTCGGGGCGGGCCTGCCGACCGGCCGGAGCCGGATCCCGTTCCTGGCCACGATGGTGGTCGCCGGGGCCGATGTCGTGCTGCTGCTGGTACGCGGGGCGGACCTGGCCGGGCTCCGCTGACGCGGTCCTCGCCGACGCGTCCTCAGGGCGCCGGTGGCCGGGCGCCGGACCCTCGGCTCAGGCCGCGGCCGCCGCGGTCGGCGGACGGCGGGTCCGGGTCCACTCCAGCAGCCGTTCCCGCGGCCAGGTGTTCACGACGCGCTCGGCCGGCACCCCGCACTCCACGGCCCGTTCGCAGCCGAGCAGCTGCCAGTCCAGCTGGCCCGGGGCGTGGGCGTCCGTGTCGATCGCGAACAGCGTGCCGGCCTCCACGGCCAGCCGCAGCAGTCGGCGCGGCGGGTCCAGCCGCTCGGGCCGGCTGTTGATCTCCACGGCGGTCCCGGATGCGGCGCAGGCGGCGAAGACCGCCTCGGCGTCGAACTGGGACTCGGGGCGGGTCCGGCCCGTCACCAGCCGTCCCGTGCAGTGGCCCAGGACGTCCATCAGGGGGTTGCGTACGGCCGCCAGCAGCCGCCGCGTCATCGCGGGCGACTCCATCCGCAGCTTCGAGTGGACGGACCCGACGACCACGTCCAGCTGATCCAGCAGCTCCGGTTCCTGGTCCAGCGAGCCGTCGAGCAGGATGTCGCATTCGATGCCGGTGAGCAGCCGGAACGGCGCCCACGTCTCGTTCAGCTCCGCCACCACCTCCAGCTGCTCGCGCAGCCGCTCCGGCGAGAGGCCCCGGGCGACGGTCAGGCTCGGCGAATGGTCGGTGAGTACGGCCCACTCGTGGCCCAGCTCGACCGCCGTCCGCCCCATGGCCTCGATCGGGCTGCCGCCGTCGGACCACTCGGAGTGCAGATGGCAGTCCCCGCGCAGGGCCGCGCGCAGGGCGAGGGCGGCAGCGCTCGCCGGGGGGCCTTCGGGGTGCGCCGCGACCTCGTCCTCGAGGTTCTGCAGGTAGGCGGGGATCGCCCCGCCGACCGCCTCCCGCACCACCTGGGCGGTCTTCGGCCCGATGCCCTTGACCGCTTCGAGGGTTCCGGCCCCGGCCCGCTCCCGTACCTCGTCCTCACCCATACGAGTGAGGGCGGCGGCCGCCGTCCGGAAGGCCTGCACCCGGTAGGTGGGCGCCTGCCCGCGCTCCAGCAGGAAGGCGATCCGCTCCAGCGCCGCAACCGGATCCATGGGGTACCTCCTGGTTCCAGTGTGACGGGCAACCCCAAGGATGTCTTGGGAAAGTCATAAGTCTTGTTTATGGGGTCATAACCGGGGGGCGGGTGCCGGGTTAGGGTCGCCTTAGTTTAGGGTTCTCTTGATCCAGTCTTTTGTCGGTCGAAGGGAACCTGTCATGCCTCGCCCCCTGCGGGTAGCAATCGTCGGTGCCGGCCCCGCCGGAATCTACGCCGCCGATGCGCTGCTGAAGTCCGAGGCGGCCGCCGAGCCGGGTGTCTCCATCGACCTGTTCGAGCGGATGCCCGCCCCCTTCGGCCTGATCCGGTACGGCGTCGCCCCCGACCACCCGCGGATCAAGGGCATCATCACCGCCCTCCACCAGGTGCTCGACAAGCCGCAGGTCCGCCTGTTCGGCAACGTGGACTACCCGAACGACATCAGCCTCGACGAACTCCACTCGTTCTATGACGCCGTGATCTTCTCCACCGGCGCGACCGCCGACCGGGCGCTCGCCATACCCGGCGTCCAGCTCGACGGCTCCTACGGCGCCGCCGACTTCGTCTCCTGGTACGACGGCCACCCCGACGTGCCGCGCACCTGGCCGCTGGAGGCCGAGAAGGTCGCCGTGCTCGGCGTCGGCAACGTCGCCCTCGACGTCGCGCGCATCCTGGCGAAGACCGCGGACGAGCTGCTGCCGACCGAGATCCCGGCGAACGTCCACGACGGCCTCAAGGCCAACAAGGCGCTCGAGGTGCACGTCTTCGGCCGCCGCGGCCCGGCGCAGGCCAAGTTCAGCCCGATGGAGCTGCGCGAGCTCGACCACTCGCCCAACATCGAGGTCATCGTCAACCCCGAGGACATCGACTACGACGAGGGCTCGATCGCCACGCGCCGCTCCAACAAGCAGGCGGACATGGTCGCCAAGACCCTGGAGAACTGGGCGATCCGCGACATCGGCGAGCGCCCGCACAAGCTCTTCCTGCACTTCTTCGAGTCGCCCGCCGAGATCCTCGGCGAGGACGGCAAGGTCGTCGGCCTGCGCACCGAGCGCACCGAGCTCGATGGCACGGGCAACGTCAAGGGCACCGGCCAGTTCACCGACTGGGACGTCCAGTCCGTCTATCGCGCCGTGGGCTACCTCTCCGACGAACTGCCCAAGCTGCCGTGGGACGTCGACAGCGGCACGGTCCCGGACGAAGGCGGCCGCGTGATCGAAGCCGGCGCGCACCTGCAGTCGACGTACGTCACCGGCTGGATCCGGCGCGGACCGATCGGCCTCATCGGCCACACCAAGGGCGACGCGAACGAGACGGTCGCGAACCTCCTGGACGACCACGCGGGCGGCCGCCTGCGGACGCCCGCCGCGCCTGCGCCGGAGGCCGTCGAGGCCTTCCTGGCCGAGCGGAACGTCCGCTTCACGACGTGGGAGGGCTGGCACAGGCTCGACGCGGCCGAGAAGGCGCTGGGCGAGCCGCAGGGCCGCGAGCGCGTGAAGATCGTCGAGCGCGAGGACATGCTGAAGGCCAGCGGGGCGTAACCGCCGGGCGTTCTCGATCGGGTGGGGGCCGCCGGCGGTGGTCCCCACCCGCATGTCCGCAGCGTCGTCAGTCCTTGATGGCGAGGATCTTCCGGGTCTTCAGATCGGCCTGGACGTGGAGCCGGGTGGTGTCACTGCCGCTCCAGGTCAGGGTGACGGTGGCATTGGTCTTGCCCATGCCGCTGTCGACGTAGGTGACCTTCCACTCCAGCGGCACGTTCTGGGCGTGCAGGACGCCGTCCGCGTGGTTGGTCTCCTCCCACTTCTCCAGCTCGCGCTGGAGCGGTACGGAGAGGTAGGCGGCCCGCAGCTGCTTCGCGCGGGTGCCGTCCCCGTCGTACACCGCGTCGATGTACGCGCCGTAGAAGGTGGCGATCCGGGAGAACGCGCCCTCCGGGCTGCCGGACACGGACGGCGCCGCGGCGGCGGCAGCCCGGCCGTCCTGCAGCGCGGCGGCGGCGCCGGTCGCGGAGGCGCTGGAGACGAAGGCGAGAGAGAGTGCGGCGGTGGCCGCGAGGGCCAGGGAAGCGGTGCGCTTGGCCGGAAGCTTGAACATCGTTCGGACCTTTCGCCGTGCCGGTCAGCCGGTTTGCCGATGTGCCGAGTAGCTGAACCCATCGACGCCGCCACTCCGGCGGACGGTTCTCGGAACGTGCGAAATGGCCTGAATGCGACGCAGATGGCGTACAGCCGCCTATCGGGGCGAACCCAGACAGGCCAGCGCCGCCGCCCGCAGGGCCCGCACGCCCGCCGGGAGCGCCGTGCGCACGTCCGGCGCGAAATCCGGCGCATGGTTGGCCGGCAGGACGGCCAGCTTCTCCGCCGCCGTCGCGCCCGGCGCCGCCGCCCAGGCCGCCGGGCCGATCACCCCCAGCATCCAGTACGCCAGGCGCACGCCCTGCACCCCGTGCAGCGCCCGGCCCGCGTCGCCGAACAGCCCGAAGTCCTCCGTGGCCAGGGAGGGCGGCCACATGGCCACCCGCTCCGCGCCGAACTCGGCCCCGTGCGCTGCCCGTACGGCCGCGGTGGTCTCCGGGTCGGGATGGGTGACGGGCGAGGACCCGACCCGGACGACCTCCGGCTCCCGGGGGCAGTCCGAGGCGGCGCACTCGGCGCGCACGATCCGCTCCACGGCGTCCGCCGCCCGCGTCAGTGCGGCCTCGCCGGCCGCCCGTACGGTGACGCCCAGCTCGGCCCGGTCGGGCACGACGTTCGCGCGCTCGCCCGCCCGGAACGAGCCGACCGTGACGGCCACCTGCTCCGACGGCGCCGCCTCGCGGGCCACCACCGTCTGGAGCCGGGTCACCACATGGGCCGCCGTCACCACCGGGTCCACGCTCAGATGCGGGGCTCCGGCGTGCCCGCCGCGGCCGTGCACCACGATGCGGAAGGTGACGCTCCCGGCCGTCATCGGCCCGTACCCGTGTGCGACCATCCCGGCCGGCAGCGGAGCCGCGTGCTGGGCCAGGACGGCGTCGGGCCGTCCGACCCGCTCGTACAGCCCGTCCGACAGCATCGCCCGTGCGCCCTCCAAGGTCTCCTCGGCCGGCTGCCCGACCACCACGACCGTGCCTTGCCAGGCGCTCGGCTCCCGGGCCAGCAGGGCGGCGGTCCCGGCCGCCGCCGCCAGATGCAGATCGTGCCCGCAGGCGTGCGCCGCCCCGCCCTCGCTCGCGTACGGCAGCCCGGTCCTCTCGCGGACCGGCAGGGCGTCCAGCTCGGCGCGCAGCAGCACCGTCGGCCCGTCGCCGTTGCGCAGCACCCCGGCGACTCCGTGCCCGCCGATCCCGCGCGTCATCGCGTACCCCTCGGCCTCGAGCGCGTCGGCGAAGCGCCCCGCGGTGCGCCGTTCCTCGCCCGACAGCTCCGGATCCCGGTGCAGTTCCAGGTAGAGGGTGGTCAGCGGCCTGATGAGAGCGGAGAGCATGGCCCCATGGTCGGACAGGGCCTGCGGGGCGCAGGCGTCAGGGCGCTGACACTTCCTGTCAGCGGGGTGCCAGCGGTCCGGGGGGTGAGGTGACGGCGCGACCGGCTCTGATGGAGGGGCAACACGCAAGGCCCGTCACCACGTGGCCGCACCGACCGAAGGAGCCATCATGGAGAAGTCGCCCCTCGCCTCGCTCGCCGACGAGATCCTCGAGCTCGAGTCCGAGACCTTCGAGATCTCCGACTACTCGGACGCCAGCGAGGTCGTGCTCGCCGGTTCCACGAGCTGCAGCTCGACATCGACCTGTTCCTCGACCACCAGCACGACCTCCTGCAGCGCCTGACCCCGGGTCGGACCGCACGCACACCGGTGCCCCGGCCCGCGCAGCGCGCGGGCCGGGGCACCGGTCGCAGGAGGCGAGCGGCGTCAGGGGAACGGATGCGGGACCATCCGGATCTCCGCCTCCGTCAGATCCGTCTGCCGCAGCCCCGCCCGGCGCGGCGCCGTCCGCAGCCGCGGCAGGTACGGAGCCCGCTGCCGCGACCACCCGAAGTCGATCGGCAGCAGTCCCGGCACCACCGCGCACACCGTCCGCAGCCCGATCCGCAGCTGCTCGGGGGTGGTCTGGTCGACGACGATCACATCGTGCCCCGCCCCCGTCAACTCCCGTACACAGCACAGGAGATCGTCGCGGAGATCGCCGGTGGCCGGCCGGCCGCCGGAGCTTTTCGACCGGTGCGGCCACGACCGGTACAGCGCGTCCATCGGCCGGACGGCCGCCGGCTGGGTGTAGGGCCGTACGTACGGGGCCATCCGGGGCAGCCCGTACAGCTGGGCGTGGTCCTTGAGGTGCCGCACCAGGCCGAAGTCGCCCGCCATCGCTTCCAGTTCGCCCCGGCGCTCCGCGACCTGCCGCGGCAGGTGCGGGATGTACGTGAGGACCTCGGAGAGCGCGGCCTCCACGGCGGCCACCGGATCGAGCGCCGCGCCCGCTCCGAACGCGAACAGCCCGGGGCCGCCGTCCCGGCGCACGGCGAGCCCGGTCACCACGGGCACCGCCAGATCGATCCGGTTGTCGAACGCGTGGACCTCGTACCCCTGGAGCGCCGCCCGGTCCGCCATCTTCCGGACCGCCGGACCCGGCACCGAGGCCAGGTCGATCTCGGTCAGCGACAGCCCCGCGTACCAGGCGAGCAGGAAGGCGTCCCGCTCGATCAGTTCGAGCAGCGCACCCAGCACCGCCTCCTCCGTGCAGCTGCCGATCGCGCAGCCGTTGGAGCACTCGAAGACGAAGTTGTCGGCCGCCAGCCCCGCGCTGTAGTACACCAGCCGCGCCGGGACCAGCACCGGCCGGTCGTCGCGCAGCGAATGCCCGTACACCCACGGGATCGGCCGCTCAGGATCGAACGGCGACACCAGCGGATCGTCGCGGTAGGTCTCGCGAGCGTAGAAGCCGCACTCGGCCGGGTTCAGCGCCCGGTCGCCCAGCTCGGCGTACGAGGCGGTGAGCAGCGAGCCGCCGGTGCGGCGGTGCGTGCCGGCGTACCGCTCCAGCCCTTCGAGGAAAGCCAGGTCGCGGCTGGCGGTGAAGCTGTTGGCCTGCCCGCTCCAGGTGACGTCGGTGAGGCCCGCGTAGCCGCGCATGAAGACGCTGCCCGCGACGGGCGCGGTGGTGGGCGAGGTGATGTCGCTCCAGGTGCCGCCGCCGAGGACCCCGGTCACCGGATTGGCCAGCGCCGTGTACGGCACGGGGTACGAGGCGGCCGCGCGCAGCCGCTGCGCGCCCGGGTCGGGCTTGGGCCGGGAGGCGGGCGTGAACGGCGCGGGGGCGTCGGAGCCGCGCGGCCCGCAGTCCGGGCACAGGGGGTCGGCGGCCAGCGGATACGTACGGACCTGGAGGGTCTCCAGGTCCAGCCGGGAGACCTGGGGCAGCGCCCGGTCGGCCGCTGCCGGGCCGGGGGCGGTGGCGTACCCGCCGAACACCGCCTCGTGCAGCGCGTACGCCGCGTCCCGCAGGGCGGGCGGGAGCAGCGGCCACCGCGCGGACACGGGGGTGACCGGCCCGCTGCCGGTCTCCAGCGCGTCGCGCTCGCTGCGGCTGCGCAGCCGCTGCCAGCGCATCGCCAGGCATCGGCCGCAGGCCGGGGCGGAGCCGTCCCCGCCCCAGGGGCCGATCAGTACGGCCCGGGCGCTGAGGTGGACGGTGGCGGCCTGGCGCACCGCCGCGAACGGGTCGGCGGCGCGCGGTCCGAGCGCGTCGTGCACGCCCAGGGTGACCACGTCCGCGCCGAGTCCGGCCAGTGCCCCGGCCAGTTCGCGCCGGGCCGCCTCCAGGGCGGAGCCGTCCGGGGCGCCGGAGCGGCGGGAATCCGGGAGCGTCGCCGTCATGTCCGGTTGCTCCAGCGGAAGGTCTTGAGCCCGATCGCACCGAACAGCAGGGCGAAGCCGGCCAGGGCCGCGCAGCCGGTGCCGATCGTCCCGAGCGAGCCCGATCCCGTGAGCGCGCCGGTCGCGGCGTCGTTGAGGTAGCGCAGCGGCAGGACGCGGGAGACCGATCGGAGCCAGGACGGCATCATGTCGAGCGGCAGGAAGGAGCCGGACAGGAACGCCATCGGCACCATCATGCAGTTGGCGATCGCGGCGACCGCCTCGGGCGTGTTCGCGTACGTGCCGACGATGACGCCGATCGCCATGAACGCCGTGATCCCGAGGGCCAGCGCGGGCAGTACCAGCGGCCAGCGTCCGTCGAGCTCCAGCCCGAACCCGGGGAGCATGGCGACGGCCACGAACACCGCGGCCTGCACGACGCCGACGACCAGCGCCAGCACGTACCGCGAGGCCAGCACGGTGGTCAGCGGGGTCGGGGTCAGCCGGATCAGCCTGAGCAGGTCGTCGCGCCGCCACTGCATCAGCGTGAACGCGATCCCGAAGACGGCGGCGTTGGCGACACCCCACGACATCACGCCGGGCGCGATGTACGAGATGTAGGGGCGGCCGCTCTCCTCCACGTCCTGGCCGCTGAAGATCAGGCCGAAGACGACGAGGAAGAGGAGGGGGAAGGCGAACGTGAAGAAGAGGGTGGCCTTGTCCCGGACCTGCGCCCGGTAGCCGGCGGCCGTCAGGGCCGTGTACGCGCTCATGCCTGGGACTCCGTGGGGTGGGGGTGTGCGGGGTGTACGGGGTGGGCGTGGCCGGTGAGTTCGAGGTAGACGTCTTCCAGCGTGGCCGTACGGGTCAGCACCCCGTCGAGCCCGGTGAGCGCGTCGACGGCCTGGAGCACCTTGCCGGGCGCGGCGGTCTCCAGGACCAGCGAGCCGCCCTGGAGGCTCGCCCGGTCCACCCCGGGCAGGGTCCGCGCCTGCGCGAGTTCGATCCGGCCGACCGGCAGCAGCAGCCGCGAGGGTGCGCCGGCGGCGGTGACCAGCCGGTGCGGGGAGTCCAGCGCGGCGACCTTGCCGTCGACGAGTATGGCCACCCGGTCGCACAGGGCCTCGGCCTCGTCGAGGTGGTGGGTGGTGTAGACGATCGTGCGGCCCTCGCTCTTGAGGACGCGCAGCACCTCCCACAGATCGCGGCGGGCCTGCGGGTCCAGGGCGGCGGTCGGTTCGTCCAGGAAGATCAGCTCGGGGCCGTGGACCAGCGCCGAGGCGATGGCCAGGCGCTGGCGCTGTCCGCCGGAGAGGTTCTCGACGAGCACGTCGCGTTGCCCGGTCAGCCCGACGGTCTCCAGAGTGCGGTCCGCGGCCGCCGGTTCGGTGCGGTACAGCCCGGCGACGGTGGCGAGGTGCTCGCGCGCGGTCTGGCGTACGAAGAAGGCCGAGGCCTGGGTCTGCACGCCCATCCGGGGCAGCAGCTCCGTGTTGCGCGGCCAGGGGCTGTGGCCCAGTACGCGCACCGAGCCGGAATCTGCCTGCCGCAGACCCTCCATGATCTCGATGAGGGTGGTCTTGCCCGCGCCGTTGGGGCCGAGCAGGCCGAAGAACTCGCCGCGCAGGACGTCGAGGGAGACCCCGTCCACGGCCTGGCGGTCGCCGTAGCGTTTGCGTACGTCCCGGACGGCGATGGCCGAGGAGTCGGGGGGCTGGGTGCTGTCGGTCGTCATGGGCGGTGCATTCCCTCGGTGTTGTCGCGGATGTCGGGCTCAGGAAGGAGAGGAGGAGGTGGCGGCGACCGCGTACCAGACGGCGGCCGTCAGCGCGCAGGCGGCCAGCAGGACGACGACGGCCGAGCCGATGGCGTAGCCCAGGTAGATCCGGCGCGCCCGCACGGGGTAGGCGGCCGCGGCGGCCCGGTCGCGCAGCCGCAGCCGCAGGTAGGCGGAGCCGGCGGGCGCCAGCCGGGTCACGCGCAGCGCGTGGCCGAGCATCGTGTAGCCGTCCAGCGGCGGCAGCGGGACGAGGTTGACCAGGGCCTGGGCGCTGCCGAGCAGCAGCAGCGCGCCGAGCACCCTGCCGGTGGGGTCGCCCGGCGCCAGGGCCGTCCACCAGCCGAAGAACGGCAGCAGGAAGAGCAGGTTGGCGAAGGCCCCGGCCCCGGCGACGGCCAGTTGGTCCCGGCGCCGGCGCAGATAGCGGTAGTTGTCGACGGTGCAGTACATGATCGCCACGGGCAGCCGCCAGCGCAGCCCGATCTCGCCGACGGTCCCGCCGGCATGGCGGGCGGCGATCCCGTGCGCGAACTCGTGCAGCACCGTACTCAGCCACAGCAGCGTGGCCACGGCCAGCAGCGGCACCGGATGCGTGGCCAGCCACCGGAGATCGCGGACGAGTTCACCGGCCGAGGCGGCGAGCACCCCCTCCATCGTCAGACAGACCACGAGCAGCAGACCCAGCACCGCCGGGTGCAGCGTCGGCCGCAGGAACCGGTGCAGCCGGGCCGTCGTCGCATCGGCGTCCGCGACCAGCCGCAGCGTGCCGCGCAGCAGGTTTCCGGTGCGCTGCGGGCTGCCCGCGGCCTGCGCTTCGGCGGGCGGCGGACCGCCCGCGAGCAGCCTCCGGGCCCCGAGCAGGGCCAGCAGCTGCTGCCAGTTCCGCTCGCCGAGCCGGCGGCCGAAGGCCTCCCCGTACGCCACGCCGATCTGCGCGAGCGTACGGGTGCCGTCGAGGCGCGAGACGAGGAAGAACTCCTTCGGGCCGATCTCGAACGAGGCCCCGGACACCGGGTCCTTGACCAGGTGGACCACGGCCGGCCCGTTGAGCAGCGGCGGGGACAGCAGGATGCCGGGGCGCAGCGCCGGCCGGAGCTCCAGCAGTTCCGCGGGGGTGCTCACGGACGGACCGCCTCGGCGCCGCGGGCGTCCTCCCGCAGCACCCGGCCGAGCAGATGCGCGAGATAGGCCTCGTCCCGGATCGTCACGTGCAGCCGGTTGTTGGTCATGTGCAGGTACGGGGAGAGCAGCAGCGGCAGGGCCACCGCCGGATCGGTCACCCGCTCGTCGCGCGTGCCGTCCCAGGAGCGGAAGACCAGCTCCCCGGCCTCGGCCAGCTCCTCGGCCCGCGCACGCAGCTCCCGGCAGTGCTCCGCCCACCCGGCCAGGAAGCCGGGGAGCCGGCCGGTCTCCCCGGCGGCGAGCGCCTCGCGCACGGCGGCGAACCGCCGGGCGATCCCGGGCCCGGTCTGCTCGTACGTACGGTCGTACTCCGCCGAGCCGATGAACCCGGTGCCGGGGAACGCCCGGTGCCAGAACTCGTAGTAGCGGTCGAGGTAGCCGCCGAGCTCCTCCCGGTCGGGCAGGAACACCCCCGCCATCACCATCATCAGCTGCGCCGAGGTGCCCAGCAGCACGGTCCGCAGGTGCAGGTTCATCCCGCTCAGCGCGTCCAGGACGAGATCGCTGGAGTGCGCGAAATGCCATTCGGCGAGCTCGACTCCGGCCGGGCCCCCGTACTTGCCGTACTCGGGCTCGTACGGCTCGTACGCGTGGCTGTTGTTGGGCCGCAGGTTCATCCGGCCGTCGGGGCCCATGAACGCGGCCCGGTCGCCGTCCGGGAACTCGATGTCGAACAGGGTGTTGTAGAACTCGTTGAGGAACCCGGAGTCGACCTCGTAGAGCGCGGGCCGGGCCTTGAGGAAGGCGGCGACGGCCTCCTCCGTGCGGCGGCGCACCTCCGGCGCCGCCTCCGGTCTCGCAGGCCGCAGGCGCAGCCGTACGTGCGGCCCCTCCAGCCAGTAGTTGATGAAGAAGTGCCCGGCGAGCAGGCCGTCCTGCGACAGGCCGGCGATCAACGGGCGCACGCACTGCACCAGCAGGGGCGTCGGGTTGGCGGCGTAGAAGATGTGCACGGCCTGCCACGCACCGAGCTCCTCGGTCAGCTCTGACATCGGGATCCGCCTTCCGGGCGTCGGGTGAGGGTCGTGAAGGTCTCGACGGCGAGCTCGGCGACGTGGGCGCCGCGCTCGGAGTACGTGTGCAGCCCGCCGGGGTCCGGGAGCATCTCGCGGAACACCACCCGGTGGCCGGGCTCGCGCAGCAGCGACTCGAACGCCGCGAGTGAGAGCAGACTGGCGAAGTCGACGTACTGCGGCTTGGCCCCCAGCGCCGACGGCCCGGCGGAGACGGTCGCGAACACCCGCTCCGGCAGTCCGTGCCCCCGCCGCCAGCGCTGCCAGTCCAGGAAGTGCCCGGCTTCCTGCGCGCCCTGCACCGGCAGCTCTCCGGCCGTGGTGGTCCAGCTGCGCCGGCTCAGCACGACGTCCCCGTGCACCACGCGCGGCCGGGTGCGCACCCCGCCGTGCGCGGCGCCCTCCGGCACACCCGCCCACACGTCCAGCGGTGACATCGAGGACGGGGAGAGCAGCAGCAGGGTCCGCGGGATCGCCGGCAGCGCGAGCGGGACGAGATAGCCGAGGTACACCGGGATCACCTCGCGGCCGAGCCGGTGCGAACGCAGCACCACCCGGCCGGTGTCCGGCACGTGTTCGGCGTACAGGTCGTCGAGGTGCAGCCTGCGGTCCTGGGGCAGGGTGCCGCTCTCGCCCGGGCAGACGATCTCGTAGTCGGTCAGCGGGGCGTGCAGATTGAGATTCGTGGTCACCGGGCCGCCGGTGACCTCGGCGAACACCGCGCCCGGCGGGGTGACCCCGGCGGCGGTCGCCCGCAGCCCCTCGGCCAGCCCCGGACCGTCCTCGTCCACGTGCGTGAAGCGGCTGAAGGGGAAGGACAGCCCGCCGTACGAGCGGTTCAGCACGGTCAGCCGCTCCCCGGTGGCGGGATCGCGGGCCAGCTGGAGATGGTGGCAGCGCGGCGCGAACCCGGACAGCACCGGCTCGAGTTCCCGTGCCACCGCCTCCATGTCGTCCTGGCCGAGGCGGAGTTCGCCCTCGCCGTGCTCCCCGTACGCCGACCAGGCCGCCCGCATCCGGGCGACGAAGGCCCGCCGCGCCTCGTCCAGGGCCCGGATGCCCGGCAGGGCGAGCCAGTTCTCCTCGGGCACGTACTCCCCGCGCGCGTCGAAGGGCGTACGGCGGGCGGTGAACGACAGGTACTGGTCGAAGAAGTCCTCGTGGAAGTCGTGGACCAGGCCCAGCAGGTCCTCGCAGCGGCCCCCCGAGCCGTAGCGGGCGGTGAAGAACCCCTCGAAGGTGATCCGCTGGGCCAGCGTGAGGTCGAAGGCCGGCAGGATCCGCTCGACGGAGCGCAGCGCCCCGCCGCGGCCGCCCGCCGCCGCCCAGGCGGGCTCCGGGCAGGGCAGCTCCCGGCCCGCGCTCACGTCCTCGTACAGCAGCGTCTGCGGCAGTACGGCGTCGGGGGCGCCGAGTTCGGCCTGCACCAGGTGCAGGCCGCAGCGCAACTCGCGCAGCAGCTCTGCCCGTTCGCCGGACCCGGCCGCCGGATAGCGCTCCAGTACGGCGGCGGGCCCGTCGAGCAGCGCGGCGAGGGCATCCGCCCAGGGCCGCTGCAGGGCGGCCAGCGACCGCCGGAACGCGCGCAGCGGGTCCCCGTCGTGCACCTCGGTGTCCAGGCAGGGCACCCGCACCATGCCGAGCTGGAGCAGCGCGCCGATGTACGCCTCGCAGTCGGCGGGCGCCGCCCCGTGCTCGGCCGCCAGCCAGTCGGCCAGCTCGTGGTGGCGCAGTTCGGGCTGCTCCGCGAACAGGGCGAGCAGCCGGTCCAGGGTGCCGCTGCGGCGCAGGAAGAACAGCCGGTCCTTGACGGCGTCGAAGGTGACTGCCGCCGCGTCGTCGCCCGCCGTTACGGAGCGGCGGACGTAGCGGATCCGGTCGTCTTCGCGCCCCCAGCCGGAGGCCGGGCGCAGCGGCAGGTCCCGCCGCCGGACCGGGTCGGCGAGGATCAGCTCGGCGAGCCGGACCAGCACCACGACGTTCAGCCGGACATGACTGGTCCACCGGTCCGCGGCCCGGATGCCGTCCCCGGGCGCGGCGTCCGGGGTGAACCGGCCCGTGGCCACCGCGGTGAAGGTGCTGAACGGGCTCGTCTTGCAGGCCGTGCGGTAGACGTACGACAGCACCGAGCGCTCCGCCTTGCGGGCCCGGCCGCCCGGCACCCCGGTGGCCCGCGCGTACGCGTCGAGCTGCGCTTCGAGTACCGGCGAGGCCAGCAACAGGCCCATCCGCAGCCGGTCGTCCCCCAGCAGCCCGCGCAGTGCGGCGCGGCCCCGCCCGAGATCCCCGCCGAGCAGCCCGGCTCCCTCGGCCAGCAGCGCATCCAGCCGGCGCCGCCGCAGCACCCAGGCCGCGAGGTGCCCGGCCGCGACGCCGTCGACGTCGGAGACCTCCCGTACGGCCGCGTCGGGGTCGGCGGGCAGCTTCCCGTTGTGGATCTGGCGCCGCAGCCGCAGCAGTGCGCGGCGCCGGGCCGCGCCCGGGCCGCCCGGTCCGGGGTCGGTCGCGCCGACCGCCTTGTGCAGCGCCTCGCTCAGCAGCTCGGCGTCCGCGCGCAGCGCTTCCTCGGCGGAGAGCACGTCGGCCGCCCAGCGGCTCGTGTCCGGGCAGCGCAGCGCATCGACGGCGGCGAGGGGCAGGCCGGCCACGCGCAGCATGAAGCGGTCGCCCGCCTGCCATTCGGTGGTGGTGTTCATCCTGATCGTCCTGGTTCTGTCGTCGGTGGGGGCGCGGTCGGGATCAGGCGATCTCATGGCGGAAGTCGGCGGGCTGCGGCCGCTCGTGGCCGAGCAGCATGATCAGCAGCGGCGCCTCGTCGGTGCCGGTCAGGCCCAGCTCCTCGACGTGGCTGACGGTGTCGAAGCCGAGCGCCACGCCCGCCCCGAGCCCGTGGGCCGCGGCGGTCGTGTAGAAGGTCTGCGCGACCGCGCCGATGGCAGCGCCCACGAGCCGGTAGCCGCGGTCGCCCACCGCGTCGAGCACGGCCGTGGTCCGCACCGTCGGCACGATCACGGCGCCCGCCTGCTCCAGGTTGTAGTTGGAGAGGAAGTAGCTGCGCTGCAGGAACGGGCCGGGCGGGCCCGGTACCACCAGGCGCAGGGTGCGGGCCGCCGGATCGTAGGCGTACCCGCCGGGCGCGACTCCCCCGACGTGGTTGACGAAGACGTACAGCGAGGTCAGCCGCGGCCCGTCGGGCCGCTCGGCCTCGCTGCCGACGGCCGTGGCGGCACAGTCGGCCAGTACGGCGGCCAGTTGCTCCGCGCCGACGGGACGGCTCGCGTCGAACCGGCCGAAGCTGCTGCGCCGGGCCCGCAGCGCCGCGGGGACACCCACCGGTGCGGCGGCGGGTGCGGGCAGCGGCAGCGGCTCCGTACCGCGTGGCGGATGCGCGGCGGCGGAGTCGAGCGCACCGGGCGCCGGGCGGTCAGTGGCGCGGCCGAGGGTGGCCCGGTGGATCCGGTCCAGGGTCTCGAAGGCCAGGACGAGGCGGGAGCGTTCGGAGTCCCGGTGGCGGACGGCCGCGGGAGCGGCCGTGGCGAGCGCCGGGCCGCCCAGGCTCGGGACCACGTCCGGACGGCCGCCCTCCCACACGAGCGGGACGACCGCGAAGACCCCCTCCTCCCGGTGGTCCACGCCCAGCAGGCGGGCGAGCCGTTCCTCGTCGAACCAGAGCACCGGATCGATCCGCAGCCCGTGCGCCTGCGCCCACAGCCGCCAGGTCTGGAGCACCGTGCCCACGTCCATGCTCACGGCGTGGAAGGAGAAGCTGTTGTACTTGAAGGAGTTCTGCCAGTACTTGACGCTCAGGACCAGGTACTGGGAGGCGCCCGAAGCGTTCGCCGGGGCGTCGGCCCCCAGGGCGTCGCGGACGTCACCGGTCACATCACCGGCCAGCAGCCGCCGCAGCCCGTGCTGGTGCGGCGCGTAGTGGTACACGCCCGGGGCGAGCGGCCCGCCCGGACCGGCAGCCCAGTGGACGGCGACCGGATACAGCCCGCCCCCGGAGGCGGTGCCCCGGGACCAGTTGGCCTGCGGATAGTGGGGCAGCGCAGCCAGGTCCGTATTGGCCTGGACGCCGAGACGGCGGCCGGTCAGGCCGTACGAGTCCTGCAGCATCCCGGAGAGCAGCGGCAGGCTGAACCCCCGGGCCGCTCCGGTCGAGGGCCCGGGCGCCGGCTCGGGCAGCGGCAGGGTCTCGGCACCTGGATGGAACTTCGCCTTGCGCGGCCGGTCGGCCCAGTCCGGCACGAAATCGACGGGCTCCATCGGCACCCGGCCGCGGTGCATGATGGCGGTGGCGTAGTCATGGGCGTAGCCCACAGGTCCTCCTACGGTCGGGTCGGACGGACGCGATGGCGGCCGGTCAGGGGAAGGGGTGCGGCGCCGGGTTGAGGTCCTCCGGCTCCAGGTCGCGCTCGCGCAGCCCCGCCGCGCGCAGGGCGGTCCGCAGCCGCGGCATGCCCAGCGCCCGCTGGCGCGACCAGCCGAAGTCGATCGGCAGCAGCCCGGGCACCAGCACGCTCACGGTGTGCAGCCCCAGGACCCGCTGCTCGGGCAGCGTCTGGTCGACCACCACCACGTCGAAGCCCTCGGCGGCCACCGCGCCGACGCACCGCGCCAGGTCCTCGCGTACGTCGTCCGGCGCACCGGCAGCGGCGCCGCCGCCCCAGGTCTCGGGCGGGCGCAGGGCGGAGACCGGCCGCAGCGGCTCCCGGGCCGGGCCGCGCAGCAGGAAGTCCGCGTGCCGGCCCATCTCCGGGACCCCGTACACCAGCGGATGGTCGTGGAGTGCGGTGACCAGGTCGAAGTCGGCGGCCATGGCGCGCAGCCGGGCCTCGTCCCGCTCGGTGCGCCCGGGCAGGTTCACGGCGTCCGTCGCGATCTCGCACAGCGCCGAGTCCAGCGCCGACTCCGGGTCCAGCCCGGCGCCGGCCCCGAAGCACATCCGGCCGGGCCCGCCGTCGAACCGCTCGGCGACGGCGGTCACCACCGGGACGGGGAAGCTGATCCGCGTGTCGAAGAACCGCGCGCGGTACCCGTACAGGGCGAGCCGGTCGACCATCACACGGGTCGAAGTGCGGTCGCTGGTCGCCGGGTCGATCTCGGGCAGCGGCTGTCGCCCGTACCAGGCGAGCAGGAAGGCGTCCCGCTCGACGACCTCCATCAGCCCGAAGTAGACCGCCTCGGCCAGGCTGCCGCCGGTGGCACAGCCGTTGGAGCTCTCCTGTACGAAACGGTTCTCCAGGCCGGGTGCGTGGTAGTACGTCAGCACCTCGGGGACCAGGCGCGGCACCCGGTCGCGCAGCGACCAGCCCCACACCCACGGGATCTCCCGGTCGGGGTCGAACGGCCGCACCCGCGGGTTGTCCTCGTGGAAGCGCGCGCTGTACAGGCCGGCCTCGCGCGGGTCCACGGCGTCCGCGCCGAACTGCGTGAGCGAGCCGCGGACACCGGTCGTCCGGGCCCGGGCGCGCATCCCCGCGTACCGCTCCAGCCCTTCCAGGACCCCGACGCGCGCGCTGCGGTCGAAGGAGTCCGTGTGGCCGCCCCAGAACGTCTCGCGCAGGTACGGGCCGGAGCGCAGCGAGAAGCAGCCGATGGTCGCCGAGGTGGAGGTGGAGGAGATGTCCTGGACGAGCGACGGACCGAGCGCCCCGCACAGCGGATTGGCGAAGGCCGCCACGTCGAGGGCGTACGACTCCACGGACCGGGTACGGAAGGCCCCCGGCCGGTACTTCGGTGCGGGCGGCAGCGGCTCGAGCCTGCGCGGCCCGTCCGCGACGGGCACGGCGCACACCGGGCATTCGGGGTCGGGCACGAGCGGATACCGCCGGACCGCGCCGGTGTCGAGGTCGAGCGACCGGACCTCGGGGAACGGCCGGTGGGCCACTGTGCCGCCCGTGACCGCTGTGACCCCCGTGACCCCCGTGACCCCTGTGATCAGTGCCGCGAGGGCGTCGGCGGCGAAGGCGTGGGCGTGCGGCCACTCGCCGGCCGCCCGGGTGCCGCCGCCCAGCTCCAGGGCGTCCCGCAGCGCCACGGACCGTACGGCCTGCCAGCGCCGTTCCAGACACCGGGCACACCCCGGACCACCCGTGCCGGGGGCCGGGACCGGGCCGATCACGGCCTGGCGGCCGTACAGCCGCACGGGCAGGGCGCCACCGGTCTCCGTGGCGGGCACGGGCTCGGGCACGGCCTCGGGGAGGGGCTCGGGCACGGGCTCGGGCTCGGCGAAGGCGTTGCCCGCCCCGAGTACCGACAGCTCCACCGGCGGCCCGCCGAGCGCGTCCAGCGCCCGGTCCAGCAGGGCCGTGAACCGCTCGGCCGCCCCGGCCCCGAGCACGTCCCGTACGGCGGGATCGGCCCGGACCAGCGAGGGGCCGCTACGCGTCATCGCCGGGCTCCCGGACCGCCGTGAGCAGCACCCGTACGGTGTGGACCCCGGCGGACGCCAGCTCGGGCGCACCCGTCGGGACCAGGTACGCGTCACGCCCGGCGGCGCCCAGCCG
The DNA here is from genome assembly GCF_055579465.1 of Streptomyces sp. NPDC032745. NCBI lineage: Bacteria > Bacillati > Actinomycetota > Actinomycetes > Kitasatosporales > Streptomycetaceae > Streptomyces > Streptomyces sp. NPDC032745. The sequence goes on along the minus strand of NZ_JBVING010000005.1, from coordinate 175,681 downwards.
CTCCAGCACCTCCGGCCAGCCCACGGACCCCTGCGCCTCGAGGGCCTCTCCGGCCCGGCCCGGGCCGGAGACCGCCAGGGCGCGGGGATCCAGATCGCGCAGCAGCGGATCGCCGGTGTCGGCCGGCCTGCCGCCGCCTGCCCGGTCCCCCTCGTACTGGGCCGCGCCCAGGAGCTCCCGCAGCGCGGCCAGCGCCGCCGTACGCCGGTCCAGGCCGCTGCCGACCGCCCAGCGCTCGGCGGAGCGGGCGAGCAGCACCGTCACCCCGCTCCGGCTGCCCTCGCCGAGGTCGAGGAGCTCCACCGGCAGCTCCAGCCGCTCCGCCGACCGTACGAGGAAGCCGAGTTCGGCGTCCGGGCCGTCCGGGTCCGGCAGCGGCACCGGGATCGCCGGGGTGCCCCGTACGGTGCGCAGCAGCGCGTCGTACGCGAGGGCCGAGAGGAGCCCGGCCGCGGCCGCGTCGGCGGGGGCCGGGCCCGCGCCGGCGCCCGCACAGGTCCGCTCGAAGAGCCGGTCGGCGTTGTGCGGTCCGAAGGGGCGGACGGCGCCGGCCGGGACGAACGCGGGCTGCTTCGTCAGGAGCGAGACGGCCCGCTGGTGGACGGCGGCCCCGCCCGGCAGCCCGGAGGCGACGGCGAGTGCGGCCGGGGCCTCCACGCAGCCGCCGGTCACGAGCCCGCGCGCCGGGACGACGTGCTCGGCGTACACCAGCGCAGCGGCGTCCAGGGCGCGCATCCGGGCGCCCGCGACGTGGTGGATGTCGAACGCGGCGATCGTGCGCGGCCCGTCATGGCCGATGCCCAGCTCGACCACCCCGAGCTTGAGCGGGATCTGCGTGAGCGATTCGTCGGCGAAGCGGGTGAACACCCCGGCGAACGGACGGACGATGGCGGAGCGCCGGTTCAACTCCTCGACAAGTGCGTCCGCTTCGCGTGCGGTGTCCAGCGTCGGCAGCTCCGGGGTGCCCGAGGCGCCGGCCGCGGCCAGGTCGACCGGCAGCACGGCCACCGGGTCGCCGGCCGCGTCGACGTGGCCGTCCCCGGCGCAGAACGGGCAGCGCGGGTGCGGGAACAGCGGCTCGGCGGTGACGTCCAGCGACTCCATGTCCTGGACGACCAGCCGGCCGGAGGTCTCCGCGGGCAGGGCGCCCGTGGCCGCGCGGAAGACCTCGTACCCGAGCAGATTGCCGATCATCGCGGCCAGCGGCCGGCCCGGCTGCGGACCGGCGGGCACGGCCCCGGTGCCCGGCAGGGCCAGCGTGCTCCAGAGGTCGGCGGCGGCCCCGGAGCCGGAGCGGGCGGAGCCCAGTCGCAGCGCCGCACAGGCCCAGCAGCCCTCGGTGCCCGAGACCATCAGCGGGCCGACGACGGCGTCGGAGCCGTACGTCCAGGCCGGGAGCAGGGTGCGGCCCTCGGGTATGGCGGCCCGCAGCAGGGGGAGCAGCCGGGCGGGGGCCGCCCGGCCCCCGGTGACCACGACGAAGTCGAACCCGTCCAGCTCCGCCCATCCGCAGGGCTCCCCGGCCGCGGCCAGGGTGCGTATCTCCACCGGGCAGCCGTCGGCGCGCGCCTGCGCCGCATCGTTCTCGACGAGGTCCGGGTCCGTGCCGGGCAGCACACCGACGACCGCACAGCCGTTGCGGACCAGGCTCAGGGCGCACCAGAGGGCCACGGAGTCCTCGCCGAGGACGGCGACCCGGGTGTCGCGGAAGCGCAGGAACCGGGCCTCGGCGTCGTCGGCGTAGTGGTCCACGTACGCGATCTGCGGCGCGAACCGCCGCGCCACGTCCGGCGGGGGCACCGGGCCGGCGGGGGTCCCCGGGTCCGGGACGGAGCGGGCGAAGTCCCGTTCGTACAGCGTCTTGACGAGTTCGCCGACCATCGCACGCTGGGCGTCGCCGAGGCCCTGGCAGAGTTCCGCGACGGAGTGCTCCCCCGTGAGGTGCGGGACGATCAGCGTGGCGAACCGGTACGCAGACCGGGCGGTGAGCCGGAAACCGCCGTCGGAGTTGTGGAACAGCACACCGTCGGGCGTCTCGGTGAACAGCACGTCCCGGCGTATCCGGGGCCGTGACGCGGCGACGGTCTCATAGCTGGCTTGGGACATGGGACACCCCTGGGTGCGGTCGGGCGGAGGGAAACGGAGCGAGGCGAGGCAAGGGGAGGCGCGGCGGACAGGGGAGGTCAACGCCCGACGGGGGCTGCCGCGCGGGCCGGTCCGGGAGCCAGCCAACGCGCGTAGACGAGCAGGAAGGCGTGGAGGCGGTACGGCTTGCCCGGTGGTCCGTCCTCCAGCATCCCGGCGTCCACGAGCTGTTCGAGCTCGGCCTCGGTCCCGGCCTCGGTGAGGGCGGCTTCCGGGCCGAGCGAGCCCAGCCGGAGGAAGGCCTCCCGCAGCCCCGGTGCGAGCGCGCCGACGGCCTGCCCGAACACCTCCGGTACGGAGAGCCGTGGTTCCTCGGCGAGGGCGAGCCGGGCGGGCGGGTCCTCCGCGAGCCAGGCCGCGCAGTCGGCCACGGACAGCCCGGGCCGGGTCAGCAGCCGGCCGGCCGCGATCCGCAGGGCGAGCGGGAAGTGTCCGCAGACCCCGGCGAGTTCGGCGGCCGCCTCCGCCTCGGCGGCGATCCGGTCGGCGCCGACGAGCCCGGCGAGCAGGGCGTACGCCTCGGCGGGCCCGAGGACGTCCAGCCGGTGCACGGAGCCGCCGTGCGTGGCGACGACCGCCGCGAGTCCCCGCCTGCTGGTGACCAGGACGGAGGCCTCCTCGGCCGCGGGGAGCAGCGGCAGCACCTGTCCGGCGCCGGCCGCGTCGTCGAGGACGAGGAGCCGGCGCCCGCCTTCGCCGGGGCCGGGCAGGAGTTCCTGAGCTTCGTCCAGGCCCAGGGGGCTGCCGTCGGGCCGGGTCAGCACGAGGGTGAAGACCCCGCCGGGGAACTCGTCCCGCACCTCGTACGCGCACTGGTGGGCCAGCGCCGACTTCCCGATGCCGGGGGCGCCGGAGACGACGACGAGCCGCGGCCCTTCGGCGGAGGCCAGGCGTGCGGCAATGGCCGCACGGTCGGTCTCCCGTCCGGCGAACCCGGGCACGGGCGATAAGCCCGGACGTCCGGGACGGGTTCTGGGCACACCGCGCCAGCCGCTGTCCGACGCGGGCCCGGCCGGCGGCGGCACTCCCTGTCCTCCCGGCACGGCCGGCGGTGCCCCGGGGGCGGCCGCCCGCGCCGGGGCAGGCCGTGCGCCTGCCGGTCCGGATCCTCCGATCTCCTCGGAGCGCAGGATCGCCAGCTCCAGGCGGCGCAGCCCGGCACCCGGGTCCACGCCGAGCTCGTCGCGCAGCCGGTCCCGTACGGTGCGGTACTCGGCGAGGGCCTCCGCCTGGCGCCCGGTGCGGTAGAGGGCCTCGATCAGCTGCTCGGTGAACCGCTCGCGCACCGGATGCCGGCGGGCGCTCTCGTACAGGTCGACCAGTACCTGATGGCAGTTCCCGGCAGCCAGTTCGAGATCGCAGACCCGCTCCAGCACGCGCAGCCGCTCCTGTTCGAGCGCCGGCGCCGCGTCGCGCTGGAGCATGCGCGAGGCCACGTTGGCCAGCGGTGGCCCGTGCCACAGGGACAGTGCCCCGCGCAGGCGGTACAGCTCCTCGCCTGGGCCCGCGGCGGCCGGCGCCTGAGCCGTCAGGGCGCGGAAGAGTGCGAGATCGAGGGTCTCGGTGTCGTTGTGCATCCGGTATCCGCCGGGCACGGCCTCGATGGTGGTCGTGGATATGCCGTACTTCGTGAATAGCCTGCGCAGCCGCAGTACGCACGTCTGCAACGCGGCGCGTGCGGTGGCGGGCGGTTCCTCGTCCCACACCGCACGGAGCAGATAGGTGGTCGAAACCACGACTCCGGGGTGCAACAGAAGAGCCGCCAGAAGGCTGGTGGGTTTGGACGGTTTGAGAACTACGGTTTCCGGGCCGTGCGCAATACTCAACGGCCCCAAAAGCTGGAACCGCATGATGGTCCCTCGTTGTCGGGTCACATATTTCGCGAACGAGCAGGACAGGGGCGGTGGTCGGCCGCGTCTGCTCGCCGTCCCTCGTGGGCGGCGAATGAATGAAACCCTACATAAGGGATCTTGTGAAAGTCGAGTCGTCGTCGGCTTGTTTCCGGTCGTTCCGGCGTTTCTCTTTCCCTTCGTCACTCTGGAGCCTCATGAAGTTACCGCCGGTTCATGGAAATGTTCAGGTGTAAACGAATTTCCCCGTCCGGATGTCATCGGGCGGCAACCGAAGGTGATTTCAGGTCGGCGTGGCTGAAATCCGTGGCCGATTCCGTATGGCCTGGAACCGGCCACTCGAACGGGGGGTCCGCAGACGGGAGGCCCTTACCCGGAATGCGCGGCGGCTGCCGGTGGTTCGGACTCCACGCAGCACCCGACCACCCTGCACGCACTGGAGAGCTCATGAAGATCGGCATCATCGGAGCAGGCAACATCGGCGGCAACCTGACGCGCCGCCTGACCGCGCTCGGACACGAGGTGTCCGTGGCGAACTCCCGAGGCCCCGAGACCCTGTCCGACCTCGCGAAGGAGACGGGAGCCACGCCGGTCACGGTGGCGGAGGCGGCCCGCGGGGCCGAGGTCGTCGTGGTCACCATCCCCCTGAAGAACGTGCCCGAGCTGCCCGCCGGGCTCTTCGACGGGGCGGCGAAAGACTTCGTCGTCATCGAGACCGGGAACTACTACCCGAAGCAGCGCGACGGCCGCATCGCCGAGATCGAGGACGAGGGCCTGACCGAGAGCCGCTGGAGCGAGCGCCACATCGGGCACCCGGTGGTCAAGGCCTTCAACGGAACGTACGCCGAGGACATCCTGGACCGGCACCGCCCGGCCGGGGACCCGGACCGGATGGCCCTCCCGATCGCCGGCGACGACGAGGCGGTGAAGCAGACCGTCCGGGCGCTCATCGACGAACTCGGCTTCGACTCCGTCGACGCGGGCGGCCTCGAGGACTCCTGGCGCCAGCAGCCGGGCACGCCCGTGTACGGGCTGCGGGCGGGGACCGACGCCGTGGTGAAGGCCCTCGCCGAGGCCTCCCCGGTCCGGACGCCGGAGTTCAAGGGCTGACGGCCCACTGCCGGGCGCGGGAGCACGGGTCCGCGGCGCCGGGCCGGGGCGCCGGTCCGGGCTCCCGCGCCCGGTCCGGACTCCGGCTCCGGCCCGGCCGGACAACCGTGACCGAAGCGTCATGCGCCGCGGCCCTGTGCAGGCGGGCCGCCCTTGCTACCGTCCTGCCGTCACAGGAGCCGTAGGAGGGCACCCATGCACGTCAGACCCCGTCTGCTGATCGCCTCGGCGGTACTGGCGGCGCTGTCGGCCGTTCTGACGGCCTGCTCCGGTCACCCGGACACCCCGGCCGCCCCCACCCGGCCGTCGGGCGCCTCGCCCTCGGGCTCGGCGTCGCCGACGGCGACCGGGTCGGCGACCCCGGCCGTGTCCTCACCCGCGCCCACGCCCACCTCCACTCCCACGTCCCCGGCGACGCCCGCGAAGACGCCGACCGCATCGGCGGCCCCCGCCCCCGCGACCCGGCTGTCCCTGACCGCGGCCGCCGCGGGCGGCCGGCTGAACCTGGTCCGCGGCGGCCCCGCGCAGGAGTTCACGGTCACCGTCCGCAACGGCAACTCCCAGGCCTACCGGCACCTGCTGATCGCCTTCCAGATGGAGCCCCTGGCCGGCGAGCCCGGCGACCTGCCCGGTCCCGCGTCCCCGTACGTACTGGAACGGCGCGACCCGGCCACCGGCACCTGGCGCGCCGTGGACCTGCGCATGGCCACCGACGCCAAGCCGGCCCACTTCTACGAGGGCGGCGCCCCCCTCGCCCGCGACGCCGTCCGCACCGAGCGCTACCGGCTCCGCGCCACCGCCACGGGCCCCAGCGGCAGCAGCCCGCTCATGGTGTACGCGCTCGACACGGACGCAGCCGAGAGCGCCCCGCTCGACTCGGGACGCCCGGGGTACTTCTCGCTGCCGCACACCGCCCGGCGCGTGCTGTAACTCCCGTTCCCACTCCCGTACGCGTCGCGGCGAGCGCGCGTGCCGGGCCCCGTCGGCCGGACGGTACCTTGACGACACGGCCCGAGCGGCCTCCCCGAGGCGGCCCGGCCGCAGGGGCGGTGCGTACCCGACGGAAGGAGCAGTGCCATGACCGGCGGCGACGAGGTCCGGCTCCTGCGCGCGGGCGACCGCGCGGCCGTCGCGTGGAAGAACGGCGGCGGGGTGACCCGGGAGATCGCGGCCTGGCCCGAGGGCGCCGGCATGGCCGGCTTCGGGTGGCGGGTCAGCCTCGCCGAGGTGGCCGCGGACGGGCCCTTCTCGGGCTTCCCCGGCGTCGACCGCACACTGACCCTGGCCGAGGGGGCGGGCATGGACCTCACGGTGGGCGGCGCCCGCCGCCTCGTCGACGAGCGCTACGCGCCGCAGGACTTCCCCGGCGACGCCCCCACCGAGTGCCGTCTCCTCGACGGGCCCGTCGTGAACTTCAACGTGATGTACCGCCGCGACCGCGTGCACGCCGACACCGCGGTCGTACGGGGCGCCCTCGCGCTCACCGCCGCGCCGGGGGAGACCCTGCTGGTGGTCGCGCTCCAGGGCCCGGCAGAACTCGAAGCCGGACCCGCAGCAGGCCCCGTCGCCCTCGGCCCGTACGACGCCGTCCGGATCACCGGCGCCGACACCTGCCGCCTGCGTACCCCGGGGAGGGCGGCGGTGGTCAGGCTGGCAGACCGCCCCGGGCGATGACGTCGGCGTACCAGCGGGCGCTGTCCTTCAGCGTGCGCCGCTGGGTCGCGAAGTCGACGTGGACGAGGCCGAACCGCTTGCTGTAGCCGTACGCCCACTCGAAGTTGTCGAGCAGTGACCATACGAAGTACCCGCGCACATCGACCCCGTCCGCGATCGCCCGGTGCACCGCGGCCAGATGGCCGTGCAGGTAGTCGATCCGCTCCGGGTCGTGCACATCGCCCTCGGGGTCGGCGTAGTCCACGTACGCCGCGCCGTTCTCCGTGATCAGCAGCGGTACGCCGGGCAGTTCGCCACGCAGCCGGATCAGCAGCTCGTGCAGGCCGCCCGCGTCCACGGGCCAGTCCATGGCCGTCCGCGGCCCCGGCGCGGGCAGCAGGCGCACGTGTGCTTCGGCGCCCACCCATGGCGAGGGCCCGGCGGAGGGCTCCGGATCCCCCGGCTCGGCGGCCGCGACCACCGTCGGGGAGTAGTAGTTGAGGCCCAGCCAGTCGATCGGCGCTGCGGCGGAGGCCAGATCGCCGTCCCGGACGAAGGACCAGTCGGTCACCCCCGCGGTGTCGCGGACCAGGTCCTCCGGGAGGCGCCCGTGGAAGACCGGGTCGAGGAAGATCCTGTTGCCCACCGCGTCGATCCGGCGCACCGCGTCCAGATCGGCGGCGGAGCGCGTCAGCGGCCGCAGCGCGTGCAGGTTCAGCGTCAGCGAGACCTCGGCCGACCGGGGGAGGACGGCGCGCAGCGCCGCCACGCCCAGGCCGTGGGCCAGGTTGAAGTGGTGCGCTGCCCGCAGCGCGGACGCCGGCTCGGTGCGGCCCGGGGCGTGCACCCCGGACGCGTAGCCGAGGAAGGCCGCGCACCAGGGCTCGTTGAACGTGGTCCAGTCGGCGACCCGGTCGCCGAGGGCCCCGGCCACGAGGCCCGCGTACTCGGCGAACCGCTCGGCGGTCTCCCGCCGTGGCCAGCCCCCCAGGTCTTCGAGCTCCTGCGGCAGGTCCCAGTGGTAGAGGGTGGCGACCGGCCGGATCCCGGCCGCCAGCAGCTCGTCGACGAGCCGCCGGTAGAAGTCCAGGCCCTGCTGGACGGCGGGTCCCCGGCCGGTGGGCTGGACCCGCGGCCAGGCCACCGAGAAGCGGTAGTCGCTCACGCCGAGCCGTCGGAGCAGGGCCACGTCCTCGGTCATGCGGTGGTAGTGGTCGGCGGCCGTGTCCCCGGTGTCGCCGTTGCGGACCTTGCCGGGGGTGCGGCTGAAGGTGTCCCAGATGGAGGGCGTCCGGCCGTACAGGGCGGCCGCGCCCTCGATCTGGTACGCGGCGGTGGCCGTGCCCCAGCGAAAGCCGGCCGGGAAGGAGAGGTCCGTCTTCGTGACGGGAGACGCGTCGAGCGTGGTCATGGGAAGACTCCAGGAAGGTGAGGGGAAGGCCGGGCGGCCGCGTCAGCCCTTGACCGCGCCCTGCATGATGCCGCCGACGATCTGCCGGCCGAGCAGTCCGAAGACGAGCAGCACGGGCAGCGTGCCGAGCAGGGTGCCCGCCATGATCACGGACTGGTCGTGGACGTACCCGCCGCCCAGCTGGCGCAGCGCGACCTGGACGGTCGGCTCCTGCGAGGACAGTGCGACGATCGGCCAGAAGAAGTCGTTCCAGGCCGTCATGAAGGTGAGCAGGCCCAGGACCGCCATGGCCGGGCGGGCGATCGGCACGACGATCGACCAGAAGATCCGGGCGTGCGAGGCCCCGTCCACGCGGGCCGCCTCGATCAGCTCGTCCGGAAGCGACTGCACCAGGAACTGCCGCATGAAGAACACGCCGAACGCCGAGACCAGCCCGGGCAGCACGACGGCCTGCAGCTCGTTCACCCAGTGCAGTCTGACGATCAGCATGAACAGCGGGATCACCCCGAGCTGCGGTGGGATCATCATCGAGGCGACCACGGCGCCGAGCAGCGCCCCGCGGCCCCGGAACCGCAGTTTGGCGAAGGCGAACCCGGCCAGCGTGGAGCACAGCACCGTGCCGACGGTGATCGCCCCCGAGACGATGAGCGAGTTCAGCAGCGCCGTGCCGATCGCCGCCTCGTCCAGGACGGCCTGCAGGTTGTCCAGGAGCCGCGGGCCGGGCAGCAACGCCGGTACGGGTTGCGCCAGTTCGGCGTTGGATCGGCTCGCGGCGACGAGGGTCCAGTACAGCGGGAAGGCCGAGACCAGCACCGCGCAGATCAGGACCGCGTACGTCAGCCTTCCGCCGCGCCGGGCGGAGACGTGCGCGCTCATCGGCCGGCCTCCTTGAGGGAACGGCGGCGCACGGCCAGGGCGTTGGCCCCGACCAGCACCACGATCAGCAGGAACATCACCCAGGCGATGGCCGCCGCCCGGCCCAGGTGGAAGAAGCCCCAGCCCTGCTCGTACATGTACAGGCCGAGGGTCTGGTACTGGTGCGAGATGCCGCCGGACGTCGACCCCTCGAACAGCAGCGGCTCGCCGAACAGCTGGGTGGCGCCGATCGTCGAGACGATCGAGGTGAAGACGATCGTGGGCCGCAGCCCCGGCAGTGTCACGTGCAGGAACTGCCGCAGGCGGGAGGCCCCGTCGACCTCGGCCGCCTCGTACAGCTCGGTCGGGATCGTCTGCATGCCCGCCAGGTAGATCAGCGCGTTGTAGCCGGTCCAGCGCCAGACCACGATGGACGAGACGGCGAACTGGGAGGCCGCCGTACCGTTCTGCCAGTCGACCGGGTGGATGCCCACCAGATCCAACAGGCGGTTCACGAGCCCGAAATCGTGCCCGAAGAGCTGCGCGAAGATCAGCGACGCCGCGGCGACCGAGGTCGCGTACGGCAGCAGCAACGCGGTGCGGAAGAACGTGCGGGCGCGGAGCCGGTAGTTGAGCAGGTGGGCCAGGCCCAGCGCCATCAGCAGCTGGGGCACCGTGGACAGGAGGCCGATGGTGAACGTGTTGCGCAGCGCCGTCCAGAAGAACGGGTCGGTGAGCAGCGCCGTGTAGTTGCCGAGACCGCGCCACTCCAGTTCGCCGGGGGCCTGCAGTTCGGCGCGGTAGAGGGAGACGTACGCCGTGTAGAGCAGCGGGAAGATCCCGAACGCGGCGAACAGGGTGAAGAAGGGGGCGAGGAAGGCGTACGGGGACAGCGCGGCCGGCCGGGCGCGCCGCCGGGGCGGCGGGGCCGGCGGCGCCGGCGGTGCGAGGGGCGCGGGCGCGGGCGGCGCCGGCGTCGCGAGCGGCTCAGCCGAGGGCATTCTTGACGGCCTTCTTCGCGTTCGACCAGGCCGTCTCGGGAGCCGTGCCCTTCCGCTCGACCTCGCTGAGCGCGTTGTTGATCTGGTCGGCGATGTCCTTGTCGTGGAGGCCGAGCACCTGGACGGGGGCCTGCCCGGCGGCGTCACCGAAGATCCGGCCGATCGGCGCGTCGGAGAAGTAGGGGTCCTTGGCGTCGGCTATCTGGCTGATGGACTTGGTGGCGGAGGGGAAGTTGCCCTGCTTGCGGAAGACCTTGGTCTGCTGCTCGGGCGCGGTGAGCCATTTGATCAGCTCGTACGCCTCCTTCTTGTGCTTGGCGGCGCTCGGGACCGCCAGGTAGGAGCCGCCCCAGTTGCCCGCGCCGCCGGGCAGCTTCGCGACGTCCCACTTGCCCTGGCCCGCGTCCCCGGCCTGGCCCTTGATGTAGCCGAGCATCCAGGCGGGGCAGGGCAGGGTGGCGAAGGAGCCGGAGGCGAACGCCTGGTTCCACGGCGGCGACCACTGGTCCAGCTTGGCGCTGAGCCCGTCCGCGGCGGCCTTGACCGAGGCGTCCCAGGCGGCCTTCACGGCGGGGCTGTTCTCGTAGACCAGAGCGCCCGAGGCGTCGTAGTAGCGCTCCTTCTGCTGGCCGACCATGATCGCGTTCAGGCTGCCCACGCTGTCGAGCCAGGCGCTGCCGGCCGGCGCCTTCTCCTTGTACTGGCGGCCGAGTTCGAGGTATCCGTCCCAGGTGGCCCACCGCGCTGCCAGTTCGGTGCGGTCGGTGGGCAGCCCGGCGGCCTGGAACAGGTCGCGGCGATAACACATGGCCTCGGGGCCGACATCGGTGCCCAGGCCCAGCACCTTGCCCTCCTTGGTGGTCGCGCCGGACCACTTGGCGGGGGCGAACTCCTCCTTGAGCGCCCCGGCCCCGTACTGGTTCAGGTCCACGAACTTGCCTGCCTGCTGCTGGGTGACCGAGGCGATGCGGCCCACCTCGACGGCCTGGACGTCGGCCAGGCCGCCGCCGCCCGCGAGGCGGGTCTGGAGCGACTTCCAGTAGTCCTGCTCGTCCTCGGTGTCGGTCTGCTTGATCTTGACGTTGGGGTGGAGCTGCTCGTACTCGGCGTAGAGCCCGGACTCCTGGTAGCCGAACGCGCCGAACAGGTCGACGGCGAGCGTGACCTCGCCTCCTGCGGCGTTGCCGGAGGAGGTACCGCCCGACCCGGACCCGGATCCGCAGGCGGCCAGGAGGACGCCCGTGAGCGCGACGGCGCCGAGTCGGATCACGGCTCTGGGGGCGGTTCGGGGGATGGACATGGGGCAGCCTCCTTGGCCTGGACGGGCAGGGTGCGGGGGTGGGAGTGCGCCAGCGTTGAGAGCGCTCTCAGAGCGCGACTGGAGCGTGCACCCGCAGCCCATGCCCCGTCAAGAGTTGTACGCACAACAGCACGTCTTCGTCCACAATCACCCCTGCAGCACGACGAGTTCACGCCGCATCGGCCCGGCGGATCGGGCGGACGGGGAGATCGCGCGGATCGCGCGGATCACGCGGATCACGCGGAGGCGCGCCGTACCAGCGCCGTCGCAGTGACCACCGAGGCGGGCACGCTGTGCTCGCCCTGGACCTTGTTCAGGGTGCGCAACAGCAACCGGGCCATCAGACGCCCCATGCCCTCGATGTCCTGGCGCACGGTCGTCAGCGGCGGATCGGCGGTCTCCGCCACCAGTTCGGCATCGTCGAAGCCGACCAGCGCCACGTCCCCGGGCACGGCGAGGCCGCGCTCCCGCAGCACCCGCAGGGCGCCCGTCGCCAGCAGGTCGTTCGCCGCGAACACCGCGTCGAGGTCCGGGCAGCGCTCCAGCAGGCTGGCCATCGCGCGGGCCCCGCCCTCCGCGGTGAAATCCCCCTCCTCGATCAGCGCCGGATCGGCGTCGAGCAGCACGTCCCGGTAGCCGTCGAGCCGGTCCACCGCCGAGGTCTGGTCCAGCGGGCCCGCGATGTGCGCGATCCGCTGCCGGCCCTGTTCCAGCAGGTACCGTACGGCCTCGCGGGCGCCGCCGCGGTTGTCCGCGTCGACGTACGCGACACCGCCGTGCTCCCCGGACCCGGCGGTCCAGCCCGGCCGGCCGCCGTAGACCGTGGGCATCCCGATGCGGCGGGTGATCGCGGGCAGCGGGTCGTCGGTGTGCAGCGAGAAGGCGAGCGCCCCGTCCACGTGACCGCCGGCCAGGTAGCGCTCGATACGGTCGTAGTCCCCCCGGTCCTCCACCAGAAGCAGAACCAACTGTGTGTCGTGCGCGGTCAGTTCCTTGCTGATGCCGCGGATCTGCCGGGAGAAGAAGGGGTCGGAGAAGATCCGGATCTCCGGCTCGGCGATGATCACCGCGACGGCCCCGGTACGCCGCGTCACGAGGGTGCGGGCCGCGGGATTCGGCACGTACCCGAGCTCCCGTACGGCCTCGCGGACCTTCTCCACCAGATGGGCGCGGACGCCCTCGCCGCCGTTGACGACGCGGGACGCGGTGGCCCGGGACACCCCGGCGCGCTCCGCCACGGCCTCCAGGGTGGGCCGGTGACCGGGAAGCTGTTCGGGCACGGGCGCTCCTCCTGCGTGTCCGGGGGCTGTTGGCTCGCCGAACAGCAGGGTAACCCGTGCCGCCGGGAGCCAGAGAGCGCTCCCGGCGGCACGGGTGGCGGTCACCAGCCGATGCCGAGGGTCAGCCCGGTCGGCGGCGCGGCGTTACCGAGGATCTGGACGGAGGACTGGTCGTTGACGTCGTCGTAGGGGAACCCGTAGGCCCGCTTGTTCAGGCCGACGGTGTGGAAGAAGCCGGCGTAGTCGTTCTTCGCCGTCCCGCCGTAGTACGCGGCCGGGGCGTACCAGGCGGTGGTGTCGAGGGCGACACCCCGGTTGAACGCGGCGCAGAACTCCGCGCCGAGCTGCTTCTCGGTGTCGTTGCCCGAGGCCAGCGCCCCCGCACAGGCCATGACGTCCGGCGAAGTGGGCTTGCGGAGCGTGAAGGGGCCCGCGCCGTTCTTGCTGAAGGTCAGGGCGGAGCCGGAGACCCGCCCCGAGAAGGTCTCGCCGAGCCGGGTCAGGGTGAACGGGTGGGCGGTGTAGTAGGACCAGGCCTGGTCGATGGCGGCGGTGAGGTGGTTCTGCTGCGAGCCTCCCGCGAGGAACAGGTTCGAGGAGCGTGGCGCCACGATGCGGTAGCCGTTCTGCAGTGGCTTGAAGGCGGCCCCGACGGAGGCCGCGTACTGCTGCATGACCTCGGCACGGGTCCGGGTGATGCCCCGGGTGGTGTCGTAGCCGCTGGAGGTCTGGCGCAGCCGCGAGGTCATCGGGAAGCCGAACTGGTCGACCTGGGTGGTGTTCCCGCCGAAGGCGACCTGGCCCTGCACGTAGGTGTACTCGTACCAGTCGTAGTACACATCGCTGTTCGGGTCGCTGGGATTGCGCAGGTCGGGGCCGCCCCAGCCCTGGTCGTCTGGGGAGACCGGGAGGTAGAGGGGCGAGCCGAGGGAGATGTAGATCCGGCCCCCGCGGATCGATGCCGGGGAGGGCACCGTCCCGCCCGCCTGGGCCAGCGTGAAGGACATGTTGGGGTAGTTGACGCCCTTCTTGACCAGATGGCCCGGCGCGGTGGCGTCGAGGTGGTTGATGTGGGCCATGGAGCCGTCCGGCTTCATGTACGACCACTGGCCCGGGATCACCTGGCCGAGCACGGTGACGAAGATCTGTGAATCGGCGTAGGTGCCGCGGGTGTTGTTCTGGAAGGTGATCGGGAAGCTCCCGGGCCCGGCCTGCACGTGGTTCGCCACGGCTCGGGCCGGGGCCGGGGCCGGCAGGACGAACCCCAGCAGGGCGATCAGCGCGGCCAGCGCGGTCAGCGGGAGCCGTTGTCGGGTGTTCATGGGCGTCTCCTCGGTCAGCTCGGTCCGGTCAGTGGCCGAAGCCGAACCAGTTGACGTTCACGTAGTCGGCGCCCTGGCCACTGGTGAAGGTCAGGTAGACGTCGTGCGTGCCGGTGACGGCGCTGATGTTCGCCGGGACGGTCCTCCAGCTCTGCCAGCCGCCGGTGTTCGCGACCGAGAAGCTGCCGATCGGCGGGCTGGTACGGCTGTCCAGCCGGACCTCGACCAGCCCGCTGACCCCGCCGGGCGCCCCGCCGGCGACCCTTCCGTAGAACTGCCTCGCCGCGCTGGAGCCGAAATCGACGCCCTTGTACAGGGCCCAGTCGCCGTTGGCGATCGTGCTCAGGTTCTGGCCGCCACCGGTGTCGCTGGTGGTCTCCTTGGCCAGCCCGGCCTGGCCGTCGTACGACTCGGCCTCGATGGTGCCGTACGCGTCGCGGTGGCCGGACGGGGGTGTGGTGGGCGGCGTCGTCGGGGGTGTGGTGGGGGGTGTGGTCGGCGGGGTCGTGCCGCCCGCCGACTGCAGTACGGACACGTAGTCGACGACCATCGGGTAGCCGGGCTGGGTGCCCGCGTCGGGTCCGCCGCCGAAGGCGTCCGGGAAGCCGCCGCCCATGGCGACGTTCAGGATGATGAAGTAGCCGTGGTTCGTGGCGTTGGTCCAGGTGGCGGCGTCGACCTGGTTCGCCCGTACGGTGTGGAAGGTGTTCCCGTCGACGGAGAAACGTATCTCCTCAACGGCGGTGGACCGGTCCCACTCCGCGGCGTACGTGTGGAAGCCGCCCTGGCAGCTGGTGCCCGGGCAGACGCGCTGGCCGCCGATGCCGGAGGTCTCGTTGCACGGGCCGCCGGGGCTGGTGCCGCAGTGCAGCGTGGCCCAGACGTTGTTGATGCCTTGGACGTTCTCCATGATGTCGATCTCACCGATGCCCGGCCAGTTCCACCAGTTGCCGCGGTAGGGAGCGCCCAGCATCCAGAACGCCGGCCAGTAGCCCTTCGCCGCTGCTCCCGTGACGTTCGGCATCTGTATCCGGGCCTCGGTGCGCAGCTTCCCGCCCGCCGGGGGCTGGAAATCGGTGCGCCGGGTCTCGATGCGGCCGGAGGTCCAGTTGCCGGCGGCGTCCCGGCGCGGGGTGATCCGCAGGTTCCCGGCGCCGTCGAGGGAGACGTTCGCGGTGCTCGAGGTCATCGTCTCGACCTCGCCCGTACCGAAGTTGGCGGGCCCGCCGGGGTAGCTGGTCCCGGTGGTGTACTGCCAGTCGGCGGTGTTCACGCCGGAGCCCGCGGCCCCGTTGAAATCGTCCAGGAACACCTGGGACCAGCCCGCCGGGGGCGGGGGAGCGGCGGCGTTGGCGGGCAGGGTGATCACGGCGGCGGCCGCCGCGGCCACGCCCATCGCGCTGAGCGCGGCGACGACGGCCCGGCGGACGGACGACCGTTTTCTACCGGATGTGTGACGCATGGGTGTGCCTCTCTTCGGGGGGAGCGGCCCGCTGTGTGAGAGCGCTCTCAAGCGGAGCCGCTGGCCACTGTGCTCCCAGCGTCCACGGGCGTCAAGACTTCGAACCGTGAACGGCTATATGGGCGAAGGGAGTTCAATGCTTGAAGGGCGGTGCGGACACGGGCCGCGCGAGTGCGGCGCCGCCCTTCGTACGGGCCCCGTCAGGTGGGCAGCCCCACCGCCCGCTCCCCGGCACGCCGCTTCTGGATCACGACGGCCACCACGAGCAGGGCGCCCTGGGCGACGTTCTGCCAGAACGGGTTGACGCCCTGCACGGTCAGCCCGTTGTCCAGCGCCCCGAGCAGCGTGATGGCGAGCAGGGTCCCGCCGACCCCGCCCTTTCCGCCCGCCAGGAGGCATCCGCCCAGGGCGGCTGCCGTGATCGCCTTCAGCTCGAGGCCCTCGCTGCCGGAGACGGGGTGGCCGAATCCGGTCCGGGCGGTCAGCAGGACGCCGGCGACCGCGGCGACCACCCCCGCGAGGCCGTAGACGGCGATCAGGTACTTGTTGATGTGGATCCCGGCCAGCCGGGCGGCGGTGTCGTTGCCGCCGATGGCGTAGATGTTGCGGCCGATGTCGGTCGACTTGAGCAGCAGGTGGATGGCGACGGTGACCACGGCAAGCACCCACAGCAGCACGGGGATTCCGGCGATCGAACCGTTCGCGAGGAAGACGAAGACCTCGTCGTTGCTGACGTACCCCTGCGCCGCGCCCTTGGACAGCAGCTGCGCGACCCCCTTGTACGCGGCGAGGGTGGCCAGTGTCGCGATGACCGGGTTGACCCGGCCGAAGACGACGACGGCGCCGTTGAGGAGCCCGGCCAGCAGGCCCGCGCCGAGCGCGGCGGCGATGCCGGGCAGGGCGCTCCCGCCGGTGGAGGTGAAGACCATGGCGGAGACCACGGAGGCCACGCCGACCTGCGAGCCGACGGAGATGTCCAGCGCACCGCAGATGATCACCACGGTCTGAACGAGGGCGAGCAGCCCGGAGATGGTCACCGCGTCGCCGATGACCTTGATGTTGGCCCAGGTGAGATAGGCGGGGTTGAGCCAGCCGAAGAGGGCCAGCACCAGCACCAGGGCGCCGATCAGGCTGAGGTTCTGGCCGCCGACGGAGCCGAGGAGCGAGCCGATCCGCTGCCCGCGGCCCGTCGCCGGCCCGCCGCCCTGGTCGGTGGCGGCCGGGGTGGCGCCCGTAGCGGCCGTCCTGTCGGCCGTCCCGTCGGACATGCCGCCTCCTGCGGTCGCCGTGTTCGCCGTGTTCGCCGTGTCCGCGTTCACTTCGCTCCTCCGTTGCCCGTCGCCGTCGTGGTCAGGTCGTCGGCCATCGCCAGGGCGAGGACGGCCTCCTCGGTGGCCTCGGACCGGTCGAGCTCGCCGGTGATGCGGCCGCCCTGCATCACCAGCACCCGGTCGGCCAGCCCCAACACCTCGGGCAGCTCCGAGGAGATGACCAGGAGCGCCACCCCGGCCTCGGCGAGGTCCGCGATGATCCGGTGGATCTCGGCCTTCGCCCCGACGTCGATGCCGCGGGTGGGCTCGTCGAGGATCAGCACCGCCGGCCGTCGGGCCAGCCAGCGGGCGAGCACCACCTTCTGCTGGTTGCCGCCCGAGAGCGTGCGTACCTCCCGTTCCACGGACGGGGTCCGCACGCGCAGCCGGCCGGTGTACTCGCGGGCGAGCTCCTGCTCGGCAGCCCGGCGCACGAAGCGCAGGCGGCGCAGCCGGTCCAGCACGACCAGCGCGATGTTGTCGCGGACCGACCGGTCGAGGAACAGCGCCTGCGCCTTGCGCTCCTCGGGGGCGAGGCCGATGCCCGCGCGGATCGCGTCGGACGGCCGGCGCAGCCGCAGTTCCGCGCCGTGCACCGAGACCGTTCCGCCGCGCAGCGGGAGGTCGCCGATCAGCGCGCGGGCCAGCTCGGAGCGCCCGGCGCCGACCAGCCCGGCCAGGGCCACCACCTCACCCGCCCGGACCCGGAGGCTGATCCCGCGCACGTCGTCGGTGGTCACTCCGCGTACGTCGAGGACGACCCGGTCGGTGGCCACGTGCGGGCGGGCGGAGCCCCTCCGGGTGGCGGACAGGTCCCGGCCGACCATCATCCGTACGATCTCCCCCTCGTCCGTGGCGCCGGCGGCCTTGACGCCCACCAGCGCCCCGTCGCGCAGGACGGCCACCCGGTCGGCCAGCCGGAAGATCTCCTGCATGCGGTGGGACACGTAGACGACGGCGAGGCCCTGCGCGCGCAGTCTGCGGATCAGTGTGAACAGGGCCTCCACCTCGTGCTCGGAGAGGGAGGAGGTGGGTTCGTCGAAGGCCACCACCTTCGCCTCGCCGGTCAACGCCCGTAGGATCTCGACCAGTTGGCGCTGGGCCGGGGTGAGGTGGATGCCGGGGGTGTCCGCGTCGAGGACGTGTCCGAATCCGATCCGGACCAGGTCCTCCCGGAGCCGGCGGCGCAGGGCCGCCCGGTCGAAGCGGCGGCCGGCGCGGGTGGGCAGGGCGCCGAGGTAGACGTTCTCGGCGACCGTGAGGTGCGGGACGATCTCCGGCTCCTGGGGGATGAGCCGGATGCCGGCGTCCCGGGCGTCGGCCGGGGAGCGCAGCCGCACCTCGGCGCCGTCGACGTGGACCGTGCCCGCATCGGCCGGGTGGTCACCGCAGACGATCTTCAGCAGGGTGGACTTGCCGGCGCCGTTCTCGCCCATCAGCGCGGTGACGGAACCGGCGGGGAAGTCCAGGCTGATGTCGCGCAGGGCCGGGATCCCGGCGAAGCTCTTGGCGACCCCGGCCACGCGCAGTCCGGCGGCCATCCCGGTGGCGGGGGCCATCACTTGCAGCCGAATCCGGCGTCCCGCCAGGTGCCCGCGTCGACCATCCTGGTCGGGGCGAACGCCTCGGGGGCGAACTCCGTACCGTTCTTGAGCCGGTCGTACATGGCCTGGACGGCCAGCTTGCCGACCTCGTCGCCGGGGATGTAGAGCGCGGCCTTCATCCCGTTGTCGGCGCCCGCCTGCCAGTCCTTGCAGGCCAGATAGGCGCCCAGGCCGACACCGACGATGTCCGCGCCCTTGACGCCCGCGTTGTTCAGGCCCTTCACCCCGCCGGAGACGTTCTCGTCGTTGCAGCCCATGACCACCCAGTGCCTGACCCCCTGGTTGGCCGTCACCGTCGCCTCGACCTTGGTCTGGGCGCCCGCCGGGGTGTTGTCCGTTCCGAGCTCGACCGTCTGGACCCCGGGGCCGCCGGCCTCCTTCCAGGCGGCCTTGGCGCCGTTGATCCGGTCGGTGCATACGGTGGTGTCCTGCTTCCAGGCGTAGACGATCCGCGTGTCCGCGGGGCTCCAGCCCGTCTTCGCGAACTCGGCCGCGGCCCGCTTGCCGACCTCGCCGCCCATCTGGACCCCCGAGAAGCCCACGCGCGCCACCAGATCGGAGCTGCCGCACGCCGCGGGCTTGGGCCCGCTGACGCACACCTGGTCGTCGGAGGTGAGCAGCGGGATCCCCGCCTTCGCGGCCTCGGCGGCGACCTGCGGGCCGACCGCCGACTCCGGCACGACGATGATGATCCCCGAGTTCTTCTGCGCGATCGCCGACTTGACCTCGGTGATGGTCTTCGAGGCGTCGTTGCCGAGGTTGACCACGGTGAGCTTGATGCCCAGCTCGTCGGCCTTCTTCTTGGCGCCCGCGGCCTCGGAGACGAAGTACTCCTGGTCGCCCTGCTTCTGGAGGTAGGCGATGGATATCGGGCCGTCCGCCTTCTTGCCGGCGCCCGCTCCCTGGGCAGGGGTGGGCTTGCCGGAGGAGCAGGCCCCCAGGGCGAGCGCCAGCGCGAGGGCGCCGGTCAGGGCGGCGCCGCGGCGATACCGGATCTTGGACATGTGCGAGTGCTCCCTCATCGGGCCGGGTCGGTGGATCGGCGGATCAGTAAGTCGTCAATCGCCAAGTCGGCGGGCCGGCAGGTCAGTTGCAGGTGAGTCGGGGCGCCGCCCAGTCCGCGTGGTCGTAGTCGATGCCGTTGCCGCCGTCGGTGACGACGAGCCTCAGCGTCTGGCCGCCGGTCAGGTCGGCAGTGAGCTTGCGGGCCGCGTCCGCCGTGGTGACAACCCCGCTGTCGGCGACCTTCGTGGTGTCGCGGTAGATCTGGAAGGCGACCGCGCCGGTGCGCCAACTCTCGTCGTCGACACCGACGTCCACCGTCAGGGCGGTGCACCTGCCCCCGAGGTGGTAGGTCAGGGTGCTGGCCGCGTGGACGCCCAGGCCCTTGGCGTACGTGGCGCCGCCCAGGGTCAGCGTCCTGCCGTCCCCGGCAGCCTGCTCCCCGTTGCTCCGGTCCTTCTCCGCCGGGCCCCAGCCGCTGCTCACGCCTGTCCAGGGGAGGTCCGACAGGTGGGAGGTGCCGGCCGGAGGAAGCGGCGCCGGTCCCGGGGTGATCCGGTAGACGACGGTGGCGTGCGGGGCGACCGATGCGCTGATGGTGCCGCTGGTGTTGGTCGAGTTGGCCTTCGTCCACAGCTCCTTGAGGGCGTAGGGGGCGCGGTTGCCGATGCCGAGGGCGTCCGTCCCGGCGGAGATCGTGGCGGTGGAACCGGTCTCGTTGGTCAGGGAGAGCGCCCGGTCGCCGTTCGCCAGCTCCTTGGCCATCACCACCAGGCCGCCCGAGCTGGAGACCACCGTGCCCTGCTTGCCGAGGGCGTCCTGGTCCAGGGCGATGACATCCGGGTTGGAGAGGATGTCGAAGGTCTCGGCCGTCGCCTTGCGCAGGTCGCTGCCGATCAGCAGCGGCGCCGACATCATCGACCAGAGGGTGAAGTGGGTGCGGTACTCGGTGGCGGTCATCCCGCCGTTGCCGACCTCCAGCATGTCCGGGTCGTTCCACTGGCCGGGGCCCGCGTACGGCGCGAGCGGCTGGTTCTGGTGCGCGATGGAGATCATCGAGGACCAGCTGTCGCCGATGTCCCCGGTGGTGCGCCACAGATGGCCGACGCTCGACGCCCAGGTCCACGGCTGGTTCTGGCCCCACTCGCAGACCGAGAAGACGATGGGACGGCCGGTCCTCTTCAGGGCGCCCGCCATGTCCGTGTACCGCTTCCTCGCGTCCACGCCCCAGTTGTTGCAGTTGTCGTACTTGAGGTAGTCGACCCCGAAGGAGGCGAAGAGGTCGGCGTCCTGCTGCTCGTGGCCGAGACCGCCGGGGAAGCCCGCGGTGTCGCAGGTCTTGGTGCCGGCGCTGGTGTAGATGCCGAACTTCAGGCCCTTGGCGTGCACGTAGTCCGCCAGGGCCTTGATCCCGCCGGGGAAGCGGACGGGGTCGGCCACCAGGTTGCCCGAGGCGTCGCGGTTCGGCAGGGCCCAGCAGTCGTCGAGGTTGACGTACTGGTAGCCGGCGGCCTTGAGGCCCTTGGCGACGAAGAGGTCGGCGATGCCCTTGACCATCGCCTCGTTGAACTCGGCCCTGCAGTGGGTGGAGTTCCAGTTGTTGAAGCCCATGGGCGGGGTCAGCGCCTGGCCGTCGGGGACGGCGGCGGCGGGGGAGGCGCCCGCGACCACGGCGGTACCGGCCAGCGCGGCGGCCCCCGCCGCCGGGACCAGTAAGGGCAGGGCCGCGAGCGCTGCGGTCAGGCGGCGGGCGACGGCGCTTCGTAACGTGTGCACAGACGGCTCCTGGGAGGGAGTGGGGCCCGGGGAAACCGGGAGAGCGTGTGCGGAAATGCGCCCTGACGGTGCGTCGGTCCCGCAGAAGTCCTCAGGAACGAACGGACTCCAACGGGAAGGCCCACATCACACTGCCGCTGCAGGGACATGTCAAGACGGCGGACTGTGCCGATCCGCCGCAGTATCAGCGGCCGATGGGCCCCAACTGCGCCTTTGTCTGAGTCTGTTGACTTCTGTTGGATCCGTCAGGATGCTTCTGTCGACCGGGGACGCGGGTACCCCAGTGCCCCAGTGCCCCAGTGCCCCAGTGCCCCAGGAGAGGAACCGCCGCATGGCCGATCCCGGCAGTCTGCTGGCCCATCAGCGCCGTGCCCTCATCCTCGACGAGGTCCGCCGGCGCGGCGGGGTGCGCGTGAACGAGCTGACCCGCTCCCTGAACGTCTCCGACATGACCATCCGCCGCGACCTGGACGTCCTCGACCGCGAGGGCCTGCTGCGCAAGGTGCACGGCGGCGCGGTGCTCGGCGACGAGGCCAGCAGCCACGAGCCCGGGTTCGAGGCCAAGTCGGAATGGGAGACGGCGGCGAAGCACGCGATCGCCAAGGCGGCGGCCGCCCTCGTGGCACCGGGTTCGGCCATCGCCCTGTCCGCCGGGACCACGACCCACGCGCTGGCCCGGGAGCTCACCGAGGTCGCCGACCTGACGGTGGTCACCAACTCGGTCCGCACGGCCGAGGTCTTCGAGGCCGCCCGCCGGACCGGAAGCGCCGGGAGCACCGCCACCGTGATCCTCACCGGCGGAATCCGCACCCCGTCGGACGCCCTCGTCGGGCCCATCGCCGACCAGGCCATCCGGTCCCTGCACGTCGACCTGCTCTTCCTCGGCTGCCACGGACTGGGCACCGACACCGGGCTGACCACGCCCAACCTCGCCGAGGCGGAGACCAACCGGGCCTTCCTCCGCTCCTCGCGGCGCACTGCGCTGCTGGCCGACCACACCAAGTGGTCGACCGTGGGGCTCACCACCTTCGCGGCCCTGGAGGAGGTCGACGTACTGGTCACCGACTCCCTTCCACCGGAGGAGGCCGCGGCGGTCACCGAGCGGGTCGGCGAAGTGCTGCTGGCCGCCGGTCCCGCGCAGGAGCGCCCATGGTGAGGAAGACCCGTACGACCCTGTCCGACGGGCGCGAGCTGATCTACTACGACGCCGAGGCCGCTGCCGGGACTGCTGCCGGGGGACGCGTACGCGACCACGCCGACGCCCGCGGCCTGCCCCCCACTGCAACGCTCTCCGAGCGGCGCCACGACCGGCTCCTCGACGAGTGGGTGGTGATCGCCTCACACCGCCAGGGCCGTATCCACCTGCCGCCCGCGGACCAGTGCCCGCTCTGTCCGTCGGCCCCGGGCCGGCCCACCGAGATACCGGCTCCCGATTACCAGGTCGCCGTCTTCGAGAACCGTTTCCCCGCCCTGTCCGGACCGGGCGGCGGCCGCTGCGAGGTCGTCTGCTTCAGCCCCGGCCACGAGGCCTCGTACGCCGACCTCGGGCCGGCGCAGGTCCGTACGGTCCTCGCGGCCCTGGCCGACCGCACCGCCGAGCTCGCCGGACTCCCCGGTGTGGAACAGGTCTACTGCTTCGAGAACCGGGGCCCCGAGATCGGCGTCACGCTCGCCCACCCGCACGGCCAGGTCTACGCACTGCCCGTCCTCACCCCGCGCACCCGGCGCATGCTGGACACCGTCTCCCGCCACCACGCGGCGACCGGGCGCAACCTGTTCGACGAGGTCCGCGACGAGGCGCTGGCCGACGGCCGTCGAGTGGTGGTCGTGGGGGAGCACTGGAGCGCGTTCGTACCCGAGGCCGCGCGCTGGCCGTACGAGGTACACCTCTACCCGCACCGGCGCGTCCCCGACCTGCCCGCCCTGACCGAGGCAGAGCAGGCCGAGCTCGCCGGCCTCCACCTGGATCTGCTGGGCCGTTTCGACCGGCTCTTCCCCACGCCGGCCCCGTACATCTCGGCCTGGCACCAGGCCCCCGTACGCACCGGCCGGGACCTGTACGCACTCCACCTGGAGCTGTTCACCACCCGGCGGGCCGCCGACAAGCTCAAGTACCTGGCCGGGACCGAGTCGGGGATGGGCCAGTTCATCAACGACGTCACCCCCGAGCGCGCGGCCGCGACACTGCGCGAGGTCTGACGCCCGCAGGGCGTGCCCGCGCGCTGGGCGCCTGTCTCAGGCGTCCTTCTCCATGGTCGGGCGCAGGCGTTCCAGCAGGGCGTAGAGCGTCGCGCTCTCGGTCGCGTCGAGGGTGTCGAGCGCGCCGCGCGTGGCCTGCATCTCCTCGCGGACGCGCCGGATGATCTCGCGGCCCGCGTCCGTCGCCACGACGTTCTTGACGCGGCGGTCGGCGGGGTCGGGCTCGCGGCGCACCAGCTCGCGGGCCTCCAGCCGGTCCACGATCCCGGTGACGTTCGATGCGTCACAGACCAGAAGGGTGGCGAGGCCTCGCATCGGCAGCGGGCCGTCGAGCTGGGCGAGGACGCGGGCCTGCGTGGAGGTCAGGCCGTAGTGGGCCGCCGCGGCCGCGAAATCGCGCCACTGGGCGGTTCCGATGGCGGCGAGCAGTTCCAGGAGCTGGAGCTTGGTGGGGGCGTGGGGGGTGGTGGCGCTCATGCCGTCGAGCGTACTCGGGTGGTTGACATTGTCAATTGTTTACTTGACCTCCTTAACTATCGACGTTTACCGTCTACGGAGTTACTTGACGACATCAAACATCTGCGATCTGAAGCACTAAGAAGGTCCTGCCAGACATGAGCACCGCCGCCCCCATCCCCGCCGAGGCCAAGACCAGGAACGAGACGGTCATCGTCTTCGCCCTGAGCCTTGCCGCCATGGTCGTGTCGATGATGCAGACCCTGCCGGTCCCGATCCTGGGCCTCATCCGAACCGACCTGGGCACCTCGACCGCCAACGTGAGCTGGGTGACCACCGCCACGCTGCTGTCCGCCGCCGTCTTCACCCCGCTGCTCGGCCGCTTCGGCGACCAGCACGGCAAGAAGCCCACGCTGGTGGCCGTGCTCGGCGTCATGGTCGTCGGCTCCGTCATCGCCGCCATCGCGACCTCGCTCCCGCTGCTGATCCTGGGCCGTGTCCTCCAGGGCGCCGCCACCGCGATCTTCCCGCTCGCCCTCTCGGTGCTGCGCGAGGAAGTCCGCCCGCAGAAGCTCCCCGGCGCGATGGCCCTGGTCAGCGGCACCCTCGCCTTCGGCAGCGGCCTGGCGCTCGTCGCCACCGGCCTGCTCACGTCCGGCTCCGACGCCGACTACCGCAACGCCTTCTGGATGGCGACCGGCTTCGCGACCCTCGCCCTGCTCGCCGTCGCCTTCCTGGTCCCCGCGACCCGGCACAAGACCGGCGGCCGCACCGACTTCCTCGGCGCGCTGACCCTGGGCATCACCCTCCTGCTGCTCCTGCTGCCCATCTCGCAGGGCCACGAGTGGGGCTGGACCTCCGGCCGCACGCTGGGCAGCTTCGCCGGCGCCGCCGTCATGACCGCCGTCTGGGTCTTCACGGAGCTCAAGGTCAGCGAGCCGCTCGTGGACATGCGGATGTTCGTCCACCGCCCGGTGCTCATGGCGAACCTCGCCGGCATCCTCGTCGGCTTCGGCATGTTCGCGAACTTCCTGGGCGTCTCCTACCTCGTCCAGATGCCGGAGAAGCTCACCGGCTACGGGTTCGACGCGTCGATCCTGCGCGCCTCCGTGCAGTTCCTGCTGCCCGGCGCGATCGTCTCGCTGCTCGCCTCGCCCGTCGGCGGCCAGCTGGTCCGCCACCGCGGCCCGCGCGTGGCCCTCGGCCTGGCCGCCGCACTCGGCGCCGTGGGCTTCGGCTGGCTCGCGCTCGACCACCAGCACAGCTTCTCGGTGATCGGCGCAGGCCTCGTCGTCGGCGCGGCCGTCAGCTTCGGCTACGCGGCCATGCCCGCCGTCATCATGGCGAGCGTCCCGCACCACCAGAGCGGCATCGCCAACGGCATCAACTCGATCTCCCGTTCCACCGGCAGCGCGATCGGCAGCGCCATCGTCACCACGATCCTGGCGTCGAAGACCATCGAGCACCTGCCCGCCGGCGTCCCGGCCCTGCCCGCCGAGTCCGGGTTCACCCTCACCTTCTGGATCGGGGCCGTCGCCTTCGCCCTGGTCGCGGTCATCAGCTGGATCGGCCTGCGCGGAGCGCACGGCCCGCGCACCGTCGAGGTGAGCACGCCCGCCGCCGCGAAGACGGCGGAGAAGGAGTCGCAGCCGGAGCCGGCCGAAACCGTCTGACCCGGTCCTTCGAGGGGACGGCGCCGCTTGCGGACGCCGTCCCCTCGTATGCGTGGCGGTCATCGGCTAAGAAGCCGAAGCGGCAGTTCCCTTCGCGAACTTCGCCCACTGCCCGGCGACGATCTCCTGCGGCACTCCGCCGAAGTCCTTGGTGTCGATGACGTCGGACCGGAACGCGAGCGTGACCGACCCGGAGCGGACCAGCGTGAGGTACTTGTACAGCGAGATGCCCGGGTCCTTCACGTCCTGCGTCACGATGCGGTACGCGCGTGCCTCGTCGCCCAGCGCCGGAGCCTGGACCGGCTCCACCTTGAGCACCTTCGCCTCGGCGAGCGCACGGTCCTCCGTATAGCCGCCGGCGCACCGGCCGCCCGCGTCCGCCAGCGACTTCACGGCGGCGGCCGCGGCGCCGGCGTCCCGGTACGAGCGCAGCAGGATCTCGGTGCCCACCGCCTGGAACTGCCCCGGGACGCTCGCCTTGGCGTAGGCCTGGGCCGTGTGGCCCGCCTTGCCGAGACTGGTCAGCGGCTGGCAGGCCGCCGGCCGTGCCTCGTAGAGCTCGCTCATCGGCTCGTCGAGCAGCGGATCGGTGACCTCGTACGGGCCGAACTTCTCGCCCTCCGCGACGGCGAGTTCCTTGAGCCGCTCCACGCCCGGTCCCGGCGTACCGCCCGGGCTCGCGACGGCGCTGCCGGTCGGCGCACCGGCCGCGGCCTCCTCGGTTGCGGGGCCGCCGCATCCGGCCGTGCCCGCCAGCAGAGCGGCGGCGCCGATGACGGCTCCTGCCGCGCGCCTGAACCGCTGCCCGTTCCCCACCCCGCACATGTGCTGCCGTCCCCCGCGATCGTGTAGAAAACACGATTGTCGCAGGCCGCAGTGGTGTCTCGGGCGGGTCGGACGCCTCCGGGGCGAAGCCCGGGACCGCCGTACGGGTGAACCCCGCGCGCGTCACGAGGCCGGGCGGGGATGCACGCGGTACGACGGAGTCCCGGCTGATCGGCGCAGGGCCGTCGGCCGCTGCGCGAAGGGGAGAACGGTGCCGGCTCCGAAGACGTTCGATCACCAAGCCCGCGACTACAGCCCGCAGCTCGCGTACTGGATGGCGCGGGCGGCCGCGCTGGCCTACCAGGACGAGGCCCGGATCGAGGCCGAGGCGCGCGCGTGGGGCTTCGGCCAGGTACGGCACCACCACACCCGGTTCACCCCGCCCTTCCCGCTGGAGGACACCCAGGCCTTCACGATGGCCGGCGACCACATGATCGTCGTCGCGTTCCGTGGCACCGAACCCGCGCAGCTGAAGGACTGGCTCTCCGACGCCACCACCCCGCCGTGGCCCGGCCCGGCCGGGACGGGGTACGTCCACTACGGCTTCGCCCAGGCCCTGCAGTCCGTCTTCCCCGAGGTCGCGAAGGGGATCACCGAGTTCCGGGACCGCGGACAGACCGTCTTCCTCTGCGGCCACAGCCTCGGCGGCGCACTGGCCATGCTCACCGGAGCCCGCCTCCACCTCGAGGACCCGAGGCTGCGCGCCGACGGCGTCTACACGTACGGCCAGCCCCGCACCTGCGACCGGATGCTGGCCAAGGCGTACAACACCGCGTTCAGCAAGCGCATGTACCGCTTCGTCAACAACAACGACATCGTGCCGCAGCTCCCGCCGGAGCCGGTCTTCCACCACGTCGACGCCCTGCGCCACATCGATGCGGACGGCAGGCTGCGGGAGGCGATGCCGATGCTGCAGGCGCTGGGCGACCGGGCCAAGGGGATGACCGCCGATCTGTTCGCCCCCGCGAGCGACGGGGTGAAGGACCACTCCATCGCCCGCTACGTCGGCGCACTGGAGAAGAACATCCCCTGACGGTTCAGGCGTTGCCGCGGGCGGCCGCCTGGCGCTGGCGCTTGCTCAGCGGGGCCAGCGAGAGGTCCTGGGCCCGGGAGGTGAGGCGCTTGAAGCCGTAGCCGCGCTCGCCGAGCCAGCTCTCGGCCGCCAGCTCGGCACGGGCCGTCGCGTCGAGGATGTCCTCCTCGGCCTCGCCCGAATCGAGGAAGCGGAAGGTGAAGAACGGGCCGAAGGCCAGGTCGTACGCGAGGTGGCCCTCGGGGGTGTAGGCCGCGTGCAGGACCTCGTGCTCCGGTGCGGCGGCGAGCAGCTCGGCGTGCTGGTCGGCGGTGAGGGCGTCGAAGGAGCCGCGGACGGTGATCCGGAAGGTGCGGGTGCTCATCCCGGCAGCGTAGGCACGGGGGACCGGCCGGCGCACCGGGATTTCCGCGGGCAGGCGGGGGCGCATGCGCCGGAGTGAACGGCGACGAGCGCGCTGCCCCGTGCGCCGCTGCACCCCCGTGGTGCGGGTCGTCGGACACCGCAGACGGAGGGTGCCGTTCCGGCCCGGCCCGTCCGCTGCGCAGGGCGTTCCGCTTGGTGGCCGCCGGCCCGGGCCGGCCGCCGTGACCTGCGGGAGCCGCCCGCCTTGCGCGGACCGCCGCCCCACGGCCCCGGGGCTACCGGAAAGTCACATCGGAGACCGCCCCGACCATCCCGCCGCATCCGGCGCGCAGAGAATTTCACGGTTCCGCATCTGCTAGTTCATTCAGTGAAACACCTAGGTAGATGCCGGGCTCGGACCCTGTTAGAGTCCGCATGCGCGACTCCGAGACGAGGGTGGCGATATGGCCGGTCCGCACCCGTGACCTGCCCCTGAGCGGCCTACATCCGCGAAGCAGGCAGCCGTTGTGATGCCGTGGCACTTCCGCACCGACGACGTCGGCGCCCCCGTCACCCCGGGGCGCATCCGTCGTGGCGATCAGCACGTCGTAGAAGTCCGGTTCTCAGCCGCCGGACACCGAGCCATGCCGCCTTCATCGCCTATCAGATGGGGAGAACACAAGTGAAAACGGGACTTCTGCGGCGTCACGCCGCAGGCAAGGCGCTGGTCATGGGTGCCGTACTCGCCCTGGCCGTACCCGGCACCGCATATGCGAACACCGTCAGCGTCACCGTGAAGACCCCCGGGGCCACTGCCGGACCCGCGGCGACCTTCGCCGAGATCTCCACCCACGCGGACTGCAGCAGCGGCCTCATCTCCGGAGGCGGGATCAACCAGGCCATCGGCACCGGAACCTCGTCGAACGGCAACAAGGTCAACGGCACCTCGCCGAGCCCCGACGGCAGCACCGAGTACCTGGGCACGACCGGGGTCGTCGGCACCGACGTGACCCACTGGCTCGGCATCGGCGGCAGCGGCGGAGCGGTCAACGCCTCGTTCTCCAGCACCCTGTACGCGATGTGCTTCACGAGCAACCTGATCAACCACACCCAGGTGGTCATGAACAAGATCGCCGGACCCACCACCAGCGGAACGGTGGGCCTGGTCGTCGCGACCTGTCCGGCCAACACGCGCCTGATCGGCGGCGGCGCCCGGATCACCCCGGCCAGCGTCGGCAGCCTCAAGCCGATCGCCAGCTACCCCACCTTCAACGACTCCGGACACGCCTTCGGCCAGAAGGCCGCGGCCGACGGTCAGACCAACCCCGACTCCTGGGCCGCGGTCGGCTGGAACGGCGGCGGAGGCGACAGCAGCAACACGACGTACGCCTACGCCATCTGCAGCGGCAACAACATCGACATCAGCGGCACCACCGTGAAGGTCCGCTTCAGCGAGGCGAGCGGCCCGACCTCGGCGACCACCGGCCAGACCCTGACGGTCGGCTGCGGCCAGAACGACGGAAAGCTGGTCAGCGGGGGCGCCGCCATCAGCGGCGGCAGTGTGACGACCACCAACTTCACGGGCCCGGGCTCCGTCGGCGACCACCTCAACGGCAGCTACCCCAGCGACTCCGGCGGCACCCCCGTCGGTGACGGGACCACCACCGCCTCGTACTGGACGGCGTTCACCCACACCGGGGGCGGCAGCTCGCCGAGCACGTACTCCGACGTCTGGGCCCTCTGCGCCAACGACGGCGTCTGACAGATCGCCTGACACGGCGTCCGGTACGGCGTCCGATACGGCGCGTCCGGTACGGCGTCCGATACGGCATCGACCCCGATCGGCGGGCGGGCACGGCATGCACCCTGCCCGCCCGCCGGTCACCCCATCCCACCTCGGTCACCCCTCAGCGGGCCCGGAGAGGCAGCGTCACTTCCCATGAACCGCCGTTTGACCCCAGGCTCCACCCCGCGCGCCACACCTCGTACGCGCATATCCACATCGAAGACGGCGATCGTGCTCAGCGCGACCGGCCTGCTCGCCGCCGTACTCGTACCCTTCGCCGCCGCAGACCCGGCGGCTGCGTCCTCGCCCTGCGGCTCCGGCGGGGTCTTCACCGCCTCGCCGCCCACCTGTACGTACGCCACCGCCGGGACGGACACCTTCACGGTGCCGGACGGGGTCGGCGAGATCAGGGTCGAGCTGTCCGGCGCCGAGGGCGGCAGCGCGGCCGGCTTCGTCTCCCCGAACCCGCCGAACACCGGAGCCCCGGGCGGACTCGGCGGCGAGACCCGCGCGACCCTGGCCGTGAGCGCCGGGCAGAGCCTCCAGATCACCGTCGGCTCGCTCGGCAGCTCCGGCACCTCCCGGCACGGCGAGTACGCCCGGCCCGGCGGCACCGGCCACGGAGCCGGCGGCGGCGGCGCGCACGGCGGCGGCGGCTCCGGCGGCGGCGGTTCCGACGTACGGGCCGGCTCCTTCGGCCCCACCGACCGGATCCTGGTCGCGGGCGGTGGCGGAGGCGCGGGCAACGGCGGCCCGCTGCTGCACGGCGGCAACGGCGGCGGCCCCGAAGCGCAGGACGGCGGCGAGGGCGGCGGCCCGGCCGGCTCCGGTGCCGCCGGCCGCGGCGGCACCCAGACGGCCCACGGCGCCCGCAACCCGAACTCCGCCCAGGGCGGCCCGGGAGTCGCCGGCGGCGACATAGACCCCAACACCGGGCAGCCCAACCCCGGAAGCGGCGGCCCCGGCGGCAACGGCGGGCAGGGCGGCAACGGCGGCGGCGGCGGGGGCGGCGGCTACTTCGCCGGCTCGGGCGGCTCCGGCGGCGGCAACATCGGCAACCTCTACGGCGCCGGCGGCGGCGGGGGCAGCAGCTTCGCGGCGCCGTCCGCGACCGACGTCTCCCTCCTCCAGGGCGTGAACCGCGGCAACGGCAAGGCGGTGGTGTCCTTTCGATACGGGACGACGCTCTCGCTCACCGCGGACACGAACACCCCGTTGTTCGGGCATGCGGTCACGCTCACCGCGGCCGTCGACCCGGCGAACCCCGCCGCGGGAACCCCGGGCGGGACGGTCACCTTCTCCGAAGGGACGAAGCAGCTGGCGACGGTGCCGCTGACGGGCGGCCGGGCCGAGTTCAGGACCAGCGCGCTGCGCCCCGGCGCCCATGCGTTCACCGCCACCTACAGTGGTGACCCGGCGAACGCAGCGAGCGCCACGGCGGGAGCCACGAACGTCACGGTCGGCTTCAGCCGGCCGTGCATCACGACGGCCCACCGCGGCCCGCTGACCGTGGCCACCGGCGAGTCGCTCTGCATCGCGCCCGGCGGCAGCCAGAGCGGTCCGGTCACGGTCCGCTCCGGCGGGGCGCTGGCCGTGACGGACGCCGAGATCACCGGCCCCGTCTCCGCCGACGGCGCCCTGGCCGTGGCGTTCTGCGGGTCCGAGCTCACCGGCCCGGTCACCGTCGGCCGGACCACCGGCTCCGTGCTGATCGGCTCGGACGACGCCACCGCGGGCTGCGCGGGCAACACGGTCCGGGGCCCGGTGAGCCTGAACGCCAACACCGGAGGCGTCGAGCTCTCGGCCAACACGCTCGTCGGCCCGCTGCACTGCGACGCCAACGTCCCGGCCCCGCAGCAGAGCAACAACACGGTGGAGGGCCCGCGCTCCGGCCAGTGCCGGCAGCCGTGAGCCGCTGACCCGGCAGGACGGGGCCGCCCCGAATGGGGTGGCCCCGTCCCGTCTCGGACTCAGATGTCGATGTGCCCCATCAGGCCGCGCTGGTAGTCCAGCTGCGCCTGGCGGATCTCGGCGGCGGTGTTCATGACGAACGGGCCGCTGCGGGCCACGGGCTCACCGATCGGCTCGCCGGCCAGGACCAGCACCTCGGCCGCATCGCCGGGCGCCTCGACCGTGAAGCGCTCCGCGTCCCGGCCGAGGATCGCGAGGTGGCCGTCGGGAAGCTGGGCGTCGGGGGTCGCGGCGGTGCCGGACAGCACGTACAGCATGGCGTTGTGCCCGGCCGGGACGGTGAACTCGGCGCGGCCGCCGGCCCTGAGGCGGGCGTGAACGACGAGCACCGGGGTGTGGGTCTCGAACGGACCGCTCACTCCGTGCGTGGTGCCCGTGATCACGGTGAGCTCGGCACCGCCGTCCTCGGTCACGACCGTGGGGATGTCACCGGGGGCGGAGCCGTACTGGACCCGCGGGGGCGTCGCCTTGAGCCGGGCCGGCAGGTTCACCCAGATCTGGAGCAGGTGCTGCGGGCCGCCCTCGGCGAGCAGTTCGGGGGTGGGGCGGGCGAGGTGGACGAGCCCCGACCCGGCGGTGAGCCACTGCACCTCGCCGGGGTTCATGACCCGCTTGTGCCCCTCGGAGTCGATGTCCTCCATCGCGCCTTCGATGACGTACTGGATCGTCTCGAAGCCGCGGTGCGGGTGCGGCGGCGCGCCCTTGGCCTCGCCCGGGCCGAGCACGTGCGGGCCGACCTGGTCGACCATCAGGAAGGGGTCGAGGAGCGGCAGTTCCGGCTGCGGGAACGGGCGGCGGACCGGGAAGCCCTCGCCCTCGAAGGTGTGGAAGGGGCGGACGACGCGGGTGGTGGAGCGCACGGCGGCGGTGGTGATGTCCATGCACCGAATGAACGGCACGGCGAATTCCACTGTCAACGCGGACCTGTTTGGTTGTCAGGTCGTACCGGCGGCTCCAGCCACCCGTCTCCCGCCCCCGCTCTCTCGTCGCCCCTTTCCCGTGGACCTCAGCGCCTGCGGGCCCGGGCGCGCCGCAGCAGCACACCGGCGGCGGCGCCGGCCAGGGCGATCACGGCCACACCCGCCGTGGTCCACCAGACGGCGCTGTCCCCGCCTTCGCCGGCCGGGGCCGCGGACGGACCGCTCGCGGGCGACGAGCTCTGCGCCTGCCCGGGGGCCGGCGACGCGGACGACGCGGACGACGAGGAGGACACGGGCGGGACCGGCCCAGTGGACGGGGCGGCTGCGCTCGGCGTGCCCGCAGACGGCGCCGGGTCGACCACCGGAACGGCGATCTCCTTCTCTCCGTGGCCGAGCGAGGGGAACCCCACGTCGACGGTGACCTTCCAGGTGCCGGGCGGCAGCACCTCGGCCGTGCTCCAGCCGCTGCGCGAGCCCGCGTCGCGGACCAGCCGCCAGGGTCCCATCGTGCGGGAGCCGTCGGGGCTGGTCGAGTTCACCGTGGCGGCGACCGCCTCGTCGATGGCGTCCCCGTCGTTCTCCCAGGTGATCTCGGTGGTGACATGGCCCTCCCGCTGACCGGTGACCACGACCTTGACGGTGTCGCCGTGGGCGTGGGCGGCGGTGGGTACGGCCAGGGCCTGGGCGAGGAACAGGGACAGGAAGCCGAGTCCGGTGCGGACCGGGAAGGCGGGGCGTGTACGCATCGTTGGGTGCTCCTGGTGCGGTGGGATGCGATGAGCTGTGGTGCGGGAGATGAGGGGGCCGGTGGACGGCCGCGCAGGGCGGCCGTCCACCGGCGGGAGGCGTCGATCCGGGAGGTCAGCCGACCTTCTGGACCGTCCACACCTGGGACGCGCGGCCGTCCGCGCGCTGGAGGTCGAGCAGCCAGGCGCCGTAGTACGGGCGGTTGCTCACGGTCAGGGCGTAGCCGCCGCTGGAGTCCGTGACGGTCACACCGCCGCCGCGGGACGACAGCTTCCACTGCTGTGCGGAGCTGTTGCCGCACGGCTGCTGCGCGATCCACATGCCGGCGGCCGGGGCGCCGCCCGTCTGCAGGCACTTGCCGGAGACCGCGGACTTGATGCGGACGAGCCCGCCGCCCGCGTCGTCGAAGAGCCACTGCTGCTGGGCGTAGCCGTTGGAGCGGCCTCCGACGAGCACCGTGCCGTCGGCGCTGCGGCCGCCCCACAGCTCGGCGGCCATGCCGGTGCTGCCGTTGCCGAGGGTGTAGCGGGTACCGGGGGTGGTGGTGCCGCCGCCCGCGCCGGTGGTACGGAAGGCCGTGGTCGGGCCGGCTCCGCTGTCACGGCCGGAGCCGTCGCGGACCGAGACGGCGACCTTGTACTCCGTACCGGGCTGGAGGTTGTAGATGCGCAGGGCCTGGGACTGGACCCAGGTCAGGTGCTTGCCGTTCAGCAGGACCTGGTACCAGGCGGCACCGTCGACCTTCGGCCAGCTCACCACGGCGGAGTCCGACTGGATCTGCGCCGCCGTCACCTTCGGGCCGCCCGTGGGCTTCTTGGTCGGCGTCGGGGTCGGCTTCTGAGTGGGGCTCGGCGTGGGCTTCGGGTCGGGGTTCGTGCCACCGCCGCCGCCGTTGGCCTTCATCAGGAACTGGTTGTTGGCGATGTTCCAGTGCGTGGCGAGGTAGCTGCCCGCCTTGGGACTGGTGTGGAAGTAGTCGTCGTGGTTGCAGTCCAGGATGTTCTCGGCGGCCTGGTTGGTGCACACGTTGCGCATCTGCGGGTAGTACGGCGTGTCCGAGTAGCACATGACGTCCCACTCGTCCGTGCAGTGGGCGCCTCGGCTGGTGTTGGGGGCGCTGTTGTTCACCGCGCCGAGGTTGTGGCCGAGTTCGTGCGCCGCGGTGTGGCCGCCCCAGCAGCCGGAGTCCGTACGTCCGTAGGAGGGGCCGAAGTTGCTCTGGTTGTCCTGGCCGGGCCGCTCGTCGCCCGCGAAGGTACCGATGCCGCAGTAGATCTGGGTGTCCGCGAAGATCATGTACTTGCGGTCGCGGCGGTCGAGGCCCTTGCCGGCGAGCGCGTTGTTGGTCGCGCTGAACTCGGAGAGCGCGGACGCCGGGAGCTCGATGTTGAGCACCGTCGGCGTGCAGTCCGCGGCCGTCACGTAGCGGATGTGGCGGATGCCGCCGGTCTCCTGGGCGCTCGTCGAGTAGATGAGGTCGGCGTCGGCCGCCCACTTGCGGAACGAGGCGAGGTACTCGGAGTAGCGGTCGCGGTCGGAGCCGTGGACGTACACGACCTGGACGCGGTTGCCGGTGCTGCCGTCACCGTCGCACTGGACGGTCTGGCCGGCGGGACCGGCGGCGACGGCCTGGCTGCCGCCGGACGCGGCGGGCGCGGGCGCAGCGGCGGGAGCCCCCTTGGCGGAGCCGGCGTCGGCGGCGGGCGCGTCCTGAGGACGCCCGCTGCCTTCCGCGGCGGCCGCTTCGCCGGCCTCCGGCTTCGCCGGGTCGGCGGCCGGGGCCTTCGTCTTCACCACGGGGGCGACGTCGGCCTTGATGTCGACGTCCTTCGGCGGGGCGTCGGGGCCGTGCGTGCAGAGCCCGGCCTCCGTGCGGTAGACGCCGACGCAACGGTCGCCCTTCGGCGCAGCCTTGAGGCCGTCGAAGACCATGCCCTTGGCGGTCTCGTTGGCGGGCTCGCCCACGATGGGCGCCGGCTCCGCGTCGCGGGCCGGTGCGGCGGCCGGTGTGAGGGAGTCCGCGGCCGCGTCGGCCAGTACGGGCGTCCCTGCCTGAGCGTCGTCGCCGAGCCCGGAGTAGGCGATGCCGCCCGCTATCACCGCCGCCGTGGCCATGGCGGCGGTGAGGAGTATCAACCGGCGCGGTTTGCGCCGGTGTTCGCGCTGCTTCCTGCGATGTCTAGTCATGCGCACCTCAAATCCTTGGTCGGAGGAGTGGGTTCGCGGAAGCCTGCCAGATGGGCGCGGTGGAGAATTCGGACAAACGGGAATGGGCCCCGAGATATCAGACTGTTACCTGCTGGTTGTATTTGATGAACCGTCAATTCGCTTAAAAAATAGGTAAGTTACGCGCGTAGGGCGTTATTGGTCCAGGCCATTTTAAGGATCTCGTTATCAAATCGAGATATGGGCTCAACCCTTATTGACGGTAATTCAGTCGGGGATTCACCTAATTACTACCTGCCGAATTCCTCCCGTCACGAGCGGTGAGGAATCCCCTCCTCCGCTCTAGGAGCATGCCCGTCAGGGTCAGCAGGAGGCCGCAGATCTGTCGGAGTGTGAGTGTTTCTCCGGCGATCGCCGTGCCCAACAGCACGCCCGTGACCGGGTTCAGCAGCCCGAGCAGCCCGGCCGTCGCGGCCGGCAGCAGCCGCAGCCCCGTGAACCACGTGGCGAAGGCCACCGCCGTCGCGACGGCCGAGGCATGGGTGAATCCGAACAGCTCGGGAGGCCCGCCGCCCGGCAGTTGCCACGCCGTTCGACGCGAGGACGCCGACCTCCGTGCTCCACCGCGGGCCAGTCGCTGCGCGGCGACGTGGATCAGGGCGGAGAACGCGCTCGTGTGCGGGTGACGCAGCGGTCCGTACCCCATGCGAACGGCGCGATCGCCGTGACCGGCGACCACCGGCCAAACGGATCGACCGGGACGGCCTCGTCGCACGCCGCCGTTCCGCGACCGGGCGTTCACCGAGCACATGGACACGAGCGGACCCTGCTCGAGGGCCTCACCCCGCAGCAGACCGCACAGCTAGTGCTGTGACCGCAAAGGTTCGCCGGGTCGAGCCGCCGCCCGCGCCCTGAGACCGGTCCTGCCCGCTATCTGCGGCCGCCGAGCTTGACCCACTTCGCCGTGCTCGGCACTCCCTTCCCGTCGAGCAGGAACAGCATGTAGTACCCCGGCGGGGCGTCGGCCGCACTCGGCGGTGTGCGCAGCCCGATCGCGGTGCCGCGTACGCCGCTGACCGGGAGTTCCAGATGGCGCTGGCTGGTGTTCACCGCATGGGTGACGGTGGTCGGCGCCAGGAGGACGGCCCGGGTGACCCGGGCGGCGGTGGAACTGTGCACCTCGAAGTCCGCCCCGTAGCCCAGCTCGCCCCCGGGCGCCCGGTCGAGGGCCGGCCGGCTGCCCCGGTGCAGGTACGCGGGCTCGTAGAGCTCGATGCTGCCGTCCATCTCGTCCCCGATGGCGGGGTCGTTGGCGATCTGCTGGAGCTCGTCGCCGGTGACCATCATCCGGCCGTCCGGCAGCACGAGGGCGTTGGAGTGGTAGCCGCGGGGCAGCCGCTGCGCCGGCCCGAGCCGCCAGCGGCCCTGCGCATCGCGCAGTTCGATCTGCCGGTAGGAGAGGTCGGCCTGCGGATTGAACGGCCCGTGCCCGTAATCCCGGGTGTCCAGGGCGCCGTTGACCGTCAGCAGCGTCCCGTCCGGCAGGATCAGCGTGTCGTCCTGGGTGCGGCCGAAGGCCCGCGGCTTCTCGGTGGTCCACCGGCCGCCGGACAGCCGGTAGGTGTTCGGGTCGTGCGGATCGCCGCCGAGCACGAGTACGGAGTCGGGGCCGCGGAACCCGGCCGGCAGCGGTACCGCCGAGCCGTAGCCGCGGAAGTCGGCGGGCCGCCGCGGCAGATCGGTGCGGGTCTCCTTCACCGGGTCGAACAGCCACTGCTGGTCGGCGTCCCGGCCGAGGCCGTAGATCTTGCCGTCGCGCAGCGAGAACAGGTGCGGATAGTCGTTGCGGAACGGGGCGTCCGCCCGCAGCCGCTCCGAGGCCAGGTCGATGGGGATGTCGTACGGCCCCCAGGGCACGGGATGCCGCAGCGCGGGGAAGCGCTCCACGACCGGGGTGGGCGTGCCCGTGCCCCGCTCGGACTGGCCGGACATGATGATCTGGCGCCCGTCCGGTCCCGTCACGACCGAGGGGTACCAGCGGCCGACGGACATGTCCTGGTTGCGGAACCACTTTTCGGTCCACGGGTCGAACACGAAGGACAGCTTGGCGCCGCTGCCGCCCTTGCCGCCGGTGTTGCCGCCGAAGACCCCGACCATGCCGTTGGGCAGGAAGGCGTGCCCCGCGCAGAAGAACGGCGCCGGGCGGGGGATGTACGTACCGTCGGGCATCAGGACGGTCGGGGGCTGCACCTTCTTGAACGCCCGGGCCCCGGTGCCCCGGGCCGGGTCCCACAGGAAGGCGCGGCCCGCGTTCGTCCGGCCGATGCGGTCGGTGGGCCCCGTCTCCTTGGTGGGGTTGACCTCCACGCGCTCGAAGGAGAACAGCAGCACCTTGCCGGTGGGCAGCAGGGCGGTGTGCACGCCGAAATCGGGGGAGGGGAAGAACTCCGTGAACCGGCCGAACCGTGCCGCGGAGAAGGCGGTGTTGGCCTTCTGCTGGGAGGCTTTGAGGGCGGCGAGACTCTTGGTGCGCTTCTCCTGGGGGTACTCCTTGGGGCCCCCGACCGCGCTCCGCCGCTGGGCGTGCGCCCGGGCGTGCTCCTCGCCGATTACGGCCGCCTCGTCGGGGTCCGCCTCGACCCGGGCGACGCCGTCGTCGGCCTGGTGCCGCCCCGGAGGGGACGCGTGCCCGACCGGCGCGGCGGAGGCGGGCGGTGCGGGCGCGGTCAGGGATGCGAGAGCGGCGGCGGTGGCCACGCATGCGGACAGCACGGCGGACCGCCGTACGAGCGGACCGGGCATGGGCTCTCCTCCGTCGACGGGATGTCCATCATAGAAAAAATGCCGCATTTGGTATGGAAAGGCGCGGGTGAGGCGGGTGAAGGTGTGTCACGTGGGCCATTCGGCCTCCCGGTCCGGATTGCTGAAACGTTTCTCCGGTGAACCGGGCCGTCCGACCGGGTGATGCTGCGTACCCGGCCGGGCTCGGGGACCACGTGCGGCGGCTATTCATGGCGGCGTGATCAAGTCGCTTCGCACCGCCCGCACCGCACTGACCGCCGTCGCCGTGACCGGATGCCTCGTCACGCTCACCCCCTCGGCCGGGGCCACTGCCACGACCGCCACCGCACCCCCCGGCCGGGTGGCCGTCGACGTCGCCTCGGTCAACGGCTCGGGCTGCCGCCCCGGCAGCGCCGCCGTCGCCGTGGCCCCCGACAACTCGGCCTTCACCGTCACCTACAGCGAATACCTGGCCTCGGCCGGCGGGGGCGTCGCCGCCACCGAAGGCCGCAAGAACTGCCTGCTCTCCCTCCTCGTGCACGTCCCGCAGGGCTACACGTACGCGGTGTCCCACGTCGACTACCGGGGCTACGGCAAGCTGGAGCCGGGCGCGACCGGTACCCAGAAGGCCAGCTACTACTTCCAGGGCATGAGCCAGACCGCCAACCGGACCCACCAGTTCCATGGCGAACTCGACGACAACTGGCAGGTGACCGACACCACCGGCATCGAGGCCCTCGTCTTCGCCCCCTGTGGCGAGCAGCGCAACTTCAACATCAACACCGAGCTGCGCGCGGACGTCGGGACCTCCGACAAGAACAAAACGAGCTACATGACCGTCGACTCCACGGACGGCAGCATCAACAGCGTGTACCACTTCTCCTGGAAGCAGTGCCCGGTCCGGCGCTGAGCCGGCCGGTTCTCTGGACCCCTTGAGCGGCGGTGGCGGCGATCCGTCTCCGCCGCTCAAGGGCGTCCGGCAGCCCGGCAGCCCGGCAGCCCGGCAGCCCGGGCGCCTACGAGGCCTTCGCCGCCGCGTCCCGATAGCGGCCCGGTGTGGTCCCGAACTCCCTGCTGAAGGCGTGGGAGAAGGCGTACGGCGTGCCGTACCCGACCCGTCGCGCGATCGCGGCCAGCGGGTCCGGGGTGTCCCGGAGCAGGGTGGCGGCGTACGTCATCCGCCACCACGTCAGGTACGCCATCGGCGGCCGGCCGACCAGTGAGGTGAACCGGCGCGCCAGCGTGGGGCGGGAGACGCCCGCCTCGGCCGCCAGCCGGTCGTTGGTCCAGGGCGCGGCCGGATCCGAGTGCAGCGCCCGCAGGGCGGCGGCGGTGACCGGGTCGCCCAGGACGGCCGACCAGGCTCCGCCCGGGCCCTCGGCCATCCAGGAGCGGATCATGTAGACGAGCAGGAGGTCGAGCAGGCTGGGCACCGCCATGCAGGCGCCCGGCCGCTGCTCGCCGCCGAGCTCGCCGCCCAACAGGGAGATCGCCGCCCGCAGTTCGGGGTGCACTCCGACCCGGTTCGGCAGGTGGACCACCTTCGGCAGCTCCAGCATGAGCGGGTGGACCCGGCTGCGGTCGAGCCGGTACTTGCCGCACAGCATCTCCACCCCGCCCGAGGCGGCAGCCGGGGCGCGGCCCGGCAGAGACCCGTCGGGCCACAGCTCGAACGGCACCGCCCCCGCCACGGCCGCCGCATCGGCGGGGGAGTCGGCGATCACATGCCCCGTGCCGTGCGGCAGCAGTACCGCGTCGCCGGGGCCGAGGGAGACCGGCGGGCCGCCGCCGTCGGGCAGCAGCCAACAGCTGCCCTCCAGCACCACATGGAAGCCCGCGCCCGCGTACGGGGCGAAACGCGTGCACCAACTCCCGCTCACCCGAACCCGGTTGGAGGAGGGCCGTCCGATCCGTACGGCCGCGATGGCGTCGCTCACCACATCCATGGGTCCAGGGTAGCCGTAGGCCTCAGGTGTGAGCCGACCACGTATTCACATGAGCCGGGCGGGCATTGAGCGGCTCAGCCGCGCTTTCTAGACTCGACGGTATGAAGAAGGAGAGCAGGCAGAGCATCATGCTGGGCGAGGTCGAGATCACCCGGGTCATCGAATGGGCAGGGCCGCTCGGGCCGGCACACGACCTCGTGCCGGGGGCCGGGGCAGAGGTGTGGAAGGAGAACGAGGACTGGCTGTCACCGGACCACTGGGACACGGACGGCGACCGGGCGGTTCTCGCCCTGCAGACCTGGGTCCTGCGCAGTGCCGGGAAGACCGTCCTGGTCGACACGGGCGTGGGCAACGGGCGGGAGCGGCCCGGCTCGCCGCTCTTCCACCACCGGCAGGGCGATTTCCTCGGGGAGCTGGCGCGGGCCGGAGTCCGGCCGCAGGACGTCGACATCGTCGTGAACACCCACGTGCACGGCGACCACGTCGGCTGGAACACCGTTGCCGCGGACGGGGGGTGGGTGCCGGCCTTCCCCAACGCCCAGTACCTCGTCCCGGCCGCGGACGACCACCACTTCGGGCCCGGCAACGCGTACGGCGGCGGCCTCCGGGAGGACGACCGGCTGATCTACGAGGACAGCATCGCGCCCGTCCACCGCGCCGGACAGGCCCTGCTCTGGGACGGATCGCACCGTATCGACGAGCACCTCACCCTCGAGTCCGCGCCCGGACACACCCCCGGATCCGCCGTCCTGCGGCTCACCTCGGGGACCGACCGGGCCGTCTTCGTCGGCGACCTGCTGCACAGCCCGGTGCAGATCCTGGAGCCCGCCTGCAACAGCTGCTTCTGCCTGGACGCAGGGCAGGCCGCCGCCAGCCGTCGCCGGATCCTCGAACGCGCTGCAGACGAGGCCGAGTTGCTCGTACCCGCCCA
This sequence comes from Streptomyces sp. NPDC032745, assembly GCF_055579465.1. Taxonomy (NCBI): domain Bacteria; kingdom Bacillati; phylum Actinomycetota; class Actinomycetes; order Kitasatosporales; family Streptomycetaceae; genus Streptomyces; species Streptomyces sp. NPDC032745. The sequence continues at coordinate 134,821 of NZ_JBVING010000005.1, read as the reverse complement.
CTTCGGCGGAACGGGAGCCGTCGAAGTCCGTCGCCAGGGGCAGAAGTTCGCCCTCGGGGAGTGGGCGGGCTACGTCGAGGTCGGTTAAGGAGAGGGGGGAAGCGGCGACTTCGGGGCCGGACGGGGCCGGGCCGCCGTCACCCGCAGGATCCGCAGGGCGAGCTGGATCTCCAGCGCCCCGGCCGGGGTGTTCCAGTCCTCGCCGAGGATCTGCCGGACCCGGTCGAGGCGCTGCACCACGGTGTTGACGTGGACGTGGAGCGCGTCCTTGGTCCGGGCCAGGCTGGCCCCGTGGGCGAAGTACGCCTCCAGGGTGCGGACGAGTTCCGTCCCGCGCTGCGTGTCGTACGCGACGACCGGTCCCAGTACCTGCTCGACGTACGAGCCCACGTCCGCCCGGTCGCCCAGGAGCACCCCGAGGAAGCCGAGGTCGGGCAGGCCGGCCCCGTCGCCGCTGTGGCCGAGGGCGTGCAGGGCCTCGAGGCAGCGCAGCGCCTCGGCGTACACGCCCGGCAGCCCCTCCGGTCCGGCCGCGGGCCCGGCGGAGCCCGCGGTGACCGGGCTGCCCAGGGCCTGGCCCAGCTCGGCGGCGAGCGAGCGGGCGAGCGGGCCCGGGCTGTCGGTCGGCGCGAGGAGGACGACGCAGCCCTGGTGCAGCCCGGCCAGGCCGTCGCGGGCGCGTGCGTGGCGGGCGGCCTCCGCCGCCAGCCGGGGCCGCAGCGCGGCGTCGCAGTGCAGCACCACGAGGGCGTGCGGGCGGGCGAGGTCGACCCCCAGTTTGCGGGCCCGCAGGGTCTGGCTGTCGGCGTCACGGACACGGCCGGGAGCCGCCGGAGCCAGCAGGTCGCCGAGCAGTTCGCCGCGGACCCGGTCCTCCGCCTGGGCGACGGTCCGGCGCAGCAGGAGCAGGAGCGCCGTCACCAGGCCGGCCCGCTCGAACAGCCGCCGCTCGGTGTCGGGCAGGTCGCCGCGTCCGCCGAGGGTGATGCTGCCCAGCAGCTCCGGCCCGGCCAGGACCGCGCAGACCCATACCCCGTCCACCGCGACGGCCCGGCCGCCGGAGCGCGACGCGGCCAGGCCGCGGGCCGGCGGGCCGACCGGATCCGTGCCGACCCGCGCGAGCTCGGCGCCATCGGCGTCGTGCACGACCAGGCTGCCGCCCAGCAGGGCGGCGACCTCCTGGGCGACGTCGGCCACGTCGCCGCCGCGCAGGACGAGGCGGGTGAGACGGTCGTGGGTCTCGGCGGCGAGCCGCATCGCCTCGCTCTGGGCGCGGGCGGTCTCGGTGGCGACCCCGAGCTCGACGAGGGCGGCTCGGGTCTCTTCGAGCAGCCGGGCGCCGTCGATGGCCACGGCGGCATGGTCGGCGAGGGAGGAGAGGAGCGCGACCGCGTCGGGGGCGAAGTCGCGCACCGCCCGGTCGGCCGCGTACAGGACTCCGATCACGCGGGTGCCGACGCGCAGCGGGACGCCGAGGATGCCGCGCAGGCCCTCCTCGCGGACCCCGTTGTCGATGGTGTCCGTGTGCCGGAAGCGGTCGTCGGTGCGGTAGTCGGCGCTGGCGTACGGACGGGCTGTCTGGGCGACCAGACCGCCGAGCCCCTCGCCCATGCCGAGCCGCAGCTGCTGGAACGCGGCCGACACCGAGCCGTCGGTAACGCGCATGAACGTGTCGCCGACGACCGGGTCGTTGAGGGTCATGTACGCGATGTCGGTGCCCAGCAGCATGCGGGCCCGGTGGACGATGGCCCGGAGCACCGCGTCGAGGTCGCGCAGGGCGGCGAGGTCGCCGGCCGTGTCGAACAGAGCCGTGAGCTCGGCCTCGCGCCGCCGGTGCTGGTCGAGCGTACGCCGGATGTCCAGTGCCACCCGCGTGGCCTCGTCCACGAGGGCCTGCTCGGCAGGGCCCGCCCCGGCGCTGCGTGCGTCCGCCGCGGGGCGGTCGAACTGCTCGACCGGCGCGCCGCGGCGCAGCAGACCGAGCAGTTCGAGCAGGGCGGATTCGTGTCCGGAGGTCATGGGGGCATTCTTCCGTGGCCGGCCGGACCGTATCAGGCGGGGTCGGCGGCGGCCGGAAGCGGAGCCGCCCGCCCGCCGGAGGCAGCGGCGGGCCCGGTGCCTGCCTGTGCCAGATCACGGCCGCGGGTCTCCCGGGCGAAGGCGACGGTGAGGGTGGTCACCACGGCGGCCGCACAGAGATAGACGGAGACGGGAACGGAGGAGCCGTAGTCCTTGAGGAGTTCGACGGCGATGAGCGGGGCCAGCGCTCCGGCGACGATCGAGGCGAGCTGCGAGCCCATCGAGGCACCGGAGTAGCGCACCTCGGTGTCGAACATCTCGGAGATGAAGGCCGCTTGGGGCCCGTACATGGCACCGTGCAGGAGCAGCCCGGCGGTGACGGCCACGGTGATGACGGCGAAGGACTTCGAGTCGACGAGTGCGAAGAACCCGAAGGCCCACAGGGCCATGCCGACCGAGCCGATCAGGGTCACCGGGCGCCGGCCGATCCGGTCCGATAGCGCGCCCCAGGCCGGGATGGTGACGAAGTGGACGGCCGAGCCGATCAGCACGGCGTTCAGCGCGGTGCTCTTGGGCAGTCCCAAGTGCACGGTGACGTAGACCAGCAGAAAGGAGGTCAGGACGTAGTAGGAGATGTTCTCGCCGAACCGGGTGCCGATGGCGGTCAGCACCTGGCGCACGCTCTTGCGGAACACCTGGACGACGGGGGCCTCGTCCTTGCGCCCCTGCCGGGCGGCCTGCGCGGCGAGGAAGACGGGGGACTCGGAGACGGACAGCCGGATCCACAGTCCGACCACGACCAGGACACCGGAGAGCAGGAAGGGGACGCGCCAGCCCCATGCCAGGAACGCGGCATCGGACTGCACACCGGCGAGCAGCGCGAGCACCCCGGTGGCCAGCAGGTTCCCGCCCGGCGCGCCGGACTGCGGCCAGGAGGCCCAGAACCCGCGGTGCTCGGCCCCGCCGTGCTCGGACACGATCAGCACCGCCCCGCCCCACTCGCCGCCGAGGGCGAAGCCCTGCACCAGCCGCAGGACGGTGAGCAGCACGGGTGCCCCGACGCCGATGCTCGCGTACGTGGGCAGCAGCCCCATCGCGAAGGTGGCCCCGCCCATCATGAGCAGGCTCAGCACCAGCAGCTTCTTGCGCCCGACCTTGTCCCCGAAGTGCCCGAAGACCACCCCGCCGAGCGGCCGGGCCAGGAACCCGATGGCGTAGGTGATGAAGGCGATCAGGGTCCCGGTCAGCGGATCGGTGGTGGGAAAGAACAGCTTGTTGAACACCAGCGCGGCAGCGGTGCCGTACAGAAAGAAGTCGTACCACTCGATGGTGGTCCCGATGAGACTGGCGGCGACGATTCTCTTGATGGATCCGGCGGTCGGGGGAGCGGTCTCGGGGGAGGCCATGAACACCACTTCCAGGGGGTCTGCGGGGACGATCGGTGTCGCCACAACGTAGAAGTCCCCAGGTCAGCGGCATATGTGGTGGGCCATCACAATCAGGCGTCGTTCTATGTATCCGACCGCCACACCGCCGGCGCAGGTGCCGCCCGCGGCCCCGGACCCGATGGCGACGACCCCTGCCGGAATTGCAGAGTTGCGCCCGTTCTGGAGGGCGGGTGCTGACTCCCGTGCCGGTTTGGCGCTGACCCAAAACCCTACGTCAGCACCCTTCGCGACCCACCCCGTGCTGGTTCGGTGCTGGTTACGCTGCGTTGAGCGTGACCCGTTTACGGCCGAGGCGGCACAAATCGGAACCGCACGAAACGGGAGGTCGCTACGTCTCCCCGGTCTGCTTCGTGCCGCCGCATGCCGTCATCGACTGACCGATGCAGCCGTCGTGTCCGAACGGAGCGTGCGACCTGAGGTCTCCGCTGCGGGGACCGGTGATGAGCGGAGCGGATGCCCCCCCAGGAGTACGGGGGTGCCATTCGGGCTGGGGGAGTCGGTCCATAGGCATTGGGCCTGCTCCTGTCACGAGGTTCTTCGTCTCATGGTGGTATGGCAGCCGAGTGCCGTTGACCAGCGCAGACGTTGGTCTTGGAGCCCCCAGGTTCGCAGTCTGGTCCGGGAAGGTCCGAATCTTGGCGGTGTCGGCTCCTGGAGGCTCTCGCCATGTCGTGGATGGCGGATTGCAGCGATGAGCGCTGGCGAATGCGTCTATCGCTTCCGTCAGGGACAGACTTCCTGCAGTCAGGGGGTGCTCGGCGGGGACGGGCACGCTAGCCCTGCTGCGCGCCCATGCCTTGGTCGCTCGCTCACGCTGCTACGCCGTTGGAGCGAATCCACAAGCCGACGGGATTCCGGGCCCGGCCCGGAGGGGGAGACCCAGCATTGTGACAGGCCAGGTAGCAGGACACGTAATTCCGTATGAGGTACAGGGCAACGGTCCGGAGCGGGTTCTCGCACTCCACCACTGGCTGAGCGACAGGTCGAGTTTCGGCCAGCTGCGGCAGCACCTGGACGGGAGCGCGTTCAGTTACGCGTTCGTGGACTGCCGTGGGTACGGCGAGGCGATGGACACCCCCGGCACGTACACGATGGAGGAGGTCGCGGCGGACGCCCTCGCCGTGGCCGACGACCTCGGCTGGGACACCTTCTCGGTCATCGGTCACTCCATGGGCGGCAAGGCGGCCCAGCAGCTGTTGCTGGACGCCCCCTCGCGGGTCCGCTCGATCATCGGCATCTCACCGGTACCCGCGTCCGGGTTCCCGCTCGAAGGGGAGATGTGGGAGCTGTTCGTCGGGGCCGTGGAGGATTCCGGCAACCGCAGGACGATCTTTGACGTCACCACCGGCGGTCGGCACAACGATGCATGGCTGGATGCCAGGGTGAGCGGCTCGGAACGCTCCTCGCCGGTTGCCCTGCGCTCCTACCTCGAATCCTGGACTCGCGGCTCCGACATCCACGAGCGGCTCGAGGGAAATCCGACCCCGGTGCTTGTCGTGGCTGGTGCGAACGACCCGGCGATGGGCCCTGACACCATGCGGTCCACCTGGCTGCAGTGGTATCCGAACGCCGAGCTCGAGGTTCTCAACGACGCCGGCCACTTCGCCCCGGATGAGAGCCCCGAGACACTGGCGACAGTGGTCGAAGGATTCCTCGGCCGCTAGTCACCGCCTTTCACGTGCGGCGGCGTCCGGATCCCGAGCGGAACGCGAAGGTGCCTCCTGGGCCTGGGATGATGAGGCTTGTCCGGGGCTGTCACCACAGCAAGAAGGAACTCTCTGCGTGCACCTACCGGGTTGCGTCCCAAGCTCGTCGTCTCGGCCGACGGCCGCGGGGTGGTCAGCCACGCCGGGTCCCGCCTGCTGGCCGATCTCGCCGATGTCACTGGCCTGACTGGCGTATTCACGGACGCGCTGCTCAGGCTGTGACCGCGTGGCACCGGGCACGACCCCGGCCGGAGCGCGGTCGATGGCAGGCTTTCGGAGCGAGGGCTCGGGTCTGAGGAGTTGCGACCCGTTTCCGCACAGGCTGGCGCGGAGGTGGATGGCGCTTCCGATTCCCCGATCCACGAGGCATTGGAGCGGTTGTGCTCCAGCGGGACCGGAACTGCCCCGGCGCCGCCCGGGCCCTTTGCATGCGAGGAATCTCTTCGGCCGGGGTGACATCCGTCCGTGCTGAGGCCGGGGGCGGATCCGGCCGTGGCGGACGTGCGGCCCGCATTTGCTCTCGTCTTGACCGGTGCGCCCGGCCGAGCTGCGAGCGGGTGGGGTCCCGGGCATGCTGGTTCGAGGCGGTAGGTGTCGGGCCCGCCGGGCCCCGGCCGTCCGGGATGAGGGTGAACGCCGGTGTGGGGCGAAGGGGAAGCGTACGAGCCGTACATCGGGCGGTGGAGCCGGCAGGTGGCGGTGGAGTGCGTCCGCCGGCTGGGCGTTGCGGAGGGCAGTGACTGGCGGGACATCGGCTGTGGGACGGGTGCCGTCACGCGGGCGGTCCTGGACGTGGCCGGTCCCCGGCGGGTGGTGGGAGTCGAGCCGTCGGACGGCTACGTCCGGTACGCCCGGCAGCACGTCACGGATTCCCGGGCCCAGTTCGTACGCGGCGATGCGATGAGGCTGCCGTTCCCGGATGGCCGGGCGTCGGTGGCGGTCAGCGGCCTGGTCCTCAACTTCGTCCCCGCTCCTGAGCGGGCGGTCGCCGAGATGGCCCGCATCGTGTGCCCCGGCGGCACGGTCGCCGCGTACCTCTGGGACTACACCCAGGGGGGCATGGAACTGATCCGCTACTTTTGGAAAGCCGCCGTCTCCCTGGACGAGGGCAGCCGGGAGCTGGACGAGGCCCTCCGGTTCCCCCTGTGCGCGCCGGGCCCGTTGGACGGACTGCTGCGATCGGCCGGCCTGGCGGACGTGGAGGTCGACGAGATTAACATCCCAACACGCTTCACGGATTTCGACGACTACTGGGCCCCGTTCCTGGGCGGGCAAGGGCCCGCCCCGTCGTACCTCGCTTCACTGCCGCGGAAGGGGCAGGACGCGTTGCGTGAGCGTCTGCGAGCCGACGTCCCCACCGAGGCCGACGGCTCGATCGCCCTCACAGCACGCGCCTGGAACGGCCGGGGAAGACGTCCGACCGCTGAAGTCAGGCCATAGCGCCCTCGCCGGCCGCACGCAGGCATCGGGCGGGTGACGCCCGCGAGCAGAGGCTGCCGTATCCGTGGCGTATCCCGGGGGGAGTCTCATGCGTTGATCACAGCATGGCGGCCGAGGGCTCCGTCGGCGCTGGACGGGCCGGTTTCTGGTTGGGCACCGGCTGGTCTGCCGCCCCTCTCGGCGGGGCCGCAAGCCGGGCGGCCGTGTGGCTGCGTCAGCGCGTGTGGTGAGGTCGCGGTGGCACGGGGGCGGCCCGTGGCGACAGTCCTCTGTCTGGTGGGCCCCGCTCCGGTTACGGGCCTCACAAACCCCTCGGGGAAGGGGTGGCAGAAAGGCCGGGGCAGACGATCCGGCCATACCTAGGGCGGAGCGGTTTGGGAAGTACCCCGAACCGCTCCGTACGCGCCGTGCCAGTCGGCGGCGACGGGGTACCAACTGACGTTCCCGCTGCGTGCGCGGGCCTGGACCGTACGGGGCAGGCGCGGAGCATGAGCGGGTCGGGTCAGCCCTGTGCCTTGATGTGGTCGAGGACGGTGGTGAAGGCATCGGTGGGTGAGAAGTCCACGTATTCGCAGTCCTCGAGTGCCACGGGGGCGTGCCCGGGCGGCCAGTAGAAGGCCTGGCCCGCTTCGTAGATCTCCTCCCCGTCCTTCGTCACCATCTTCAGCCTCCCTTTGAGCATGTAGCCCCAGTGAGGGCAGGCGCAGAGGCCGTCGGGCAGGCCGGTCAGGGCCGGCCTCATATCGGCGCCTTGCGGGAACCGGACGAAGGCCACGGACAGGTCTTCTCCGATCGCTTGGGTACGGAGTTCGACGCCTCCGCCTTCGATCACGACCGGTGTGTCATCCCGCGTCGTCGCCGTCATGGCCGTCTCCATTCGCTGCGCTACGGGGAGTTTCCTTCCTCCAGGCTGGCCCCGGCGGCCGGATCGTGCCACGTGGGCGTGGTGGGTCGGTCCGGGCGGCGGTCGGCCCAGGGACGGGCGTGTTCGAGCTGGGCTGCGAGGTGCAGGAGGGTCGCCTCGTCGCCGACGCGGCCGAGGAAGTGGACGCCGATGGGCAGGCCGCTGCCGGACCAGTACAGGGGTACGGACATGGCCGGGGCGCCGGTGATGTTGGCGACGATGGCGGGGAAGGCGACGAAGGGGGCGCTCCGCTCGGCGGCGCGCAGTGGTTCTTCCTCTGTGGAGGTCATCTCGCCCAGGAGGAGCGGTGGTTGGGCCAGCGTCGGAGTGAGCCAGGTGTCGAAGCGGCTGAGGAAGCGGGCAACGGTGCGGGCGAAGTGCTGGAGTGTGGTGACGGCGAGGAGGTAGTCGCCGCCGGTGACGCGCAGGCCCTCTTTCCAGTACGCCCGGGTGAGAGGTTCGAGCTCGTCGGGGCCGGGTTCGCGGCCGAGTTCACGGATCCAGTAGGCGAGGATCCAGGACACGGAGGCGCCGTACACGGTGCCGATGGCGTCGCCGACGTCCGGTGTGAGGCCTGGCAGGTCGGCTTCGACGAGTTCGTGGCCCAGGGCAGTGAGGAGCCCGAGGGCGTCGTCCAGGGCCGCGAGGCAGTCGGCGTGCACGGGGTGGCCGTCCGCCGGGCGCCTGCTGAACGCGATCCGCAGTCGCCCCGGTTCTTGGCGGACCTGGTCGGTGAACGGCCCCGGCGCCTTCGGGGCCGGGTAGGGGTCGCCAGGCTCGGGCCCGGCGACGGCGTCCAGGAGTGCGGCGGAGTCCCGTACCGAGCGGGTCAGGGTGTGTTCGCAGGCCCAGCCGCCGAAGGCGTCCCCGTACGCGGCGCCGAGCGGCACCCGGGCCCGGTTGGGTTTGAGGCCGAACAGCCCGCAGCAGGAGGCGGGGAACCGGATGGAGCCGCCCACGTCGTTGCCGTGTGCTGCGGGGACCATCCGGGCGGCGACGGCGGCCGCGGATCCGCCGCTGGAGCCGCCGGTGGTCCGGGTGGTGTCCCACGGATTGCGGGTCGGCCCGTACAGGACGGACTCGCAGGTGGGGCTCATGCCGAATTCCGGTGTGGCGGTCTTGCCGAGTATGACGAGTCCGGCGGCGCGCAGCCTTCGTACGAGCTCCTGGTCGTGCTGTGAGACGTGGTCGCGCAGGAAGACCGATCCCTCGTGGAAGGGGATGCCCTCCTGCTCGGTGATGAGGTCCTTGAGCAGGTAGGGGACTCCGGTGAACGGGCCCTCCGGGAGACCGGCCTTGACCTGGTTCAGGGCCTTCTCGAACACCGGTGTGACGACGGCGTTGAGCTGCGGGTCGAGGGCTTCGATGCGGGTGATGGCCGCCGTGACGAGGTCCTCGGCGGTGGCTTCTCCAGTACGGACGAGCTGCGCCTGGGCGGTGGCGTCGAGCGCGGTCAGGGCTTCCACGTCTCCGGGGCTGAGGGCCGTCATGGCCTTGGGGCGATGGCGCGGGCCGCTGCCGCCAGCGCCGCCTCGGCTTCCCTTACGGTCCGGCGGACGATCTCGCCGGCGGGCAGGATCTCGTGCACGAGGGCGGTCGACTGGCCGGTCAAGGGGAGGTACTCCTCGCCGCCGCCGGCCCGGATCGCGGCCATCACACGGGGCACGATCTCCGCGGGGTCCACCTGTTCGGGGTGCTCGCGCAGCGCGTCCACCAGGGGGGTGCGAAGGCAGCGCGGCACCCCCGCACTGCCGGGGAGGTTGAACGGCGGCAGGATCCGCTCACTGCCCACGGCCTTCACCGCGTCCGAGGCGGCGGACTCGACGATCCGGCTCTTCCACGCCTGCGACACGCCCATCTCCTCCGACGCGAGGAAGCGTGTCCCCATCAGCACCCCCTGCGCCCCCAGGGTCAGCGCCGCGGCCAGGCCACGGCCGTCGGCGATCCCGCCGGCCGCGAGGACGGGTACCCCACCCGCCATGTCGACGACATCGGGGACCATCACCATCGTGCCGACATCCCCGCCCTGCCCGCCGGCCTCGCCGCCCTGCGCGACGATCACATCCGCTCCGGCCCGGAGAGCCTCGTCGGCCTGACCGCTGCTGGAGACCTGCTGGATCCAGAGGATGCCGGCATCGTGCGCCCGGGCGATCAGGCCGGGCGGCACCGCCACGTGGAAGGAGATCGCTGCCGGGCGCTCCTCGATCGTGGCCTGGAACGCCTCCTCGTCGAAGGGGCGGCTCGTGTGATTGATCGCGAAAGGACGGTCCGTCAGCCGCCGCAGCCGAGCCCACTGCTCCCGCAGTTCCGGGAGGGGCCGCACCGCCGTGCCGAGGCTGCCGAGGCCGCCGGCTCCGCACACTGCGGCCGCGAGATCGACCTCGTCCCAGGGGCCGAAGGGCGCGCAGACGATCGGGGCATCGATACCGAGAAGGCGGCATACGGGGGTGGTCAGCATCAGGACCTCCAGGGAGCTTGCGATGGTCATGCGGCGAGCGGCCGTGGCACGTGCTTCTCCGTCCCATCATCGCGTACGCCGCGCTCCCGGGCCTCGTGAAGGAACCCGTCATGCTCGGCCGGACGGATCGGGAGCAGCCGCCGCGCGCCGTCCCCGCGGGCCGGGCGCCCGGGATCCGACCGTGGCCCGGATCATGACCCTGGGGTTCAGCAGTACCGACGGGGGTGCTGCCCGCATCGCGAACGCCGCGAGCCGATGGGAGATGTCCGGGTCGGACACGGCTGCCGTGCGGATCGCCCGCTGGAGCGAGCTGGGTGGCCTGGCGAGTGCTTCCCGCCGGCCCAGGGCGTCGTACGTGTCGATGAACCGGTGTGCCCGGCGGTAGCCGCGCAGCGCACGGTGCAGGTCCCGGCCCTGGGCCAAGGGCTCGGCGGTCGCGTCGGCCAGCCACGCGGCACTGCGGAACGCCCAGCCGCAGCCCACAGCCGGAACCGGGTCCGAAGCGGTGGCCGCGTCGCCGATCAGGGCCAGCCCGGGCCGCGGTACGGGGTCTCGGCGTATGCACGGGTAGTCGGTGGTGCCGATGAGGTTCGACACCCGCCGGGCGCCGACGAGGGAGGGCCCGTCCGGCAGGCCCCCCACGAACCGGTCGAACGCGCCTTGGCGCTCAGCGGTGAACTCGGGCAGCCGGTCCTTCGCCGGGAAGACACCCACCTGGGTGAGCCCGTCGTCGACACGGATACAGACGGCGACGTCCCGGCCCACGGGCCAGACCTGGCCGTCGCCGGGGCCGTTCATCGTCGCGCCCTCGTAGTAGGTCCAGAACAGGAAGCGCTCGTTCGGGGCCTGGTCCTCGGGGACCTCCGCGAGTCGGGCGACGGTGGAGTGGTGGCCGTCCGCGCCGACGACCAGACGGGCCCGGAATTCGGTGCGCCCGGCCTCGCGCCCGGGCTCGCCGCTCACGGTGACCACACCCCGTATGCCGCCGGCATCGTCCTGGAGGAGATCGACGACGCGGTGTCCCGGCATGATGTCCACGCCCGGGGTCGTAGCGGCGATCTCCCGCAGCAGCGGGTCCAGCTTGCCGCGGCGCAGGCTGATCGCCGGCGGAAGCGCACTGTCCGGCCGGGGAACGATCCAGCCGTGCTCCGTCCACATGCCCAGTCCGCTCGTCACGGCCGCACCGTGCGCGACCATGGGCTGCCAGAAATCGAGTCGCTGCAGGACGTCGTGCGTGCCGCCGAGCACGAAGTGGCCGCACAGCGTCTTGTGCGCTTGGGGGCTGCGCTGCCGTTCGACGAGTGCCACGCGCAGCCCGGCCCGGCCGTACGCCGTGGCCGCCGTGCAGCCCGCGATGCTCGCGCCGACAATGATCACGTCGTAGTCGTTCATGGCTGCCTCCGCCGCTGCGTTCCGTTTCTTCGGTCATGACGCAGCATGCGCAGCCGGGCCGGCCGCGGACATCGGTAGCCGCTACCCAACCTTGTGGCGGCAGCCTGCCTACCATGGACAAGGTGACGGTCGGCCCCTGCACGCTCGAGGAACGGGACGGCGAGATCGAGTCGCTGACCCGCTGGTGGCGTGAGGCATGCGTCGGCACCGGACGGCTCGTTCTCGTCGGCGGTGACGCAGGGGCGGGCAAGACCGTCCTGGTCGAGGAGTTCGGCCGGAGGCTGGGTGACGTGCGCCTGCTCCGTGGCAGCTGCGAACCCCTCACCACACCGCTTGCGCTCGGCCCGCTCCGCGACATGGCCCACAACCTGTCACCGCCGCTGCGCCGGAAACTCAGCGGCCCGGCCGATCCGGTGGAGGCACGCCGCCTGATGCTCGACGAGTTGCGGGCCGGCGGCGACCCCACCCTCGTGGTGCTCGACGACGCGCACTGGGCCGACGAGGCCACGCTGGACCTGCTGCGTTTCCTGGGCCGCCGCATCGAGGGCTGCCCGGCCATGCTCGTCGTGGTCTACCGGCAGGACGAAGTGGGGGCACGCCACCCCCTGCGCGTCCTGGCCGGGGACCTCGCGGCCCTTCCCGTCGTGCGCCGACTGACCGTGCCGATGCTGTCCGAGGCGGCCGTGGCACGGCTCGCCGAGGGAACGGACATCGACCCGGCCGAGCTGTACCGGCGCACGGGCGGCAACGCGTTCTTCGTGACCCAGGTCCTGGGGGACGGCCGGGCCACCGTTCCCCCCACGGTCCGGGACGCGGTGCTCGCCCGCGCCGCCCGGCTGGAGCCGGGTGCGCGGGAGGCACTCGATGCCCTCGCCTGTCTCGGGACCCGGGCAGCCCCATGGCTGGTGGAGGCGGTATCGGGCCGGGCGGCCGAGGACGTCGACGCCTGAGTGGACCGCGGGCTGGTCGCCGCCGATGACGGAGCGGTCGCATTCCGGCACGAGCTGGTCCGTGTCGCGGTCATGGAGGCGATCCCGCCGGGACGTGCGGCGGCCCTGCACCGGCGGGCGCTGGCCGTGCTCGGGGCGCGGCCACCCGGCGAAGTGGAACCGGCGCGGCTCGCCGATCACGCGGAGCGTGCCGACGACCGGGCCGCCGTGCTGGCCTACGCGCCCCTTGCGGCGCAGCGGGCATCCGGGCTGGGGGCTCACACGGAGGCCGCGGAACACCTTCGCCGCGCGCTCGCCGTCCTCCCGGGCAGGTTGGACGCGGACCGGGCCGGGCTCCTGGAGGAACTCGGCTGGCAGTGTCATCTCGCGGATGACCTCGACGGCGCCCTGCGCGCCCGGCAGGAGGCCGTCGAGGCGTGGCGGGAGGTCGGCGACGACCGTCGGCGGGGCGGGGCGCTGGTCGGGCTGGCGATCACCGCGGCGCACCTGGCCCGGGAGATCCCGCTCGGCGAGAAGGCCTGCGACGAGGCACTCGCGCTGCTGGCGGGGCAGCCACCGGGGCCCGAGTACGCACTCGCCTGCGCCATTCGCGCGAAGCTCTCCGCAATGGCGTTCCGCAACGCTGACGCGGTCACTTGGGGCGAGCGGCTCCTCGCCACGGCCGACGAGGGCACCGGACCGCTCGAACGGGCGCTCGCGCTGTTGGCGATCGGCATCGGCCGCGCCCAGGACGGCGACGTGGCCGGCCTCGACCTGATCGGGGAGAGCGTCCGACTGGCGCGCGAGGCATCCGCACACGATCAGGCCGGCCTCGGCTACTTCTGGCTCCAGCTGATCTGCGTGACCCGCCGCTGGTACCAGGAGGCCGAGCGGTGGTACGGGGAGGCCCTGTCCTTCACCGACGATCACGGGCAGGAGGTGTGGCGCCAGTGGCTGCGTGCCTTCCGGTCGCGGGCGCTGCTCGACCAGGGCCGGTGGGACGAGGCCGAGGCGCTCGCCTCGGAGGTGCTGCGCACGGCGGGCGTGGACGACGGGCGCAGGATGATCGCCATGGTGGTGCTGGGCCGGCTGCGCTCGCGCCGAGGTGACTCCGATCCCCGCCCCCTGCTGACCCGGGTGCGTTCGGTCATGGTCACCGCCGAGCCGGTCGTCGGCTGGATCATCGGCTCGACTCCGGCGCTGGCGGAAGCCGCGGCGTACACCGGCGACCTCGATCAGGTACGCGCGGTGGTCACCCCGGCCCTGGCCGCCGCCGAGGAGCAGGGCGAGCCATGGCTGCTCGGCGAGCTGGCCTACTGGCTCTCGCGCGCCGACGGACCGGCCGCAGTCCGGGCGCGGGCCGCAGACCCCTACCGGCTCCAGCTGTCGGGCCGATCGCGCGAGTCGGCAGAGCGTTGGCAAGAGATCGGCTGCCCCTACGAGGCCGCGCTCGCGCTCGCCGACACTGCTGACGAGGGGATGCTGCGCGAGGCACTCGCGGCCTTCGACCGCCTGGGAGCACGCCCGATGCGCGACATCACAGCCCGCCGCCTGCGTCGGCTCGGGGTGCGCGACATCCCCAGACGCCCGTCCCGCGGTGCCGGCCCAGACGGACTGAGCACCCGCGAGCGGGAGGTGCTCGCCCTCTTGGCCGACGGACTCCGCAATGCCGAGATCGCCGACGAGCTGTTCCTGTCGCGGCGCACCGTGGAGCACCACGTCGCCGCCGTGCTGCGCAAGCTCGGCATGGCGAACCGGTCGGAGGCCGCTCGATACGCCCGGCGAAACGACGTGACCGCTCGCCGACCTATCGTGCCCCCGTCGCCCCTGACACCGTGATCGTCTTCCACCGGAACGCCGACGTCACCCCCGTCGCAGCCTGACATGCCGTCACGCGTGAGGCCCCGGCTACCTCTCGGTGGCCGAGGGGTTTCGTCCGTTCACTGCTCGCCGAGTGGGTCCGGTCGGTCAAGGCCCACGGTGTCCTGGCGAAGGCGCCGCCGTGGGAGAGGGGGTGACCCCGGCCCCAGCCCCGGCAAGTGCCGCAGCGGCAACACCATCAGGTCGGCCACGTCGGTCCCCGGTGCTGATCCCGAATGCGGCGAGGCCCTGTGCCGGGACCTACTCTGCCGCGCGGGCTGCGTCCCGCTGCGGCATCAGCGGGTCAGGAGCGGTGCCATGAGGTCGTGGGCGAAGTCGGCCACGGGCCGTGGGTCCTGCCCGGTCAGTTGGCGCACGGAGTCGGTGGTGTCGGCAGTGATGCCTTCCCTGAGCATCTGGAAGATGCCCATCACCCCCTTGGCGAGCCACGGCGGCAGGCCCGCCCCGAGCATGCCGGCCAGGGCTGCCTCGTCGGGTACGGCGACGTACTCGACTGTCCGTCCGAGGGCGGTGGAGAGCTGGCGGGCGACCTCGGTGAAGGTGATGGCCTCCGGCCCGGTGATCAGGTGGGTCTCTCCGTCCCCGCTCTGCCCGCAGAGCACCGCGACCGCGCAGGCGGCCACGTCACGGGGGTCGATCATGGCGACGCGGGCGTCGTCGGCGGGCAGGAAGATCCGCCCGGCCTGCCCGATCGTCGGCAGTGAACCGAGGAGGTTCGACATCAGGAAGCCGGACCGGAGAATCACGAAAGGGATCCCCGCCGAGCGCAGGCGCTGCTCGATGCGGCCGTGCTGATCGGCGAACGTCTGCGCCGCCCCGACCTCGGCGCCGACCGTGGACAGCAGGACGATCTGCGGGACACCGGCCGTCGCTGCGGCCTCGATCGCGTTTGCCGCGTTCTCGACCTGCCGCGGGTCGTTGGCGCAGCTCAGGAAGGCCTGCTCGGCGCCCGCGAAGGCGGCACGGAGCGAATCGCGATCGCTGAAGTCCCCCTGCGCAAGGTCGGCGCCGGGGCCGAGTACGGCAGTGGCTCGTTCCAGGTTGCGGGTGAGCGCGCGGCAGGGGATGCCGCGCCGGCCCAGTTCGCTCACCACGTGTCGTCCGACGTTCCCGGTCGCGCCGGTCACCACTACGGTCGTCATCTCGTCGCGTCCTCACGCCGGTACGGGGCCTTCCACCCACGTTGTGCGCCACGACCGTCCTGAGCCCCTCAGGACACGCGCGGGTTCACCCGTAGGACCCCAGGGCGGGCTACCCCGCCGGAATGGGAGGCCATGGTGCTGCACCAAGTGCGGCGGCCACGCCGCGCTCCGTTCCAGGACTGGCTGCTGCCCGGCCTGGAGAACGCTCCCCCCGATGGAGGACATGAACCGTATGACGGGCCTGCTCTGAGCGGCGGCGCTGGGCGTGGCCCCGCCGCCGCCCGCCAACCGGCGCGCCGACAGCTGAAGAATCCGGCGCTGGAGACGCAGAACGGCACCAGGAAATTGACTGCCACGCGTACGGCCGTGGCCGTGGCCGTGTCGGCGTCGCCGGACGCGAGGACGGAACCCTGGTTGACCAGGGACAGCACGACGCCGACGAGGATCGCGATCGGTACACAGCGGGACAGTGACGTGCGATAGAACACGGTGGGCAGCGGGCGTGGTTCCACCGGCGTGGTTCCACCGGCGTGGGAGGAGACATCGACCGCCCTCCTCCCGTGTACTGCTCGCCGTACTGCGGCTCGAAGGACAGGCCGAAGGCACTCGACGTTCCCGTCGTACGCCCCGGGGTGAACTCGGGGGAGAACCGAACATCGCGTTCCTCATCGTCGTGGGCCCGCCATCGGGACCGCGAAGAGCTTCGAACGCGAGCTTCGTCTTCCCACCGACGCTGAGCAGGGGCCGCTCCCCGTCCGTCAGGGAGACGCTCGCCCTCTCCACGCCGAGGTACTCGCCGTAGAACTGCGACAGTTCACCGAACGGACCGCCCTCGCGCCCGGAAAGGATGCGCTCCAGAGCGTCGACCTGCTCGTCACTCGCACCCTCGTCGACGACGATGCCCACCTTCCAGTCACCGGCCGTCAGGTTGGAGGGGAAGTGGTTGCAGAAGGCGAAGGTCACCCCGGACAGGTCAACGTCGTCCAAGCGCCCGTCCGCCACATGGAAGGCGGCGCACCCGAGGCATTCTTCGCGTCCTTGCGGGTCGTGCGGCTTCGCGTCGACGGCACACCCGCAGACCAGCGCGCATGTGCAACCAGCCAGGCAGTTGCCCGAGATGCTCCACGTCATGACTGCTCCCGCTCGCTCGATGATGTCCACCGTCCGGCGTTGCGGAGGACGCCGGCGTCGAGAGCGGCGGGTGGGGAGCGCGCGAACCGCAAGACCGGCCCGCGGCAGGCCATGGAGCCGGAGCAGCCCCTCACAGCGGCGGCATGCGTTACCCCACTGGCCGAGTCAGGGACCTTGTCCGGCGCGATGGCAGCGTACATCTTCGGCTCACCCCTGGGGACACCGTTGGCCTGAGGAGCCAGCCCTTCCCTTCCAGGCTGGGCGCGACTGCCTCGGGTGTACGTTCCGGTCTGGTTCGGGTCCGCGCTGAATCCGCCGGCTTCGCCCTCGAGGAAGCGGCGCAAGGACATCCAGCCACGGAAGGATCTCGTCCTATGGTGCGGTCGGCCAATCCGGGGGGACCATGGAACCCGAAGCGCCCCGCAGACGCAGGAGTCAGGCCAGGGCCGGCGTCAGCGGACGGCCCGCGCGATGCCGGCAGGTGGAAGGAGAGCCTGCGATGAGCCCAGCCGAGGGGCGGCGGGCCGATGCCGGTCAGGCGGAGGAGGGTGCGCCGCAGCCGAGCGCGCTGATGGACCTCCTCGGTGTCGCCGCCGTGCTGCTCGATGCTGATGGGCGGATCGTCCTGTGGAGCCCGCAGGCCGAGGACCTGTACGGCTACTCCGCTGAGGAGGCGCTCGGGCAGTACGCGGCGCCCCTGCTCGTCCATGAGCAGCACTGGGAGCTGATGGGCAAGCTGTTCGCCCATGTCATGGGGACCGGTGAGAGCTGGGCCGGAGCGTTCCCCGTTCGGCACAAGGACGGCAGCACTCGGCTGGTGGAGTTCCGCAATATGCGGCTGCTGGACGACCGCGGTGACTTCTACGCCCTCGGGCTCGCCGCGGACGAGTCGACGTTGCGCGAGCTGGAGCGGGACGTCGCGCTGTCCACGCGGCTGATCTCGCAGTCGCCCATCGGGCTGGCCATCCTCGACACCGATCTGCGGTACGTGGCCGTCAACCCCGCCCTGGAGCGGATGCACGGCATGCCCGTGGCGGATCACCTCGGCCGGTACTACCGCGAGGTCATGACCGCCGCGAAGTTCGGGGTGCCCGAGGCCGCGATGAGGGAAGTCCTGAAGACCGGGATTGCGATGGTTGACCAGTCCACCATCGTCGGCCACACACCAGGTGACCCGGATCAGCACGCCTGGTCGATCTCCCTGTACCGGCTGGAGGACCCCCAGGGCCGGGTCCTCGGGGTGGCCGACCTGGTGGTCGACGTCACCGACCGGTACCAGGCGGCCATGGAGGCCGCGGAGGCCCGGCGGCGCCTGGCCCTGATCGCCGACGGCTCCGCCCGGATCGGCACCACCCTGGACGTGGAACAGACCGCCCGTGAGCTGGCCGAGGTCATCGTTCCCGAGCTCGCCGACGTCGTCGCGGTCGATGTGCTCGACTCCGTTCTGGACGAGCACCGCCCGGGCCGGGCTCCCCGGGACGGCCCGGCGCTCTTCCGCGCGCTCGCGGTGAAGGCCGCCTATCCCACGGAAGCGGTCGAGGCCGCCGACCCGCCCGGCGAGATCGCCGCGTACGCCGCCGACCGCGTGGCCACCGAGACCGTACGCACCGGGCGGCCACAGCTCATCGCCCACGCCGACGACACCGACCTGGCACGCATCGCCCGGGACAGCGACGCCGCCGCCCTGCTGGCCCGCGCCGGCGTGCACTCCTACCTGTCGGTCCCGCTCATCGCACGCGGCCACGTCCTCGGCTTCCTCGGGCTCACGCGGGCCCGCAACCCGGCGCCCTTCGGTGAGGACGACCTCTCCCTCGCCGCCGAACTGGCCGCCCGCGCCGCCGTGTGCATCGACAACGCCCGCGCACACCAGAGGATGCGCAACGCCGCCGAGACCCTGCAGCGCAGCCTGCTCCCCAGCCACCCGCCGCACCTTCCCGGACTGCGGATCGCCTCGCGGTACCGGCCCGCGCAGGCCACGTACGAGATCGGCGGCGACTGGTACGACGTCTTCCCCCTCGACGGCGACAGGACCGCACTCGTCGTGGGCGACGTGATGGGCAGCGGCATCGACGCCGCCGCCGCCATGGGCCGCCTGCGCACTGCCACCAGCGCCTTCGCCGACCTCAACCTCGACCCCGACCAGCTCCTCAAGCACCTCGACAAGATCACCTCGGGGCTGGAGCACTACATCGCCACCTGCCTCTACGCTGTCTACGATCCCCACCGTGCCGAATGCCACATCGCCAACGCCGGCCACCTACCGCCCGCCCTCGTGCGCAGCGGCAAGCGCCCCGAACTACTCGACCTGCCCACCGGCACCCCGCTCGGAGTCGGTGGAGCCCTCTTCGAGACCACCGCCTTCGGCCTCGGCCCCGGGGACCAACTGGTCCTGTACACCGACGGACTGGTCGAAACCCGCAACCATCCCATCGATGAACGACTCGACACCCTTCTCGCCCTGCTCGCCGTGCCCGACCAGTCCCTGGAGGAGACCTGCGACCGGCTCCTACGCGAACTCCGACGTCCCGACGACCCCGATGACGTCGCCCTGCTCATCTGCCGCACGCAACCCTTCACACTCGACTCTGATCCCCCACAAAGCTGATTGGATCCACATCCTGCGCGGCGGACATCGAAGCGATCGGCCGGCTCGTCGCCGCCGTCGAGCACTCCCAGCAGAACAAGGACCCCGAGGAGTTCCTCGCCCTCTTTCACCGGGACGCGATCTGGACGACGGCCCACGGCAAGGTCCTCATCGGCCTCGACGCGATCTCGGAGTTCACCCGCAAGGTCCTCCCCGCCGCCGATGGCCGCTGACCGCCTGCCAGAACACCGGGGTCGTCATCGGCTAAAGGGCGTTGGGAGTGGTGCGGGAGCTCGCCCCGTCGGTCGGGATCTCCCCGGCCGGCGGGACGGCTTCGTCGCGCGCGAAGCCTGCCAGTCTGCACCGCCGAGAGATCCGGTGCCCGATTTCGGGACGGGCTGATCCGGCGGGCCACCGTAAGCGTCGGGGCATGCCCAGCGCTTACGGTGGCCCTGGGCTTTGACCGTGCGGCCTACACGACCCGGCACGCGCTCGCGGTCCGTATCGAGGCACCGTCTCCACCGCCGCGATCAACGTACGGCTGTGACGTCCGTGGGCGTAGTACCAAGGTCGGCAACGGAGAATCGCAACTCCGGGCGCGCCCATGTCACCTTCGGTGGTGAGGGAGGAACGGTGCCCACCGGCTCGGCACCCATGCGCCGGTAGAACTGCTCGGCAGGCGGGTGCGACACCACACGCACCTGGGTCAGGCCCGCTCTTCCGGCCCGGTCGATCATGTGCTCCACGAGGAGTCGGCCGACTCCCATCCCCTGTGCGTCGTCCGAGACGAACGCCAGGTCCAGTTCGGCAGGTTCCACCACCAGGGCATAGAGGCCCAGCAACTGGCCCGTCGTGCCGACCGCCACGAAGACCTCATGCCGGTCGATGTAATCAGGCGTGACCCGGTAGCCGGAGATCACCGTGGCGTACTGGCCCTGGTAGGCGCTCGACTCCTGCACCAGCGCGGTGAGGCCTTCGGCGTCCTGCTCCGTGGCACGCCTGATCTTCATGAGCTGCACGTCTCGAAGTATAGGATCATGAGCGGCTTAAGACCCTTACGATGCACGCTATCGGGCGAGGAACGGACCGAGTACCGCGCAGAGTTCGGTCGGCGCGTTCATGGCGATGAGGTGGGCGGCCGTGGCGAAGTCGACCAGGGTGGCATCGGGGATCTCGGTGGCGTACCGGTGGGCGATGTCCTGGAAGTCGGCGACGTCGAGCTTGCCGATGCCCACCACCGTGGGGACGGAGATGGCGGCGATGTCGCCGGTTGCGGGCCCTGGGAATGCTGCCCCACGACGCCTGGTTCACCAGCGATGTGCGCAGCGGGCTGCGGAGTTGGTCGGACAGACCGTCGGCCACGTCATCCCAGCTGCGGTAGGGCCCGCGCAGCCAGATGTCCAGGTTGATGCGTACGGTGGCGTCCAGGTCGCCCGCGTCCAAGGCCTCCGTCTCGGCCTCGTCGTAGGCGATCATGTCCGGGGACCAGTGGTATCGCGGCCATGGTGCGCTGAGCACGGCCAGGGAGTGCACCCGTTCCGGGTGGGTGAGTGTGAAGTCCGCGGCCACACGGCCACCCCAGGACGCGCCCACGAGCCGGACCCGTTCGTGACCGAGGTGGTCCAGGAGGCGGCGCAGGTCGTCGGTCTCCCGGAGCGGCCCCGTCGGGAGCGCTGACTCACCGAAGCCGCGCAGGTCGTACCGGATGACGGTGTGCCGTTCCGCTAGGGCGGCACGACCGCGTCCCACATGCGGTGATCGGCGATACCGGCGTGCACGAGCACGACGGGCGGGCCGTCACCGGCCATCTCGTAGGAAAGGTGTCCAAGGTCATCGTTGAGCGTGAGTAGCTGCGGATGATCTCAGGGCGGCCGCGCGTGGGCCAAGGGCGTTTCTTCAGCACAAGATCATCCTGGAGCTCGCCGACCGGAGCCTGCCGATGAGGGCTCGTGCCACGGCCGCCGCGGTACATCTGAGGACCGTCCGACTGGGCCGCTATGCCAGCACTCCGGCGACATGCGTCAGCACGGAGAGCCAACGTCCTACTGGCGGGGGAGCCAGGCCTTGATCAAGTACTCGGCTTCCTCGGACAGTCGCGCACGCCGGCCTTCTTCGTCGGCGATCTCGATCTCCCCCTGCAGGGCCAACTCCGTGCGCAGTACGGTCGCTCCCGGGACAGGTACCCGCTGACCCGGCTTCTCCGTGAACGGCTGCAGCTCTGCTGCCAGGGCCTTCGCGTCGTCCGATGCGCTCCGGCGCAGCGATAGGAAGACCCGGGCCAGCCAGTCCGCAGGGATCTGCACCATGGAGTCGGTCATGCTGGTGCAACGACCAGCCTGGGTGGTCCGTGTCGCTTGACCGCCCGGGTGGCCCAAGGGTGCCGAGGCTGTCGGCGGCTGCTCGGCCGGTGGTCCCGCACCGTCTCCCGCCCCCCGGGCGACGTGACTGAGGCTTCGAGGGGCGAGGAGTCGGTGGGCGCCCGCCGTTCAGGGGGGCTGCGATGCCCTGGCGGGCACCTCCATCTGACACCACCCTGGCAATCACACCGCTCACCACGTGGTCTGAGTGTTGTATTCACACCTGATCGGACGATCTATGTCAGGGCGGGGACCTGGCCAGCGGGCCTTGACCCCGGATTTTGAACACGTCTATCCGGCCTGGGGTCAGGGTGGTTGTTGCTGGTTGGAAGTCGTTCTCGTAGGCGATCAGAGATGAGCTTGCCGAACGTCATGCCGGGCCGGCTCCTCGTGGAACACATGACCGACCGGGCTGGAAGAGCGGGCCTGACCCACGTGCCCTGGCCTTCCGCGGTGCGGGACGATCAGTCCGGTGCCCAGGTAGGCGCCGACGGCGATGACCGTCGTCCCGGCCGCCACGACCGGCAGGTCCGACTCGCGCCAGACGCGGGCGTCGGCCTTGTTACCCGGCGCCGGCCGAGCCGACGCGATGACCAGGCGGGTGTCTGCGTCGATGATGACCTGCACGTTCGCCGAAAGCCGGTAGTTGCGGGACGAGGCGGCTACGGTGCGGTCGCGGACCGGGATCAAGGTTCCGTCCACGATCCACAGCCGGTCGACGTCGGCGACCGGCTGTGGGGCCGGCTCCAGTGCCAGCAGGGGCCGCAGGCGCTGGATGACCCGGCAGACGGTGGGCGGAGCGAGCTGCCGCATGGTGAGGTTCGTGCGGTAGTACACAGTCACCAGCAGCACCCGGTCGGGCGGCGGCAGGCACCAGGGACGGCCGCCGCGGGGCCCGTTCCCGCCCCGCTCCCGCACCACTTTCACCAGCTTCGCGAACCGGTCGATCCGCAAGCCCGTGAACGTCTCCACCCACACCGGCTCAGCCCGCAACACCCCACCCATACAGGCAAAATGCCCAAGACTGAGCCTTCTGCAACACCCTTTAGTACTGCAACGCATGTGGGGGGCGTAGTCCCGGCCGTTACCGCCGGGTAGGTCCGTGGTTCGGCTTCGGGCCGGGACGAGGCGGTGGGGTGGGGAGGGGGCTTGTGGCCTGTTTGGCGGGTTGATCAGTGGACGACTCGGTCTGCGATTCGGGGTTTCCCGCGGCTTCGGCTCTCCTCGGTCGGCGAGTTCGCGGTGCCAGGCCGCGAACTGCTCGCGGATGGCGGCGGCGGCCGGGGCGTCGAGGCCGTAAGCGGCGAACTGTTTGTCCGTGTGGTGCTGGACGCGGGCGAGGGCAGACACGTACTTGTCGAGACTGGGTTCGGCCTAGTTCTGTGCGGCGAGTTCGAGCAGCCGAGAGCGGGTGTAGCCGGCCTTCAGCGGCGCGTTGACGTCGATGGCGTCTCGGATTTCGGCTCGGCCGAACAGGGCCCCGGTCTTGGCCGCGGCGAGGTCGTCGAGGTGGAGGACCGGGCCCGAAAACCGGGCCCTGCGTTACGCATACCTGCGATGGGGGTGCTCCTGGGAGCCCAGAAGCCCCTCCGCGCCTGACCGCTTCCCGGGCGGCATGGGCGCTGGGGGACGCAATGCGCGGGAGCCAGTGCACGGCCCTCGCCGGGCTCCCGTGTACGGGGAACAGAGGCAGGCAAGAAGCGTCAGCGCGCTGCGCATAACGCCCACTCTGTACGTAACGCATACCGGCAGCCTGTCCAATTTACGCCGCGCAGGCCGCTGACCTGCGGTTTTCTTTCGCATGTTTTCGATAGATCTTATCCCGATGGACCCATCATGTTGAGTGGGTGGCCATCCTTGAACCCACGGCAAAGGGCGCCTGACCTCCAGTTTTACCGAGTGCGAATTATGTGCGCCACGTGCGTTACGGGCGACATCTTGACGCATATCTGACGCACGTTGACGCACGCGCGACGCACGATCGACTCCTCCATTGGTGGGGCGTCACACACGAAAAGCTGCCTTCCCACCGGGCGCAGAGCCTGGTGGGGACGGCGGCTTTTCCTATGTGGGTCGGCGCGGCAGGCGCCCCTAGGCCGTTTCGTTTGGATCACCGTGCAGACCAGAGGAAGATGCCCGCGATGTGGAGTCCGGCCAGGTAGATGGTCGCGGTCTTCTCGTAGCGGGTGGCGATGCCCCGCCACTGCTTCAAGCGGTTGACGCAGCGTTCGACGGTGTTCCGCTGCTTGTATGCCTCGCGGTCGAACGCCGGTGGCCTGCCGCCCCGGCGTCCGCGCCGCAGGCGGTGGCCGCGTTGATCGGCCGGGACGGGGATCACAGCGCGGATCCCGCGCTTGCGCAGGTGCTCGCGGATTGCGCGGGAGGAGTACGCCTTGTCGGCCAGGACCACGTCCGGCCTGGTGCGGGGCCGTCCTCTCCGTCGGCAGCCTGCTCATCCATCTCCACTACCGCAAGGCCGGTGTTGTAGTGCGCGCGGATGAGTATCGGCAGGGACAGGTTCTGTATCGATTCCTGATCACCCGTCGTTCAGCTGCCCTGCGATCGCAGGCGGTAGGCCGTGACGTGGGGCGTGTCCCGGTGGGGATGCGCAGTTGAGCAGCCGCGCCAGCCGGAGGCGGCACGTAGACACACGGTTGGGTCATCACAGGCAGAAGCCAGCTACCGAGCCGACCACAAAGAGGGTTCATCTGCTATCTCGTTCCCAGAATCAGCCGACGAAGTGGCCGACTACGAGGTTCTGACCGCTCTTCCGGATGCTATTGGTGATCTTGTCGGTTCTGTTGGCACGGAGCTGATGCGCCCCGTGCAGCTGCCTGACTTGCAGCCAATGCGCGAGGCAGGGGTCGGACCTTCGGCTGAGCTGGTGGAACGGCAGGCAGGGTTCTACGCTCGGGGGGCGAACGCGGCGGGCGGTCGAACCATGAGGTATCCCCGGGTGGGGAGTCGAGAGGGAGTGCTTCGTGCCACAGGCAGCGTTACAGTTTCCTGCATTACAGTCGGACGATCCGGACAGTCTTGGAGGCTTTCAGCTGGTGGCGCGGCTGGGCGAGGGCGGTATGGGGCAGGTGTTTCTCGCTCTTTCCCCTGGCGGGCAGCCAACGGCTTTGAAGGTGATCCGTCACGAGTTCGCCGGGGACGCGGAGTTCGGGCAGCGATTCGCGCGCGAGGTGGGTGCCGCACAGAAGGTGCGCGGTGCCCACCTCGCGCCGTTGCTGGACGCCGACCCCCAGGCCGAGCGGCCATGGCTGGCCACGACGTACGTGGCCGGGCCCTCCCTGCGGGACCTGGTGGCCGACCATGGGCCGCTGCCGACCGGGCAGGTGATGCTGCTGACCTGGGGCATCGCCCACGCCCTCGCCGACATCCACGCCGCGAACGTGGTGCACCGGGACCTCAAGCCCGGGAACATCATGCTGGACGAGAGCGGTCCGAAGGTCATCGACTTCGGCATCGTCAAATCTCTGACCCAGTCGGTGACCTACCGGAGCCATTCCACCCGGATCGGCACCCCGCTGTACATGTCGCCCGAGCAGGCCTCGGGCCGCGCCGTCGGCGCGGCCTCCGACGTCTTCGCTCTCGGTTCCACCCTGTATTTCCTCGCCGCCGGCCGTGAGGCGTTCGCCGCGGAGAACGAGTGGGCCGTTGCCCACCGCGTCGTCGCGGACGACCCGGACGTGTCGCTCTTCACCCCTCCTCTCCGCCGACTGATCGCCGCCTGCCTGCACAAGGACCCCGACGAGCGCCCGACACCGTTACGTGTGCGGGAGTGGTGCGAGGAGGAGCTGGGTAACGCGCTCGGTCCGGGCGCCTGGATGGGGATTACTGGCGCCCGCGTGGCTATCCAGGCGCGCACCAGCGCTTTGCGTGCCCTCACTGTCGCCGGCTCGGAAGCGGCAGACACCGCCTTACGCAATCAGCCTGATTCCCCGCACGTGATGGGTGGCGATGAAGGCGGCGGGACCCCGAAGACGGGGCCTGTCGTCTCATCGGCTCCCGCCGCTTTGCCGGGTACGCAGAAACTGCCGCAGCAGGTGCCGGACCCGATCGGGCCCCCATCGGTGGGTGAAGTGATCGGCACCCATGTGGCAGAGATCCTCGTGGCAGCGGGAGCGCTCGTCTGGGCGAGCTTCAAGCCGCTCTTTTCGGAGACCTGGAAGAAGGAGTCCTCCGGCACTCAAGTGGCGCACGTAGTCGAGCGCTTCAACTGGCAGCACCCTTGGGAAGCGATTCCCAGCGGCATCCCCGGAGTGGCGACGAGCTGGCAGGCGATACCCATCGGGATCATCGGTACAGCGGCCGGCCTCGCCTTGGCACTCCTGTTCCTGCTGAGGCTGGTCGGCAGCCAAGACCTGAAGAAGTTCGGCCTGGCGGCAGGCGTGATCTGTGCCGGCTGGATCACCATCGTGACGCTCCTTGGTCTGTGGGTGCTCGCGATGACATTCGGCTGGGAGCCCTCGGATGACGCCAATCCCGGATATACAATTCGCACCGTGCTCCTGCCTGGAGGCTGGCTGCTACTTCTCGCAAACGGCCTGACGGCTGACGCGCTCCGACGCACGCACGGATACCTCGCCAGGCGGGCAGCAGGCAGTGCCTGACGCTCGGACCGTCCTCACCGAGGTGGGTCAGATCGGAGTGGAAGTACTCGCGCAGGCCAGTGTCAGAGCGGGCCCTAGCCTCGATATTTCGTGACGGTCCGTCGGTTTCCTCGGCGGGCCGTTTCGGTTGTTCGGGCTGGTGGTGGTCAGGCTGATGGCCCGGCTGTCGCGTCGGGTGGGCGCCAGGTTCCACGGCTCCGGTCGGGGTGGTGCTGCTCGCAGGGGCGGGAACGTGCTGGTCAGTCGGGGTTCGGGAGGGCTTCGAGCCGGACGATGGCGTTGGTGATCACGTCGGTCCAGGGCCAGTGGCGTGCGAATCTCAGGTGCCGGCTGCGGGCGGTGGTGACGATCTGTGCGGCGGCGGAGAAGAGGCGGAGCCGGCGGCGGCGGGGCTCCCACCTGCGGGTTTTGCCTGTCAGGGCGAGCATGGGCATCCACGCGAGGAGGTCGAGGGCGATCTGGACGATCTCCAGCCAGATCTGGTTCTGTGCGGTGTCGTGCAGGGGCAGGTTGCGCAGGCCGGTGGCGCGGGCGGCCCGGATGCGGGCCTCGGCCCTCGCGCGCTGGCGGTGCCGCAGTTCCAGGGCGGCGATCGCCGTGCCGGTGGGGTTGGTGGCGAACGCGGTGAGGCGCAGGCCGTCGGCATCGGTGATGCGTAACTGGGCGCCGGGGTGTGGACGTTCCTTGCGGACGATCAGCCGCATCCCCTTTGGCCAGCTGCCCAGGACATCGCCGGTGAGTTCGGCGACCCAGGCGCCGTCGCGGATCTCACCTTCCGGTTCGACGGCGGGTGTCCACGCGGCGGGCGGGGCCTTGAGGACGGCCTGGTGGATGGCGTCGTGACGGTCATGCCGACCGAGTACGACAGCCACCTTCCCCGCTGGGCGAGCCAGGCGACGAACTCGTGGGTGCCGCCTGCGGAGTCGGTACGGATCAGCGTCTGGCGTCCGCGCCGGTACTTCTTCGGCAGCTGGACCAGGGCGAGTTGGGCGGTGGCGATGTGGTCGGCGGCGGTATTGCTGCCCGCGTTCCCGGGCCGCAACAGCGCGGCCACCGGCTCTCCGGTGCCGCCGCTTCCGTGATCGACGAAGCCCAACAGCGGGTGGTGTCCGAAGGTCTTCTTCCAGGTCGCGGTCGCGTCCTGCTTCTCGGAGTGGGCCAGCACCAGCACCCCGTCCAGGTCCACGATCACCTGGCCGGCGGTGTCCGGCGATGTGGCTCCGGCCAACTTCCAGACGCGCTCGCGCGCTTCGGCCCGTGCTGACCGGGTCGCGGTCAGGGCCTTGGGACCGGCCGCGGCCAGGGTATCGATGAGGCGGGAGAGGGTCGGGTCGGAGGCCACCGGGCCGAACACGCCCGGCTCGGCCCGCAGCATCCCGACATCGGCCAGGCAATCCCCGCCCAGCGCGACCGCCAGGGCCACATCCAGCACGGTCTTGCCCGGATCGTGCACCGCCCGGGCCTTCCGCCACGGTGCCAGCGCCACTGATCTCGAGTCGCCCTGGGCAGGGGTCAGTCGTGTGCGATCCGCTCGCCTATCCGGCGAGGGCGAGATTGTGCATGCGGGCGATGCCGAGCATGGCGTGGTGGAGGCCGTCGCCTTTGAGGCGGCAGTCGCGGAGGATCTTCCAGGTCTTCATACGGGCGAAGACGTGCTCGACGCGGGCGCGGATCTGCTTGTGGGACTTGTTGTGCGCCTGCTTCCAGTCGGGCAGGTCTTCGCCTTTGCGGCGTCGGTGCGGCATGACGAGTCCGGTGCCGGGGTAGCCGCCATCGGCGATCGTGAGTGTTCTGCCGACGGCGGCTTTGGTGCCGGATTCCTCCAATACGGGAGTCAGCCCTAGCAGGAACCTTCCAAGGCCCCTGCTGACGGCGGGCTGTTCGATTGAGTGACAGCAGCTGCGTGTGGCTCGTCGGGATGCATCGGATTCCTCTGGCTCCCTGAAGCCCCGCGTGGGACAAGCACTCGGTGGTGACACGTGGCTGCTGTCCTCGGTCGGGTGTGTTGGGTCCGTGGGCATCGGGTGGACGCTTCGACTACTTCCGGCTCGTGAAGCCTCTTGTAGGGACCGGCGCCTCCCGGTGCTTCGGATCTGACATCACCCGAACGGGCGCTTTCTCGTTGATTCTTGTGGTGTGAGCTCGCCGCACGGTGACCCCTCGAAAGCCTTCGGCGCTGGACGCCTTAAGACGGACCGAGGCTCGCGCGGTTTGCTGGTGCCACGAACGGCCAGTGAGAGGGAGGGCCAGGCCCACGCCAGACGTGGGGTGAGCCCTGGTATTGGAACGCCGCGTGGCCCGCATGGGCTCCTGACCAGCCCAGACGAGAGGAAAGGAGAACCAGTTGACCGTCCACTGCGGGATCGACTGGGCAGAAGGACACCACGACGTAGCCCTGGCTGACGACGGGGGCAAGCTGGTGGCCAAGCTTCGAATCGACGACACCCTTGCCGGCTACCAGCAACTGCTGGAACTGTTGGCCGAACACGGCGACACTGAACTGAACCCGATCCCAGTGGCCATCGAAACCGGCCGCGGCCTCCTCGTGGCCTTCCTGCGGCAGGGGAAACGGCAGGTCTATGCCCTCAACCCTCTGTCCGTGGCCCGCTACCGAGACCGGCATAGCGTCTCACGCAAGAAGTCTGACCCCGGCGATGCCCTCGTGCTGGCGAACATCCTCCGTACCGACGCGCACATGCACCGACCCATGCCAAACGACTCCGAGCTTGCCCAGTCCGTTGCCGTGCTGGCGCGAGCCCAGCAGGACGCAACATGGAACCGGCAGCAGCTGACGAACCAGCTGCGGTCACTGCTGCGGGACTACTACCCGGCCGCCCTCGAGGCCGTCGCCGGCTGGCAGAACGGCCTGTGCCGGCCGGAAGCCCGCGCGATCCTGGCAGTGGCGCCCACTCCTGGAAAGGCGGCTGCTACCAACCGCAAACGATTGTGCACGGCCCTGAAGCGAGCGGGCCGGGTCCGGGGCATCGACGCCGAGGCCGAACGCTGGGTCGAGATCCTCCAGCGGCCGCCGGCCCGCCACCCGCAGCTGGTCGAGGACGCCCTTGGACAGCAGATGCTCGGGCTGCTGAGGCAGCTCGATGCGGCCTGTCACACGGTCGACAAACTCGCCGAAGCGACGGAGAAGGCGTTTCGTCAGCACCCCGACGCTGAGGTGATACTGAGTTTCCCGGGCCTGGGCGTCCAGCTCGGCGCCCGCATCCTCGCCGAGACCGGAGACGACCGATCGCGTTTCGATGATGCTCAAGGACTGAAGGCGTACGCGGGCGCGGCACCCATCACCAGGGCATCCGGCAAGCACCACTACGTCGGGCGGAGACGGATCAAGAACAATCGTCTACACGACGCCGGGTTCCTCTGGGCATTCTCCGCACTGACCGCCTCCGGCGGCGCGAACGCACACTACCGACGCCGACGAGCCCGCGGCGACTTCCACCCCGCAGCCCTCCGGCACCTCTTCAACCGCATGCTCGGCCAACTCCATCACTGCCTCCAGAGCCAGACCTTGTTCGATGAAAAGACAGCCTTCCCGATACCCCTCCTCGTCGCCGCTTGACAAGTAGATGCCGTGAGAGGTCCCACGCCTTGCAGTCGTTGCGATTACCGGCGAGCGGCCGCGGCCGACCACGACGACCAGGCGGGTGTCGGCGTCGATGACGATCTGGTGGTTGGTGGAGTACCGGTAGTTCTTGAACTGCTCTGCCACGGCGTGGTCGCGGGTGGGCACGAGCGTGCCGTCCACGATGAGCACGGTGTCCTTGGCGAACCGCTTGTGGGGCTACAGGGCGAGCATCGGCCCGAGGGGGTCGATGATGCGGTCGGCCGCCGACTTCGAGACCCCGAAGAGTGGAGCGAGCTGGCGCATCGTCAAGTTCGTGCGCCAGTACGCCGCCACCAGCAGTGCCCGGTCCTCCAGCGGAAGGCTCCACGGCCGGCCCTTGCGGACCGCGTCCGCACCCTCGCATCGCAGCACGGTCACCAGCTTCCCGAAACCACGCGGGCTCAGCCCGGTGAACGGGGCTGTCCACGACGGCTCCGACGCCGTGATCACACCAGCCACAGCAAGATGATCTCACCCTCCCTTGCCGGGAGCCGGGCGATCACGACCACTGTGTCGCGGCGAATCATGCTGTCCGGCCATGCGTTCGCTCGTATGCACGGAGCCATCCGGACTCGGCCGGACTGGACCGGCAGACCCATCAGGCAGGTCGGCGCCGCCGGTAGTAGGCCCAGGCCAGGGCCAGCACGATCGGCCCCCACAGCATCGCCGGGCTGATGCACAACCGGGCCAGGGCCATCCACCATCCGTTGCTGAATCCCACCTCGGGCAAAACGCCCGCCCAGGCGAGCGGATAGAGGTCGAACATCGCCACCAGCGCCAGGCCGCCCAGGACCGCCGGGATCACCGCAGCGAGCGGCGCCACCCGCCGACCACCGACGAATGGCACCCAGCGCGGCACCACCTCGCCCCAGCTGCTCACCAAGCCGGTGGTGAGCAGAGCCAGTGCCTCGGTGAGCACACTGAGCCCGACGACGTAGAACGGAACCCACCAGGGAGCGGTTGGGGCCGCCGGGTCGATCATGCCCATACGGAAGTCGACGGCGAACGGCAGCCGCCACAGGCAGTGCGGCAGTACGACGAACGGGAGGATCTTGGCGAGTCGGAGGGCCCAGACGGGGACGGGACGCTCGGTGTCGCCGAGCGGAAGGGCGAGACGTGTGATCGGCATGACGCCCACCATCGTCGAACCTCAACGACAAGGCGTCGGCTATACGCCCGATCAGGATCCCCCACGAGAGCTACCCCTCGGTCATCCTGGCGGATGACCGTCGCCAGAACCCGGGCGGCCATCTCGGAGGTCAGTTACGGGGCAGCCCTTGGCGAGTGAAGATTGCCAACAGCCCCGGAAGTTGAGTCAGAGCCGGTTCTCAACTACGTAACCAGCCGCTCGATCATAGGCGTACGAGGTCGGCGGGCTGCATGCCGCTGCGCCAAGGAACTGTCGGGCACCGCGCAGTGTGGTGTGCAGGACCTGCTGGGTTGCCCGGCTGTCGAGACGTACGTCGAGACCGCCGGGGAGTGGGTGGAATCCCAAAGCGCGAAGACGGAGAGGACCCGGTGCTGCGGCGAAGGCAACTACTCGCGAACCTGGCGGTTACCGCAGCGGCCGCCATGGGGGCTCCCGTCGCCGGCGTGGCCCCAGCCAAGGCCGAAGAGGCACAGCTCGGCGAGACGCTCGTTGCGGGGTTGCGCGACGCGATGCTGGGACTCGGGCGCACAGCCTCTGATACGCCGGTGGACGTCCTCGCGGCGGAACTGCGCCGAGCCTCGGCCGACTTCGACGACTGCGCGTACTCCAGCCTCGCCCTCCGCCTCCCACGCCTGATTACCGCGGGGCATCAGTCCAGCAGCGACAGCTTGCCGCGTGCTGGCGCAGGCCTACCTCCTGGCGACGCGTATCCTCGTCAAGCTCGACGAGCCGCAACTCGGCTGGATGGCAGCCGACCGAGCTCGGCAGTTCGCCGCCGCCGGCGGGGCGCCCGTGGCGGTCGCGGAGGCGGCCCGCCAGCAGGCCGTCCTCGCCCGCAAGGCGGGGTGGCACGATCAGGCCCTCACCCTGGCCCTGAACGCCGCTGACGACCCGGCACTGCGCGACCTGGGCAACGCCGGGATCGCCCAGCGAGGCCTGCTGGTCCAGTGCGCCGCCTACACCGTCGCCCACCAACGCGATCAAGCAGGCATGCGCGAACTGACCAGCGAGGCCGCCGCCATCGCCAAGAGCCTGGGCGCCGTCACCCACCTGCGGGATACCAACGGCGGGTTCAGCTGGGCGACCGTGCAGCTACACCTGATATCGGCGGAGAACACCGCCGGCGATCCCTCGGCCGCCATCGCTGCCGCAGATGCCCTCGTCCCCCAGTCGCTTCCCTCCACAGAGCGGCGCGCGCTCTACTTCACCGACCGCGCGAAGGCGTTTGCTCAATGGGGTCGGCGAGACGAATGCATCCGTGCTCTCCTCCAGGCCGAGTACTGGGCCCCTCAAGAGACCCACGCCCGCCCGGCTGTGAAATCCCTCGTCTCCGGCCTGCTGCTCTCCGGGCGCACCACACCTGAGCTCCGAGGCATCGCCGCCCGCAGCGGCGTTCTGCACGGCTAGAGGTTGTCCCGTATGGGGTTGGGGTTATGCCGTGAGGGCCATGTTGTGGAGGCGTGCAACGCCGAGCATGGCCTGAGAAGGCTCAGCCACTGCACGGCAGGCAGATCATCGCGAGTCCGAGGCCCCGGTGAAGCTGGGATCGCTGCGCACCGACCGCGTTCGGATGGGTGAGCGCCGGGACAGCAGCCATCCCATCAGCGCAGCGGCGAGGCCGGCCAGGCCGGCCGCCGCGAAGCCGCCTGCCGGTCCGGACGTGTCGATCGCCCCGCCGACGATCGGGACGCCGAGGGCGAAGCCCGCGCCCAGCGCCGAGGACTGCAAGCCTGTCGCCTCACCGCGCACGCTCGCGGGTGCGAGCCGGCTCACGGCGTCGGACAACGCGGAAAGAGTCGGTGCGGCAAGCAGCCCCGCGCCGCAGCCTGCCACACACAACCAGTGCCAGTCGTGGGCCAGTCCGGCGGGAATGGTTACCAGCCCGAGCAGGCCGAGCAGCAGCCAGGTGGGCAGCGGTCGCGGGAGCGCGCCGTACAGAAGCCCGCCGGCGATGGAGGCCGCGCCGTACACGGCCACCACGACGGCGGCCCAGGAGACCTGGCCAGCTTCCTTGAGAGTGGCCACGATGGCCAGGTCGGTACCGTTGAGCACGATCGTGGCGCCGAACGCCATCACCAGCACCGCGATCATTCTCGGGCCCAGCCACTCCCGGCGACGGGGGCGGTCGGCTGGGGCGGCCGGCGCCTCGTCCTCGGCCCGCAGCGGGGGGTTGAGCAGGGCGATCCCCGCTCCGCCCGCCACGATCGCAGCGCCGACGCCCCAGGCCACCACGCCGGAGGGCAGTTGTGCCGCGCAGAGGATCACGATCGGCGGGCCCACCATGTAGGACAGCTCGCCCTGTACCGCTTCCAGCGCGAAGGCGGCCCGGCGCTGTCCCGCCTTCGTCATCGCGGCGATCGCCTGCCTGGTTACCATCGGGGCCGGCACCATCAGCAGACCTGCTACGAAGGCGGCGGCCAGCAGGGGCGTGTACGGCAGTACCGCGACGCTCAGCCAACACGCGACCTGAACCACGACGGTGATCAGCAGCACGATACGCGCGCCCCGCCGGTCGATCATGCGGCCCAGCAGCGGACCGCCCAGCGCCAGACCGGTGGTCATGGCCGCCGCGGCTCCTCCCGCTGCCGCGTAGCTCATGTCCAGGCCCAGAACGACGTACATCGTCAGCGCCATCCCGGAGGCCGTGATCGCGGTGCGGGCGAGCAACGAGACGCCCAGCAGCGATGCCATCCCGGGCACGGCGAGCACCTGTCGGTATCGAGTCACCCGCGTGACGCTAGCTCCAATCATCTGGCAATAGGAAGTGGCCATATTATTGGAGCCGATATAATAAATTTTTATGGCCAGGGATCTGGAGATCGTACTGCTGCGGTCGTTCGTTACCGCTGTGCGGGCGGGCAGCATCAGCCGCGCCGCAAGCGCGCTGGGGCAGAGCCAGCCCGCGCTCAGCCAGCAGTTGCGCAAGCTTGAGAACACCGTCGGTAGCCCCCTGCTCCTCCGGTCCACGACCGGCGTCTCGCCGACCCGCGCGGGTGACGAACTCCTGCCATACGCGGAGCGCATCCTCTCGCTCTCCCAGCAGGCACTCACCGAAGCCGGCCGCGCACTGACCGGCCACTGCGGCGTCGGGTTGCTCGAAGACCTCGCCGCGTCCCAGCTTCCGCAGGCCCTCGCCGACCTCGCCCGGCTGCATCCAGGCGCGACGCTTGAGGTGCTCAGCCTCTCCGGCGACGCGAGGCGCGAGGCGTACGACGCGGGACGCGTCCAACTCGTGCTCGACGAGGCGGCGGACGTTCCCGGCCGGCCGCGCTGGACGGTGCGCCGACCGCTGGTCTGGGCGGTCGGCCAGGGTGTGGACTTGGCTGCCGATCCGCTACCCGTGGTGCTGTTCTCGGGCCCGTGCACATGGCGTGCGTCGGTGCTGGAAGGGCTGGAAGGTGCCGACCGCCGCTGGCGGGTGGCGTTCGAGAGCAACAGTCTCGTCGGTGTGCTCGCCGCGGTGCGGGCCGGGCTCGGCGTTACGGCGGTGCTGCCCGGGAATCTCGAACCGGCCATGGCGTGCCACGACGCGGACGCCCTCCCCAGCCTGCCGGACATCGAACTCGGCCTGGCCAGGCACCCGCGGACCGAAGGCGATCCGCTGGTCGATGCCGTGGAGACCGCGCTACGACGCATGGTCTGAGCGGCGCCGCCCTCTGCCCGTCGAGTGCCGCTCGAATCTGACCGAACCAATCGGTGTCCAACCGCCGCCCGTCGGCGTTGTCCAGTCATGGATGGGGTGATGTCAGCAGGTGATCCGAAGTGGATCGAGTCGTTCGTCGGGTTGAGCCCGGTGCAGTTCGACCGTCTCGTCGCGTTGGTGCGGCGGCGGGGTGGTGACATCCAGCGAGGCCGGCCGTGGCGATTGCCGCTGGAGGACCGGGTGTTGCTGGTGGCCACGTACTGGCGCACGAATTTGACGTTGCGGCAGGTGGCGCTACTGTTCGGGATCTCAAAGTCGGCCGCGGACCGGATCCTGAACCATCTGGCGCCGCTGCTGGCGATCTCTCCGGCCCGCCGCAGACGCGAGGGCACCGTGTACATCGTCGACGGCACGCTGGTGCCCACTCGTGACTGCACTGTCGCGGCCTCGAGCAAGAACTACCGGTACTCGACGAACCTGCAGGTGGTCATTGATGCCAACAGCCGCCTGGTGGTGGCCATCGGTGACCCGCTACCCGGCAGCCGCAACGACTGCCGGGCCTTCACCGAGTCCGGTGTCGACCGGGCCCGCCATGGTGTTCCCACCCTCGCTGATGGCGGCTACCAGGGCACCGGACTGCTCATCCCGCACCGCAAAAGACGAGGCCAACAGCGTCTGAGCCCGCAGCAGGAGGCCGAAAACGCTGTCCACCGTCGGGCCCGGGCACGTGTCGAGCATGCCCTGTCGCGCCTCAAGAACTGGAAGGTTCTGCGGGACTGCCGACTCAAGGGCAACGGCGTTCACCTGGCCATGCTCGGCGTTGCACGCCTTCACAACAGGGCCCTCACGGGATAACCCCAACTCCATACGGTACAACCGCTAGCCGACAAAGCAGCTGATACTTAGGGCAAAGCGTCAGGCGATGCGGACGCAGACGGCTCGGTGCGATGACGATATCGGGCCAGGTCAACCGGGCGCTGCGCGCGCTGCGCCCCTCGCGGGAGCATCGCCATCGACCGCGGACTCGGCTAAGTGCCGTGGGCGTTGCCACTCATTGGGCGGGCTCGGGTAGCGGATCGAATGGCGACGGCGGCGGCGTACGTCGGTCAGCATCGCATGGGGAGCCGTCGCCTTCACCGACGCGACCGGCAGAACCGAACCCTGCGGGACGGACGGGTCAGCCCGTCAGTAGCGCATCGCGCACCGGGATCCAGTCCAGGGCCGACCGGATGCCGTCCTCCAGGGACAGCTTCGGCGTCCACCCCAGCAGCTCGGCCGCCCGGTCGCTCTTGGTGTAGCCGCCGGCCACGTCGCCGGGCCGGGGGGCGGCGTCGATGGTCTGCAGGGGTGTGCTGACGACGTTGTTGAAGGTGTCGCACAGCTCCCGGACGGTGGTGCCGGAACCGGTGCCCAGGTTGATCGCGATCGAGCGCTTCGACTCGTCGAGGATGGAGTCGAAGCGCTTGATCGCGGCGATGTGTGCCGCGGCGAGGTCCCACACATGTACGTAGTCCCGGATACCCGTGCCGTCGCGGGTCGGGTAGTTCGTTCCCGTGATCGGGAACGGGCGGCCCTCCTGGTGCGCCTGGATGAGGACACCCAGAGCGTGGCTGGGACGCTTCAGCTGCAGTCCGGTGCGCAGCTCAAGGTCGGCGCCGACGGGATTGAAGTACCGCAGCGAGAGCACGCGGGGCCCAGCAACGGCGATGTCGGCGAACATCTCCTCGCAGTGCGCCTTCGTCCGTGCGTAGGGACTCTGCGGGGCCAGCAGCGAGTCCTCGTTGATCGGTGAGCCGTCCTCGGCCCGGTAGATGGAGGCCGAGGAACTAAAGATGATCCGGTCGCAGCCGTTGCGGTGCAAGTGCCCGACGAAAGCCAGGCTCTTCGACACGTTCGCGTCGTAGTAGCCGATTGGGTCTGCCACGGAATCCGGCACCACGATCAGCGCCGCGCAGTGGACCACGGCGGAGATGTCCCGATGTTCCGCGAAGATGCGGTCGACCATCGCGCCGTCCGCGATGTCGCCCTCATAGAAGAAGCGGCCCTTGGTGAACTCGCGGCGGCCTTGGACGAGGTTGTCGAGGATCACGGGGGTGATACCGGCATCCAGGCAGGCCGAGGCGACGGTGCTGCCGATGTAGCCGGCTCCTCCAGCGATGAGGATGGTTGTCACAATGATCTCTTCCTGCCGATTCGGGTAAATGGGCAACCGGCCCCCAGGCCAGCGGAATTGGGTGCAGCGCCATCGCTGGTCGCCGCGAAGGCAGCACGCCGCCTCGGCGCAGGGAACGCTGGACGGCTTGGAGGCCTTCGGTGTTGCTGGCCCGGGCGGGCGCGGTCTGAGGGCTTTCCCTATACCGCGAGCTGTGTGAGCCCGCTGGCCGACTTCTCAGGGTTGAGGCGGGAGAAGTGTTCCGTGCCGATGATCCTGTTCCGGGTCGGTTCAGGGAGGCGGGAGAGGAGGGCGGGGAGCGGCCGTTGCTTCGCGACCTCGCTGCGGTGCGCGAGGATCGCCTGCCACTTCCTGCCGAGCCAGGGTCGGACGTCGACCGTCGCGGTGATCATCTCGTCCGGCACGCTCAGGACCGACTTGTCCACTCCGGCGAGCAGAGGACCGAGGTCGTCGAGGGCGGAGTGAGGGTGGGTTGCGGTGTACAGAGCCGCGGGCTGCCAGGGTTCCCCCGCGTCGGGATAGAGGTGCTCCAGCCCGGCGGCGGTGAACGCCAAGGTGGTGACGCGGTGGGTGTGCCGGTGGTCGGGGTGGCCGGTGAGCTGGCCGTAGGCGTCGTGGGTGACCATGATCTCGGGCCGGAACTGCCTGATGTGCCTCACGAGGTCCTCGATCACCTCGTCGAGCGGTGCGTCGCACAAGCGCGGGCGACCGGGGGCGGACTGGGGGATGCGGTGGTCGGCGTACCCCAGCATGCGCGGTTCGCCTGCGCCCAGGGCCGCTGTGGCGTCGGCCAGTTCGGCGGCGCGGTGGGTGTCGGGGGCCCAAGTGGTGGTGACGACGGTCGTCCGGGCACCGGAGTCGGCGTGCTGGGCGAGGACTCCGCCGGCGACGAGCGCCTCGTCGTCCGGGTGGGCGAAGACGCCGAGCAGACTGGGCAGCGGCACGGTGGCCTCCTGGTTGGTCGGGTCGACGGCGGGCGCGTCGGTGCTCGCCGGACGGGCTGGAGGGATCACGAGGCGGGTGCGGGTACGGGCGTGCCGGTGAGGTGGTAGGCGCGGTGGGCGAGGTGCGGCGCGAGCTCGGGGTGGCTGCCGCGGCCCGCGACCTGCAGGAGCTGCGCCAGTGCGACGAGTTCACCGAGCCGGCCCTCGGGGGTGTCGAGGACGTGGCTGAACTCGGCACGGATACGGGCGGCGGTGGTCGGCTGCGCGAGGGTGTAGGCGTGCAGGAGGCCCACGTCGAAGCCGGTGGGGAGGAGGCCCCACCCTTCCCAGTCGAGGATCACCAGGGGCTCGGGCGTGATGTTGCCCCAGTGAAGATCGCCGTGGCCGGTGGTCCAGGAGGTGATGGTGGGTGTGGGGATGCCGAGGAAGCGGGTGAAGTTGCGGTCGATCCACTGCTGCCGTACGGCCTGGCGGTCGGTCGGGACCCTCGCGGTCGTGGCCAGGGCGGCCCGAAGGTGAGCCCACCAGGAGCCGGGCAGATTGGCTTCGCGCGTCAGGATGGGCCCGCCCGCCTGCAGCGCGGGCTGGGCGATGTATTCGGACAGCTCGGCCCGGTAGGCGCTGGTGCCGTCGGTCCACTCGGTGACGTCGTGCAGCCGGGGCCGGGGAACGGACCGGGGCAGAGCGGAGTCCGCGGCAGCAGTGCCGTCCCACAGGCGGCCGCCGGACTTATCGGCAGGAGCGCTGACCAGCCGCAGCCACCACCGGTCGGCTCGGCGGCCCAGGGTGCGGCCCTGCCAACCCCAAGCCTCCGGACCGGACACCGTCAGAGAGAAGGCACGGGCGGCTCGCTGGTGCGCTCGGCGCATCCGTTGCCGATCGGCCTTCTCGGCCGGAGCCGCGAATACTGCCTGCCGGGCGTTTGGTTCGGTCATGCGGGCCGTCCGAGAAGACGCGCAGCCCCGGCGCCCAGCAGCTGTCGGCCTGCGTCCTGCCCGACAGCACTGGCTGCCGTCGTGGGACCGGACGCGCAGGCGCGCAGAGGGTCGCCGCCGGCCGGGTCGAGAACGGCCGCGTGCACGGTGACCACGCCCGACGCTGCATCGAGGGTGGCGTGGGCGGAGGCGGCGGTCAGACATCCGCCCTGCAGCGTGGCGAGCGCGGCCCGCTCGGCGTCGAGCAGGATCCGGGTCGGGGTATGGGTGAGGGGACCGAGCAGCTGCCCGGTCGCGGGGTCGTCTGCACGGTGCTCGACGATCACAGTCCCCGCCCCGGCCGCGGGCAGCCACACGGCTGGGTCGAGGATCTCGCAGGCCCGGTGCTCCTGGCCGAGGCGACGCAGGCCGGCCAGGGCGGCGATCACGACGTCCGCGCCGAGCGTTCCCGCGTCTAGTGCGCGCAGTCGGCTGTCGGCGTTGCCCCGGATCGGTACCTGCACGAGGGTTGGGTGGAGGGCCTTGAGGAGGGCTGACCGGCGGGGCGCGCTGGTCCCGACCCGGGTACCCGGCGGCAGCTCGGCGAGCGTGGTCACAGGCTGGCCGGTGGGGAGGACGAGAGCGTCGCGGGTGTCCTCACGGGGCAGGACCGCTCCGATGACGATGCCGGGGGAGCGGTCGTGCGGGCCGGGCACGTCCTTGGCGCAGGCGATCGTGGCCTGGACGCGTCCGTCCAGGAGGTACCGGTCCGCGTTGCGGGTGAAGGCCCCCTTGCCGCCGATCGCCGAGAGCGGGCCACGGTGCCGGTCGCCCTCGGAGATGATCTCGACGACGTCGAGCACCGCCTGCGGGTAGCGGCTCCGGAAGGCGACGGCGAAGCGCCCGGTCTGCTCCAGGGCCATCGGGCTGGGCCGGGTACCCAGCCGGACGGTGGTGAGGTCGGTGGTGCTGGTCATCAGGGTCGGACTCCATCGGCGGTTGCGGGGGGTGGGGGAAGGAGGCGGGTCAGAGCGGCATCGAGGACCGCTTGGCCTGCGAGCGCTGGTGTCGATGAGGTGGGCGTCGGCGTGCATCCACGCAGCGGCGGCAGCGGCGTAATCCGCCGCCCGGCGCCGCCGGTGCGCGCGTACGGCCTCGCTGCGGGCATCGTCACCGGGGTACTCCTCACTCGCGTCGATCCGGGCGCGCAGCCCGTCCGGATCGACGTGAAGGGCGAGATGGACGAGGCCGGGCGACAAGCGCAATGGCGCGAAGTTCTCAGCGGCGTACGCGGGATTGAGCACGGTCATGGGCGCGATGACGTGACCGCCCGTGTACTCGGCGACCTCTCCGATGTAGGCCGTGGTCAGGCGGCGCCATGCCGCGTAATCCTGATAGTCGCGGAGCTTGCCGGGATGCTCGTTCAGAGTGCGGCGCAGCAGATCACCGATCTCCTCCGAGTCGGCCACCACCGAACC
This sequence comes from Streptomyces sp. NPDC032745, assembly GCF_055579465.1. Classification (NCBI taxonomy): domain Bacteria; kingdom Bacillati; phylum Actinomycetota; class Actinomycetes; order Kitasatosporales; family Streptomycetaceae; genus Streptomyces; species Streptomyces sp. NPDC032745. Next base: position 94,890 of record NZ_JBVING010000005.1, on the reverse strand, counting down.
GGGCAGCGCCCCGTGCAGCCCGGCCGCCAGGGTGCTCTTCCCGCTGCCGAAGGCTCCGTTGATCCAGATGATCACTGCTTGTCGGACCTCCCTTGTACCGCGCCACGTCCAACGCCGCTGTCGGTGGTGCCGTCACGGCCCGGCCAGCTGACGACGATGCGGCAGTCGTTCTTCCCGACAACGTTCCCGGCGGGGAGGCGGGAGTCGGGCGTGTCCGGGGGCAGCACCGTCAGCTGAGGGGTGGCCCGGCCGCGCAGTTCCCGGTCCCAGGTGTGCACGGCCGCAGCGATGGTGTCCGCGGCGGACTTGCCGTTCTCCCCGAAGAACTGCACCCCGAACTCCCACGTGGAGATGTCAGTGGTTTCGTCGTGCTCGCGCTTCTCCACCATCAGGCAGGCCAGCGAGCGGCCGAGGACGATGGCTTCGGCACCGGACCTCTTCGGCAGCCGCACCGGGCCTTGGCGGTCCGGATCGCCGCCCATCCGGCAGAAGCCGACCAGGGAGGTGGCCAGCCACAGCTGCAGGTCCTCGAACGACTCGCCGCCGCGGACCGTCACCCCGGTCCACAACTCGGTCCCGCCTGCGGCCAGGGCGCGGTCCAGGCCGTCGAGCGGGGCAGGCGGGGTGTCTTCCCAACGGATGCCGTAGCCGGTCTCCCCGATCGGGGCCGGGGCGTCGTCCCACCGGCCGACGCCCTGCATGGGGACGAACCCGCACGGGCTGATGTCCGTGGAGACCAGCGCCCAGTGCTCCTTGCGCAGGCCGACAGCTCGCGTGAATCCGCCGATGCGCAGCGGCACGACCAGGTGCCCGCCTTCCGCGAGCTGACTGGACCAGCGCCAGGGCAGGTCGTTCGAGGCGACGGTGACGATGATGGCGTCGAAGCCGTTCTCCGGGATCAGGTGCCCGGGGGCGCCGTGGGTGCCGTCGCCGAGGACGGGCCGGACCCGGTCCGCGTACCCGGTCTCTGCCAGGAAGCGCTGCGTGCGGGCGTGCACGTAGGGGTCGATCTCGACGCACACCACCGACCCGTGCGCGCCGACAAGCTCGGCGATGAGGGAGGCGTTGTAGCCGCCGCCTCCGATTTCCAGGACGTTGGCGCCCGGCCGGAGGTTGGCCCGGCGCAGCATGACCGCCTGCATCTCCGGCTGGGAAACCGAACTCATAGACCGGCCGGTGTCCTCGTCGAACACGGTGGCCACAGCCTCGTTGGCATACGCCTGGGCGAGCGGCTGCTCGGGCAGGAAGGCGTGCCGGGGCACCGTTGTGAACGCCCGCCGCAGCTCAGGGGTGTCGGTCCACCCGGCCGCTGTGAGTTCCCGGACCAGCTGCTGGCGGAGCCGGACCGCCGTGGCCGGTTCCGTGAACGTCAGCGACACGTCGTTCGCCGGCCTGGGTGTGTGGTGCGCGGGCGGGACATCGGGCAGCAGACCCGGCCACACCACGTTCAGGGCTTGGGCGGAAGCGGTGAACAGCGGCTGCGGCAGGCTCCGCACGGCGGAAGGGGTGTGCCACTCCCACCGGGTGATCAACTCCGGCTCGCGCGCCGTGGGCTGGCCGGTGTAGTCGGTGATGCGGGCGATCTCGGTGATGCGGGTGAAGCCGTGAGTGGCGTCGCACAGCGTCCCCAGCAGCAGCACGGCCTCTGTCAGGGCGTGCAGGCCGGCCTCCTCGGCGAGCTCGCGTACCGCGGTGGTCTCGAATGCCTCGCCCGGCTCCACCTTGCCCGCGGGGAGTTCCCACACGGTTCGGGAAGGGTTCCAGCCGAGAAGGACCTGCCCGTGTTCGTTGGTGACGACGACCGCGACTCCAGCCATCGCGGCCGGCTTCGGCGTCCGCTTCTCGCCGTACGCGACGACGTCGGACTTGGGCCCGCGCAGCAGCAGGACGGTGGAGTCGCCTGCCTCGACGCGCTCGCTGTGCTGCCAGCCGTCGGCGAGGAGGTCGATCTCGGCGTCGTCCAGGTAGATCCCGCGCAGCTCCTCCGGGTGCCGGTCCGCGTGCGGGGTGATCACACACAGGGTGCCGTCCTCGTCGAGCAGTGCGGCGAGTTCCGTGACTGTACGGGTGCGGTCGTGCAGGTGAGCCAGGGCCCGGCGCATGGTGATGACCCGGTAGCCGCCGGCGGGCGGTGCGAGGGAGGAGAGGTCCCCGCCGCTGATGTCGAGCTGGTGGAAGGCAACCTCGTCCGAGACCGCGGTGGCACGCTCAACAGCGGACTGGGCCCAGTCCACCGCGTCGACCCGGTACCCGGCAGCGGCGAGGAAGCGGGCAAGCTCACCGGTCCCGCAGGCCACGTCCAAGGCCCGGGCGTCCTGGGTGTCCCGCGGCAGGGCCAGGTGCTCGGTGAGGATGGCCTTTTCGGTGTCGGTCAGCGGGCGGAAGTCGCGGCCGGCCTCGTAGTGGGCGTGCCAGTCCAGCGCGGTGTGCGTGGTGCTCATGCGGTACGTGCTCCCTTTCGTCGGGTTGCTCAGGAGAGATCGGCGGGGCGCTGGGAGGCGGGTCCGTAGAGGGCTGCCGGTTCGCCGGTCATCAAGGCCCAGTAGCGGTCGCCGAACGACCAGTGCCACCACTCCGTGCCGTAGTTGACGAGCCCTGCGGCCGTGAGTGCACGGCTCAGGGTGGCGCGGTGCAGCCGGGCCTGGTGGGGGAGGCCGTCGGCGAGGGTGTAGCAGGCGCCCGCGCTTTCCTCCGGGCTGGCGTTGACCCGGGTGCCCATGTCCAGCTCAGTGCCGTCCGCATCGACGAGGGTCAGGTCGACGGCAGCGCCGGCGCTGTGTGGGGCGATCTCCGGCGGTGACACGTACCGGCTCGCCTGCGCCCTCAGCTCCTCCGCAGGCCAGTCGGCATGGGCGGTGCGCAGTTCGGCCGCGTACTCCTCGAAGTACCGCTGTTGTAGTGCCGGCGGCCGGAACCCTTCGACGACGAGCACGCGCAGGCCGTCGGGCAGAAGCGACTGGGCGTGCAGCAGCCGGTCGAGGACGCCGGAGCGGAGGTGCGCGAAGGCGTACGCGGGATCGGAGCGGCGGTCATCGAGGAGGAGCTCTCCGCCGGCGCGGACGTCGGCGAGGGGCTCGCCGTTGTCGGCCACCGGGATCGCGGCGACCCGCGGGTCGGACATCAGGACGATGCTCATTCAGGCCTCCCAATTCCAGGTGTCGAAGTACGCCGGCATCCCCGCGTGGCGGGCGGCCACCACTGCCTCGAGCCGTGCGTGGTCCCGTCCCGGCATCAGCTCCTGCCATTCGGACACGGTCAGGGCGCGCACTTGATCGTGCTCGTCCGGGTCCAGCACGATCTCGGCAAGCTGCCGCGAGGACAGTCGGCCGCCGTCGAACACGAACCCGACCGTCGCCAGCGGCCAGTCCTTGCCCGGCAGCCCGAACACCGTGGCCAGGAGCTTCGGCGGTCCCGCCACGTGGAGCCCGGTCTCCTCGCGGCACTCCCGCACGGCCGTCTCCCAAGGGCGCTCGCCGGACTCGGCGACGCCGCCCGGCCACTGCCAGGGGTGGGCGCTGGAGTACGTGGCACGCAGATGGACGGGCCGGTCCTCCTCGTCGGTGAAGAACACGGCCCCGAAGACCGTGGCCTTCGGCAAGGTCGCGGCGAACTCCTCGGGAGGAAGCCATTTCTTGCTCACGATGCGTTCCCTTCGGCCAGGGCGGGGAAGCGCGTCATCCGCATGAGCGCCGGGTCGGGGGCGAAGCCGAGATCCTCGTACAGCGGGGCCGAGCCGGCGCTGGCGTACAGCTCGTACAGGGTCACCCCATCGCGCTCCAGGTGATCGAGGAGCGCGGTGAGCGCGGCCTTGGCATAGCCGTGGCGCCGGTGGGCGGGGTCAGTGGCAACGGCGTGGATCCGTACGGCCAGCCCCTTGGGGTACTTCGGGGCGGGAAGGACGGCGTGGACCAGGCCGAGGGCGCAGGTGGCGAGCCCGCCGCTGGGCGAGTCGATGACGTAGGCGCGGGCGTCACCGCCGTACTGGAGGCGTAAGGCGAGCTGGTCGGCGCACGTGGTGAGCCGGGCTTCGTCGAGGGGTTCGCTGAGGATGTTCTCCGAGCGCAGGCGGGCGATCTCGGCGGCGTTTGTTGGGGTGGCCAGGCGAGGTTCGGGCACGGTGTTTCCTTCCCTGAAGGGGCATGTGGGGCTCACGGGTACTGGGCGTGGAGTCGGCGCAGGGTGCGGTGGCCGCGCTCGGTCACCTCGGGGTCGTCGTGGCTGGTTCCGTAGGCGATGCCGGAGACGGCGTCGAAGGCGGCCTCGCACTGAAGGCGCAGCTCCTCGGTGGGGGTGAGCGGTCTGCCGTAGCCGTCGAGGAACGCGGCGCGCAGTTCCGGGCGCCCGGTCCAGGTGTCGCTCAGCCGCACCAGGTCCCGCGTCACCGTCCCGTGCTCGGACCGCTCGAAGTCGAACAGTTGCGGTTCGCCGTTGTCGTCGAGCAGGACGTTGCGGTACTGCAGGTCCCCGTGGGTGGGCACGAGCACGGGCTTCGGCAGGTCCGCGTAGGCGCTGACCAAGGCGAGGACGAGGTCCTCGTCTTCCTCGGCCAGGTACGGTCGAGCGCCTTCCAGATGGCGCTTGACCTTGTCAGCGGCAGTCGCGGACTCAGCGGGCTGCTCGGGAGCACTGCGGTGGAGGGCGCGGACGAGACGGCCCAGATGGTGCTGGACCCGCGCCTCGTCGGCAGCGCCGAGGACCATCCCGTGCAGCGAACGTCCGGCCAGCGAGCTGATGACGACGGCCTGCGCCGCCGGGTCGGCTGCGATCAGACGGGGAGCCCTCGGCCCGAGCGCCGGCACCCACGACCGGTACGCGGCGACTTCCCGGTCATGGAACTTCCGCCCGCGGTGCCGCTTCAGATACCAGGTGCCACCACCAACCCCTGTGAGCAGCCACACCCGGCTGCCGGTGCGTACCCAGGAGACCTCCGTCGCGTGCGCGATCCGGCCGATCGCCTGCTCGGCGAACACGCGCAGCCGGTACGGCAGCTCCACCTCACCGGTCGGCGGGCCGGACAGGAGGCGGGTGCGGTCGGGGCCGTCCGGGCTGTGTTCGACGGTGTCGCCCGGCTGTTGGAAGTGCACGGCGGCGGGCAGGCCGGCACGGTAGGCGTCCAGACCTGCCCGGCAGTACGCCACCATCGGCGCGGGGAGGGCGTCGAGCGGGTACCAGTCCATACCGTCGCAGCGGTCCGGCTCCATGACCTGTGGCCGGCCGCCCCACCGGCGCACCTCGAAGAAGACGCCGATGCGGGAGCGGGAGCCGGTGGGCGGGTGGTGGTGGACGGTGACGGCGGCGGTCACGTCCTCCGCCGCGATGAGGACACCGGTTTCCTCGTGGGCCTCCCGGATCACGGCCTCGACCATGTCTTCGCCAGGGTCGAGGTGCCCGGAGGGGAGATGCCACAGGCCGCTCGCGTAGACGGGGCCGGCCCGGCGCGACAGCAGGACCTCGGGGCCGCTCTCCCCGCTGCGGCGCAGGACGAGGTGCACGTCGACCGGCACGGTGTGCCGGTCCCCGCCGCTCACCGCGACGTCCCGGGGCGGCGCGCGAGCAGCACCGTGAACACACCGTCTTCGTGCAGGACTCCGTCTTGGGCGTGCTGCTGGAGCAGGGGCCGGGCTTGCTCCTCGAATCGCTTGTGGTCGGTGAAGAGGTCGGGGCGGGCGTAGTGGTGGTCCACCGAGTCGAACAGGGTCACGTCTCTCCGATCGTCAGGCGCGGGCCGCGAGCAGCGGCCAGAGCGCCTTCGTCTTCAGCGGTCGGGGTGGTGGCGGGTGTCGGGGACCTGGGGCAGCCACGGCACGGCGGTTTCACGGAAGCTCTGGTTGACCGGGATCAGGTCGGTCGGGTTGCCCAGCGCGGACAGGGTGACCGCGATGCTGGTGGCACCGTCGTCGAGGGCGCAGAGCTGGCTACCGCATGTCGGGGAGAAGCCGCGTCGGGAGTCCGGCCACGTGTAGTGCCACGTCGGCTCGCCGCCCTCGTTCCAGGTCAGGCCGTCGAGGGGGAAGGAGACCCAGGACATCATCGGGGCCCCGGACAGCCGCTGGCAGTCCTTGCAACTGCAGGTGTGGGGGTAGTCGGGGGCGCCGGTGACCGCGAACTGAATCTTGCCGCACTGGCAGCTGCCGGTCCTCGGAGTGGTGACAGGGGGCACGGTCATAGGGTCGCTTCCTTCGGTGTGCGGTGGTGGGTGTGCGGGCCATGCGCTGAGTGCGGTGCCGCCTGCTGTTCCGGGGCGGCGGGGAGAGGCCAGGAAAGGTCCGCCGGCCCGGTACCGGCGCTGACCCACTGGGTGCCGTCGGGTTCGAGGTGGAGCCAGTAGGAGGAGGGGGATCCGGCGTTCTGCCAGCGGGCGGCGATGTCCTGGATCTCCTGCCAGATGTCCCGCGGCCCGCATGCCGTGACCGCCCACCCTCCGGTGTCGTCGGGACGAGCGGTCATCCAGGACCCGCACGCGGGTGCACCGATGACCAGGTCTTCGGCGGCCCAGTTGCGGACCAGGCCGGGGTGGAGGTGATCCAGTGCCAGCCACAGCCCCCGCGCCACGTCTGCAGGCGGGCCTGTCCGGGTGCTGTACGTGCTGCTGCCGTCACCGGCGGCGATCCCTTCCCGGAAGCGGGCGCTAAGGAAGATCTGCTTGCCCCCGTCGCGCAGGCGATGCCCGAGCTTCACCGCCTCCAGGCGGGCTTCCACCAGCCCGGCGGAAGTCCGGGTGATGACGGCGAGCCCGGGCCAGGACGGCGAGGACGTCGCCAGACTCGCCAGCGCGAGACCGCCGACGGCCAGCTGCTCCGGCCAGGCCGCGGGCACGCGGGTCACGGCGTAGGAGACGAAGATCCTGTCGTACGGCGCCTGCGAGGGCCAGCCGTCCTGCCCGTCCCCGGTCACCGCCAGAGGCCGGTGGCCGAGCGCGGCCAGCCGCTCTCGGGCGGCAGCGGTGACGTGCGGGTCGCGGTCCAGGGTGACCACCCCGGTATCCCCGGCGACCGTGCAGGCCACTGCCGCGGTCACCCCGGCGCCGGTCCCGATGTCCAGGTATCGCTGTCCCGGCTTCACACCCAGCCGATGCAGAAGGCCGACGGTCATGCCGACCGTGCTGGACATCGCCGTCATCGAACCGCCCGACCGCGGGCCAGGCACCCGGCCCAGGATCGGCTCACCCTCGTGCTGCACCAGCACGCTCTCCCCGCCGTAGAGCAGCCCGAGCAGCTCTTCCCGGTCCGCGGAGATGCTCCAGTCGAGGAGGTCCCAGCGGGGTGGGGTCTCGTCCGGGGCGCTGCGCCGTACGTAGGCCTGCGGCATCAGCACCTCCCTGCGTAAGGCCAGGAAGGCGTCGCGGATCGGGCCCTGCTGGAGGTGGCCGGCGGCTTCCAGTCCGGCAACCATCGCCGCCCGGGCGGTCTCCGTTCTCACGTCGAGGACGAGCTCGGCCCGGGTCGGCGGCACGGTGGGATCGGCCACGTACGACTCCTTACGTCTGGGTGGGGGGACGGCGGGCGGGGTGCGGGGTGGTCAGGTCCATCCGAGTTCGGTGTAGGGGCGGCCGGCTCGGATGCCCTCGATCGCGGCCCGGGTGTAAGCGACGATCGGTTCGGGGAGGGCGTCGGCGGGCCACCAACCCCAGGAGACGCACCGGTCCGGCTCCAGAACCTCTGGCGTCCCCGTCCACTGCTGGGCGCGGAAGACGAACCCGACGCGGGGTTGGGCACCGGGTTTGTCCACCATGTGCACCACGTGCGCCAGCTCGACGTCCTGCGGATCGATGAGCAGGCCTGCTTCCTCCTTCGCCTCGCGGACCAGGCAGGCCACGGCGGATTCCTGCTCGCAGTGTCCGGCGAGGAAGTGGTGGGTGGCTCCGGCGTACGCGGAGTCCGGGTGCCGCAGTCCGAGCAGTACCTGGTCGTCACGTTCCAGGTAGAGGTGGATGCCGACGATGTGGGGAACACTGGTGCTGTCGGCTTTCGGCCCCTCCGGCCGGAGAGCCCCGGGCCGGATCACCAGCTGGTCGCGGGACGACTGCTCGGCGTGCTTGCGCACCAGGTCCAAAGTGGAGGGGCTCAGCCGCAGTCGGGGCATGTCGTCGGGGTGGAACCAGGCGAGCATCACGCCTTCGGTGAGGTGGAGGCCTACGCAGTCACCGTTCCACCGTGCGGTGAAGACCTGGATCGGCACGGTCAGGCCGTCGGTGCCGGTGGCGAGCTCGACAGCGAACGGTTCCAGCGTGTCGGGCTCGAACCCGGCCTCCTCACGGAGCTCGCGGCGGACGGTGTCTTCCAAGGAGGTGTCGCCCGGTTCGCGGCCGCCGCCGAGCAGGGACCAGGCTCCCGGTTCCCAGACACCGGGCAGGTCATCGCGCAGGTGGAGCAGGTAACGGCCGTGGCCGTCATGGATCAGCGCAGAGGCGTTGGCCGGCTCGACCCGGCCGTTGAGGGCTGAGGCGCAGAGCTTCGTCCGCAAGGCCGGAGACGTCACCTGTTCGAAGGGGAGCCACTCAGCGCCCGAGACCTCCTCGGTCTGCACCGTGATCTCCACTTCGTCTCGGACGAGCATGAGGACGAAGCGGAGGTCGAAGTGCTGATGGGCCGGCTCACCCTTGGCCGTATTGGCGTCGATGTCGTGGACGTCGATGTCGAAGGGCTGCGTGCCGTACTCGGCGGTGGTGCACAGGGCGCCGGACGGGATGCCGGCCTCCTCGTGGACCTCGCGCAGCGCCGCTTCCAGAAGCGTCCGGTCGCTGTCCTCGACGTGTCCGCCCGGGGCGAGCAGCTTGCCGGTGGCGTTGTGACGGATGTGGAGGACGCGGCGGTAGCGGTCGACCACAACCGCACTGCACGTCACGTGCCCGGGCAGGGTGGAGCGGCTCGTGGGGTCGTCGCAGTCGTCCAGTGCCCGCAACAGGGGTGCCAACGGCGGTGCTTCGGCTGGGCGCTGTTCCAGGTAGGCGGTGACGAGATCGTGGATGTGCGAGCGGCTGGGTGGCAAGGCGGGCCTCACAGTTCGGGGAGAAGGCAGGGAAGGGCGTGACGCTCAGGGGCGTGGGTCTGGTGCGGTTGGTTCGGCGGGCGGGCGATCGGGCCCGACGAGGGCGGATGTCCCGGCCGGTGGAGCGGGTACCGGCATGGTGGTCAGGCGGCTGACGGGCGAGCGCCACAGCACGGCCACCGGCACCACGAGCAGCAACGTCCCGGCGACCAGCGCCGCACGGGCCCCGTACGCGGTGGCCACAGCGCCGCCCGCCAGGGCCGCGAACGGCTTGCTCCCGGAGACGAGCCAGGTGGAGGTCTGCTGCGCCCGCGCCTGCAGCTGCGGCGGACAGACCTGCTGGCGCAGCGACCTCTGAGTGGTACCAGCCACCGCTGCGGCAGCGAGCTGAAGACCGCCCGCCACGGCGAGGACCGCCAGCCAGCCGGGTCCGGGCCCAGCGATCAGAAGGGGCACGCCTGCCGTCGGGCATGTGGCGAATCCGGCGAGCAGGGTGGGTCCGGGGCCGAAGCGGGCCACGATCCTCGGGGCCACCAGAGCGCCGGCGAGCGCGCCCCCGCCGGAGACCCCCATCACGATCCCCAGCCCGGTCGGCCCCGCCCCCAGAGTGGTCAGCAGGTAGAACGCGAACAGGGCACTGGTCACGCCGACGCCCACACCGGTGAGGGTCAGAGCCAGCACGAGGTCCCTCACCAGCGGGGTCCGTGCCGTGTAGGCGAGGCCCTCCCAGATCTCACCGGCGAACCGGTACCTGCGCCTGCCCTCGGCCGCCGCGACCGGCGGCCCCGGTTGCGGAATCCGGGCCGCGCACCAGGCGGACACCAGATAGGACAGGGCGTCCAGCCAGAACGCCCTGGCCGCGCCGACGACGGCGACGACCACGGTGCCGAGGTACGTTCCGGCGGTGTCCGCGGCCCCGAACGCGGCCCCGACCCGGGCGTTGGCCCGGTGCAGCAGGGCTGGTTCGACCAGCTGCGGCACGATCGCGATGGCCGCCGCCTGGTGCAGCACGTTCACCGCACCCAGGACCAGTGCGACCCCGTACAGCACGGGCATCGACAGCACACCGGCCAGCGCCGCCGCCGGGATGACCGCGACGGCCGCGGCGGCGGCCAGGTCGGTGCCCACCATCAAGGCCCGCTTTCCATGCCGGTCGACGACGGCTCCGAACGGGAGCGCGAGGAGGAAGGTGGGCAGGTGCGCCAGGGAGGCGAGCAGAGCGGCCTGCCCGGCCGTCGCGTCCAGCTCGAGGACGGCGAGCGTGGGCAGCGCCACCAGGTGCACCGATGTCCCCGCCAGCCCGGCGGCCTCCCCGCTCAGGTAGAGCCTGAACACCGGCCCGAGTGCGGACGCCTTCCCGGGGGGAGAAGGCCGGGGACTGGGCAGGGTCACCACAGGCCCGCCTCTGTCAGCAGTTGGCCTGCCGGCATCAGCTCCGGGGTGGCCTGGCCGGTGAGGAGATCGTCAGGGACCGGGACCTGAGCATTCAGACAGAGTGCCTCCCGCCATGCCAAGACCTCCTGCCACTGCGCGCGAGCCCGAGCCAGCCCTGTCCCGGTCCGGCCGGACGCCTTCTCGGGCAGGTCCTCCAGGCGGAGCCCGCCGGCAAGAAGCAGCTTGGCGGTCACCGGACCGATGCCGGCGACCCCGGGGATGCTGTCGGATGCGTCCCCGGTCAGCGCCCGGAAGTCCGGCCACTGCACCGGGAGAACACCGAAGCGGGCGGTCACGTCCGCGGCCGTCACGAGCTGACGCCCGGCAGGAAGCCGGGTGTTGAGGATCCGCACCCGGTGCCCATCCAAGAGTCCGAACAGGTCACGGTCGCCGGAGAACACCATCACCTCCCGGCCTGCGTCGACGGCGAGGCGGGCCAGGGTGGCGAGGGCGTCGTCCCCTTCACAGCCCGGCTGCTCCAGCCACCGCACCCCCGCCGCGTCCAGCGCCCGCTTGACTGCGGGCAGATGGACGACAGGGCTGTGGTCGGCACCCGCCCTGGCCGCCTTGTAGCCGGGCACGCTCTCAGCGCGGTCGGCGGCGCCGTCCTCGGCGTCGAAAACCACGGACACCTCATGACCCGGACCGTGCTCCCGGTGCGCCTTGCGCAGCAGGGCAACGAACCCGAATAGGCCGGTCAGGTCCTCCCCGCCGGTCGCGGTCACATGCCGGGGAAATCCGAAGTGAGCCCGGTAGAGCAGATGATGACCATCGGCCAACAGCAGCGGAGCCCCGGGTACGACGGAGCGCGAAGGGGTTCCGGACTGCCGGTCTGGGTGTGACTGCTCCGCGTGGGATCCCCCCACAGGGGCGTCGTTCACCCCGGGGTCCTTGGTTACGGGGGTCATACGTGGTCCTCAGCGCGCACGATGTCGTGATCGCCGGCGGGCTGCGCCGGGATCGTGGCATCGAAGGCTGCTGCCTGGACCAGGTAGGCGTCGCGGAAGTCCCCAGTGCCCGTCGCCGGGTCCATCAGTTCCACGAAGGTGCCCGACTCCGCCACCCGGCCGTTCTTGAGGACGTGGATGAGGTCCGCGTGGCGCACGGAATGCAGGCGGTGCGTGATGAGCACGATCGTCTGGCCGGAGGTCGCGGCCAGGGCCCTGATCTGATCGAAGACCCGTTGCTCGGCGACGGCGTCCAGGGCGCTGGTCGGTTCGTCCACAATCAGGATCTCGGCCTTCCGGTACTTCGCCCGCGCGATGCCGATCCGCTGCCACTGGCCGCCCGAGATCTGGTGCCCGCCGCGGTAGCCGCGGGCCAGGAGCGTGCCGAGCCCCTGCGGCAGGTCGTCGAGGACCTGGTCGGCGCCGGCGAAACCAGCAGCCTCCTGGACCGCCTGATCGTTGATGGCCTGGCTGGGCTGTCCGATGCCGACGTTCACGCGGAAGGTGAAAGGCCAGTGGTAGAAGTCCTGCGACATCAGCGCGACACGGCCGAAGACCTGGTCGCGGTCAGCGGTGCGGGCGTCGACGTCGTCCCACCAGATGGTGCCGCTGCCCTCATCAGGCAGGTACAGGCCGGCCAGCAGCTTGACCAGCGTGGACTTCCCGGAGCCGTTCTCGCCCACCAGCGCGATGATCTTGCCTGCCGGGAACCCCAGGCTCACGTCGCGCAGTGTGGGCTCCGGCTCGTTGCTGCCGCTGCCGGGGTACGTGAAGGAGACCTTCTCGAACCGGACCTCCCGCAGCCTCTCGGGCAGCGGTTGCCCGCCCACGGGGATTGCCCGCGTCGTAGCCTCCCGGCACAGCCGCTCGAAATCGGCGACGAACAGCGACTCCTGGTGCAGCTCGGTGATCTGCAGCACCAGGGTGTCCAGACTTGCAGCACCGGTCCGGATGGCCAGGACGGCCGTGCCCGCGACCGCGAGGTCCATGGCCCCGCCCCACAGCAGCACACCCAGGGCCCCGTAGGTGAGGAGGGTGGCGATGCCGCCGGCGCCGTCAGCAACCAGCCCGATCCGCGCGGCGCGGCGGGCCAGCCGGGTCTGCTCGCGCTCGCTGGTCTCGGCCATGGTCCGGAAGTGGCCCAGCAGGAACGGGCCGACGCCGTGGACTCGGACCTCCGCCGCTGCCTCCTTCTGGGTCAGCAGCTGGCCGAGGAGATGCCCGGCCCGGGCGTGCTGGACGAAGGCGTGGAAGGAGATGTACTTCTGGCGGGAGATCATCAACGAACTCCACGCGCTCGGCAGGGTCATCAGCACGAGCAGCGGCAGCAGCAGCGGGTGCAGGACGGTCAGCACGCCGGCCGCGGCGATGAGGGAGACCGCAGAGTTGAGGGTATTGGTGCAGTAGCGGATCATGCGCCGGGCGGAGTCAGCGCCGTACCGGGCCGCGTCCAGGAGCCGGTGGAACTCGTCGTCCTCGATCGCTGCGAGCTCCGTACGGTGCACCAGCCCCAGGTACTGCTCGGTCGCCACCCGCTGCACCTTCGGCTCCAGGGCTCCGGTGGCTGCCGTCGACGCCGACCGCAGCAGCGAACCGAGAAACGCGGTCACAGCCACGACCGTGAGAGCGGGTACGGCCTGCGTAAGGCGCTCGTTGGTGCTGCCGCTCGCCAGGATGTGTCCGAGAACGCTGTTCACGGCGACCAGTCCCACGGCCTGGGCGATCCCGCGGCCAGCCTCGGAGGCCAGGACGACGCGCAGGGCGCGGGCGTCGGCCAGGTGTGCGAGCCGCAAGCCCGTCCCGACCAGCCGAGGCAGTTCCTTCGCCATGGCCCACAGGCCGAGCTTCAGCCAGGCGCCTTCGTGCCGGTCCCAGCCGATGTCGTAGGCGAGCTCGCCACCGAAGAGGAGCCGCTCGGAGTCCGACACCCCCGCGGTGCCGGATTCGGTCTTGGTGTCCTTGCTCACGCGGCCCTCCCGGTATTCGGTCGTGAGCCGCGGTCACGGCAGGAGGGGGAGTCAACCTGGCGCCCATCCCCCTGTGGCGCGCACGGGGCGGACTTGGGATGTTCGATTACGGAAGGAGCTTCGGGGTGGTTCGGCTGGGGATTCATACGGTCCTCCGGATGGGCGCACGGCTGGTACTGGTGCTCTAAGAACGGCTCCCGATCGGGCGAGTCACGGTCGATTCGGGGGCGGATGGTGAACAAATGTTCTGGTCGGCCCTGGTGGGCTTGGCGTGCCTGAGGGGGAGGTGTTGAAACTCGCTCGAACAGGGCCTTGTCACCCGGGCGGGGGATTGTGGGCTCAGGTTCGGCAGCTGGGTCGTGGCGTCTGTGGGCATGCCGGGGAGGGCAGTGGCGGGGCTGCCGCTGCCCTGACGGGGGTGCGAGGAGGGATCAGGCGGTGGTGCCCTCCAGGGCCTGGTTCCAGGAGCTGATCCCCGAGGGATCGAGGAGCGGCGTGACCGGCGTTGCGAGGTACTCGTGCTCGACGAGGTAGAGGGCCGCGGTGCCGGCGTGGCCGGGAAAGAGCTCGTTCATCCGGCGGGTAATCACTTCGGCGTCGGCGTCCGGGACGCCGAGGAGGGTCCGCGCGAAGATCTTCCGGTTCCAGACGTCAATGCCGAAGACCGACGGGTCGCGCGAGACATCGGAAGCCATGACAGCGGCCGTGTAGGGGCCGACACCCTTGATCTCCTGGAACCTCTCCACCAGGCTCCCACCCCGGAGGGTCTCTGGCCTGTGGCTGCGGAAAGACGCGGCGAAGTGAGGCAGGGACTTGGCCCGGTACCCGAGCCGGTCCTGCACCTTGAAAGTCTCGGCGCACAGCTGCGCCGCATGCGTCCGTCGACCACCTCTTCCTCGTGGACGGCGATGAGTTCCTGATCCAGGAGCCGCTCCAGGGCCCCGTAGAGCGTTCCGGTGCGCATTTTCGTGCGCCCTTCCGAGATCTTCTCGACCTCCTGGGCGATCGCGTACCCGTGCCGTGGGGCGTCGGCGATCGTCGGGCACCGCCCTAGCGGAAGACGGCCATCGCCTGGACCTCCAGGACGCCCTCCTCCGGGTCCCATTCCTGGACCTTGCCCAGGCACCGGGCCAAGAAGGTGCCCCGGGGGACCTGGTTGCGCAGGCCCTCCGTGGCGCAGGTGATCCGGACCCGGGGGCCCCGTGACGGGTCGGCCGGATCCCCGTACGGAGCGAGGAACACGGTGGAGCCGGATCGCTCCGGGCCGTCGCCGGTCGTGCGGAACCGGCCCCGGATCAGTACGAAGCCCTCGATGTCGCGCAGCCGGACGGCGCCCTGCGCGTCGGCGGCCGTCCGCAGCAGCGCGGGGCCGCGCGTGACCGACTGGCTCGGGAGGTCGACGTGCACGATGATGCGCTTCTCCTCCAGCACCTTCGTGATCAGGCCGATCACCGAGATCGGCTCCGCGACCTCCAGATAGCGGCTGACGATCTCGGTGTTCTCCTTGCGGCCACCGTCGGCGCCGACGCCGAAGACCTTGGCGCGGACGGTGCCGTCCTTGCTGTCGCTGGTGCGCTGTTCGACCTCCTTGCGCAGGGCGGCCGTGTACCCGCCCATCTGGTAGTGGTCCATCACCGTCTTGTCGTGCAGGTAGAAGCAGATGCCGTCCGTGAAGTCCAGGGCGGCGGCGGCCCGCCGGGCGCGGACCAGCCGCAGCGCCGCCACCGCCAGGAGCGCCGCGAGGCCCGCCCCGGTGGCGGCCCACAGCAGCATCCAGGGCCACCACACGGCCCACCACGCTTCACTCGTGACACCCACGGATCTCCTTGAAGGCATTGAGAAGGGACTGGCCGGTGGCATCGGCCATGTGCCCGCCGGTGGCCCTGGCGGCCCGGTCGAGGTCCCGCGGATCGGCCTCGCCGTACCGGACGGTGTACGTGCGGACCGCGCGGGCCGCCGACGGCAGGGCCGCGTACCGGGCGAGGAAGGCGTCGAGGCTCATCCCGGCGTTGTTCTCCCCGTCCGTCATGAGCACGATCGAGACGCGCTGCCCGGGGTCGTTGCCCACCGCGTCGGCCGCGGTCCGGTAGCCGTGGTCGAGGGCCGACCACACGGCGGTGCCCGCGTCGAACGTGTCGTCGGCGACCATGCCGCGCAGCCGCTCCAGGTCGGGCGCCCCCGCGTACGTCACGCTCCGCTCGTCCAGGACGCGGCCGCCGAAGCGCACCACCGTGAGAGTCTCGCCCTGGTGGAACCGCGTGAACTTGCCGGAAGGCGAGCCGTCGGCGCCGCTGAGCCCGTCCATCGTGGCGCGGAGGTTCGCGATGCGCTCGCCGCGCATGGACGTGGAGAAGTCGAGCAGGAAGATCACCCGCACCGGGCGGCCGCTCCGCGCGTCGGCGTAGTCGGCCAGCAGCCGGTCGACGACCGCCTGACTGTCCGGGAAGTACAGGGCGTTGCCGAGCGGGGTGCGCAGGCTGGGCACGCGGGTGAGGCCGGGGTCGACGGGCCGGCGCAGCGTACGTTCCATGATCTTCCGCTGAACCGGCTCGCTCCGGAGCCAGGCCGTCAGACGGTCGTACGCGGCCCGCTTGGCCGGATCGAGCAGCATCAGCGGATAGTCGGACAGCACGATGCCGTCCTTCGGGTAGACGACCTCCAGGGGAGTGCGCAGGGTGCCCGCGCGGTTGAGGGAGAGCAGCTCGGACTCGTACGTGATCAGGGCGTCGAGGCCGTCCTGGTCGCGTGCGTACGCGTCGGTGAGGCGGCCGGAGGAGTCCTCGGTCAGCGCCTGCCCGGTGAAGAAGCCGCGCAGCCGGTCGCAGGAGACGTCCTCGGGGCGCAGCGCGCCGCCGGTACCCGCGGCGGCGGTCGCGACGCCGACCAGCGCGGCGAGCCCGCTGTTCGAACTGCGGGGGTCGGCCATGGCGTACTTCAGCGTGCCCGCCGCCGCGGCGTCCGCCAGGTCCGCCCACGACAGCTGCCCGTCGGGGGTCGCCTTCCGCAGCCGCTGCGCCACCTCGGGCTTCAGGCCGACGACGACGGGGGAGCGCATGGTGCTCGTCGACAGCGGACCGTCCGTCTGGCGTCCGGCCTGCTTCAACAGGAGCTGGAAGGGGCGGGACGAGGAGAGCCAGGCGAGGTCGTGCCGGTAGTGGCCGGTGACCAGGGAGGCGGTGGCCTCGACGGTGCCCTGGTACTCCATGGTCAGCGTGATGCCGGTCTCGCGGCGCAGATCGTCGAACAGGGGCTGAATGTCGGCTAGTTCGGAGCTGGCGAGCACCCGCAGGGTGACCGGCTCGTCCCGGTCCCCGGAGCAGGCGGTGAGCGTGGCCAGCACGCACAGGCATGCCAGGGCCAGCGCGGCCAGGGTCCGGGGGCGCCGGCCGGTCGTGCCATGGGCCGTCATGGCGCCCCGTCCGGGAGCGGGGCGGGCGGGCAGTCGCCGACGATGGAGATCATCTGCTCCAGGTAGCGGATCCTGGGCATGGGCGAGCGGGTGTTGTCACTGCGCAGGGCCGGCACCGGGACGCTCCGCTCGGTCAGGAACTGCGACAGGTGGTCGCCGGCGACCTCGCCTGCCGGGTCCAGGATCCGGAAGCCCAGCTCCGTCGCACGCCGACGCAACTCCGGGTCGGTGGCGATGAGTTCGCCGAGCCGCTCGCCCCTGCCGTTCAGGGAGATGAACTGGGGCTGGGTGACGAACTGGCTGGAGGGATACAGCAGCACCCGCTCCGGGTCGAGCCGCTCGGATTCGGCGCGGTGGCGGACCTGATAGGTGAGGTACTGGTGCTCGTAGGCCACGACCACCGGGGCGATCCCCTTGCCCTCCGGCGAGATGTACGTCTTGAACACATCGGCCGCGGGCAGGCCCTGCTCCATGAGGTGTTTGACGGACTGCGCGCGGCTGCTCGCCTCCTGCTCGGTGGAGGGCACCTCGGGACCGTTGCCGCGCCTGGTGAAGGAGACCAGTGCCAGATAGGTGCCGGCCGAGTTGGAGCCGCACACGTCGGGGCTCTGGGCGACGATCCGGTTGGCGTTGGAGATCCCGTGCTGCTGGATGCCGAGATCGTTCCAGCGCTGTCCCCTGTCGATGCTGTCGAGGAACTTCTGCATGTCCAACGAGTAGTAGAGCGGCCGGTCCGCGCCCTCGGCGGGCAGCGGGGTGGCGATGCCGGCGCCGTGCAGCGTCTCGGCGTACTCCCGGTACGTCGCGAGCACGATGGGGCTCACGAACGGGCGGTGCACCTTGGCGTACTGGCCGGCCGCCGCACGCACGCCGGTGATCAGATCGCCGGCCGGCTGACCCGAGGGGAAGACGAAGTCGAAGGCGGCGAGGTCCCGCAGGGCGACCTCGCGCGAGCCCGAGCTGGTGATGTGGACCTTGACGCGGTGTTTGAGCAGGATCCGCTGGACCTCCTCGTCCTCGAAGAAGTCGCGCTTGGAGGCCATCTTGCCCTCGAGGACGACGACGCTCTCGAAGGGCAGCAGCAGATTGCCCGACACGGCCAGCGCGGCGAGGCCCGTCAGTACGGTGGCCAGCGCGGGCAGGAAGAACAGCAGCAGGCTCCGCCGCGACCACGAGCCGGACGACCGGCGCCGGACGGTCAGACGAGGCTCCTCGATGAACGGTCTCTCCGCTGAAGCCCTCTCTCCGACGGTCACACATGCCCCCCAGCACGCTCGCGTCACGCTCAAGCGGCAGCATCTACTGCCCGGCTGACCATTCACGCACGGTTCGGCTAATCCCGTATTAACAACTGCGTTGAAAACGTGGAGAGTTGGCTTGCCGACCGGCGTCTTCCGGCCATCATCGCGGCCCGCCCGGCGCGCACACCGCCCGGCGCGCACACCCGACCGCGCGCAGGCGCCCCGCAGGGTGGGTCGGCAGCTGCGCTACCGGGGTGCTGCGGACCCGGCGCCGCCGTCCGCGACGCGGCGCCGGACCTGGTCCTCCTGGGCGAGACGCCGCAACAGCTCGAACACCGGGGCGCAGATCGCGAAGACGATGACCGCCCGCTCGGCCAGGGCCACGGGGTCGTCGAGGCCGGCCGCGCGTTCCAGGTCCAGCAGGGCCACCGACTCGGCGAGCCTCGCGTAGGCGGCGAGCTCGCCCGGGGCGTACTGCGCGTCGAGCCGTCGCAGCTCCTTCAGTGCCGCCGTCAGCCCCTGCACGTGCGGTGAGGTGCCGGGCGCCTGCCACTCCAGGGTCGTGAGGAGCTCCGCCACCTCGGCCCCGGCGGTCGCGTCGGCCTCGGCCTCCTCCTCGGGGGCGGCGGCGGGCTGGGCCGCCACCGGCACCGGAAGGGCGTAGCTGACCGCTCCCAGGGCGCCTTCGGAGCTGTGGGCCTGGTCGACGGCTCCGAGCACCTCACGGGTGGCGGCGATGGACAGGCCGCCGAGCGTGGTCAGTGCCTTGATCAGCCGCAGCCGCTCCGCGTGCTCCTCGCCGTACTCGGCCAGGGTCGCGGCGGTCGCCCGCCCGGCGGGCAGCAGGCCCTGCCGCCGGAAGTACTTGATGCTGGCGACCGGCACGCCGGTCCGCCGGCTGAGCTCCGAGATCTTCATACGGCTTCCCTGATGGTCGTGTGGTCCGGAATCCGTCATCGGCGATTGGACACCACAACAAGATACTGCGACTATCCAGTAGCTGGATACCTGAAGTATCCAGCTTAGGAACGCAGCCGCGCCGGAGAATCGATGCCTCAGCCCACGCCCCCCTCCGTGCTCCGCCGACCCCAGTTGTGGATCGGAACGGGACTCATCGCCGCAGTGGTCTCGATGTTGTTCGCCCTGCTCTACGTCGGGGGCAACGTCAACCCGAGGGGCAACCTGCGCGACCTGCCCGTGGCCCTGGTCAACACCGACGCCGGCGCCGACGCGGGCGGCCGCCGCGTCAACCTGGGCGAGCAGGTCGTCTCGGGGATCCAGAAGGCCGCCAAGGGCGACAAGAGCATCGACTGGCAGGTCGTCAGCCGCGAGGAGGCCGACAAGCGGCTGGGCCGGGGCAAGGTCTTCGGTGCCCTCGTCATCCCCAAGGACTTCTCCGCCACGGTGACCGGGCTCGCCGCCCCGCAGCCCGCGCCCCAGGGCAAGGCCGTCCCGCCGACCCTGACCGTGCTGACCAATCAGGCCGCCGGCAGCATCGGCTCCTCGATGTCCTCCCAGGCCGCCCAGAAGGCCGCCCACGCGGCCTCCGCCCAGCTCGGCCAGGAACTCCTCAAGCAGGCCACGGCCCAGAAGACCCCGCTGCCGACGGCCGCCCAGCTCAAGCTGGCCGACCCGGTGACCGTGAACGTCGCCGACGGCCACCCCGTCGGCTCCCGCAGCGCCATGGGGCTGAGCGCCTTCTACTACGCGCTGGTCCTGGTCGTCTGCGGCATGCTCGGCGCCAACGTGGTCAACTCTCAGGTCGACACCGCGCTCGGCTACCTGCACACCGACTTCGGCCCCATCCGCAAGCGCGAACCCGTCCAGCACACCAGCCGCGTCCGTACCCTGGCCATCGGTATGGCGCTCATGCTCGGCCTGTCCCTGGTCATGGGCACCCTGGTCGAGGTCGCCACGGTCGCCATCCTCGACATGGACGCGTCGCACCTCGGCCTGCTGTGGCTCTACTCGGTCGCCACCATCGCCGTCGTCGGCATCGGCAGCCTGGCCCTGTTCGCCGCCTTCGGCACCCCCGGCATGCTGCTGGCCACCATCGTCTTCGTCGCGATGGCCGTCCCCTCCTCCGGCGCCACCGTGCCCGTCCAGGCGCTGCCCGGGTTCTTCCGAGGTCTCGCCGAGTTCGAGCCGCTGCGCCAGATCACCGAGGGGCTGCGCTCGCTGCTCTACTACGGAGCCCAGGCCGACGCGGGCCTGACCCGGGCGTGGGCGTCGATGGGTGTCGCCCTCGTCGCCGCGCTGGTCTTCGGCTTCGCCGTCACCCGCCTCTACGACCGCAGGGGGCTGCACCGCATCCCCCTGCCCGGTGCCGGGACCGGGGCCGCCGCCGAGACCCCTGCGCCCCCCGCGTCTCCCGAGGCCGCAGCACCCGCCACGGCCTGAGACCGGCCAACGCCGCCTGCGCACCCATGGAGACCGATCAGCTCGGCTCCGGGTGCGCGAGCCGGTGTCTCACCGTGGTGCGGGGCCACGGCTGAGGCGCGCCGCCCTCAGCGGCAGGGGTTGCCCGTCCGGAAGGTGGCGGTCGCCGCGGCGATGACCGCGTCCAGCCTGTCCCGGGTGTCCTCCAGGGTGCCGATCCGGGTGTCGATGCGGTCCCGCTCCGCCGACAGCCGTTCGAGCAGTTCCGGTGTCACCTCACCGGTCACCACGCACGGCAGCAGTTCCACGATCGACCGGCTCGGCAGCCCCGCCGCGTACAACTGCTGGATCAGCAGGACACGGTCGACGGCGTCGTCCGGATAGTGCCGCTGTCCGCTGGGGCTGCGTTCGGAGGCGAGCAGGTGCTGCTCCTCGTAGTAGCGCAGCGCCCGCACACTCACACCCGTTCTCGTGGCGAGTTCACCGATGCGCATCACATTCCCCTTGCCCCTGACGTCAACGTCAGCTTTTAGCGTGACCGGTGTACGGGCCTGAGGCCAGTGATTCCACCGGGAGATGAACAAGATGACGTACGACCGTTACACGGGACTGCGGGTGGCGATCGACGCGGGCGTGGCCCACGTCACGCTCGACAACCCGCCGGTCAACATGCTCGACACGACGCTCATCAACGAACTGCACGACTTCGCCGGAGCCGTCCGCGAGGACGAGCGGGTGCGCGTGATCGTGCTGCAGAGCGCCGACCCGGACTTCTTCGTCGCCCACGTCGACCTGGGCTTCATGCTGAACCCGGAGACCTTCGCGGAACTCGCCAACCCGGACGCCCGGACCGGCGGGGACGAGTCACTGATCAACCCCGTGCAGAAGCTGATGCTGCGCCTGCGCGCGCTGCCGCAGGTGACGATCGCCAAGCTCGCCGGGCGCCTCCGGGGCGGCGGCAACGAGCTGGCGATGGCACTCGACATGTGCTTCGCCGCCCGGGGGCGGACCTGGCTCGCCCAGCCCGAGACCCGGATGGGCATCATCCCCGGAGGTGGCGGCACCCAGCTGCTGCCCCCGCTGGTGGGCCGCGCCAGGGCCCTGGAGGTGATCCTCGGCGGAAACCTCTTCGACGCGGAGGTGGCCGAGCGCTACGGCTGGATCAACCGCGCCCTCCCGGCCGGCGAGCTCGACGGCTTCGTCGACGACCTGGCCCGGCGCATCGCGGCGCTGCGCCCGGAGCAGATCGCCGCCGCGAAGGCGGCGGTCGGGGCCGCAGCCACCGGCGGGAGCCTGCTGGAGGGGCTCGGCGAGGAGAGCAAGGCCCTGGGCGGGGTCTACCCGGCACCGGATGCCGTGGTCGAGCGCATGCGGGCCGCCGTGGCGGCCGGCGCCCAGACGCGCGAAGGCGAACTCGACCTGGAGGGGTCACTGGACCGCGCGGTCTGAGCCGCCGACCGCTCGAGCACGCGGGCCCTCAACGGGTCAGGTCTGTGCCATCACCCCGGACCGTCCACGACGGGTGGGTGTTGACCTGGGTCACCGTGGCCTGGGCCAGGCGCTTGTAGCGGTTCGCGATCGACTCCGCCCGGCCGACGGGCAGGGCTCCGCCGTGCTCCGCGGCCCGCGCGATGATCGCTTCCGGTCCCAGGTCCCGGTTGGCCAGCACGACAGCGTTCACGGTCGGTCGGCGCATGCGGTCGTAGCGGCGGAGCGCGGCAGCCGGGTCGTGCTCCCGCGTCAGACACCAGGCCAGGACACGGGCGTCGACGATGGACTGCGATCCGCCGTTCATGCCCATCGGGAACATCGGGTGCGCGGCGTCGCCGAGCAGGGCGACGCTCCCGAAGCTCCAGTTCGGCAGCGGGTCGCGGTCGAGCATCGGGTACTCGAAGATCGTCGAGGAGCGCTCGGCGAGCGCCTCCAGGTCGATCCACGGCAGGTTCCAGTCCGCCAGGCCGGCGCGGGCCTCTGCCGGTGTGATGCGGCGGCTCGGCCGGTCCGGCGGCGCGGCCGACTGCCCGTGCCGTACCTCCAGTACCCAGTTCAGCAACGCATCGCCCCCTTCGACCGCCGGGTCCTCGATCGGATAGGCGACGAACTTCGCCCCCGGGGTGCCGCCAGCCACCACGATGGAACGGCCGCCGAGGACGTGTGGGTACCGCGCGACTCCGCGCCACATGTGGACGCCGTTCCCGTGGGCGGGGCCCTCGTCCGGGTGGAGCTGGGCGCGGACCGCGGAGTCGATGCCGTCGGAGCCGATCAGCACGTCGGCGTCCTCCACCGCCGGCGTGCCGCTCGTGCGGTCCACGAAGTGGGACCGCACGCCGCCCGCCGTCTGCTCGAAGCGCCGGAACAGCCGGCCGGTGCGAACGGAGTCCGGTCCCAGGCGCTCGCGCACCGCCGCCAGCAGCATGACGTGCAGGCGGCCGCGGTGCACGGAGTACTGCGGCCAGTGGTAGCCGGCCGCGCGGCCGAGCGGCTCCTCCCATATCGGTTCGCCCGCCCGGTCGCGGTAGCTGAGGCGATGCGGGGGCAGAGCGACCACGGCCAGTTCCTCGGCCAGGTCGAGTTCGGTGAGCTCGCGCACGGCGTGCGGGAGCAGGTTGATCCCCACACCGACGGCCTCGACGGTCCGTGCCGCCTCGCTCACCCGGGGCCGGAAGCCGGCGGCGTGCAGGCTCAGTGCGCAGGTCAGCCCGGCGATCCCGCCGCCCACGATACTGACCCTCATCGGTGTTCCTGCCCGGTCAGCGGGTGGCCTCGGCGGCGTCTTCGATGAGGCGGGCGGTGACGCCCGGATGGCTGATCATGGGGACGTGGGACGCCCCCGGTACCTCGACGATGCCGCGGGCGCCTGCGCGCCGGTAGAAGAAGCGTTCCAGGGCCGGCGGGATGGCCTTGTCCTCGCCGGCCACGAGGCCCCAGGAGGGGACGGTGTGCCAGGCTGCGGCGGTGGTCGTGTCGGTGAAGGCGGAGGCGCTGAAGGGCCGCTGGGTGGCCTGCATGAGGCGGGTGTCGGCGAGTGGGACGTCTGCGGCGAACGCGGCCCGGAACTTGTCGGCCTGGAGGTACAGGTCGGTGCCGGTGGTGCCGTCGGGGTTGGCGTACGGAACCGCCCGGGTCGCGGCCTGGATGATGCTGCCGGGGAACCTTTTGATCAGTGCGCCGAGCTGTTCGCCCTGGTCGGGGACGAACGCGGCGATGTAGACCAGCGCCTTGACGCTGGGGATCCCCGCTGCGGCGTTGGTGATGACCGCACCGCCGTACGAGTGGCCGACCAGGACGATCGGGCCCGTGATCGAGCGGAGGACGCCGGCGACGTAGGGAGCGTCGGTGGTCAGGCCGCGCAGCGGGTTGGCGGGGGCGAGGGTCGGGTATCCGGCGTGCTGGAGGCGCCTGATGACGTCGTTCCAGCCGGATCCGTCGGCGAATCCGCCGTGCACCAGCACGATCGTCGGCTTGGTTCCGGCCGCGGCGCGGTCCGCGGCGTAGGCGGTGGAGCCGAGCGGTCCCAGCAGAGCGGCCGTGCCTGCGACGGCGGCGCCGGTGGCGAGCACGCGGCGGCGGGTGGGATCAGGACCCATGGGGTGACTCCTTCTCGGTGGACGGGGAACAAACGGGTTTCGCCCGGCGGTGGGCCGGGCGGGACGTTCTGGTGCGGCGGTGTGCGGCGGTGTGGCGGGGCCTTCGTGTCGCCGGGCCTGGCTGGACGGACGCCGTCCCGCGGAGGACGTTAGGTTCCGGGCGGGCACCGTCGCTTCCGTCATGTGACGTAGGCGTGCTAGGCACACCTGCCGACCGGCGCGGGGCGGCGGCTCGAGCCGCTCGACCGGTGACGCCCCGCGACCCGAGACCGCAGAGGTGACGAGGTATGCGGGGCCGTGCGGGTCGAGGTGAACCGGAGGCGCGGGGGCGCCGTTTACCCGTTCACTGGAACTTCATCAGGGGTTCGACGAGGAGTTGAGCGCGGGTACGTCAGGCCCAGACCGGCGTACAGATCCTGCTGGGTTTCCTCATGACCCTCGTCTTCAGCCCGCGGTTCGGCGCGCTCACCGAGGTGCAGGCGGGTCAGTACGTGCTGACCCTGTTCGTGGCCTTCGGAGCCGCCGCCTTCCTCATGGCACCGGCCCCCTTCCACCGCGTGGTCTTCCGCTGCGGGATGCGGACACAACTGGTCACGGTCTCCAACCGGTTGGCACTCGCCGGGCTGGTTCTGCTCATGGTGGCCATGAGCAGTTCCCTCCTCCTCGTGGTGACCATGGTGCTGGGGTTCGGCACGTCCGCGGTGCTGGCATCCGTGATCGTCGGCGCAGTGGCCTGGTTGTGGTTCGGCTTGCCGGCGTGGTGCCGTCTGCGCCATCGGAGATGACACCCTTGCCTACCGGGTGGGGCCGGCTTCCGGCGCTGGTGCGGCTCGCAGGCCCTCGAGCAGCGTGGCCAGGTAGCGGTGAGCGGTGTCGATCCGGTCGGCAGGGGTGCCGCCGTGGACGTGCACGGCGTGGGCGATGCCGCACATGAGCGGGACCAGGTCGGCGGAGGCCAGGTCGGGGCGGACCGCTCCGGCCTCCCTGGCCCGGTCGAGGAGCGTGGCACCGGACGACCACAGCGACGCCTTGAGTTCCGTGGTCCGCGGCAGGGTGTCGGCCGGTGCGGCGGTGACCGGGGCCAGGGAGGCGTCGCTGACCTGCGCTTCGACGGTGCGGGTGAGGAAGGCCTCCAGCGCGCCCCAGGGGTCGGTGCCGGCCAGCGCCCGCCGGCCGGCGGTGGCCAGGGATTCCAGACACGGGGTGGCGACGGTCTCCAGCAGTGCCTCGGGCGTGGCGAAGTGCCGGTAGACGGTGCCGACACCGAGTCCGGCGCGCCGGGCGACGTCGTTGAGCTGCAAGGGCGTGCCCTGGTCGACCAGGGCACGGGCGACGGCGACGATCCGGTCCCAGTTGCGGGCCGCGTCCTTGCGCAATGGTGTCGTCGTCATGGGGACATGTTAATTGGATAGCCCATCCGGATGGCCCCGCCGCCCGTATCGGCCTTTCACGGCGGGTCAGGTGGCCGCAAGAGGCGCGTGCCGTTCGCTGAGCCGGCGTACGGCCTCGGCGACGCGAGGGTCGGCTGCCGCGCGGGCCGGCGTGACCGGGCGGGCCTCGGCCCCGATGAGGATGCCGGTGCGGTCCGTCAGCGCGTCGTCGGTGGCGGCGATGATGGAGGGCCTGGCCGCTAGGGACGCCGGGCCGGAAGTCGAGCGTGCGAACGTGCGGCGCACGAGCGGCCACAGCAGCCGCAGGGCGGGCGAAACGATCTTCGGGTCGGTCAAGGTGCCGTTGGTCATGTCGGTCGCGGCGCCGCCGGGGTCGGCGGCGAAGACCGATACGCCCGTGCCGTCCAGGCGCTTGGCCAGGTCGAGCGTGTAGGCGAGGTTGGCGAGCTTGGCGCGGCCGTACCAGTGGAAGCCGTAGTAGCCCCCCGGCGGCTCGACGGCGTCGAACACCCGCTTCGCCACCCCGACCGCTCCCGAGGTGACGTTCACGATCCTGCTCGGCGCACCGGCCGTCAGTGTGGGGAGCAGGAGCTCGGTCAGCAGGTAGGGCGAGAGGTGGTTGACGACGAACGATGCCTCGACGCCGCCCAGGTCCTGCCGATCCGGGAACATCGCCCCGACGTTGTTGACCAGTACGGTCAGCGGTTCGCCCGAGGCGGCATGGTCGGAGGTGATCCGGCCGGCGAGGGCGCGCACGTCGTCGAGCGAGGCGAGATCGGCGGACAGGAACCGGCCCGGGTGTTCCGGGCTCACCGTGTTGATCCGCTCGACCGCCCGGGCGCCCCGGTCGGCGTTGCGTCCGACCACGGTGACCGAGAACCCGGCCGCAGCCAGCCCCAGCGCCGTCTCCAGGCCGATGCCGGCCGTTCCGGCCGTAACGACGGCTGTCTTCTTCATGACACGTCCACCCCGGTAGAAATTCGGATAGGTCATCCGCTTGGTGTGACCGTAACACGCATGCGGATGACCTATCCGGTTAGAGCCCGCTCGGTCCGCTCCCTCGGCGCGATGTGGCACACGTCACTCCGAAGGGGTCGAACTTCCGCTCCGCCCGCGCATCTTGTCGGTGTCATCGACCCACGTTCAAAGATCGGGAGCACTGATGGGGTCACCTCTTACCGGCCCGCCGGCCGAAGGCGCCTACACCCTCCCGGCGGAGGGCGTCGCCTTGCGGTACCACGTCCACGGAACGGGACCGCTGTGCGTGGCGCACCCCGGCGGCCCCGGCATCGAGCCATCTGGCCGCGCTGATCGACCACTTGGCCGGGCACCGGGTGCACCTGCTCGGCCACTCGCACGGCGGCTTCGTCGCCCAGTTCCACGCGCTGCACCGTCCCGGCCAGCTCGCCGGAGTGGTGTTGTACGAGAGTGCGCCGGTCACGGGCCCGAGCTCGGCGAGGAGTTGATGCGCAGGGTGGGCGAGTTCGCAGCCCGGCACGACGTCGTGTGCGGAGCGCGGTGGGCCGAGGAGCTGCACACGCTGATTCCCGCCTCGCAGCTGCTCGTCCTGGAGCAGAGTGGACACTTCGGCCACCTGGAGGAGCCGGACCGGTTCACCCGCGAGGTCGCCGCCTTCGTAACTTCCGGGAACTCCTAGAGCATGGGGAGACAGGGAATGCCCACGACGGAGACCGTACGCGGACCGGTTGTCCCGGCGGACCGAGCCGCTCCGCGGATGTTCGACACGGACGGGCCGCTCTTCGGGCGCACGGCAGATCTGGACCGCATCGACCTCTTCCTGGAGGGTGTCGCGCGGGACAGCGGTCCCCTGCTGCTGCTCGGTGATCCGGGCGTCGGCAAGACCGCACTGCTGGCTGCCGCCGTGTCCCGGGCAGAGGAGCGCGGTATGCGCGTCGTGGCGACGGCCGGTGCGGAATACCGGGCACGGCTGAGCTACAGCGGCCTCGGGCAGCTGATCGAGGCGGCGGCGGGCGAACAGCCGTCGGTCGTCCTGGGCGACGCGCTGGCCGTGGTCCTGGGCCGCCGGGACGGCCCGGCACCGGAACACGAGACGGTCGCGAACGCCGTCCTGTCGGTGTTCGGGCAGCTCGCGGGCCACAAGCCGACACTGCTGGTCGTGGACGACGCGCAGTGGCTGGACCCGGCCAGCGCCACCGTCCTGGGCGAAGTCGCGCGCCGACTCGCAGGCCGCGGCGTCGGCATGCTGTGCACGGCCCGGGAGGGGGCGGAGGGGTTCTTCGACCACAGCGGACTGCCCATCCACGACGTGGGGCCCCTCAGCGACGCCGCGTCCGAGGACCTGTTGGTCCAGCGGTTCCCGGCGCTCGCGCTGCGGGTACGGCGGCGCCTGATGGCCGAAGCGCAGGGCAACCCGCTGGCGCTCCTGGAGCTTCCGGTCGCGCTCAGCGGCCCGCAGCAGGCGGCCTCCGCGACCCTCCCCGAGCGTTTACCGCTCAGCCGCAGACTGCAGTCGGCGTTCGCCTCCCGCATCACCGGCCTGCCTGCGGCCACGCGCTACCTGCTGCTCCTGGCCGCGCTGGACGGCACCGGAGACCTGCAGGTGCTGCGGCGTGCCACGTCCGGGCGGTGCAGCCTCAAGCACCTGGGCTCCGCCGAGCACGCCCAGCTGCTCCGCGTCGACGAACCGTCGGGCATGCGGTTCCGGCATCCGCTGACACGGGCGGCCGTGGTGGAGCTGGCCACCAGCGATCAACGGCGCAGCGCCCACCGTGCGCTCGCCCGGGCATGGCAGGAGGTTCCCGAGCGCCAGGCCTGGCACCTGGCCCAGGCCACGGAGGCCCCCGACGAGCGGGTCGCAGCGCTGCTGGAACGGGCGGCCGCCGTCATCGGCCACCGTGGCGACGGGCCCGCCGCGGTGACGGCCCTGCTGCGGGCCGCCGAGCTGACCCCCGCAGGGCCCGAACGGGCACGACGGCTCGCCGAGGCGGCCTACACCGGCGCGAACATCACCGGTGACCTGCGGGACGTGCCCCACCTGCTGGACGATGCGCGCCGCACGGCGCCCGGGGCGGGATCCCTGGCCATGGCCGTGGCCGGTGCGGCGTACCTGCTCAACGGCTCCGGCGACATAGACACCGCGTACAGGCTGTTGTGCGGTGCGATCACCATGCAGCCCGAACCGTACGACCCCGCCGATGCCACGCTGGCCGAGGGTCTGCACACCCTGCTGCTGGTGTGCTTCTTCGGCGGCCGGCCGGAGCTGTGGTCACCGTTCGACGCCGCGCTGGCCAAGTACCCTGCCGTCCCCGTGCTGTTGGCGACGGCGCGCAGCACCTTCGCCGATCCGGCCCGCACGGGCCCGTCCGCTCTGGCCGTGCTGGACGAGGTCATCGCGGAGCTGACCCACGAGTCCGACCCGCTGCGCATCATCCGGGTGGCCACCGCCGGGGCGTACGTGGACCGGCTGGACGGATGCGTGGAAGGGCTGCACCGCGTCGTGGCGGGCGGCCGCCGGGGCGAGAACATCACCACCGCCATCGACGCCCTGTTCCTGCTCGGCAACCACGCGTGGATGACCGGGCAGTGGTCGGACCTGCGGCAGTTCGTGCGCGAGGGACTGGACCTGTGCGACCAGTACCACTATCCGATGCTGGCCTGGGTGGGGAAGTACCTGCTGGCCTGCACGGCCGCGGCGTGCGGAGACCACCCGGCGGTCCGCGGCCTGACCGGCCAGATGGAACAGTGGGCCGGGCCTCGGCGCGCCGACACCGTGCGCGCCTACGCCGCTCACGCCAGGACCCTGTCCGCCCTGGGGCAGGGGGACTTCGAGGAGGCGTATCAGCAGGCGACGCTGATCGCGCCGCCCGGGAAGCTGCCGGACTTCGCCCCGCAGGCGTTGTGGACGGTCATGGAACTGGTCGACGCGGCCATGCGAACAGGCCGCAGCAGCCGGGCCGTGGACCATGTCGCCGCAGCCCGGGACGCGGGTCTGGAGGCGGTGTCCCCGCGGCTGAGGATGCTGCTGCACGCCTCCGCCGCCCTTGCCGCCGACGACGAACGGCATCCGGGCTTCCAGGACGCGCTCGCCGTGGAGGGGGCCGGGCGGTGGCCCTTCGACCTGGCCCGTATCCGCCTGTACTACGGCGAGCGGCTCCGGCGCGGCAGAGCACGCGCGCTGGCGCGCCATCACCTGGCCGCTGCGGCTGACACGTTCCAACGGCTCGGCGCGGTGCCGTGGGCCGATCGGGCGAACCAGGAGCTGCGCGCCTGCGGCAGCTCCGCGCGTACGTCTCCCCGGCCGGAGACCGCCCCGCTGACACCTCAGCAGCGGGAAATCGCCAACCTGGCGGCGGCAGGCCTGACCAACAAACGGATCGGCGAGAAGCTCTCCCTTTCCCCGCGCACCGTCTCCACCCACCTCTACCAGCTCTTCCCCAAACTCGGCGTGACCTCCCGGGCCGGACTGGGAGACGCCCTGAGGCGGCTCGACCAGCACTGACACACTCCGCCGACTGGGCTACGTCATATGACGGAAGCGGCGAATTCGGCCACATTCGTAGGGTGCGCAGCACGGGCCGCGCATTCAGGCCCGAAGAACACTGGAGGAAAGATGAACGACAACGCACCGCGCGGAAATGTCGTGCTCGTTCACGGAGGCTTCGTGGACGGCTCCGGTTGGCAGGGTGTGTACGACGCCCTCAAGGCCGACGGCTACAACGTGGCCATCGTGCAGAACCCCACGCTTTCGCTGGAAGGCGACGTGGCCGCCACCCATCAGGTGATCGACGGGATGCCGGGACCGGTGACCCTGGTCGGCCATTCCTACGGCGGGGTCGTGATCACCGAGGCGGGCAACCACGAGAAGGTGACCTCGCTGGTGTACATCGCCGCGTTCGCCCCCGACAAGGGCGAGTCGGTGAGCACCCTGATCGCCGACCCGCCGCCGGGAGCCCCGGTCCCGCCCATCCTGCCGCCCGACCAGGGCTTCCTGTTCCTGGACCGCGACAAGTTCGCCGACTCCTTCGCCGGCGACCTGCCGCGCGCCCAGGCCGAGTTCATGGCCGACTCCCAGGTCCCGTGGGGCCTGGACGCCCTGGGCGGCACGGTGTCCCGGCCTGCCTGGCGGACCAAGCGCGCCTGGTACCTGATCGCCACCGACGACCGCATGATCCCGCCGCCGGCCCAGCACGCGATGTCCGAGCGGATCGGAGCACAGACCGTCGAGGTGGCCGGCAGCCACTCCGTGTACGTCTCGCAGCCGGACGCCGTCGCAGAACTGATCAGGCAGGCCGCCGCCGGCTGAAGACCGCCGATGCCACGCCGGGCCCGGCTCGGCAGCGCCCGCCGATCGATCCGCCACATCCGGTTCGGCGGGCGCCGCCCACGCATCGACCGTCAGGTATGGCGGTTCGTCTGCTGGTCAGAGGGCAGCAAGTCCTTGGCCCGGCGCTCCATCAGGACCGGCAGGTAGGTACGCACACGTGCATATCTGAGCTCTTCGTACGCCGTCCGTACCGAGCTTTCCACCAGCCCGGCATCCAGCTCGGGGTGGGCCTTCATCAGCCGCTCCGCGACATGGCGGATGGTGAGGTCATCCTCCGACTCAGCCACCGCGCACCTCAGCCTTCCTCCGGGGACCGGCTTCCTCAGTCTCGCGGAGCGGCGGTCACCCCGGAAGCCGATCTTCCGCCGCTTTGCGCGGCCATTGGCCGTCAGGCGTCGTCGAATCGCCGGCGGGAGGCCTCGATGTGACCGAGGTGGCGGTGGGTCCAGTCGCACAGTCCGTCGATCGTCACCCGCAGGGCCTGGCCGGGCTCGGTGAGGGTGTACTCGACCCGTGGCGGCACGACGGGGTGCACCGTCCGCTCGACCAGACCGTAGCGCTCCAGCATGCGCAGGTTCTGGGTGAGCATCTTGTGGCTGACGCCGTCGACCTCATCGCGCAGCTCGCTGAACCGCAGGGTGTCGTCCCCCAGGGCCTCGATGATCAGGAGCGCCCACTTGTTGGCGACGTCCGAGAAGATCTCCCGCCCCAGGGAGTCCGCGCGCCGCAGGTCCGCCTCGTCGGGCGAGCCCGTGAACTGCTTGGTCACCATCAGGTTCCCCAGTCACTGAAAAGTGCGTTCTTCCATGTCAGCAACCACTCTCCTACGGTTCCTGAGTAACCACAAGAGAGCAAGCGCGCGTTACGGCTCGATGGAAGCGAGCTCGCGGGCGCTCATGGCAATGGAGGCAGGCAGCATGTCCATCACCCTGGTGAACCCCAACGGATTGCCGGAAATCGACGCCTACCGGCAGGTGTCGATCGCGACAGGATCGAAGCTGGTCTTCATCGCCGGACAGGTCGCCTGGGACGCCGACGGAGTCAATGTCGGCGAAGGCGACCTCGCCGCCCAGGTCGAGCAGTGCTACCTCAACATCGCCACCGCCCTGGCCGAGGTCGGCGCCTCCTTCGACGACGTGGCGAAACTGACCGTCTACGTCGTCGACTGGACCCCGGACAAGATGCCCCTGCTCATGGAGGGGCTCGGCCGGGCGGCCGCGAAGCTGGGGGTCACCGCGGCACCCCCTGCCTCGCTGCTGGGTGTCGCCGCTCTGGACGTACCCGAACACCTGGTGGAGGTCGAAGCCACCGCGGTCATCGACTGAACGGGCGCTCCGGCGTCGGTGATCCCGGCCGGCTTCTCCTGCCGCGGGGGTTCCGCGGCAGGAGAAGCCGAAGGGCACCCGTCAGGTGCGGTACGCGTAATAGACCGCGTCCGGGTAGGACGCGATGATGCTCGCGAGCGACTTCCGGTACGTGTTGGTGGAGTGGTAGGTGAGGTACGGCATTCCGGCGTTGCTGCGGTACGTCACCATCATGGAATGGTCCTTGGACCCGTCCCTGTTGAAGTCCACCTGCACGATGTCACCGACGTCCGTCTGGTAGACGCTGGCCAGGTTGGCGGCCCGCTGGTTGGACAGCGTGAACCACGCCCACTCGTTCGCCCCGACCCACGAGTCGGTCTGGCGCGTGCCGTCGTACGACCAGTTGCGGTAGTCCGTCGTGGGGCCCGGAACGGTCTTCCAGCCACCCGCCTTGAGCGCCTGGCTGATGAAGTTGGTGCAGTCACCCCCCGCTCCGCTGAACTTGCGGTACGCCGGGTTGTAGTTGCTCCAGTACTTCTCCGCGTACTTCGCCATGGCCGTGTAGTCGTACGCACCGCCGGTCTTCGCCTTGGGCTTCGCCGGGGCGGGGTACTTGGTCGACGCGGGCGTGCCGTCCGGGTACTGGTTGCCGTCGTCCTTGACGACTTTCGCCTTGGCCGCCACCGGCTCGTTGATCGCGACGGGGCCGTTGTCCTGGGACTTGATCGAGGTCAGCTCCCAGGCACCGCCCCGCTTGCTGGTGAGGGTCAGTTCGTAGCGCGTCCGGAAGTCGGTCGTGGCAGGCTCGTCCCCGCGCAGCTTCTTGTAGGTGAGCGTGGTGTCCTCGGTGACCGCGACGGTGGCCTTCCCGCCGGTGACCGTGGCTCGCTCCACGGCGACGTGGGTGGTGGCACCCGTGTAGGCCTCGCCGAGCGCCGCCAGGCGCGTCTTACGGGACTGCAGCGACGAGATCGCGGCGTCCTCGTCCTTCTTCAGCTGGGCCGACATGCGCGTCTTCGCGGAGGCCGGGCCGGAGTTGCGGTGCCCCGGGTTGTCTTCGACCAGAGCCTGGGTGCGCTGGGAGAGCACGTCGTCGGCCATGCGGGCGAAGGCGTCGACGGTCGCGCGGTCGGCTGCTTCGGGCCCGGAACCCGCACTCGCGGAGTAGGCGAACAGCGTCGCGGACGACAGGGTCACGGTCAAGGCTGCGCCGACGGCAAGCCTGAACCTCTTTGGTATCACTGCTTTTCCCCTTGTCACCCGGTCCACACGAACCGGGGGACGGAATCCTCGCACAACCTGACGACTCCTTCGATGCGTTCCGCTTCGCCGGCAGTCGCCTGACAGGAACCGTCTCGAGCGCAGGGCGGCCTGCCTCCGGTTCATCTCCGGCCACGGCGCCGTACTTCGCGGCCCGATGCCGATGCCTTCACGCCGGCCTCACAGCAAATGCCTCTAGGGTATGCAGGAAAGTACAGCAAGGGGGCATTCCCAGTGGGCAGGCAGGATACGTCCGCAAGAGGGCGATCGTGGGGCAGGCGGGCGGTTCCGGAGGGTAGTGGCGGTGCCCCGTCGGGCCGCCGGGGGAAGACCGGGACGCGCCGTCGGCCCCGGGCGTCAGCCGGCCGGCCGGCCGCCCTCGCGTCGGCCACCGCTGCGGCGCGCACACAACTGCGGCGCCTGCGGCCCGCCTTCCCGAGGCCGGGCCGCAGCGGCTGGCGCCGGTGGATACCCTCCTGGCGCCAGTGGCTGGGTGCCTGCCTGTATGCGTTCGCAGTCCTGGCGGGCTTCATCACGTACGCCTACGCGACCACGCACATACCCGAAGACCTCAACTCGTTCGCCACGCAGCAGGACAACGTCTACTACTGGGCCGACGGCTCCACGATGGCCCGGACGGGCTGGGTCAGCCGGCAGGAGATGCCGCTGGACAAGGTGCCGGCCAAGGTCCAGGGAGCCGTTCTCGCCGCCGAGAACGCGAGCTTCTACTCGGATCCCGGCGTGTCACCGTCCGGCGTCCTGCGCGCCCTGGGTGCCGCGGCGACGGGGGGCGAGACCCAGGGCGGGTCCACCATCACGCAGCAGTACGTGAAGAACGC
Source organism: Streptomyces sp. NPDC032745 (assembly GCF_055579465.1). Taxonomy (NCBI): domain Bacteria; kingdom Bacillati; phylum Actinomycetota; class Actinomycetes; order Kitasatosporales; family Streptomycetaceae; genus Streptomyces; species Streptomyces sp. NPDC032745. Next base: position 60,839 of record NZ_JBVING010000005.1, on the reverse strand, counting down.
CTACCTGAACCAGGACCGCACACTCTCCCGGAAGTTCACCGAGCTCCTGCTCGCCGTGAAACTGGACAACCAGAGGGACAAGGACCAGATCCTCCAGGACTACCTCAACACCAGCTGGTTCGGGCGCGGGACGTACGGGATCCAGCGCGCCTCCCAGGCGTACTACGGCAAGGACGTCTCGCAGCTCAATGCCAGCGAGGGCGCCTTCCTGGCCTCCCTCCTCAAGGGCGCCGGGCTGTACGACCCGGCCCTCGGCAAGGAGAACCACGAGCGGGCCGTCGAACGCTGGGCCTGGATCCTGGACCGCATGGTCGAGACCGGCCGGCTCTCGCGCGCCGAGCGCGCCACCTACACCGCCTTCCCCGAGCCCTCGGGGGCCGCCCTCCCCGGAACTCCCGGCGCGCAGACCGGCTATCTGGTCGAGCTGGCCAAGGCCTACACGATCAAGGCGGGCCACATCTCGGACTCCGACTTCGACCTCGGCGGCTACCAGATCTACACGACCTTCGACCGGACCCGCATGACGGCCCTGACCTCCGCCGTTCAGAAGGCGCAGAAGGACTTCGACGCCGAGCGGCGTCCCGACACGGACAAACACGCGAAGATCGGCGCGGCGAGCGTCTCCCCCGACGGGCGGCTGCTCGCCGTGTACGGCGGCCCCGACTATCTGAAGCAGGGCTTCAACGAGTCGAACGCGACGACGATCCCGGTCGGCACGGCGTTCACGCCGATCGTCTACGCCGCCGCGCTCGACGAAGGAGTGCTGCGCTCGCGCGGCAAGACCCGTACGCCCGTCTCCCCCTCCACCACGTACAACGGCGACGACCAGGTCACCGTGCAGACGCCCGAGGGGCCGTACTGGGACCGCAGCGGCAAGGTCGTGAAGGGCCGCAACGACGACGGCCGCAACTGGGGCCAGGTGACCTTGCGCCAGGCCGTCGCCAACTCCGTGAACACCCCCATGATGCAACTCGGCCTCGACGTGGGCCTCGACGGCGTGCAGTCGTTCGCCCAGCGCGCGGGCCTGCTCGGATCGAGCCTCGGGCCACGCATTCCCACGTTCGCGCTCGGGGAGAACTCGATGCCCAGTGCGATCCGCATGGCCGGCGCCTACGAGACCTTCGCCGCCGACGGCATGCACACCGACCCCTACTCGGTGCGCTCGGTCAGCCTCAACGGCGCTGCGGTGCCGCTCGATACGCCGCAGCCGACCCGCGCCGTGACGGCCAAGACCGCCCAGGCGGTGACGGACGCCTTGCGGGACGCGGTCACCGAGGGTTCGGCGAAGGCGGCGGGCAAGGCGCACGCCGGGGCGGCGGGCAAGACCGGAACGACGGCCGCGAATACGGCCGGCTGGTTCGTTGCGAGCACCGAGCAGGAGTCCACGGCCGTGGTGGTCTACCGGATGTCGCTGACCGACCTGGTTCCGCTGCCGCTGACGGGACTGGGCGGCGACGCCCCGGGCACGCCCGGCAGCGAGCGGGCGGTGCGTCTGTGGACCGATTACATCAAGGCGGTGAAGTAGGCCGGGCAGCGCACGCTGCCCGGCCCCCCGGCGACCGCAGGGCCCGTCTACTTGATGAGCGAAGCCCAGTCCGGTGCCTGCGCGGGGTCGAGCGTGCGCAGTTGGGCCAGGACCTTCGGGTCCTGCGCGTCGAGCCAGTCCGCCAGCTCCCGGAACGACACGCAGCGGACGTCCTGGCGCGGACAGACGTCCTTCATCACGTCCTCGACGGCCTTCATGTAGATGCCGCCGTTCCAGTCCTCGAAGTGGTTGCCGACGAACATGGGCGCCCGGCTGCCGTTGTAGACACGGTTGAAGCCGTTCAGATACGAGCCCCTGGTCTGCGCCTGCCACGCCGCGAACTTCGCCGGGTCGCCCTGCGTGCTGTCGCCCGACTGGTTGAAGAGGAAGTTGAAGTCCATGGAGAGGACCTGCACCTCCTTGCCCTGCAGCGGTACGAGCTGCAGGGGGAAGTTCCAGATGCCGTCCTGCTTGGACGGCCACAGCTGGAAGTCGCCCGCGGAACTCGCGTCGTAGCGCCAGCCGTACGGCTTGATCGCGGTCAGCAGGTTCTTCTGGCCCTCCAGGCAGGGCGCCCGGCCCCCGACCACTTCCCGGTCCGGGTCGAAGGGCAGCGGCGCCTCCTTGGTGAAACCGGTGTTGGTCTTCCAGTTCTTGACGAAGGAATACGTCTGGTCGATCTCGCTCTTCCATTCGGCGGGGCTCCAGTCCCCGCCGCCCTTGGGGCCGCAGAAGTGCCCGTTGAAGTGCGAACCGATCTCGTTGCCGTCGCCCCAGGCGCCGCGCAACTGCTCCAGCGTGCTCTTCACGTGCGGGACGGTCGGGTAGGAGATGGCGGCCGAACCCTGGCTGTGCTGGGGCGGCCGGTAGAGCGTCTTCTTGCTTTCCGGCAGCAGGTAGATGCCCGTGAGGAAGAAGGTCATATGAGCCTTGTTCTCGCGGGCGACCTCGCGGAAGTGGGAGAAGAGGTGGTCGTCGCCCTCCAGCGCGCCGTCCCAGGAGAACACCACGAACTGCGGCGGCTTCTCCCCGGGCTTCAGCCGCTCGGGCTTGAGCTGTCCCGGCTGTGGCCCGGTGTAGGAGGTGGAGCCGTCGCCCAGCACCTTGACCTTGCCGTCCCACGCCTCCTCGGCCTTCTTCGCAGCGGCGGCCCCGTCGGCCGCACCGCCCGGAGCCCCGAGCTTCGCATCGTGCTGGGCGGCCCCCGAGGGACCGCTCCTCGTGAAGGCGAACGCGGCGGCGGTGGCCCCGGCCATGGCGATCACGGCGACGCCTATGCCCAGGCGCCTGCGGTTCTGCGCCTTCCTCCGTACCTTGCGGCTACTCCGGGACTCCGTCCGGGCAGCCGGAGCGGTTTCGGTATCAGCCATCGCAGTCGTCCCCCTGAGATCCCCGCAGCCGGGCCGCGTGTGGATGGTTCATACGAATATAGAACTTGTCCGCACTCATCCCACACTCCGGACTCCTCGACCCGTCGCTTCACAGCCAACTCACAGCCCACACCGGGTACCGGCCTCAGGGGGCGGTGGGGCCGTGTCCGGTCGGACGAAGGCAAGGATCGGCGGTGCGGGCGACCTCGAGCCGAGGCGCCCTGCCCTGCCCGTCACGGGCCGGACGGATCCTCGTGGACGGCCCGCCGCGGGGCGTCATCGAGGGTCACCACCAGGTTGCCGTCCGGGGTGCGCCGCGCGAGTTCGCCGGTGCGGAAGTACCCGTCGGCGGTGAAGGAGCGTGCGTTGCGGCCGGGGGACCGGTAGTAGCCGCGCAGGGTGTACGGACCGCGGGCGAGGAGTTCGCCGGGCTCTCCGTCGGGGACGTCCTTGCCGTCGGCGTCGACGATGCGGATCTCGTCGTCGGGCGAGAGCGGCCGGCCCTGCGTGGCGAGCACGGTCTCTTCCGGATCGGCGGGCCGGGTGAGCGTGAGCAGCCCCTCGGCCATGCCGAAGACCTGCTGCAGGCGACAGCCCAATTCCGGTCCTATCCGTTCGGCGGTCGCCCGGTGCAAGGGCGCGCCACCGACCTGGAGGAGACGCAGACTGCTCAAGTCGGCCTGGACCGTGGGGAGTACGTCGAGCCACAGCCGGGCGGCGGCGGGCGCCAGCGACGTGACGGTGACCCGCTCCCGTTCGATGACCGCGAGGCATTCGGCGGGTTCCGGGTTCTCGGCCAGGACGACGGTGCCGCCGACGGAGAGGGTGCCGACGATGCCGGGGCAGCCGAAGGCGAAGTTGAACTCGGCGGGCAGCGCGGCGAGATACACGTCGTCCTCGGTGAGCGACACCAGCTCCGCGGCGGCCCGCGCCTGGTAGGCGTAGTCGTTGTGGGTGCGCGGAACGAGCTCGGGCGCCGCGGCGTTACCGCCGGAGAGCAGGAGGAACGCCACCTGATCGGGGCTCTGCGCAAGCGCCGGCTCGGGCGCGGCGTCGATGGAACCCAGCGGGGAGTACTGACAGCCCGACGGGTCGGTCGTAAGGCCGCCGTACGGGGACGACTCGCCCGGCGCCTCAAGGGTGAACACCCGCCGCAGGAACGGCCATCGGGCCGCGATGTCCGCAGCCATCGCCGTGTGGTCGAAGCCCTGGTACGTCGGGGGAGCGACGTAGCCGACGGCCTGGGTGACCCGCACGAGCTCGGGCACCTCGGACGTGCGGTGCGAGAGCGGGCAGAACACGGGGATCGCGCCGACGCGCATCAGCGCGAACACGGTGACGACGTACTCGGGAACGTTCGGCAGCTGGACGACCACCCGCTGCCCGGGCCGGAGGCCGCGCAGCCGGAATCCGGCGGCCATGCGGTCCACGCGCCGGTTCAGGTTCGCGTACGTGATGCGGGTGCCGCCGTGCACGAGCGCGGTCCGTGGCCCGTACTGCAGGGCCCAGCCGCGCAGCAGGTTGTCCAGCGTGTTGCCACGCCAGTGCCCGGCCGCCCAGTAGCGTTCGACGAACTCCTCGGGCCAGGGCGTGCAGCCGGCGAGCATGGATGTCATTCGTTTCCCTCTGTGCCGGGTTTCCGGACCGGAAACCCGGCGGGTCGTGTTTCGGTGCGTTGCCCCTGGCAAGCCAATCCTCCACCACCCCTGTTCGCAATGCGCTTTCCGGACCATGGGCGCTGAATTCCATCAGCGGAAAGTCCAATCAGGGCCTCTGACCAGCAACTTCAACGGGACCGTGTTCGCGTCCCTTTCGCCCGGCGGCGCCAAGACCCGGGGCGGCGGGGCGCGACGACACCACTCGTCACGCCCCGCCCTCCCGCAGCAGCCGGGGCACCCTCGACCCGGGCCGCGAACCGGGGCCCCTCAGCCCCGGTCGTACGTGTGGAACCCGCGGCCCGTCTTGCGGCCGAGGAGCCCTGCCTGGACCATCCGCTGGAGGAGCGGCGGCGGGGCGTAGAGGGGTTCCTTGAACTCGTCGTAGAGGGATTCCGCGATCGCGGCAACGGTGTCGAGGCCGATGAGGTCGGCGAGCTTCAGCGGTCCCATGGGATGGGCGCAGCCGAGCACCATGCCGGCGTCGATGTCGGCGGCGGTGGCGAAGCCGGACTCGGCCATCCGGATGGCCGACAACAGGTAGGGGACCAGGAGCGCGTTGACCACGAACCCGGACCGGTCCCGGGAACGGATCGCGCTCTTGCCGAGCTTCTCGCGTACGAAGGACTCCATCGCCTCGGCGGTGTCCGCCGTCGTGTGGAGGGAGGAGACGATCTCCACCAGGGGCAGGACCGGGACGGGGTTGAAGAAATGCAGGCCCAGTACACGGTCGGCGCGGCGAGTGGCCATGCCCAGGGTCGTGATCGGGATGGCGGAGGTGTTGGAGGCGAGGATCGCCTCCGGGTCCTCCACGATCTTGTCGAGAGCGCTGAAGATCTCCGTCTTCACGTCGGCGTTCTCGACGGCGGCTTCGATGACCAGTTGCCGGTCCGCGAGATCCTCGAGGTCCCCGGTGAACAGCAGGCGGGCCAGTGCGTCCTCGGCGGAGATCCGGTCGAGCTTGCCGCGCTGCACGGCGCGTTCCAGCGATACGGCGACCCGCTCACGGGCGGCGCGGGCCGCCGTGGCGTCGGCTTCGCAGACGACTGTGTCGAGGCCGGCGCGGGCGCAGACTTCGGCGATGCCGGCGCCCATCTGGCCGCCGCCGACGATGCCGATGCGACGGAGCCCGGAGCTGAGCGTGCTCATGAGCGGGCCTCCGTGCGGCGGACGAGGTGGCGGGTGTAGGCGTCGGGGGTGAAGAAGGCGGGCAGCTCGCGGCCGAGGGCGGTGCGTTCCAGGATGCCGCGCGCTTCCGCGGCCAGGGCGTCGGGCTGCTCCGCGGCGAGAGCCGCGCATTCGGTGTCGATCAGGCGCAGCACCTCGTCCCGGGTGATCCGGCGGTGGCGCAGCCACTGCCAGAGCTGGACGCGGGCGATCTCGGCGGTGGCCGCGTCCTCCATCAGCCCGTAGAGGGCCACGGCGCCGCTGCCGCGCAGCCAGGCGTCGAAGTACCGCAGGGCCACGGCCACATTGGCGCGCACCCCCTCCGTCGTGGGCGGTCCGCTGATGCGGCGGACCGACAGCAGGTCCGAGGCGCGGACGCTCACGTCCTCACGGGTGCGGTCGATCTGGTGCGGACGCTCGCCCAGGACGCCGTCGAAGACCTCCCGGCAGACGGGGACCAGACCCGGGTGGGCGACCCAGGAGCCGTCGAAGCCGTCCTCGGCCTCGCGCTCCTTGTCGAGCCGCACCTTGGCCAGGGCCGCTTCGTTCGCGGCCGCGTCCTTGCTCGGGACGTGGGCGGCCATGCCGCCGATGGCGTGGGCGCCGCGCTTGTGGCACGTACGGACGAGCAGTTCGGCGTACGCCCGCATGAACGGGGCGGTCATGGTGACCTTGGCCCGGTCGGGCAGCAGGAAGTCGGTGCGGTGCCCGAAGTTCTTGATGAGGCTGAACAGGTAGTCCCAGCGGCCTGCGTTGAGACCGGAGCTGTGCTCGCGCAGCTCGTAGAGGATCTCCTCCATCTCGAACGCGGCCGTGACCGTCTCGATGAGGACGGTGGCCCGGACGGTGCCGCGGGGGATGCCGAGGAGTTCCTGGGCGAGCAGGAAGACATCGTTCCAGAGGCGGGCCTCGTACCGGTTCTCCAGCTTGGGGAGGTAGAAGTACGGTCCGTACCCGGCATCGATCTGCCGCCGGGCGCAGTGGAAGAAGTACAGGCCGAAGTCGACCAGCGAGGCGGGGACGGGTCGGCCGTCGACCGTGAGGTGCTCCTCGGTGAGGTGCCAGCCGCGGGGGCGGACCACGATGGTCGCGAGTTCCGTGCCGAGGCGGTACTCCTTGCCCCCGGGGGTGGTGAAGTCGATGCGCCGCTCGATGGCGTCGAGCAGGTTGAGCTGACCGCCGATGACGTTGTCCCAGGTGGGCGCGGTGGCGTCCTCGAAGTCCGCCATCCAGACCCGCGCCCCGGAGTTGAGGGCGTTGACGGTCATCCTGCGGTCCGGCGGGCCGGTGATCTCGACGCGGCGGTCGGTCAGGCCGGGCGCGGGCGGGGCCACCCGCCAGCCGGGGTCGGCGCGGACGGCCGAGGTGGCGCGGGAGAAGTCCAGTGGCGAGCCCGCGGCCAGGTTGGTGTGGCGGCGCTGCCGCTCCTTGAAGAGCTCGAGCCGTCGCGGGGCGAAGGCGGCGTCGAGGCGGCCGATGAAGTCCAGGGCCGCGGGGGTGAGGATCTCCTCGTGGCGCTCGCCCGGCGTTCCGTGGACCTGGACGGTGTGGGTCAGTGCGTGGGTGGACATGGTGGGTCTCCTCCGGGGAGGGGAGGGCCGGACGGGACGCTGCGTCCGGCCCTCCGGAACACGGGCCGACGGGACGGGCCGGCGAAGCGGTGCTGCTCGCCGGCCCAACGGGGTCCCAGGACCTGCCGGGGTCCCAGGACCTGCGGGGTTCCTAGTGGAACTGCTCCTCCTCGGTGGAGCCGGCGAGCGCGGTGGTGGAGGAGGCGGGGTTGACGGCGGTGGAGACCAGGTCGAAGTAGCCGGTGCCGACCTCGCGCTGGTGCTTGACCGCGGTGAACCCGTGCTCCTGGGCGGCGAATTCGCGCTCCTGGAGGTCCACGTACGCGGTCATGCCGTGCTCGGCGTAGCCGCGGGCGAGGTCGAACATGCCGTGGTTGAGGGAGTGGAAGCCGGCGAGGGTGATGAACTGGAAGCGGTAGCCCATCGCGCCCAGCTCCCGCTGGAACTTGGCGATCTGGTCGTCGTCCAGCGCCGCCTTCCAGTTGAAGGAGGGGGAGCAGTTGTAGGCCAGCATCTGGTCCGGGTACTGAGCGTGGATCGCCTCGGCGAACTCACGGGCCTGCTCCAGGTCCGGGGTTCCGGTCTCCACCCAGATCAGGTCCGCGTACGGGGCGTAGGCGAGGCCGCGGGCGATGACCGGGGCCATGCCGCCCAGGACGTGGTAGAAGCCCTCGGCGGTGCGCTCCCCGGTGCAGAACTCGGCGTCGCGCTCGTCGACGTCGCTGGTCAGCAGAGTCGCGGCGAGGGCGTCCGTACGGGCGATGATCAGGGTCGGGGTGTCGGCGATGTCGGTGGCCAGGCGGGCCGCGTTCAGGGTGCGGATGTGCTGCGCGGTGGGGACGAGCACCTTGCCGCCGAGGTGGCCGCACTTCTTCTCGGAGGCGAGCTGGTCCTCGTAGTGGATGCCGGCCGCACCTGCCGCGATCATGGCCTTGGTGAGCTCGAAGGCGTTCAGGGGACCGCCGAAACCGGCCTCGGCGTCGGCGACGATCGGCGCGAGCCAGTCGATGCCGTCCGTGCCGCCCTCGGCGGTGGAGATCTGGTCGGCGCGCAGCAGCGCGTTGTTGATCCGACGGACCACCTGGGGCACGGAGTTGACCGGGTAGAGGCTCTGGTCCGGGTAGGTGTGCCCGGCCTGGTTGGCATCGGCGGCGACCTGCCACCCGGAGAGGTAGATGGCCTGGAGGCCGGCCCGGACCTGCTGGACGGCCTGGCCGCCGGTGAGGGCGCCGAGCGCGTGGACGTAGTCCCGCTCGTGAAGCTGTCGCCACAGCCGCTCGGCGCCGCGCCGGGCCAGCGTGTGCTCCTCGCGGACGCTGCCGGAGAGCCGGACCACGTCCTCGGCTGAGTAGGTCCGCTCGATGCCGGCCCAGCGCGGGTCGCTCGCCCAGCGCTCGGCGAGGTCCGCTGCCGCTGCCGTCGTGTTCGTGTCTGCCATGACCGTCACCGTCTCCATGATCTCGATTGAGCTGCGCCTGTACGTCAAAGGTGCAAAGCCTTGGCACTGTGTGCCGTTCGTGCTGGTGGCGGCCCGCCGTCCGTGCATGGAACGAGCTGAGCAATGTTGTCGAACCCCAGCCGGAACCTGCCGGGATCACCGACATCAGGGCATGAATCGCGCCCGGCGGTTCCGCGCCGGCCGCCGAGTCCGGCGGGCCGCAGGACGACTCTCCCAATGACACCCAGTGCCATCAAGAAGGGATGTCTGCTAAGTTCTGCGCATCTTTTCGCGCTGGTTTGCCAAGTCTGCAAAGGCCGGCCGATGCGGACTCCCGAGCTACGCTGACGCGGGACACGAGGGGGCGCGGTGAGCAAGACGTACGCGGGAGCGCGGCTGCGGCGGCTGCGCGAGGAGCGCCGGATGAGCCAGGCCGATCTGGCCCGGGTGCTCGCGATCTCGCCCAGCTACCTCAACCAGATGGAGCACGACTCCCGCCCGCTGACCGTGCCGGTGCTGCTACGGCTCACCGAAGCCTTCGGCGTCGACCCCGGCTTCTTCTCGGAGCGCGACACCGGCCGCCTCGTCGCGGACCTGCGCGAGGCGCTGGCCGGGGAGGTGGCCGAGGCCCGGGTCTCCGCCTCCGACCTCGCCGAACTGGCCTCCCGGATGCCGGCGGTCGCCCAGGTGCTGCTGGACCTCGGGCGACGCAGCCAGCGGCTGGCCGAGGGCCTGGCCGGGGTCGCGGACGGCCGTGACGGGGACATGGGCGGCCCCCTCTCCCCGCACGAGGAGATCCGCGAGTTCTTCTACCGCCGCCAGAACTACCTCCACGACACCGACCTCGCCGCCGAGGAACTCGCCCGCACCATCGGGATCCGGCCCGGCGAGGTGGTCCGCGCCCTCTCCGCCCGGCTGGCGGACCGGCACGGCGTACGGGTCGCGGTCGCCGGTGACTCGGCGGCCGGCTCCGAGCGGCTGCACCACTACGCGGAATCCGGGCGCGTGCTCCGGCTCTCCGCCCGCCTGAGGCCGGGCCAGCAGGCCTTCCGGATGGCCACACAGCTGGCCCTGCTCGAGTACGGGGACGAGCTGGACCGGCTCGCCTCGGAGGACTTCCCCGCCGGTTCCACCCCGCACGGCCTCGCCCGGATCGGCATCGCGAACTACTTCGCCGCCGCGCTGATCCTCCCGTACGGCGCCTTCCACACGGCCGCCGAGGGATTCCGCTACGACATCGAGCGGCTCACCGACCACTTCGGCCTCGGCTACGAGACGGTCTGCCACCGCCTGAGCACCCTCCAACGCCCCAGGCTGCGCGGGGTCCCCTTCTCGTTCGTGCGCGTCGACCGCGCCGGGAACATGTCGAAGCGGCAGTCCGCGACCGGATTCCACTTCTCCCGCGCGGGCGGCACCTGCCCGCTGTGGAACGTGTACGAGGCCTTCGCCGCGCCCGGCCGCATCCACGTCCAGGTCGCCGCCATGCCGGACGGTCAGCGCTACCTGTGGACCGCCCGCGCCGTCACCCGGCACCGGGGTGGCTGGGGCGAACCCGGCAAGACCTTCGCGATCGGCCTCGGCTGCGAGATCCGGCACGCCTCGCGGCTCGTCTACTCCGACGGCCTCGACCTGGACGACACCTCCGCCGACACGCCGATCGGCATGGGCTGCCGGATCTGCGAGCGCCTGGAGTGCCCGCAGCGCGCCGTCCCGCCGCTCGGGCGCCCGCTGGCCGTCGACGAGAACAGCAGCACCTTCGTCCCGTACCGGGTCGCCGAGCGCGCGGAGTAGGGCCCCGTCGCGGAGCAGGGCCGGTTCGCGGGAACCGCCCAGCCGGAAGGCCTCCGCCGGCGTCACCGGCTCCCCGGCCCGTACGGCGGGCAGTTCGGCCCAGCCGGGCAGCGAGGTCACCGGCTCCCGTTCGCGCAGGGTGCGTTCCGGGCTGAACCCGCAGGGGAGCAGCAGGACCACCTCCGGACGGGCCGCCCGGACCGCGTCCCAGTCCATGCGCCGGGTGTGTTCGCCCGGCGCGGCGATCAGTGCGTTCACACGTCCGCGCCGTGGGTGGGGTGGACTTACTAGGACGTCCAACTATATGTTCGTGGCAACCCGCGGTGCAGGGAAGCCGGTGTGAATCCGGCGCGGTCCCGCCACTGTGACCGGGGAGTGTGCTCTTCAGTAGTTCAGGCCACTGACGGAAATCCATCCGTCGGGAAGGCCGGAGAGCGCGCGCTGATCCGGGAGTCAGGATACCGGCCGTGGGGTGTTCCGTGTTGTCCACGAGGATGGAGAAGACACGCATGGCACCGGTACGTGACCACGGCCCAGGTGATCCGGCGGAGTACCCGAACGGCACGGCCCTGTCCGCGCGTTCGTGACTCGACGGGCGCTTTCGCGCCCTCACTGTCCCGCGGCCGGCCCCGCGGTGCGCACCCCGGTCGGTGCCGTACCGCGCCCTCGCCGCGCCTTCCTCGGATCCTCACCTGATGAGAGCAGGCTTCGATGGTCCGCGAGCTCACCCATTTCATCGGCGGAAAGCACACGACCGGTACCTCCGGTCTCTTCGCCGACGTCCACGACCCCAACACCGGCGCGGTACAGGCCCGGGTCCCCCTGGCGGGGCGTGCCGACACCGAGGCGGCGATCGCCAACGCCGAGGAGGCCCAGCTGGAATGGGGCCAGTGGAACCCGCAGCGCCGTGCCCGCGTCATGCTGCGTTTCCTCCAGCTCGTCGAGGGCGAACGCGACGCGCTGGCCCGGCTGTTGTCCTCCGAGCACGGCAAGACCGTCGCCGACGCCCACGGCGACCTGCAGCGAGGCCTGGAGGTGGTCGAGTTCGCCGCCGGAATCCCGCACCTGCTCAAGGGCGAGTTCACGGACAACGCCGGAACCGGCATCGACGTGCACTCGCTGCGCAGCCCGCTCGGCGTCGTCGCGGGGATCACCCCCTTCAACTTCCCCGCGATGATCCCGCTGTGGAAGGCCGCCCCGGCCCTGGCCTGCGGAAACGCCTTCATCCTCAAGCCCTCCGAGCGGGACCCCTCCGTACCGCTGCGCCTCGCCGAGCTGTTCCTGGAGGCAGGTCTGCCGCCGGGCGTGCTCAACGTCGTCAACGGCGGCAAGGAAGCGGTCGACACCCTCCTCGAGGACCCGCGCGTCCAGGCCCTGGGCTTCGTCGGCTCCACTCCGGTCGCCGCGCACATCTACGCCACCGCCGCCGCGCACGGCAAGCGCGCCCAGTGCTTCGGCGGCGCCAAGAACCACATGATCGTGATGCCCGACGCCGACCTGGACCAGGCCGCCGACGCCCTCGTCGGCGCCGGATACGGATCGGCCGGCGAGCGCTGCATGGCGATCTCCGTCGCCGTCCCCGTCGGGGAGGAGACCGCGGATGCGCTCGTGGCGAAGCTGAAGGAGCGCATCGCCGCCCTGCGCATCGGCACCTCCGACGACCCGGACGCCGACTTCGGTCCCCTGGTCAGCCGGGACGCCCTCGACCGGGTCGACCGCTACGTCGGCATCGGCGCCACCGAAGGCGCCGAACTCGTCGTGGACGGGCGCGGATTCACCCTTCCCGGGCACGAGAACGGCTACTTCGCAGGAGCCTCCCTCTTCGACCGTGTCACCCCGCAGATGCGGATCTACCGCGAGGAGATCTTCGGCCCGGTGCTGTGCGTCGTACGGGCCGCCGACTACGAGGAGGCCCTGCGGCTGCCCAGCGAGCACCCGTACGGCAACGGCGTCGCCATCTTCACCCGCGACGGGGACACCGCCCGCGATTTCACCCGCCGCGTCAACACCGGCATGGTCGGTGTCAACGTGCCCATCCCGGTCCCCGTCGCGTACCACACCTTCGGCGGCTGGAAGAAGTCCGGCTTCGGCGACCTGAACCAGCACGGCCCGGACGCCATCCGCTTCTACACCCGTACCAAGACCGTCACCTCGCGCTGGCCCTCCGGGGTCAAGGAGGGCGCGAGCTTCACCATCCCGACGATGGGATGAGCACCGTGACCACCCTCACCGAGGACCAGCTCGCTCTCGCCGAGGTCACCCTCGACTTCGCCCAGGAGCAGCTGGCCCCCTACGCCGTGGCCTGGGACCAGGACAAACACTTCCCCGTGGACGTCATCCGCAGGGCCGCCGCACTCGGCCTCGGCGGGATCTACGTCCGCGAGGAGCACGGCGGCTGCGGACTCACCCGAGCCGACGGGGTCCTCGTCTTCGAGACCCTGGCGACCGGCTGCCCCTCCATCGCCGGCTACCTCTCCATCCACAACATGGTCGCCTGGATGGTCGACCGGTACGGCAACCGGCAGCAGCGCGAGCGCTGGCTGCCGGGCCTCTGCTCCGCCGAGACCCTGGGCAGCTACTGCCTCACCGAACCGGGCGCGGGCTCGGACGCCGCCGCGCTGCGCACCCGCGCCGTGCGGGACGGCGAGGACCAGTACGTGCTGACCGGCGTGAAGCAGTTCATCTCCGGCGCCGGAGCCTCCGACGTGTACGTGGTCCTCGCCCGCACGGGCGAGGACGGCCCCCGCGGGATCTCCGCCTTCGTCGTCGAACGCGGCGACCCTGGCGTCTCCTTCGGCGCGAACGAGCGCAAGATGGGCTGGAACGCCCAGCCCACCCGCCAGGTCGTCCTCGACGGCGTCCGGATCCCCGCCGGCCGGCGGCTCGGCGCCGAGGGCGACGGTTTCCGCATCGCCATGCACGGCCTCAACGGCGGCCGCCTCGGCATCGCAGCCTGCTCGCTCGGCGGCGCCCAGAGCGCGCTCGACCGCAGCCTCACCCACCTCGCCGACCGAGAGGCCTTCGGGGCCCGGCTGCTCGAGGCCCAGGCCCTGCAGTTCAGGCTGGCCGAGATGGCCACCGAGCTCACCGCCGCCCGCGCACTGGTCCGGCAGGCTGCGCAGGCCCTGGACCACGGCGACCCGCAGGCCCCCCAGCTCTGCGCCATGGCCAAGCGCTTCGCCACGGACACCGGCTTCTCCGTCGCCGACCGGGCACTGCAACTCCACGGCGGATACGGCTACTTGAGTGAATACGGCATCGAGAAGATCGTCCGGGACCTACGGGTCCACCGGATCCTGGAAGGAACCAACGAGATCATGAACGTCATCGTCGCCCGCGGCCTGACGGAGCACCTTCGATGACCGGGGACGAGGAGGTCCTGGTGCGTACCGAGGGACGGGCCGGCCGGCTGACCCTCAACCGCCCCAAGGCCCTCAACGCACTCAGCCACCCCATGGTGCTGCGCATCGAGGAGGCCCTCACCACCTGGCGGGAGGACCCCTCGGTGGAAACGGTGGTGATCTCCGGCGCGGGAGAGCGCGGACTGTGCGCGGGCGGCGACATCCGCGCCATCTACGAGGACGCCCGCTCCGGCGGCAGCGCCTCGGCGGACTTCTGGCGGGACGAGTACCGGCTCAACGCGCTGATCGCCCGCTACCCCAAGCCGTACGTCGCCCTGATGGACGGCATGGTCATGGGCGGCGGCGTCGGCATCTCGGCCCACGGAACCGTGCGGATCGTCACCGAACGCTCACGCGTCGCCATGCCGGAGACAGGCATCGGCTTCGTCCCCGACGTCGGCGGGACCTACCTGCTCGCGCTGGCCCCCGGCGAGCTCGGCACCCACCTGGCCCTGACCGGCGCGCCCGTGGGCGCCGCCGACGCGCTGCTCTGCGGCCTCGCCGACCACTTCGTACCGGCCGAGCGGCTGGGCGCGCTGGTGGCGGGGCTCGCGCAGGCGCCCGTACACGACGCCCTGGCGCCGCACGTCGGCGAGGCGCCGCCCGGTGAACTGTCCGCCCACCGGGAGTGGATCGACCACTGCTACGCCGCCGAGACGGTGGAGGAGATCGTCGAACGCCTCCTCGGCAGCGGGGTACCGGCGGCCAAGGAGGCGGCCGCCACCCTGGCCGCCAAGTCCCCGACGGCGCTCAAGGTCACCCTGGCCGCGCTGCGCAGTGCCCGCCGGCTCGGCCCGCTGGAGCGGGTCCTGGAGCAGGAGTACCGCGTCTCCTGCCACGCCTTGCGCTCGCCCGACCTGGTCGAGGGCATCCGGGCCCAGGTCATCGACAAGGACCGCAGCCCCCGCTGGTCGCCCGCCCACCTCGCCGAGATCGGCGAGAGCGACGTGGCCCGCTCCTTCGCCCCGCTCGGCGCCGACCGCGAACTGAACCTCGCCGCCCCCAGCTCCCTTCAGGAGGTGCCCTGGTGACAACCGTCATCGCCTTCATCGGCCTCGGCCGCATGGGCGGCCCGATGGCCGCCAGCCTCACGGCCGCCGGCCACCGCGTACTCGGCTTCGACCTCGTCCCCGATGCGCTGGCCGCCGCCGCGGCGGCCGGGGTGGAGATCGCGGACTCCGCACGGGCGGCCGCGGCCGGGGCGGACGTGGTGATCACCATGCTGCCCGCGGGACGCCACGTACTCGCGCTCTACCGGGACGAGGGGCTGCTGGCGGCCGCGAAGCCCGGCACCCTGTTCATCGACTGCTCCACCATCGACGTCGCCGACGCCCGCGCCGCCCACGGGGCGGTGGTCGCGGCCGGCCACCGGGCCCTGGACGCCCCCGTATCGGGCGGAGTCATGGGAGCCGAGGCGGCGACCCTCACCTTCATGGCCGGCGGGGGCGAGCCCGAATTCGCCCAGGCGCAACCGCTGCTGGCGGCCATGGGCAAGAAGACGGTGCACTGCGGGGGAGCGGGCGCCGGGCAGGCCGCGAAGATCTGCAACAACATGATCCTCGGCATCTCGATGATCGCGGTGAGCGAGGCCTTCGTCCTCGGCGAGAGCCTCGGCCTGTCCCACCAGGCCCTCTACGACGTCGCTTCCACCGCCTCCGGCCAGTGCTGGGCGCTCACCGCCAACTGCCCCGTCCCCGGCCCGGTCCCGGCCAGCCCCGCCAACCGCGACTACCGCCCCGGGTTCGCCGCCCCCCTCATGGCGAAGGACCTCGGACTCGCCGCCAACGCCCTGCGCGCCGGCGGCATCGACACCGGACTCGGCCTGCGCGCCGCCGACATGTACACCGCCTTCGCCGAAGGCGCCGGAGCGGACCAGGACTTCTCCGCAATCGTCCACGCCCTGCGCGAAGCAGCCGCAGCACAGAACGGATGACCTCATGACCGACACCCCGTACGAGACGATCCTCGTCGAGCGCAAGGGCCGCACGGCCCTCCTCACCCTCAACCGGCCGAAGGCGCTCAACGCCCTCAACCTCCAGGTCATGAACGAGGTCGTGGCCGCCACCGAGACGCTGGACCGGGATCCGGAGATCGGCTGCATCGTCCTCACCGGCTCCGCGAAGGCGTTCGCCGCCGGTGCGGACATCAAGGAGATGCAGCCGCAGGCGTACGTGGACATGTACCTCACCGACTGGTTCACCGCCTGGGACCGCCTCGGCAACGTCCGCACCCCCACCGTCGCGGCCGTCTCCGGCTACGCGCTGGGCGGCGGCTGCGAACTCGCCATGCTCTGCGACATCCTGCTCGCCGCCGACACCGCCGTCTTCGGCCAGCCGGAGATCAAGCTGGGCGTGATCCCGGGCATCGGCGGCTCCCAGCGGCTCACCCGGGCCGTCGGCAAGGCGAAGGCCATGGAACTCTGCCTGACCGGCCGGACCATGGACGCCGTCGAGGCGGAACGCGCCGGGCTGGTCTCCCGCATCGTCCCGGCCGAGGAGCTCCTCGCCGAGGCCCTCACCGTCGCGGAAACCGTCGCGGCGATGTCCGCGCCCGTCGCGATGATGGCCAAGGAGGCAGTGAACCGGGCCTTCGAGACCACCCTGGCCGAGGGGGTCCGCTTCGAACGCCGTCTGTTCCACGCGGTGTTCGCCACGGCGGACCAGAAGGAGGGCATGTCCGCCTTCGTAGACAAGCGAGCCCCGGACTTCACCCACCGCTGACCCACCTCACCCGGCAGGTGCGGGGCGCGGCGCACGCTCCCGCACAATGATCTCCGGATCCCGCAGGCGCGGCCGCCCACCGGCGCCGCCTGCGGCCTGCCCGCACCGAACCGACCCCGGGAGAGCCCGTGACCCCGCCGAGCCCCGTGCCGTCCACGCCGTACGCCGTCCCCGTCGTGGGCCGCGCCCCGTTCGGGGCGAGGTGGGCGCTCGTCGACGGCTCCGGGCAGCTGGTACGTCCGCCGGACCTCACCGCCGTCGGGCCGTTCCACGAGGACGGCGGAGGCGGCCTGATCGCCCCCGCGGCCGACCTCGCGGGGCGTTGGGGGTACCTGGACGCCCGGGGCGGCTGGATCGCCGAACCCGGCCTCGAGTGGGCCGGGCCGTTCGACGGGGCAGGCCTGTCCCGCTTCCGGTCGGCGGAGCTGTGGGGGTACGCGGACACCACCGGCGCGCATGCGGTGCCGGCCCGTTTCACCGACGCGGAGCCCTTCCACCACGGGCTGGCCGTGGTCCGTACCGATGACGGTGCGGGGTACGCCGACCCCACGGGCCGGGTGGTGATCGGCGGCGGCTTCCAGGCCGCCGGGCCCTTCGCACCCGTGGGGCTCGGTGGCGTGAGGCTGGCCGAGGGCGGCCGGTGCGGATACGTGGACCGCCGAGGGCGACTCGCCGTCCCGGCCCGGTTCGACGGGGCCCGGCCGTTCGGCCCGGGCGGGGCCGCCCCGGTGCGGATCGGCGACCGCTGGGGGCTGGTGGACACCGCGGGGGAGTGGATCGTGGAGCCGTCGTTCCGCCTGGTGAACCCCTTCGACGAGAACGGCCTGGCGTACGTGGTCGGCGGCGAGACCGGCGCCCTGTTCACGGGCTTCGTGGACTGCCGGGGCGAGCTGGTCATCACGCGCCGGGGCGAGATGGACCAGGAGCTGCGCTGCGGCCTGCTGAAGGTCGGCAACGGCTTCGTGCGCGGCTACGTCGATCGAAGCGGGCAGGAGGTGATCGAGCACCGGTACGCCTGGACGGAGGCCTTCTCCCGCAGCGGCGCGGCCGTGGCCCGCGAGGACCATCCCGAGCGGTGGGGCGTGCTGCGGACCGACGGCACGTTCACGCGCTCTCCGCACCGGGAACCCCTGACCGACGACGACGGCCGGGTCCTCGGCTTCGACGACGCCACCGGGCTCGCGCCGTTCGTCACCGACGGCGGAGCCGTGGTGTACGCGGGCCCGGACGGCCGGGACGTGTGCCGCGTCAGGGCCGCAGGCGACGGCAGCTCCGTCACCCTGGGCGACGCTGCCGGCCGGACCGTCTGGGAATCCGCGGCGGGCACGGCGTCACCGGGCACCTTCAAGCGGGCCCGGCCGTTCCTCACCCGTGAGGCCGGCCAGTACGTCGACCACCTCCCCGCCTGGGAAGGCGACCCGGCGGCCGTCGCCCGGGAACTGCTGGAGCGTCAGGCGCAGCCGTTCCGCCCGTGCTCGATGATCTTCGACGGCTCCGCGGACCCGTACGACCTGTCGGGGCTGGACGAGGAGGACGAGGACGGGGTGTGGCACGGCGCGATCCGCGTGATCGCGAGCGTCTTCCTCCTGGCGGAGTCCCTGACCGAGTACCCCTTCCTCCACGATTGGACGACCGAGCGCTTCGGGGAGGTCTTCGACACCCTCGAGGTGCGCCTCGTGGCCCGTTACGGACCGCCCTTGCCGGCCGGTGAGGCCGTGCTCCTGCGCTACGGCGACGGGGACCGGTCCACCACCTGGCGCGTGGGCGGGCGCCTGCTGGTCCTCCAGGAGTACGGCCTCGTGGGCGACGGCGACATCGAACTGCAGACCTGGCTCGCCGCGGTCGACGCCCCGCCCTCCACCGATTGAGAACCGCTGGAGTACGGCCGCATGGGAGCACCTGGACGGCTACGCGGCCAGGAAGGACAGCCGTACCGTGCGGTGGGGGTTGTCCCGGTTGGTGTCCACCAGCACGATGGACTGCCAGGTACCGAGGGCCAGCCTGCCCCGCACCACCGGCAGTGTGGCGTGCGGCGGCACGAACGCGGGCAGTACGTGATCGCGGCCGTGCCCGGGGGAGCCGTGCCGGTGGTTCCAGCGGTCGTCGGCGGGCAGCAGGGTACGCAGCGCCTCCAGCAGGTCGTCGTCGCTGCCGGCGCCCGTCTCGATGACGGCCAGCCCGGCCGTCGCGTGCGGAGTGAACACGTTGAGCAGTCCGTCGCGGCCCCGGGAGGCGTCCCGCAGGAACTCTGCACAAGCCGCGGTCAGGTCGTGCACGGTCTCCGAGGAACCCGTCGTCACATCGAGGGTGCGTGTGGCGAAGGTGTCCCGGGGAACCGGGTCGACGGGGGATGGCGGCGTCATGCCGGTCCTGCCCCGCCCCGGTGGGTGTCTGCGGGCAGGTTCCGGGGGACCGTGGTGGCCCCGCCGATGCGTACGGCGTCCACCATCGCCTGGTGCAGGAGGCGGCTGGCCTCCTCGGACGGGCAGGGCACCGGACTGCCGGTGACGGTGAACCAGTCCGAGCCGCCGCTGTACTGCACCGCCACCTGGGCCTCCTGGCCCGACCAGGTGGTGTGCAGGGTCAGGTCCCCGCTGAGGAGCCCCGCCTCGTCGGTGCGTACTCCGCCGCGTCCGGCGTAAACCCCTGTCGTCGTCCACGAAGCCCAGGTCATGGCGCATCGCCCCTCACCGCGGAGTCCTCTGGCCCTTCCACGGTACGGCGGGTCCGGCGATCCCGCGTGGTCGCCGCGGCGCAGAACGGCCGACGGGGAGTTCTTCAGGCTCCGCTTTCGGCCTCGGCCTCGGCCTTCAGGCGGTGGAGCCAGGTGTCGAGGGAGGCGTCCAGCGCCTGCTGGAGAGCGCGCGTGTCGGCGTTGACGGGCGCGCCGGCCCAGGACTCCTCGGTGTGGACGTGCACCCCGTCCTTGCGCTGGGTGAAGGTCCATACGTGGACCGCGGTGATCCCCTGCGCCGGTCCGCCCCACGCGATGCGGCGCTGCGGTACGACCTGGCGAACGGTGGAGTCGATGCCGGCGAGGCCGTGGACGGACCAGCGGAACACGGACCCGGCCCGCAGCGGGCCGGGCGTGCGCTTGGTCGCCTCGATGACCTCGGGCTGCCACGTCGGCCAGGCCTCCACGTCGGTCTGGATCTTCCAGACCTTGTGCAGCGGCGCGTGGATGACGATGTCGTCGCGCGTGATCACCGGTGCATCGTGGTCGATCTCCACGGGGTGATGAGGGGCGCCGGTGCCGCAGACGCCGATCGTGAACGCGATGGGGAGGGCGGCGGTCTTGGCGAGCAGGGTGGTCAGCATGGCGGTTCTCCAGGGGGAGCGGTGAGGGCGAGGGGGCGGCCGGGTCAGGGGACGAGGACGACCTTCCCGGCGACCGTCCCGGACTCGGCCAGACGCATCGCCTCGGCGACGCGGGCCAGCGGGATCTCAGCCGCGACCTTGGCGGTGATCTCACCGCGCTGCAGCGCCGTGAACACCTGGGTGAGGTCGGAGCGCAGGCGCGCCCGGAAGCGGTTCTTGGCGTAGGCGCGCCCGGCCCACACGTTGAAGAAGTACGCACGGCGGCCGTTCGGCAGCGCGTTCCACAGCCACACCCGGCCCAGCAGTTTGAGGATCGGCGACGAGCCGGAGCCATCGTCGTCGCGGGTGGCGGCGCTGCCGTACGAGACGAGCGTGCCGCCGGGGGCCAGGAGCCGCCAGGAATCGACGATGCCCTCGCCGCCGACGTGGTCGAACACCGCGTCCACCCCGCCGGGCGCGAGTGCCCGTACCCGTGCGGGAACGTTGCCGGAGCGGTAGTCGACGGGAGCCACCCCGAGGGCGCGCAGCCCGTCGTGGTGACGGGCAGAGGCGGTGCCGATCACCCGGGCGCCCGCGGCGAGCGCCAGCTGGACCAGGACCGAGCCGACACCGCCGTTGGCACCGTGGACCAGGACGGTCTGCCCGGCGCGCACCCGGGCCTTGCGGTGGAGCATCTGCCACGCGGTGATGCCGTTGACGACCGCGGTCTCCGCGTCCACCGCGCTGACGCCGTCGGGTACCTCCACCACGTCGGCGGCGTCGAGCGCGATGTGGCTGGCCCAGCCGCCGGTCTTCGTCAGCGCCGCCACCCGCCGGCCGAGCAGGCCGGAGCCGACGCCTTCGCCCGCGGCCAGCACCGTGCCGACCAGGTCGTATCCGGGGACGAAGGGGAACGCGGGCTGGTCGTAGTACCGGCCGCGGCGCATCTGCTGCTCGGCGAAGGACACGCCCGTCGCCTCCATCGCGACCACGACCTGCCCGGCGGCCGGTACCGGGACCGGCCGCCGGTGCAGCTCCAGGCCTTCCGGCTCGACCTTGCCCGGCAGAACGATCTCGATCAGCTCGGCGGTGTTCATCATGGCCTCCAGATAGTTTGGGCTTCTCGTGGTCGTTAGAAGCTGTAACTAGAATGAGCAGCTGTATCGCCGATGTCAAGGGAGTGGGTCATCTGATCGCGAGTGGGCTTGCCGATGGTGATAGCCTCTAACTGACTGGCGTGATGGGCGATGAGAGGGTGGCGGGCATGACCGGGAGTACGAAGACCCCCCGTGAGCGGTACCGGCAGCAGGTGCGCGAGGAGGTCAAGGAGAAGGCCTGGCAGCAGATCGCCGGATCCGGCGCCTCTGCGCTCTCCCTCAACGCGATCGCCAAGCAGATGGGCATGAGCGGACCCGCGCTGTACCGGTACTTCGCCAACCGCGACGAGCTGATCACCGAACTCATCCGCGACGCGTACCGCAGCCTCGCCGACGCCTTCATCGCCGTCGGCGCCGGGGAGGACGGGGGAGCGGGCCGGCCCGGCCTCGCCGCGCTGGCGCAGGTGCTCCGCCGCTGGGCCCTGGAGGATCCGCACCGCTACTTCCTCGTCTACGGCACCCCGGTACCCGGCTATCACGCGCCTCAGGACATCACCGTGATCGCCTCGGAGATGATGTCCGTCCTGCTCGACGCCTGCACCGCCGCCGGGCCGGACCCCGCCCCGGGTGCGGAGCCCCGTGCCTTCGAGGGCCACCTGGCCGGCCACCGGGAGTGGGCCGGGAGCCACCCGGACGCCCCGCCGTCGGCCCTGAGCCTGGCCCTGGCCTTCTGGACCCGCCTGCACGGCGTGCTGTCCCTGGAGCTGGCAGGCCACTTCACCGGTATGGGCCTGGACCCCGCCCTGCTTTTCGAGGCCGAGGTGGACACCTTGACCACCCGCTGACCCGTACGCACCCCCACCGCATCCTGGAGCGCACCGACGTCCACACGCTCGGCTCGGCTCAGTACACGTCGCGGCCGTACCGCTTGTCGGCGGAGAGCCGCTTCAGGTACGCGGCGGCCTCGTCCTCGTCGAGGCCGCCGTGCGCCACGGCTATGTCGCGCAGCGCCTGGTCGACGTCCTTGGCCATCCGGCTCGCGTCACCGCACACGTAGAAGTGGGCGCCGTCCTGGAGCCAGGACCACAGCTGGGCACCGTGCTCGCGCATGCGGTCCTGGACGTAGATCTTGGTGCGCTGATCGCGGGAGAAGGCCAGGTCGAGGCGGCTGAGCGTGCCGTGCCGGTGGAGCTCCTCCAGCTCCTCGCGGTAGTAGAAGTCGGTGGCCCGGCGCTGTTCGCCGAAGAACAGCCAGTTGCCGCCGTGGTGGCCGAGGGCGCGGCGCTGTCCGAGGAAGGCCATGAACGGGGCGATGCCGGTTCCGGGGCCGACCATGACCGCCGGTGTGTCCGCGCCGGCGGGCGGGCGGAAGTGGGCCGAGCGCTGGACGAACAGCGGTACCGGGGTGCCCGGTTCGGCATCCGCGAGGAAGGTGGAGGCGACGCCCTTGCGCTGCCGGCCGCCCGGCCCCTCGTAGCGTAGGACCGAGACGGTCAGGCTCACCTCGCGCGGGTCGACGAGGGGGCTGGAGGAGATGGAGTACAGGCGCGGCTGGAGGCGTTTGAGGCGCTCGGCCCACTCCTGGGCGCTGAGGCGGACCGGGAACTCGGCCAGGAGGTCGACGGGCTGCCGCCCCCAGGCCCATCGGGCGAGGCCGTCCTTGTTGTCGGGGCGCGTCAGCTGCTTGAGCCTGCGGTCGCCGGTGCGCTCGGTGACGAACCGCAGGAGGTCGGGCGTGAGACGGGTGATGTCCAGGTGCCGGTGCAGCGCCTGGGCGAACGGCATGGGGGCGTGTCCGGGCACGGCGACCTCCGTGTCCGGGGCGAGGCCGGTGGCGGCCAGCCATTCCGCCACCAGGCCGGGGCAGTTGACCGGGAGGACGCCGAGGGCGTCACCCGCCTCGTACGCCGGGCCGTCCTCGCCCAGGTCGAAGGTGAACCGGCGGACCTCCTTGGTGGCGCCGGGCAGGCTCAGCAGCTGGTTGCCGGACAGCCGGGCGGTGTACGGGGAGTTCTTGTCCGGCACCGGACGGGACGGCCCGGCGGTGGCTGGAGCCGGGGCCGCCGGAGCCGTGGCCGCCGGGGCCGGGGCCGCCGGGGCCGGGGCGGCCGCCAGGGCGTCGCGTACCCGCTCCAGCCACTGGGCAGCCGGCTCCTCGTAGTCGGGCTCGCAGTCCACGCGCGGCAGGAGACGCAGGGCCCCCAGCTCCTCGAGACGCCGGTCGAGCCGGCGGCCGTGGCCGCAGAACGCGTCGTAGCCGGAGTCGCCGAGCGCGAGGACCGCGTACCGGACGTCCTCGAGCCGGGGCGCGTCGGACGCCTCGAGGGCCTCCCAGAACGGGGCTCCGTTGTCCGGGGCATCGCCGTCGCCGAAGGTGCTCGTGACGATCAGCAGATCCGTGCCGGGAGTGAGGGAGGCGGGGGTGCGGTCCGCCATGCTGTGCACGGTCGCGGCGGAGCCGCTGCCGGCCAGTTCCGTTCCGATGGTGGCGGCGAGGTCCTCGGCGTTCCCCGTCTGGGAAGCCCAGAGGACCACGGTCTGCCGGGTCGGCGCTCCCGGAGCGGCGGGGGCCGGAGCCGGGGCGCCCGGAGGCGTGGCGGCCACGGCCGTCGCCGCACGCGAGTACGTGCCGGCGAGCACTCCGTCGACCCAGAGGGCGTGTCCCGCCTCGAAGGGGGCGCCGGCGGGAAGTGCCGGGACGCCCGTGCCGGGCGGGGCGGAGGCGAGCCCGGCGAGGAATCCGGCGAGGTACTGGCGTTCCCGGTCGCAGAGGGCGGGCGGTGCGTGGCCGTCCAGTCCGAACAACGAGGTGAGGGCCGTCGCCGCGGTGCTCGCCGCGGTCGTCCGGGCGGTTGCGGGACGCGTCAGCGTCGCCGTGGCACCGCCCGGGTGCGCCCCGGCGGCGACGGAGCTGCCCAGGCTGGGCTCGGCAGCGGGCGGGGCCACGGGAACCGGGGCGCGCGTCTTCGTCAGCGTGACAGCGCACATCTTGAACCCGGGCTGGAAGGAAATCGGGTCGACGGCGTCGTCGGTGACGGCGTTGACGCTGAGGTATTCGCCGAACAGGTCGTTCCAGTGGAAGGGCGCGAAGCAGTTCCCGGGCCGGACCCGGTCGGTGACGACGGCGGGCAGTACGGCCCGCCCGCGGCGGGAGGCCACCTCCACGCCGTCGCCGGCCGCGATCCCGAGGGCGGCCGCGTCCTGCGGGTGGATCTCCACGAACGGCCCGGGGTTGAGCTTGTTCAGCTTGGCGACCTTGCCGGTCTTGGTCAGGGTGTGCCACTGGTGTTGCAGGCGGCCCGTGTTGAGGACGAACGGGTAGTCGTCGTCCGGGAGTTCGGCGGCAGGGAGATGGGGGCGGGCGAAGAACACGGCCCGTCCCGTCGCCGTGGGGAACACCAGACGGGGGCGGCTGCCGTCCGGGCGCTCCACCAGGGTCTGGCTGACGCCGTCGTTGAGGTAACGGACCGGGTTGCGGTCCGGCCCGCCCGGGGCGGCCGGCCACTGCACCGGGCCGGCGCGCAGCCGCTCGTACGTGACACCGCGCAGGTCCCAGCCGGTCTTCGGGTTCCAGGCCTGCCGCAGCTCCTCGAACACCTCCTCGGCACAGCTGTACGTGAACGCCTCGGCGAATCCCATCGCGCAGGCGACCCGGGCTATCAGCTGCCAGTCGGGCAGGGCCTGGCCGGGCGGGTCGGCGGCCCCCTGCACCAGGGTGAGGTTGCGCTCCGAGTTGATCATCACGCCGTCCGCCTCGGCCCAGAGGGTGGCGGGGAGCACGATGTCCGCGTAGGCGTTGGTCTCGGTCTCCGCGAACACGTCCTGCGTGACGACCAGTTCGGCGGTCTCCAGCGCCTTGATGACCGTGCTGCGGTTGGCGACGGAGGCCACCGGGTTGGTGCAGATGATCCAGCACGCCTTGATCTCACCGGCGGCCATCTGCTCGAACATCTCGACGGTCCCGCGCCCGGCGTCGGTGCGCAGGGTGTTCTCCGGCAGGCCCCACAGCTTCTCGGTGAAGTCGCGGTCCTCGTCGACCAGGACCGAGCGCTGGCCCGGCAGGCCGGGTCCCATGTAGCCCATCTCGCGGCCGCCCATGGCGTTCGGCTGGCCGGTGAGGGAGAACGGGCCGCTGCCGGGACGGCAGATGGCGCCCGTGGCCAGGTGCAGGTTGACCAGGGCGTTGGTGTTCCAGGTGCCGTGGACGGACTGGTTGAGGCCCATGGTCCAGCAGCTCATCCACTCGCCCGCCTCGCCGATCCAGCGGGCGGCCAGCCGGATGTCCGCCTCCGGTACGCCGGTGATCCCGGCGACCCTCGCGGGCGGGTACTCCCGCAGGAAGGCGGGCATGTCCGGCCAGCCCTCGGTGTGCTCGGCGATGAAGTCCGGGTCGGTCCAGCCGCCCTCGACGAGCAGGTGCAGCAGCCCGTTGAGGAGGGCCAGGTCGGTGCCCGGCCGGATCTGCAGGAACAGGTCGGCCTTGTCGGCGGTGGTGTTGCGCCGGGGGTCGACCACGATCAGCTTGGCTCCGGCGGCCTTGACGCGGTCCATCATCCGGAGGAAGAGGATGGGGTGGCAGTCGGCCATGTTGGCGCCGATGACGAAGAACGCGTCCGCCCGCTCGAAGTCCTCGTACGAGCCGGGCGGCCCGTCGGCGCCCAGCGAGAGCTTGTAGCCGCTGCCGGCGCTCGCCATGCACAGCCGCGAATTGGACTCGATCCGGCTCGTCCGCAGGAAGCCTTTGGCCAGCTTGTTGGCGAGGTACTGGGCCTCCAGGGACATCTGGCCGGAGACGTAGAGCGCAAGTGAGTCGGGGCCGTGCGCCTCGAGGATCTCCCGGAGGCGGCGGCCCGTCTCGGCGACGGCCACGTCCACCGCGACGGCCGCGGGCCCGCTACCGCGCTCGCTGCGGATCAGCGCGGTCTCCAGCCGGCCGGGCGCGGCCAGCATGTCGGCGTGCGTGGCGCCCTTGGTGCACAGGCGACCGGCATTCGCGGGGTGCTGCTTGTCGCCGCTGACCTTGGCCACCGTACGGCGCCCGCCGTCGCCCCGGGCGATGTCCAGTACGACCCCGCAGCCGACGCCGCAGTACGAGCAGACCGTCCGCACCTGCTGACCGGTCGCGGCCCTCGCCTCCGCCTCCACCTCCGCCACAGCAGACCTCCTCGCGCCGCCGGCCGACCCCACCGCTCGGGGCCGCCGCGGCCGTGTGCAGGTCGATCCCGTTGCGGCCCAACGTAGAAAGTCCGTGTTGCATGCATGTGACGGGCGGTGCCACCCGGGGGTTACAAGCGTCTGCGCCAAGGTCACCACGGAAGGTGAGGCACGTGCCACGGGGTCCCCGCCCACCGGACATGATGGCGGTGGCACCTTGATCCGTACGCGACACGCAGCGAGGAACCAGATGAGCGACGCAGCCGCCCTCCTTCACCCCGGGGCTCCCGACTCGCCCGTGATACTCCACATCCCGCACTCGTCCCGCGCCGTACCCGCGGACGTCCGCGCCGGGATCCTGCTGGACGACCGCGAACTCGAAGGGGAGCTGGACCACATCACCGACTCGCACACGGCGGAGATCGCGGCGCGGGCGGCCGAGGCCGCCCGCGTCACCCCCTGGCGGTTCGAGAACCGGCTGTCGCGGCTGGTCATCGACCCCGAGCGTTTCCCCGACGAGCGGGAGGAGATGCTGGCGCGGGGGATGGGTGCGGTCTACACACGGACGACGCACCGCGAGGAGCTCCGCCCGGCCGGCTTCGACGGACGACCGCTGATCGAGCGGTACTTCCACCCGTACGCGCAGGCGATGACGGACGCGGTGGAGGAGCGGCTGGAGGCCGTCGGGCGGGCCGTCATCCTCGACGTGCACTCGTACCCGGCGAAGGCACTGCCCTACGAGCTCCACGGCGACGGACCGCGCCCGCCGATCTGCATCGGCACGGACGCCTTCCATACGCCCCGTCCACTGCGCGAGGCGGCGCGGCAGGCGTTCGCGGGGTTCGGGGGCACGGGGCTGGACAGCCCGTTCGCGGGAACGTACGTGCCGCTGCGCCACTACGGAAAGGACGCGCGGGTCGGCGCGCTGATGGTGGAGATCCGGCGGGACCTCTACATGAGCGAGCCCGCAGGACCGGCGGGCCCCGGTCTCGACGCGCTGGCGGGCGCGCTGGCCGCTCTCGTCGAGTGGGCCACCGCCTGACGTGGAACCACCCCGTGCTGACGTGGAACCACCCCGTGCGTCGCCGGCCGGCCCGGGGACGGGGCATGCCGGACGTCCCGGTCGGCCGGTGCGCGGCCGACCGGGACGTCCGGCAAGGGTGCAGGTTCAGGCGAGGTCGAACCGGTCGAGGTTCATCACCTTGTCCCACGCGGCCACGAAGTCACGCACGAACTTCTCCCCACCGTCCCCGGACGCGTAGACCTCCGAGATGGCGCGGAGCTGGGAGTGCGAACCGAAGACGAGGTCGACGGCGGTGGCGGTCCACTTGGCCTCGCCCGTGGCGCGGTCCCTGCCCTCGAACACGTTCTCGACCGAGGTCGACGGCTTCCACTCCGTGCCCATGTCGAGCAGGTTGACGAAGAAGTCGGTGGTCAACGCCTCCGGCCGGTCCGTGAAGACACCGTGCGCGGACCGCCCGAAGCCGGTGTTCAGGGCCCGCATGCCGCCGATCAGCACCGTCATCTCGGGAGCGGTGAGCGTCAACAGGTTGGCGCGGTCCAACAGGAGCGTCTCCGGCGACAGCTTCTCCCCCTCCCGCAGATAGTTGCGGAACCCGTCGGCAGGGGGTTCGAGCACGGCGAACGCCTCCACGTCGGTCTGCTCCTGCGAGGCGTCCGTACGCCCCGGTGCGAACGGGACCGTGATGTCGTACCCGGCGTTCTTCGCGGCCTGCTCCACGGCCGCGCACCCGCCCAGGACGATCAGGTCCGCGAGCGAAACCTGCTTGCCGCCGGCCGGGCCGTTGAACTCCTGCCGGATCTGCTCGAGGGTCTGCAGTACCCCGGCCACCTCGGGTACGGCGTTGACCTCCCAGTCCCGTTGCGGCGCGAGCCGGATCCGCGCCCCGTTGGCCCCGCCCCGCTTGTCGGTGCCGCGGAAGCTCGCGGCCGCCGCCCAGGCGGTGGTGACCAGCTGGGGGACGGACAGCCCCGAGGCGAGGATCCGGCCCTTGAGGGCGGCGATGTCCGCGTCCCCGACCAGCTCGTGATCGACCGCGGGGACGGGGTCCTGCCACAGCTGCGGCTCGGGAATCCACGGGCCGAGGTAGCGCGTGAGGGGCCCCATGTCGCGGTGCAGCAGCTTGTACCAGGCCTTGGCGAACGCCACCGCGAGCTTGTCCGGGTTCTCGTGGAAGCTCTTCACGATCGGCGCATAGACCGGATCCATCTTGAGCGCGAGGTCCGTCGTCAGCATCATCGGCGCGTGCCGCTTCGACGGATCATGGGCATCAGGCACGGTGTCCCGGGCCGACGGATCCGTGGGAGTCCACTGCTGGGCACCGGCGGGGCTCGTCGTCAGCTCCCAGTCGTACCTGAGCAGGTTGTCGAGGTACCCGTTGTCCCACTTCGTCGGCTCAGAGGTCCATGCGCCCTCGAGCCCACTGGTCAGCGTGTCGACGCCCTTGCCGCTGCCACACGTGTTGCGCCAGCCGAGGCCCTGTTGCTCGATCGGGCCGGCCTCGGGCTCCGGGCCGATGTAAGCGGGGTCGACCGCACCGTGGCACTTGCCGAACGTGTGGCCGCCGATGATGAGCGCAGCCGTTTCCTCGTCGTCCATGGCCATGCGCTTGAACGTCTCGCGAATGTCCTTCGCGGCGGCCATCGGATCCGGGTTGCCGTTGGGCCCTTCCGGATTGACGTAGATCAGGCCCATCTGCACGGCGCCGAAAGGACCGGTGAGTTGCCTGTCGCCGGCGTAGCGCTCATCTCCGAGCCACGTGTCCTCGGGCCCCCAGAAGATTTCCTCGGGTTCCCACGTGTCCTCCCGCCCGAATCCGAATCCGAACGTCTTGAACCCCATCGATTCCATGGCGCAGTTTCCGGCGAAAATCAGCAGGTCGGCCCATGAGACTTTCCGGCCGTACTTCTGCTTGACCGGCCAGAGCAAACGGCGCGCCTTGTCCAGGCTCGCGTTGTCCGGCCAGCTGTTGAGGGGGGCGAACCGCTGAGATCCGGCGCCGCCACCGCCCCGGCCGTCGGCGATGCGGTACGTTCCCGCGGCATGCCAGCTCATCCGGATGAAGAGCGGCCCGTAGTGGCCGTAGTCGGCAGGCCACCAGTCCTGGGACGCCGTCATCACCTCGAAGACGTCCTGCTTCAGCGCGTCGACGTCGAGGCTCGCGAATTCCTTCGCGTAGTCGAAGTCCTCGCCCATCGGATCGGACAGGGGCGAATGCTGGTGGAGGACCTGCAGGTCCAGCTGATTCGGCCACCAGTCCCGGTTCGTTCTGGGGCGGATCGGCGCGGGGGTGGGGGAGGGGATTGCTGGGTTCTCGCTTTCGCTGCCGGACACGTCCGCCCTTCTTCCTGTCTCGGTGTTTCTTCGCCTTGCTGGTGTCGAACACTGCGACCCACGCTCGTAGCGCGCCGTGGCGCCCGCCGGATGTCGGCGTCCTGATGGTCGCGCACCGTGTGCCGCGCGGCGGCGAGAACACGCAGAGCGCCGCTTCGTATGAAGAACTCGCGCGTGAGAAAGGCGGCCCGTTCAGATGATCGTGATCATTGAGCAGGGCCACGAAGAGCACGGCGAAACCGATCACATACCCCTCGTGGGACCCGGAGCGGGCTCCGCGTGGCAGACGTGCGCCTTCTCGTTGGCGAGGCCGCCGGGCAGCACGAGTGCGTCGAAGGCCTCCGCCGTGTCACCGGCCAGGACGTGGTCGACGCCGTACGTGTCCCCCGGGGCGAAGTGGCGGAACGCGCGGACCGGACGGAAGCGTCTCCATCAGCGCCACCGGGGCTGGGGAGCGGTCCGAGTGCGCCCAACTCGCCGACATCGTGTTGCCGAGGTCCCGGCGCGGCATCGCCATAGGCTCGGGAGCGGCGGATACCCGTGACCGGGCCGTTTCCCTATGCGGAGGAGGTCCGCCCCATGCCGGACGATCGGGACGAGACCCCGGCGGAGCGGGCCGACCGCCGCTGGAACGAGACGCTGCAAGAGGTCCGTGTCGCCCAGACCGGGGCCCAGATCCTCTTCGGCTTCCTGCTCAGCGTCGCCTTCACGGCCCGCTTCGAGGAGCTGGGCCGCTTCGACCGCGGCCTGTACGTGGTGACGGTGGCGCTGGGCGCCCTGGCCACCGGGACCCTGATCGCGCCGGTCGCCTACCACCAACTGCTGGCCGGGCACCACCTCAAGCCGCAGCTGGTCAAGGCGGCGGGCCGGCTGGTCTCCGTCGGCATCGTGCTCCTCGCGCTGACCGTGACCTTCTCGGTGCTGCTCCTGCTGCGGGTCGCCACCGCGCACTGGATCGCCTGGCCGGTGACCGCCTGTGTCACCGGTTGGTTCGCGATCTGCTGGCTGGTCATGCCGAGCCTGCTCCTGCGCAGCAAGGCCGGCAAGGCCGGGAACGGGTGAGGCGCGCCGCCCAGCACGCCGTGTGAACGGTCGGCCGCGCCGGGCGACCACAGGTTTTCGGCGGCGGCGTCCGGGCAGGCGCCGGGTATCGGGGACCGGACGACGCACGAGGAGGGTCGGGCCATGGAAGACCAAGGCGGCGCCGGAGGCGTTCCCCTGCACGGTCACGACGACAAGGAACGGCGCCGCGCCCCGCACGTTGCGCCGCGGGCCGGGGCCGGAGCCGGGGCCGACGGCAAGGACCTGCCGCCCGTCCGGGCGGCGGACACCGACGAGGCGAGCCGACTGGACCGGCCGAACGAGGCGGCAGCGCCGGCGCGCAAGACCCGCCGCCGGGACTCCGGAGGCTGATCCCGTCACCGGACCAGTCGGACGAAGGCGCGGGCGTCGGCGACGGCGGCCCCGCCCGCGTCGTTGTTGAAGTACGCGAAGACATCGGCATCCGGCGGCCACACGTCGGCGATGCGCTGTGCCCAGGAGCGCAGTGCGGTGCGACCGTACCTGGGTGCCGGATCGGCTCGTCCCCCGTGGAACCGTACGTATCCCCAGTCGGCGGTCCGCCACAGCGGGGTCACGGGGCGTGAGCCGCGGTCGGCCCAGCACAGGGCGGCCCGGTGCTCCGTGAGGACCGTGCGGACGTCGGTGGTCCACCACGACTCGTGCCGCGGTTCGACGGCGATGCGGGTGCCGGCGGGGAAACAGGCCAGGCAGGCGTCCAGGGCGTCCGGGTCGGCCTGCAGCGTGGGGGGAAGCTGGAGCAGGACCGGCCCCAGCCGCTCGCCCAGGGCTGCCGCGTGCGTCATCAGCCGGTGGACCGGTTCCCTCGGGTCGCGCAGTCGCTTGATGTGGGTCAGGTAGCGGCTGGCCTTCACCGCCATGACGAAGCCCCGGGGAGTGCGTTCCCGCCACTGGGCGAACGTCTCCGGAGAAGGCAGCCGGTAGAACGCGTTGTTGCTCTCCACAGTGGCGAAGTGCTCCGCGTACGCTTCCAGCCACAAGCGCTGGGGCCGGTCGGGCGGATAGAGGACCCCTGCCCAGTCCCGGTACTGCCATCCCGAGGTGCCGACGCGTACGGGCATGTCATCACTTCTCCGTACACGGGTCGTGCTGGTCTCTACGGGTGCATCCGCGTGCGCCGGACCGACAGGCTACCGACGGGTGGCCGCCGGACTCGCGATGACGCGCGGCCGGCGCCCGGAATCCGCAGCCGCGGGCGGCTGTCGGGCCGGTGTCCGGCGGGTGAACCGTCGGTGTCGCCGACGTGTCGGCCCTTTCGGGCAGGCCGCCGGCGCAACGAAATCCGCAGAGTAACCAGCCGGTAGCTCTAGATCATCTGACGTGTTTTCGGTTAGCGTCATCTCTCGCGCCGCCACACCCAGGGCACACGGCCCTGCTGGGACTAGCGGCGCAGGGGAATTACTCACGTTGACGACTGCCATTCAAGGCATCTTCGCCGTCCGTCCCTATACGCCTCACTGCCAGGTCATCCACGACGAGGGTGATCACGCCGTCATCGGCATCTCCTCCGGGAACTCGTACTTCACCCATGACCGCGTGCTCGATCTCGCCCGGTGGGGGCTCGAACACTTCCGGCAGGTCGATCTCATCTGGACCGACATGCACGTGGCCGAGATGTTCGTGGCCCTCGGCTACCCCGAGGTCGAAGCGCAGCGCAAGGCGGTGAAGAACCTCCGCGGCGTGCGCGCCAAGGTCACCGCCGCCGTCGCCGCCCTCGACCCCGAAGGAGAGCGGCTGCGCGGGCGGCCCATGTCCGTGCTCCTGGAGCTGCCGGCCTACCAGCACATCCGCTCCCGGCTCGACACCCTCATGACCGACGACCCCGAGTTCCGCGAGGTGTGCGACCAACTCGCGGCCCGGTTCCTCGCCGACAAGCTGAACGGCCGACCGCCGACCGAACTGCAGCGCGAGGTGTGCATCAAGTACGTGTGCGCCGAGGTACCCCTGTTCCTCGACACCCCGGCCATCCTCGGGGTCTCCTCCTCGCTCAACTGCTACCACCAGGCGCTGCCGTTGGCAGAGCTGCTGTACGCACGGGGCTGGGGCCTGCGCGCCTCGCGCAATCAGGGCCACGCCGTCATCACCCCCGCCGAAGCACCCGAAGAACAGGACCGCTCCGCATGACCAGCACCATCGACCCCACCACGGCCGCCCCGGCCGACGAGCTCACCCGGTTCCCGTTCGACGCCAACGGCACGCGACTGCCCGACGAGATCGCGCACCTGCTCACCGACGAGCCGGTCAAGAAGGTCCGCACCATTGCCGGAGCAGAGGCCTGGCTGGTGTCCTCCTATCGACTGTGCAGGCAGGTGCTCGACGACCCGCGGTTCTCCCTCAAGGACACGTCCGCCCCGGGCGCGCCCCGCCAGTACGCGCTGACCATCCCCCCGGAGGTGGTCAACAACATGGGGAACATCACGGGTGCCGGGCTCCGAAAGGCCGTGATGAAGGCCCTCAACCCGAAGGCCCCCGGGCTGGAGGAGTGGCTGACCGGCCATGCGCACGCGCTCGTCGACCAGTTGGTCGCGACCGGGGTGCCGGCCGACCTGCGCCACGACTTCACCGTCCCCTACTCCACCGGGCTGCACTGCCACATCCTCGGCATCCCCCAGAGCGACGGCCCCGGCCTCTACCGGTCGCTGCACGTCGCGTTCATGAACAGCCCGCGCACCATCCCCGCGGCGGGCATCAACTGGGACCGCGACATGGGCCACATGATCGAACGTCTCAACGACCCGGCGACGACGGGCCTCATGGCCGAACTCGCCGCACTGCGCGACGACCCCGACTACGCGCACCTGACGGACGAGATGCTCGCCACCGTCGGCGTCACGATGTTCGGCGCGGGCGTCATCAGCGTCATGGGCTTCCTCACCATGGCACTCGTCTCCCTGATCCAGCACCCGGAACTCAAGGCCCGGTTGATCGCCGACCCGGCCCTCATCCCTGCCGCGGTGGACGAGCTGCTGCGCATCAACCTGTCGATCGCCGACGGCCTGCCCCGGATCGCCACCGAGACCATGCAGCTCGGTGACGTCACCGTGCAGAAGGGGGAGCTCGTCCTCGTCCTGGTCGAGGCCGCGAACCACGACCCCGCCGAATTCGAGGACCCGCACACCGTGCGCCTCGACCGCCCGAACCCGAACGCGCACCTGTCGTTCGGCGGAGGCGGCCACTACTGCCCCGCCACCGCCCTCGGCAAGCGGCACGCACAGATCGCCGTCGAGGTCCTCCTCGAGCGGCTGCCCGGCCTCGACCTCGCCGTGCCGATCGAGCAGCTCGTGTGGCGCACCGGTTTCATGAAGCGCATCCCCGAGCGGCTGCCCGTGCTCTGGTGATGCCGGGCTAGTTTCCTTCGGACACCGGCAGCCGGGACACCCGGCTGCCGGTGTCCGGTATCCCGCGCGCAACAGGACGCAATTGCGGCGACAGGGAGCACCGGGACCGGCAGGATGTGCGGGTGAACAGTGTGACCATCAGTGAGGAAGACCGCCGTTCCCTCGGACGCTGGGCCGCCGACTGCGCCGAGCGGGTGCTTCCGCTGTTCGAGGCGAAGGCTCCCTCCGACACCCGCCCGCGCGAGGCCGTCGAGGCCATCCGCTCCTACGCGCGCGGGGAGCTGCGGAAGGGGCCGCTGCGCTCCCTCGCCCTCGCGGCCCTCACCGCCGCACGCGAAGTCGGCGATCCGGCTGCCACAGCCGCCGCCCGCGCCGCGGGCTACGCGGCGGCGACCCCTTACATCCATGCCCTGGCCACCCCTCACCAGGCGAAGCACGCCCTGGGGCCCGCCATGTACGTGGCCCGCGCTCGCGAGCTCGCGGCGGGCGACGACACCGGCACGGGCGACGAGGAGATCCGGTGGGCGATCGCGCACGCCCCGCCGGAAGTGCGCGGGATCCTGCGGCAGATGCCGGTCTTCACCCCGGGGCGCAGCCGGCTGGACGAGCTCCGGCACGGGCTCGACACAGCTCTTCGTCACTGAGTGCCGTCGTCGCCGGTCACAGGTGCCGGCGCTGGGCGCGCCTCTCGGTCTCGTAGCGCTCCCGGGCCTCGCGGGCGGCCGGGGACGCGGAGACCTCCGCCACCGGGACCTCCCACCAGGCGTGCGACTCCAGGGCCGGCAGGTCCGGCGCCGGGGGAACGGTCTCGACGTAGACGGCCGTGGGCCGCTCCGCCTTCCTGGCGTCGAGCACCGCCTGCCGCAACTCCGCGACCGTGCGCGGGCACAGTACGTCGACTCCCAGGCTCTCCATGTTGGCGGCGAGATCGACCGGCAGCGGATGGCCCGCATAGCGGCCGTCGGCCGTGCGGAAGCGGTAGTCGGTGCCGTAGCGTTCCGCGCCCACGCTCTCGGACAGGGCCCCGATGGACGCGTAGCCGTGGTTCTGCACCAGCACGGGGATGATCTTGATGCCTTCCTGGACGGCCGTCACGAGTTCCGTCGGCATCATCAGGTACGTGCCGTCGCCCACCAGCGCGAACACCTCGCGCTCCGGTGCGGCGAGCCGGACACCGAGCGCGGCCGGGATCTCGTAGCCCATGCACGAGTAGCCGTACTCGACGTGGTACTGGCGGCGCTCGCGCGGACGCCACAGCCTGTGGAGGTCGCCCGGCATCGATCCGGCCGCGTTGACGACGACGTCGGTCGGCTCCAGGAGTTCGTTCAGGATGCCGAGCAGCTGCGCCTGCGTGGGCGGGCGGCTGCCGTCGGGGGCCGCGACGGCCTCGTCGACGGCGCGCTGCCAGCGCGCCACCCCGTCGGCGTACTGCGCGCGATGGCTCTCCGGGACCCGGTACGTGCCCAGGCGTGCGGTCAGCGCCTCCAAGGCGACGCGGGCATCGGCGACCAGCGGCTGCCCGGCGAGCTTGTGCCCGTCCGAAGCGGCGACGTTGACATTGACGAACCGGACGCCGGGCTCGGCGAACAGCGTGGCCGAGGCCGTGGTGAAGTCGCTCCAGCGGGTGCCGACCCCGATCACCACGTCGGCCCGTCGCGCCACCGCGTTGGCCGCCGCCGTCCCGGTGTGGCCTACGCCGCCGAGGGCGCACGGGTGGTCCCAGTCGAGCGCGCCCCGGCCGGCCTGGGTCTCGGCCACCGGGATCCCGGTCGCGTCCGCCAGCGCGCGCAGCGCATCCTCGGCGTCGCTGTGGTGGACCCCTCCGCCGGCCACGATCAGCGGGCGCTCGGCGGCGCGGACGAGCCGTACGGCGCGCTCCAGTTCGCCGAGGTCGGGCTGCGGGCGGCGGATGTGCCAGACCCGGTCGGCGAAGAACTCCGCAGGCCAGTCGTGGGCCTGGGCCTGGACGTCCTGGGGCAGGGCCAGGGTGACGGCACCGGTGTCGACCGGATCGGTGAGCACCCGCATCGCCTGGAGCGCCGCCGGGATCAGCATCTCCGGCCGCCAGATCCGGTCGAAGAAGCGGGAGACCGGCCGGAGCGTGTCGTTCACGCTCACGTCGCCGGCCCACGGCGCCTCGAGCTGTTGCAGTACGGGGTCGGCCGGGCGGCCCGCGAAGACGTCACCGGGCAGGAGCAGCACCGGGATCCGGTTGATCGTGGCGAGGGCTGCCCCCGTGACGAGGTTGGTCGCGCCGGGGCCGATCGAGGTGGTCACCGCGTGCGTGCTCAGGCGGCCGCTCTGGCGTGCGTATCCGACGGCGGCATGGACCATCGACTGTTCGTTGCGGCCCTGGAGGAAGGGAAGGCCCGCCGGGTCCTGTTCGGCCGCCTCGACCAGCGCCTGGCCGAGGCCGGCCACGTTCCCGTGGCCGAAGATGCCCCAGCAGGCCGTGATCAGGCGCTGCCGGTGGCCGTCGCGCTCCGTGTACTGGCGGGAGAGGAAGCGTACGAGCGCCTGGGCGGTGGTCAGCCGGACCGTGCCCGCGGGGGAGCCGGTCGCGGGGGTGGTGTCGGGCGGGGTCAGCATCAGTGCGTGCCTTCCGGGGACGGGGCGGTGTAGAGGGGCAGCCGGGGGTCCGCGGGCTCGTCCGGCCACGTCCCGCGGACCCAGGCGTGCGCGGGGTCGTCGCAGATCAGCCAGCGCCGTTCGGGGCCCGGACCGGCCATCACGTTGAGGTAGTACATGGGGTAGCCCGGGGCGGCCATGGAGGGGCCGTGCCAGCCGTCGGGGACCAGGACGGCGTCACCCGTGCGGACTTCGGCCAGGACGTCCGAGGGACCGCCCGCGGCCGAGGGGTACACCCGGTGGTAGCCCATGCCCCCGCCCTCACCCGTACCCCCGCCCGTGCCCGCGCTGCCGTGCGGACCCCCGCCGATGGCGAACCAGTAGACCTCCTCCAGCCGGCACTCCTCCCCCGGCCGGTCCTCGTCGTGCTTGTGCGGCGGGTACGAGGACCAGTTCCCGGCCGGGGTCAGGACCTCGACCGCGATCAGCCGGTCCGCCTCGAAGGCTTCGGCGGAGGCGAAGTTGTTGACCTGGCGGGCGGCCCGGCCCGCCCCGCGGATCTCGACCGGCACCTCGGACGCCGGCCCGTAGCGCAGCGGCAGCCTCGAGGTGCACCGGGCCCCGCAGAGCGCGAAACGGCCTCCTCCCGCCGAGTCGACCCGGGCCGTCGCGTCCCGCGGCAGGTACGCGAAATCGCTGACGGCGCTGAACACGTCCGGACGGCCGTGCAGCCGCAGCCGCGCCCCGTCGCACACGACCTCGGCCGAGCCGGACAGCGGCAGCAGGATCCACTCGCTGTCGCCGGTCTCGAGGGTGTGGGAGCCGCCCGGCGCCAGGTCGAGGATGCGCAGGGACGTGTGGGTCCAGCCGGCGGACTCCGGGTCGATCCGGCAGCGGTACCCGTCCCGCGCGGCGGCGCCGTCGGGCAGATGGAGATGCGTCACGTGGTGCTCCAGGTACAGGGGCGAGGGCGGGGGCGGGGGCGGGGGCGGGCCGAGGTGGCAGGGTTCAGCGGTCCAGCAGGCCGACGGCCGTGTCGACGGCCCGGGCGACGTCCCCGTCCGGCGGATACAGCACGGTGCGACCGATCATGAGCCCGCGTACCTGCGGGATGCGCAGGGCCTGGCGCCAGGACTCGTACATGGCGTCGCGGTCCGGGCCGCCCTCGCCGCCCAGCAGCATCGTCGGCAGCGTCGTCGAGGACATCATCCGTTCCATGTCCTCGACGATCGGGAGCTTCAGCCAGGTGTGCGCGGTCGTACGGCCGAGGCCCTGGGCGATGTTGTTCGCCCACATCTGCTCGTCCGCGGTCAGCAGGTTGACGATCCTGCCCCGCTGCCGGCGGGAACTGAAGGGTTCGATCATGGCCATGAGGGATCGCTCGTTCAGGGCGTCCACCGCACGGGCGGCGCTCTCCAGGGTCCGGATGGTGCGCGAGTCGTGCGGATCGATGCGCAGCAGCATCTTCCCGCCGTCGAGACCGGAGTCGGCGATGCCGGCGGCGTCGTACCCGGTGAACCGGTCGTCCATCTCGAACGTGGCGCCGCTCAGACCACCGCGGTTCATCGAGCCGAGCACCAGCTTGCCGTCGAGGGCCCCGAGCAGCGTCAGGTCCTCGACCAGGTCGGCGGTTCCGAGGAAGCCGTCCACACCGGGACGGGCGAGTGCCTCGGCGCAGCGGGCCAGCAGCTCGTGCCGGTCGCCCATGGCGGCGGGGTCGCCTCCGGCGGCCATGGCGCCGCGCGCCGGATGGTCGGCGGCCAGCACGAACATCGGGCGGGCCAGCCGTTCCCGGTCGAACCGCGGGCGCTGGCGGACCAGCCGTCTGACGGCCTCGGGGTCGCAGGCCCGCAGTTCGGTGAGGGAGCTGAGGTCGAACGGCCGCCGCAGGACGGGCGGGGAGCATGCGGTCGGCGCGGAGGCCACGGACATCTCGGTCATACGATCATCTCTCGGTGGCCATCGGTACGGGAGCTCCCCAGCCGGTGTGCGGCCGGCGGCACGGTCAGGACCGGATCGTCCGGGCGCCTGCGCCAGTGGCGGGCGAGCAGCGCCTGGATCTCGTGGGGTTCGGGCATGTCGTCGGCGCACGCGAGGCGTCCGGCGACGAGGGCGCCGGCCGCGTTGGCGGTTTCGACGACCTCCCGCAGCGGGCGGCCGCGGCGCAGCCCGGCGGCCAGGGCGCCGCCGAACGCGTCACCGGCGCCCAGCCCGTTGACGACCTTGACCGCCAAGGGGGAGACCCGTACCTCCTCGCTCGCGGTACGGGCCAGGACGCCCGCCGGTCCCTGCTTGACGACGGCGAGTCGTACGCCCCGCTCCAGCAGCAGGTCGGCTGCCCGGTCGGGGTCGCGGGTACCGACGGCGACCTCGGTCTCGTCGCGGTTGCCGACGGCGACGGTGGCCAGTTCCAAGCCCCGGGCGTACCAGGCGGGGGCCTCGGACGGGTCGTCCCAGAAGGACGGGCGCCAGTCGAGGTCGAACACCACGTCGGCCTCGGGCGCGCGGTGGGCCGCTGCGAGCAGGGTGGTGGTCCGCGAGGGGTCGACGGCCAGTCCGCCGCCGGTGATCCAGACGATCGCCGCGGCACGGATGACGTCGAGGTCCAGCTCCTCCGGGGCGATGCACTGGTCGGGGGCGACGGGCCGCCGGTAGAAGACGAGCGGGAAGTCGTCCGGCGGGTGCATCTCGCAGAAGACCACGGGGGTCTGAGCGCCGGGGACGGTGACCACCTGGCGGTCGTCGACGCCGAACGCGCGCAGGGTCTGCCGTACGTACGGTCCGAAGGGGTCGTCCCCCACCCCGGTGACGACAGTGGTGCGCAGTCCGTGCCGGGTGGCGGCCACGGCGACGTTGGTGGCCGTGCCGCCGAGCGATTTGGCGAAGGTCCGCACATCCGCGAGGGGCACGCCGGTCTGCTGCGGATAGAGGTCGACCCCCACGCGCCCCAGGGCCACCAGGTCGTACGACGGGGTCCGGCCCCCGCCCCCGACGATGCCCGCGGCGCTCATCGGCCGACCGCCCACTGGCCGGCGTCCAGGCCGGCGAGGAACCGCAGCCCCGTGGTGACGTCGCGGACGGGCCCCTCGCCGGGAGCGGGCTCGGCGCCGAGGACGGCGTCCTGCTCCATGACGTACCAGCCGTCGTACCCGCTGCCCTCCAGCACCCCGACCAGTTCGGCGATCTGTGCGTCGCCCTGGCCGAGCGGTCGGTACATGCCGGCTGCGACCGCGGCGGTGTACCCGAGCCGGCCGGCGCGGACCTTCCCGGCCGTCGCTGCGTCGACGTCCTTGAGGTGGACGTGGGCGATCCGGTCGGCGGCCCGGCGGGCCAGCGCGAGCGGGTCCGTCCCGCCGACGAGGAGGTGGCCGGTGTCCAGGCAGAGCGGGACCTCGCTCCCGTCGAGCACCCGAAGGACCTCGTCCACCCGCTCGACCATCGTGCCCACATGGGGGTGGAGGGTGGCGGTGATGCCGTACTCGCGGGCTACGGCGGTGACGGAGTCGAGGCGGGCCAGGAGGGTGCGCCAGCCGTCGGCGTCGAGGCTCGGGCGGCTGTCGTACCCGTCCAGGCCGGTGGCCGCGGCGAGTACGAGGGTGTCCGCGGAGCAGGCGGCGAAGGCGGCGAGGGCCGCGCGGACCGCCGGGAGCGGATCCAGGTCCGGATCGTGCAGCACGGCGGGGACGAAGCCGCCCACCGCGCGCATGCCGTGCGCGCCGAGTACGGCGAGGCGTTCGCCGGGGGCGTCCGGAAGGAATCCGTCGGGCCCGAACTCGGTTGCGGCGAGGCCCAGTTCCCGCATCTCGCGCAGCACGCGGGAGGGCGACATCTGATGGCCCCAGCCGGGAACCTCGCACACGCCCCAGGAGATCGGGGCCGCGGCGATCCGGCCGGCCAGGGGCCGGGTGGTGTCCGTCGTGCTCATCGGGCATCCCCTTCGGCCTCGGCCCCGGAGCGGACGTCGTCGACGCGGACCGGGCCGCCGATCCGCCGGGAGAGTTCGCAGGCCTCGGCGACGAGCAGTGCCTCGAGGGCGTCGTGCCCGGTGCACGGGCTGGGGCGCAGGCCCCGCGCGACATCGAGGAAGGCGTCCAGCTCGGCGACGTACGCGTCGTGGAAGCGGGCGAGGAAATCGGGCCAGGGGTCGGCGGGGGCCTTGGGGCCGCCGGGTTCGGCGGAGGTCAGGGGAGCCCGGGCGTCGAGGCCGGCGACCAGGGTGCCCCGGCTGCCGGAGACCTCCATGCGCACGTCGTACCCGGCGCCGTTGTAGCGCGTGGCGTTGCAGCTGACCAGGGTGCCGTCGTCGAGGGTCAGCAGGGCGGCCGCAGTGTCGACGTCTCCGGCTTCGGAGAAGAACGGCTCACCGAGGTTGGAGCCGGTGGCGCAGACGCTGACGACCTCGCGGCCGGTGACCCAGCGGACGATGTCGAAGTCGTGGACGCAGCAGTCCCGGAAGAGGCCGCCGGAGGTGGGGACGTACGAGGCCGGGGGCGGGGCCGGGTCGGCGGTGACGGCCCGGATGGTGTGCACGAAGCCGAGGCCGCCGGTACGGACGGCCTCGCGGACCGCGCCGTACCCGGCGTCGAAGCGCCGCTGGAAGCCGAGCTGGAGGGCGGTGCCGCAGCGTTCGACCTCGCGCAGCGCCGCGAGCGTGCCCGGGACGTCGGTGGCGATCGGCTTCTCGCAGTAGGCGGGGAGCCCGGCCCGGGCGGCGCGGATGATCAGATCCGAATGGGCGTCCGTGGCGGTCGCGATGACCACGGCGTCGACGCCTGCCCGAAGCACGGCCTCGACCGAGTCGAGAGCGG
This sequence comes from Streptomyces sp. NPDC032745, assembly GCF_055579465.1. Taxonomy (NCBI): domain Bacteria; kingdom Bacillati; phylum Actinomycetota; class Actinomycetes; order Kitasatosporales; family Streptomycetaceae; genus Streptomyces; species Streptomyces sp. NPDC032745. The sequence continues at coordinate 19,504 of NZ_JBVING010000005.1, read as the reverse complement.
CGACGGATGCCCGGGCGTCCGCGAGGCCGTCCGCCACGTCGTGCGCGCGGGCGGGATCGGTGTCGGCCACGAGGAGCTCGGTGACCGCGGGGTGGGTGGCCAGTGTTCTGGCATGGAAGGAGCCGATACGGCCCGTTCCCAGAAGACCGACGCGCATGGTGTCGCCTTTCGATGGAGCGGAGAGCGGAGAGCGGAGAAGGGGGAGAGAGCGGGCCGTCGTCAGTCGGCGGGCGCGGGGGCAGGGGCGCGGAGCTCGTGCTCCAGGGCCTCGAGTTCGGCTCCGCCGGCCATCTGGCGGGTCAGCTCGGCCAGCGAGATGTCGGCCTTCTCGAAAGAGCCCAGACTGCGGCCCCGCTTGAGGAGCAGGAACCGGTCGCCGACCGGGTAGGCGTGGTGCGGGTTGTGCGTGATCAGGACCACGCCGAGACCCCGGTCCCGTGCCTGTGCCACGTAACGCAGCACCACACCGGCCTGCTTGACGCCGAGCGCGGCGGTCGGCTCGTCCAGGATGAGCACCCGGGCCCCGAAGTGGACCGCCCGGGCGATGGCGACGCACTGCCGCTCGCCGCCCGACAGCGTCCCGACCGGCTGCTCGACGTCGCGCAGGTCGATGCCCATCTCGCGCAGTGCCGTACGGGCCGTCTCCCGGCCGTACTTCCGGTCGAGGAGGCGCACCGGCCCGAAGCGGCGCACGGGCTCGGAGCCCAGGAAGAAGTTGCGCCACACACTCATCAGCGGCACGACCGAGAGGTCCTGGAACACCGTGGCGATACCCCTGTCGAGCGCCGCGCGCGGTGAGGGGAAGTGCACCGGCTCGCCGTCGAGGAGCAGTTCGCCTCCGGTGTGCTGGTGCGCACCGGCCAGGATCTTGATCAGCGTGGACTTGCCGGCTCCGTTGTCGCCCAGTACGCAGGTGACCTGGCCGGGATTGACGACCGCGCTCACGTCGCGCAGGGCGATGACGGAGCCGTACGACTTGCCGATGCCCCTGGCCTCCAGCAGCGGGCGTACCGCCCGGGATGCGTCCTTCATCGCCGTACCCTTTCCGCCCGACGCCGGAACGTGTTGTTCACCAGGACGGCGGAGAGCAGCATCACGCCGAGGAATGCCATGAACCAGTCGCTGTTCCACTGGGCGAAGACGATGCCCTGGCGGGCCATGCCGAAGATGAGCGCGCCGATCGCGGCGCCGACCGCCGAGCCGTACCCGCCGGTCATCAGGCAGCCGCCGATGACCGCGGCGATGATGTACTGGAACTCCAGCCCGACGCCCTGGTTGGCCTGCACGGTGGTGAACCGCAGGATGTTGATGGTGCCGACCAGCCAGGCGGCGGCCGCCGTGGTCATGAACAGCGTGATCTTCGTACGCTCGACGGGCACGCCCACCTGACGGGCACTCAGTGCCGAACCTCCCACGGCGAAGATCCAGTTCCCGCCGCGGGTGCGCATCAGGACGATCGAGGCGAGTACCGTCGCCACGACCCACCACACCAGTGAGATCTGGAACGACGTGCCCCCGATGTCGATGGTGGAGGCGAACACGTACCCTGCCGATTCGAAGCCCGGCGTGCTGCGCATACCGCTGACCTGAACGGTTCCCGTCACCGCTCGGGTCACGCCGAGGTTGAGGCCCTGGAGGGCGAGGAACGAGCCGAGGGTGACGATGAAGCTCGGCAGGCCGGTGCGCATGACAAGCCAGCCGTTGAGGGCTCCCACCCCGAGGGCGAAGGCCAGCGAGACGAGGAGCGCGAGCCAGACGTTCCAGCCGAGCTCGACCGAGAGCAGCGCGGTCACCAGGGCCGTGGACGCAGTCATCACACCGGCCGAGAGGTCGAACTCGCCGCCGATCATGAGCAGTGCGACGGCGACCGCGACGATGCCGAGCGTCGCCGAGTCGTCGAGCCAGGTCGCCGCGCCCAGCGGGCTGAGGAACTGGCCGGTGACCGCTGAGAAAAAGGTGAAGACGAGCAACGCGCCGAGGAGGGCGCCGAGTTCGGGCCGCAGCAGCAGTCGGCCCAGCGGGCCGCGCCGGGCGAGCCGCTCGTCGGTGGCGGAGCCCTGCTGCGGGGTGGCGGGGGTGGTCGGGGCGGGGGAGGTCGCCGTCATCGGGTGCCCCGGGCCGCGTACTTCGCCACCTGGTCGACGTTGGACGCATCGACGAAGGCGGGGCCCGTGAGCACGGGCAGGCCGCCGCCGACCGTGTTGCCGTTGTCGTGCTGGAGCTTGAGCATGACGACGGGCAGGTAGCCCTGCTCGTACTGCTGCTGGTCCACGGCGAAGGCGATGGTGCCGGCCTTGACGGCGCCGATCACGTCGGCGTTGAGGTCGAAGGTGGCGACCTGCGCCTTGGAGTTGAGGGCCTTGACCGCCTCGGTGGCCGTCGCGGCTATCTGGGCGTTGAGGGTCAGGACTCCGTCGACCGCGGGGTCGGCCTGGAGGGCGCCGCGGATCCGGGACAGCACGTCGGTCGGGTTGGCCGCGTCGACCTGGAGGTTGACCACGTCGCCGCCGAAGCCCTTGCGGGCGCCGTCGCAGCGCTGGTTGAGGCCGATGTTGCCGGCCTCGTGGATCACGCAGAGGACCTTGTGCCGTCCGCTCTCCTTGAGCTTGGCGCCCGCGCCCTCGCCGGCGACCGACTCCTCCTGGCCCACGTGCCCGATGGCCCCGAACTCCCGGCTCTTGGCGGATCCCGAGTTGATGGTGATCACCGGGATCCCGGCCGCGACGGCGGCCTTGACCGAGCTCTGGAGGGCGTCGGGGTTGGCCATCGAGACGACCAGGCCGCCGACGTGCTGGGCGACCGCGTTGTCGATCAGTTTGGCCTGGCCGGACGGGTCCGGGTCGGAGTTGTAGTCCACCTGTACGCCGAGCTGCTTGCCTGCGTCGGTGGAACCGTTCTTCACCACGTTCCAGAAGGCGTCGCCCGGACCGCCGTGGCTGATCACCGCTATGTGCAGGGATCCGTTGCCGGCAGCCGGCTTGGCGCCGGACGCGTCGGCGGCCGGACTCTTGGCCGAGCCGCCCTCGGCGGCGGGGCCGCTGCAGGCGGCGGCGAAGGCGAGCGCCACGGCAACCGCGGCGGTGGGCACCAGGCGGGGCAGGGTGCGTCTGCGGGACGCGGAGGGGCGGCGTCCGGGTACGGAGTGGTTCACGTTCATGGGGTGCGACCTCCGATGAGGGGCTGCGGGGCCGGAGGCGAGATGTCGGCCCTGAAGGGGGGAGTACGTGCGCCGGCCGCTGGGGCACCCCGGGTGGCGGGTGGTGTGCCGCAGCGATGTGGCAACACCTTCGTCCCGCGCAAGTCAGTATGTCAAGACATACGGACTTGGTTGTTGGGTGTGTGAGATCGAACCGTGACGGGCCCGGGCGGACGCCTCAGCGCGCCATGAGGGTGATTTCGAACGAGTAGAGCGAGGCCCGGTAGAGGTGGTCGCCGTACTCCACGGGGCGGCCGTCGCTGTCGTACGCGGTGCGCCGCATGGCCAGCAGCGGGGCACCCCGGACCTCGGAGAGCAGCCGGGCCTCGGCGGTGGACGCCCGCCGCGCGGTGATCGACTGGTCGGCCAGGCTCAGCCGGGTACCGGCCGCGCGCAGCAGCTCGTACAGGCCCCGGTCCGCCAGATCCGCCACCGTGAACCGGCACAGCTCGACGGGAACGTGGTTGCGGAGCAGGGCGAGCGGCTCGCCGTCCGCGTAGCGCAGCCGCTCGAGCGCGACGACCTCGCTCCCCTGCGGCAGGCGCAGCGCGGCCGCCACCTCGTCCGGGGCCGGAACGCGCTCCATCGACAGCACTTCGGTGCGCGGATGCCGGTCGGCGCGGAGCAGGTCGTCGTGGAGGCTGGTCAGTTCCACCTGGCGGCGGACCCTGCTGTGCACGACCTGCGTGCCGACGCCGCGCTTGCGGACCAGCAGCCCCTTGTCGACGAGATGCTGGATGGCCTGCCGCATCGTGGGGCGGGACAGGCCCAGGTCACCGGCCAGGGCGACCTCGTTCTCCAGCCGGGATCCCGCGGGCAGCTCGCCGCCCGCGATCAGCTCCTCCAGTCGCACGGCCACCTGGAAGTACAGGGGCACCGGGCTGGAGCGGTCGATGCTGATCAGCGAGGCGAGCGAAGACATCCTGGGCTCCAGCGGCCGGGGGCGAGAGGGACATTATCCCTCGCGCCGCCCCGTTGATCAGCATGATGTCCTGACGTCCTGATGCCCGTACGCCTTGACCTTGGAACCCTGGTGGAACCGCGGTGGAAACCCCAGGGCCGCCTCAGGGCGCCAGGAACGCGGTGAGCGCGGCCGCCACGGCTTCGGGATCCTCCAGCTGCGGGTAGTGCCCGACGGCCGGCGGCCCGGCGAGCTCCACGACGTGCGCCTGCGGCATCCGTGCCCGGATCCGGGGGAGTACGTGGCCCCCGCTGATCGGGTCGGCGGGTCCCCACACGAACAGCGCGGGTCCGGGGAAGCCCTCCAGGGCCGAGGTCCAGCGCACGGCATACCGGCGGCGCTCGTCGATGTAGCGCAGCAGTTGCGGGGCGAGGCGGTGGCCGCCGGCCCGGGACGCGGCCGCCCACAGGTCGTGCAGGTCCTCGTCGTGGACCGGCCGGCCGAGTACGGCGCGCAGGGACGCGGCGAACCGCCGCTCCGTGGTGAGGGGCGCCAGCAGCGGACCCAGCGGGCCGTGCAGCAGGCGCTGGATCGGCACGGGGCGGTGCAGATCGGCGTACAGGCCGCCGTTGAGCCAGGCCATGCGGGTGATCCGGGCCGGGTCGCGGGCCAGCAGCTCCTGGCCGACGCTCACCCCGTAGTCGTGTGCGACCAGGGCGGTACTGCCGATCCCGTACCGCCGCCAGACCTCCTCGACCAGCGAGGCCTGGTCGAGCACCGAGTAGCGGTGGCGCCGGGGCTTGTCGCTCTCCCCGAAGCCGAGCAGGTCCAGCGTGGTGACGTGGAGTCCGGCCGCGACGAGCGCCGGGACGACGGCGGCCCAGTCGTGGGAGGAGGTCGGGAAACCGTGGACGAGGGTGACGGGCGAGCCGTGTGCGGGCCCGTCCTGGCGTACGAAGACCGAGTGACCGTCGATCCGTACGGTGCTGCCGTCCTCGGTCCATCGGCGCAGCGGCGGCAGGACGCGTGGGCGGGTCATTCGGGCGGCCGTGCCGTCGGTCGTTCCGTCGGCGACGCCGTCGGTCATGCGCGGGCCTCCTCGTCGTGGAGGTGGCCCAGCCCGTGCAGCAGCGCCCGCAGGCCGAACGCGAACTCGGCCTCGGCGTCGAGCGAGTTGAGCAGTCCGGCGTGGCGGCGGACCACCGGGTGCGTGCGCGGGGAGAGGGAGGCGAACAGTTCGGCCATCGCGGCACGCTGACCGGCTGTACGGGCCGCGCCGCCGGAGTCGAGCACCGCGGCGCCGATCACGAAGTGGGTGACCGTGAGGTAGACGTGGACGGCCGGCCGCGGGGCCCAGCCGTGGGTGAGGAGCTGCCCGAGGGCGTGTTCGCGCGCCCGCAGGGCATTGGGGCCGAGCAGCTGACCGGCGGTCAGCAGCGGGACGACCGCCGGGTGTGCCGCGAGCACCCGGCGGAACTCCCGGGCGCCGCCTTCCAGTCCGGCCCGCCAGTCCCCGTCGAGCGAGGGCAGCCGGATCTCCCCCAGCATGTGGTCGACCGTCTCGATCAGCAGCTCCTCGCGGCTCGCGACGTGCCGGTAGAGGGAGGTGTGGCGGACCTGGAGGTGGTCGCCGAGCCGACGCATCGTGAGCGCCTCCAGGCCCTCGCGGTCGGCCAGTTCGAGCGCGCCCGCGGTGATCCGGTCGAGCGTCAGCCCGCCCTGGCGGGGCCTGCGCCGGTCGCGCTCGGCGTACCGGTCCTGCCACCAGGCGGGGGAGCCGGGTTCCGCGGGGGCGGGTTCGGCATCGGCTTCGGGCTGGAGTGTCATGGGGGGTGGCGCCTATTCGAAGAGGTCGGGTTCCGTGCGGGCGATCTCGTCCCAAAGGGGCTGGAAGGAGAACCAGCCCGCGAGCGGGAATCCGGTCTGGTCCCGGGTGTGCCGGGCGGCCTCGGGGTCGATCAGGTGCGGGGTGCCCGCGGCTTGCGCGAGCAGCTGCGCCTGGGCGCTGCGCTCCATGGAGATGAACCACCAGGCCGCCTCGTCGACCGATTCGCCGACGGTGAAGATGCCGTGGTTCTGGTGGATGACGGCCTTGTGCGGCCCGAGCCCCGCGGCGAGCTGCCGGCCGGCCTCCTCCTCGACCACCACGGCACCGGCGCCGTCCCGGTGGACGGTGTGCTGCTCGTACAGGGCACACGCGTCCTGGGTGATCGGGTCCAGCAGGCGTCCCAGACTCGAGAACGCCTTGCCGTGGACGGCGTGGGCGTGACAGGCGGCGACCACGTCGGGGCGGGCGGCGTGGATGGCCGAATGGATCACGAATCCGGCCCGGTTGACGGGGCGCCTGCCGTGGCGGACCTGTCCCTCGTGGTCGACGAGGATCAGGTCGCAGACCCGGACGTGCCGGAAGGACATGCCGAACGGGTTGACCCAGAACATGTCCGGGTACTCCGGGTCCCGCACGGTGATGTGGCCCGCGACGCCTTCGGAGAAGCCGAGGCGGCCGAAGATGCGGCAGGCTCCGGCGAGCCGCTGCTTGCGGTGCTCGCGCTCCTGCGCGAGGTCGGTGAACACGGGCGGCAGGGGCAGCTCGAGGTTCTCCTGCCGCGGCACGAACGCACTCCCGCGCAGGCCGGCGCCCGCCGCCGCGCCCGTCCCCGTGTCCGTCTCCGTGTCCGTCCCCGTGTCCGTCTCCGTGTCCGTCTCCGTTCCCGCCCCGTGCCGCCCTCGGGTGCCTGTCGTCCGGTCCACGCCCGCCTCCCTCTGTTATGCGTCCGCTGGACGCACATAATGAGTCCAGCGGACGCATAGCGCAAGACCTCCGTTGCCGGCCGGGGCGCGCGGGTTCCCCGCGAGGCGGCCCCGCCGCTGCGCAGCCGGCCGACCCCGTCCGGTCGGCGCGGATCCCTTGACGGATTAAGTAAACATTCCTAATTTTATGGCGTCCGCCGCGCTGCGATGCGCCCCGCGCCCGATCCCCCAGCCGCGTCCAGGGAGTCCTCCATGTCCGGATCGCCACCCCCGAGCGGCGGGTTCGTCCGCCGCGTCGGGCTGTTCCAGGCCATCGCCATCAACATGAGTCAGATGTGCGGAATCGGGCCGTTCGTCACGATCCCGCTGATGGTCGCGGCCTTCGGCGGGCCGCAGGCCGTCGTCGGCTTCATCGCGGGCGCCGTCCTCGCCCTCGCCGACGGCCTCATCTGGGCTGAACTCGGGGCGTCTATGCCGGGCTCGGGCGGCAGCTACGTCTACCTGCGCCAGGCGTTCCAGTACCGGACGGGGCGGCTCATGCCGTTCCTGTTCGTGTGGACCGCCATGCTCTTCATCCCGCTGATCATGTCCACCGGAGTCGTCGGATTCGTCCAGTACCTCGGCTACCTCGTCCCGGACCTCGGGCAGACCGGCGGTGACCTCGTCGGGCTCGCCGTGATCGCACTGGTGGTCCTGCTCCTGTGGCGGGGCATCGAGCACATCGCCAAGATCACCGCCGTCATGTGGGCCGTCATGATCGCCGCCGTGAGCCTGGTCATCGTCGCCGCGGCCACCCACTTCAGCCTCGACCTGGCCTTCAGCTACCCCAGCGGCGCCTTCTCCGTCACCGACAGCACCTTCTGGATCGGTTTCGCCGGCGGCCTGACCATCGGCATCTACGACTACCTCGGCTACAACACCACCGCCTACATGGGCGCGGAGATCAAGGACCCCGGGCGTACGATCCCGCGCTCCGTCGTCCTCTCCATCATCGGCATCATGGCCGTCTACCTGCTGCTCCAGATCGGCTCGCTCGGCGTGCTCGACTGGCACCGGATGCTCGACCCCAAGGACATCGCGTCGACCTCCGTCGCCTCCGCCGTCCTGGAGGAGACCTGGGGAGAGGGCGCCGCCCGGGTCGTGACCGTCTTCATCCTCGTCACCGCCTTCGCCTCCGTCTTCGCCGGACTGCTCGGCGGCTCCCGGGTGCCGTACGACGCGGCCCGCGACCGCGTCTTCTTCCGGCCGTACGCCAAGCTCCACGCGAAGCACCGCTTCCCGGTCCTGGGCCTGGCCACCATGGGCGCCGTCACCGCCGTCGGCTTCCTGATCGGCCGTCACACCGACCTGGTGACCCTCATCCAGCTGCTCACCACCGTGATGGTCCTGGTGCAGGCGCTGGCCCAGATCCTGGCCCTGAGCGTGCTGCGCAAGCGGCAGCCCGCGCTGCGCCGCCCGTACCGGATGTGGCTCTACCCGCTGCCCAGCCTGATCGCCCTGGCCGGCTGGCTGGTCATCTACGGCTTCGCCGACCGGAACGCACCGGGCCGCCACCCCATCGAGTGGTCCCTGGCCTGGCTCGCCCTCGGCTGCGTCGCCTTCCTCGTCTGGGCGAGGACCGAGAAGGTCTGGCCGTTCGGTCCCCGCCACATCAGCGAGGAGTACCTGAGCAACGCCGTGACCGAGCAGGACGAGCCCGTCGAGGGAGCCACCGTCGCCTGAGCAGACCCCCCGAGCCCGGCCGGGACGAGGTCTGCGGCACCTCCCGCTAGCGGGCCGTGCCGAAGTCCTGCGTCCAGAAGAAGTTCGGCTGGGCGAGGCCGACGCCGATCTCCTTGAAGGCACAGTTGAGGATGTTCTCCCGGTGCCCCGGGCTGTTCATCCAGCCGGTCATGACCTGCTCGGGCGTGCTGTAGCCGTAGGCGACGTTCTCGCCGTAGGTCGTCCAGGTGTAGCCGGCACGGGTGATGCGCTGGCCCGGGTCCGAACCGTCGGAGCCGGTGTGCGACATGTTGGCGTGCGCGGCCATGTCCTCGCTGTGCTTCAGCGCGGCATCCGTCAGCTTCGGATTGACGGTGAGCGCCGAGCACCCGACCTTGGCGCGCTCCTTGTTCACGAGCGCCACCACTTCGGCGGCCGGGCCGGAGGGCGCAGCGGTCGGGGTGGCCGGCTTCTGCGGAGTGACCGGCGCCGTCGGCCGGGCCGGGGCCGGCTGCGCGGGCTTCGGCGCCGCGGGGGCGGTCGACGGCTCCGTGGGCTCCGTCGTCCGGGGAGGCTGCTCGGTCTGCTCGGTCTGCTCGACAGGCACGGCCGGTGCCGTCTCGACCGGGGCGTCCGCGGGACCCGCCTGGATCTGGACCGACTCGCCGGGGGAGGGGGCGGTGTGGGAGGGGCGCGTGCCGTGGTGCCGGCCGGCGGCCCTCGCGGAGCCCGCCTCCTGGGTGTCCAGGCACGCCATGGCGGCGGTGGGTATGCCCACGATTCCGAGCGTGACGGCGGCGATGGTTATTTTCTTGTAGTGCGTCCGCTTTTTACGGTGCTTTTGCATGCGTGACCTCACTTGGTTTCTGCGATGCGTCCTGCGCCTGAGCTGCTGGAGCGCCGGGGCCGGGCCGCCATTCTTAGAAGCCCTGGAAGGGGCTGGCAAGTCTCGACGCCGGCCCGCGCGGGACCTCCGTACAGCGGGCTTGAAATGGCCGGACGGTCATGCTGGCCGTCCGGCCGGCCGACTGCGTGAGACGAAGACCGACCATCAGACACGGCTGTGGCGTGGCGAGTTGCCGCAGAACGTCCCGCTCCTCAAAATTCCCATTTCAGCGAAGAGGGGAATGTCGATTCCAGTGGGACAAATATCGACATGTCGGGGAAGCGTGAGCGGACGTAATGCTTCCGTGATCACCCAACCCGTGGTGATGCATGTCACTGTTTCGCGCGGGAACCAGGTGCGGACGACGGGCGTCCGAGGGGTTCTGTGATGGCACCGGCGGACGGCCCGCGGCGCCGCGCGGCGCCGGTCACCCCGCCGGTCACTGCCGTCGGCCACCACGCCGGCCGCCGCGCGGCGGGGCTGCTCCGGATCCCCGCTGCGCGTCAACTCGCCCTGGAAGCAGCCTTGTTACCAACCCGATCACGGGTGAACAGCCGGTGTCGGGACCCTTGCTGTGCCGTCGGGGTTCGCGAATGATGCTCGCTGTGCGCCGGCCACACAGCCGGGATCCGACCGCCCCCGAATCGACCGGCCCGGAGGCCTGCTTTGCGGACGAGCCAGCACATCCGGAGATCATCCCTCGTCGTCGGCGCCGCCCTCGCGCTGGTCGTCGCCGCCGCGCAGACGGCCTTCGCGGCTCCGCCCCCGGCGCTCCCCGCCAACGCCGAAGCCATCGAGCTGACGTTCCAGCCGGCGTACGACTACGACACCGACGGCTGCTACCCGACGCCCGCCATAGGCCCGACCGGCGTCCTGAACGGCGGCCTCAAACCCAGCGGCGCCCTCGACGGCAGCTGCCGCGACGCCTCGGACCTCGCCAACACCAACGGCTACTCCCGCGCCACCTGCAACAACGGCTGGTGCGCTGTGGTCTACGCGCTGTACTTCGAGAAGGACCAGGCCGTCCCCGGCATCGGCCTCGGCGGCCACCGCCACGACTGGGAACACGTGGTGGTATGGATCCAGGGCAACGAGGCGAAGTACGTCGCCACCTCCGCCCACGGCGACTTCGAGATCCACGCGCGCGACCAGATCCGCTGGGACGGCACCCACCCCAAGATCGTCTACCACAAGGACGGCATCGGCACGCACTGCTTCCGCGCGGCGAACACGAACGACGAGCCGCCGGAGAACCACCGCCACACCTGGCAGTTCCCCGCGCTCGTCGGCTGGTCGGGCTACCCGGCCACGCTCCGGGAGAAGCTCAGCCAGGCCGACTTCGGCAGTGCCCACTTCGGCCTGAAGGACGGTTCTTTCTCCTCCCACCTGGCGGAGGCCAAACCGGCGGGCATCCCCTTCGACCCGTACCAGTAGTAGGCGGCTGAGCCTTGATGTCCGCCCCGGGCATCAGCGGTATCGGATCACCCGGACCCCCGACTCGTGGAACGCGTCCAGGCTCCTGAGCTCTTCGGCGGAGGCGTCGACGATGCCGACGTGACCCGCATCGGTGTGCATCCCCGTCAAGAGCAGGCCGGCACTCTCGCGTCCTCGGGCGTCCCGGCGCCGGACCCACAGCAGGGCGCGTCCCCCGGGCGGCAGCGCGGCGACGGCCTGCACGGCATCGACGACGGTCGTGTGCTCGGACACCTCCATCGCCGGACCCAGCTCCGCCATGGTGGAGGCCAGCCAATCGGCCTTCCCCGCAGGAGGCGTCGGACCGGTCGGCTCGCCCCGGTCCCAGGCGGCGAGGAAGCCCCACGGGTCGGAGTTCGGCAGCAGGAACGGCTCCTGCGGCCCCTTGGGCACCACCACGGCGGCGTCGAGCATCGCGTGCCTCCAGTCCCGGCTCCGCAGTGCGGCCGAGGTCTGGCACGCGAACAGCCAGCCGCGGGCCGTCTCGTCCCCGGCGTCCGGCGACACCAGCTCGACGGGTTCCGCGTACGTGCGGCGCAGCCACTCCTCGGCCTTGTGCCGGGCGGCCTCGTAGTCGTCGGCCCGCGCCGGCCCGCCGGGCCGTACCCGGGCGAAGACCAGTTCCAGCAGGCCGGCCGTGTCCAGGCGCGCCAGCCCGCCGGTCATCCCGTCGAGGAACACCACGGAACCGCCGTTGTTGTGCGCGTACAGCAGGTGGCCGCTGACCTCCGTGCCGCCGAGGGCGCGTCGCACCCAGACCACGCCCTGGGTGTCCGGGCCGGTCTGCTCCGCCCGCTCGATGACCTCGTCCCAGCTCGCGCACCGCAGTTGTTCGGCGCCGGGGAAGTAGCGCCGAAGCAGCAGTTCCCACCATCCCGGAGCCTCGTGCGCCGGCTGCCACGGCAACGGACACGAGGGCGCTCCGGTGATCGCCGCCGCCATGGTGACCACGCATCCGCGTGAATTCAGGCGTCGCGTCTGAGCCTCGGGGTCACGGTCCACGGGGTTCTGCGTGTAGGCCGCGGCGTCCCGCCACGGATCGTCGGCCGCCGGATGGAACGGCGTGCCGAGGTCCTTGGGCACGACCAGCGAAGCCGCCAGCATCGGCGTCCGCGGATACCCCGGCTGAGCGGTGGTCCGGCAGGCGAACAGCCAGGTCCCGGCGTCCTCGGCCACGGGCTCGATCGTGACCAGCTCCACCAGGCCGTGGTAGGTGGTGAGGAGCCACTCCAGGGCCATCTGCCACGGCTCGGCCTTCACCGTCCTGGCCAGGCCGGCGGTCGTCCAGCCGCCGTGCCGTACGTAGGCGAAGTACTCGTCCAGGGGCAGGTGCGACGGCGGGAACCGCACGGCGGAGCCGTCCCTGGGCACGAGCACCAGGCTCGTCAGCGGAGCGGCCGTCGCACCCGCCGCCCCGGCGGCCGGCTGTGCCTCGTACCGGACGATCCAGGCGAGTGGGTCTTCCTCGGACAGCTCCGGCTGCAGGACGATCGTCCAGGGTTCGTGGGAGTACGCCCGTTCGAGATGCGTCCGCGCCGCTTCCAGGGCCTCGTTCAACGTGAGCATTGCTGTTTCCTGACGGGGTTATCGGTAGGGGACATGGGCGATCTCGCTGATGTTGGACGTCTCCAGCCTGGCCAGCGTCCCGGTCTGACCGTCCAAGAAGACCACTCCGTGCGGGGTGTTCACGGCACTGAAGACATGGCCCACCCCGCCGTGGCGGGAAATGGCGACCACGCTGCGCGAATCCGGACCCCGTTGTTCCAGGTCCTTGATGATGTCGTCGTAACTGTTGACGACCTTCTTCGCGTCCGGAGTCACCCCGAGCTCCTTGTAAGGGATGTCACCCGGACCGGTCTTGGGGGCGGCCGACACCTCGACCCCGTCCAGCCGTTTGTCGAGGGTGGCCACGTTGTGCGTGCAGTTGTACTCGTAGCCCGGCATGCCCGTGTTGTTCATGTCCTTGAGCCACGGGTACTGGTCGTCGAGGAACTTCTGGGCCTGCTTCGCACCGACGGAGTCGGCGTGGATGGCCCCGCGTTCCGTGACGCCCTTCGCCGGTTTCGCCAGGTGCGACCACGCCGACGGCTTCGCGGCCACCGTCTCCGCGACCCGTACGCCCGCCCGCGCCCCTCCCAGGCCCTTGGTGCCGAGGAGCTCGGGCACCAGCCGGCCGAGGCCCTCGGACGGGTCGTCCTTGAAGCTGTCGATCAGAGCCCCCGGAATCCGTTCCGGGTGGGCGGCCGTCGATACGAGGCCGGCCAGCGTCATGTTGAGGTGCTGCGAGTACTCGGCGGGGTGGGTCAGGTTGTACGGATCCATCGGGTTCAGGCCGCGGGCGAAGTTCAGCAGCCCCGCCGTTCCCTTGACCACTCCGCCGACGAAGTGGTTGAGCTCCACGGCCTCTGCGCCGTAGTAGTCGCCGATCCCCGCCAGCGCCCGCTCGGACGGGGGCGGCTCGGCCGGGGCGTGCGCCAGCGCTGCCGCCAGCGCCTTCTGCGCGTCGGCGGCCGCGTCGTTACGCTGCCTGCGGGCCTCCTTCAGGATCTCGTGGGCCCGCGTGCCGTCGGCCTTCCCGGCGTCGACAGGCTCCACCGGCTTGTCGCCGGGGTCCCTGCCCGCGTCCGCCGCCGCGGTGTAGGCCTTGGCCTTGGCCACGTAGTCCTCGTGCGCCTCCTTGGCCTGTTTGACGGCCGCCTTGTAGAGGTCTATGGCCTGCTGTGCCTGCTGCTGCGCCCACTCCACCGTCCCGGCGTACCGGTTCAGGGCGCCGGCCGCTGCCTCGCAGGCCTCGGCGGCGCGCAACCAGTCCGTCGGGTGCATCGCGAACTTCTCACGGAACGTTTCAGCCGCCTGCCCCTTCCAGTGCTCGGAGTCCAGCGCCTTCATGCCCTCGCCGACCCGGTCGAAGGCGGCCTTGAAGTCGGTGAGGTGCTTGGTCGATTCCCGGATCGCCGACGCCTTGCCGTGGATCAGCTCGTTCGCCTGCTCGGTCTGTCCGAGCTGCTGCTCGCTGATCGAGGCCCCGAGGTCGGAGCCGATGTCGTCGCCCCAGTCCTCGACCTTGTCCGCCCAGTCGTGCGCCCCGACGTAGTCCAGGGCGGCGCCTATGCCGTCGGTGGTCTTGTCGACACCCTCCCCGACGACCTTCTTGGTCGCGTCCCAGCCGTCCTCGAGCTTTCCCAGACCCTTGTCGAGGAGACCACCCCAGTCCGTCATCAGCGCTCACCCTGCGGCTGCGGCGCCGGTCCGACCATGCGGTCGACCGCGCCGTCCACCTCGTCGCGCAGCCCGGCCGCGTCGACCAGCTGGTTCGACAACAGCACGTCGGAGGTGTTCACGTCCCGCACCGCGCTCTTCCACGCCTCCTTGCTGTTCTGTGCTGCCCGGTCGAAGGACTCCTGGCTGTAGTCCGCGTCACGGATCTGCGTGTACGGGTTGTCGGAGAGCACCTCGCCCCAGTCCTTGTCGATGACGTCCTTCTCGGAGGCGTACGGATTGCCCATCGCCGAGTTGGTGAGGACCTTGAAGCTGCCCTGGATGTACTGGTCCTGCTCGTGCAGCACACCGGCGGACAGGCCCACCTTCGCCGCGAACGAGTTGCCCTGCTGCACCAGTGACCGCACCCCCCACTCCCAGCGCTCGCAGAAGGTGTTGAAGGTCGACGTCAAGCCGTCGTGCCCGGTCTCCATACCCGACAGGGCGATGTCCGAGAAGCCCCGCCCCATGCTGGCGGAGCCGATCATCCCCAGTTCCTTCAGCTCGCCCAGCGTCTCCGTGATGCCCCGGGCGATCTGGCCCAGTGCCTGCTGTGAGACGTCGAGATCTGCCCCGTCCCCGCTCATTCCGTCACCTCACCATCGAGTGCCGCCCTTTCGGGCACGAACCCGCTCAACGGCGGGAAGACCATGCCGTCGGGCCCCGCCACGTCCCACGCCACCCCACAGGGGAAGTCCAGCGCAGGCACGACCTCGTCCAGGATCCGCGCCCCGACCACCCGCCGGTACGGCCATTCCCGCCCCTGCTCGCCGCGGGCCTGCGCGAACCGGGCCAACTGCTCGTCCCCGGAGAACGCGTAGATCCAGTCGAGCCCGCCGAACTGGCCCGTCCACAGCCCGTCACGCTCGTCCAGGGGTACGAGCAGGACCCGGCTGCGGAAGTCCGCGAGGCGCTCCAGCACCGCCTCCCGCGCCATCTCCAGGGTGTCGGCCACCGTCTCGGGAGCGGCCGCGGGTGCGGATGCGATCGGCGGCTCCGGCCCCGGCCCCGGCCCCGGCCCCGGCCCCGGCCCTGGCTCCGGCCCTGTCTGCGACTGTGGCTCCGGTGTCTTCGCGGCGCGCTCGGCGGCTGTGCGCAGCCCGGCCCACTCCTCGTCGAAACCCACCTCAGAACTCCCCTCGCCGGGCAGCCGGAGCCGAAGCGGGCCCGGGACTTCCCGACTTGTCATGCGCATACGTGATCAAACCGAGAATACCCAGGGCGTGGCGGCCGCCGGTCCACCGGTGCGCCGCCCGCCGGGGCTGCGGCGATCGCGGCCTGACCTGCGACTCGACCGGCCGTGGCGTCGGCGGCATGCCAGGGCCTGTCAGTCCGGTGTCGGTGGCATGTCGGTGGCAAGTCGGGGACTGTCGGTGCGATGTCGGTGAGGCCCGGCACATTTCCAGAGGTGCGGCCGGGTGCCCATCCGGCTGCAGGTCTGGGAGGGGAAATCTCGTGCATGACGTAGTGATCGTGGGCGCCGGTCCGGTCGGTCTGTTCCTTGCCTGCGAGCTTGGCCTCGCGGGCTGTTCGGTCCTGGTGCTCGAGCGGGAGCCGGAGCCCGGCTCCCCGTGGAAGGCGGCACCACTGGGGAGGCGCGGCCTGTCCGGGGCGTCGCTCCAGGCGTTCTACCGCCGTGGGATGCTGCACCCGCTGCTGACGGCGTCGGGTGTCAGCGGCGACCCCGCCGCGAACCCCGACGAGGACGAGGCATCACCCCCTCGCTGGGCGGGCCACTTCGCCGGCATGATGCTCGACCCGGCCAAGGTCGACGTCACCGCCCTCCCGTTCCGGCTTCCCAGCCCGGCACCGGACATCGTGCTGACCCACCTCGAGGCGATCGAGGCGGTACTGGCCGAGCAGGCGGCCAAGCTCGGCGTGGACGTCAGGCGTGGCGTCACGGTCTCGGCCATCGCCCAGAACGATGAGGGTGTGGTCGCGCAAGCCGGCGCGGACGCGTACGCGGCGCGCTGGCTCGTCGGCTGCGACGGCGGACGCAGTACGGTGCGCAGGCTCGCGGGCTTCGACTTCGTCGGCACCGAGCCGCAGTTCACCGGCTACACCATGCACGCGACCATCGCCGATCCCGAGAAGCTGCGGCCCGGGTTCAACCTGACGTCGACGGGCATGTACATGCAAATGCCCTCGGAAAATGGGCACATCGGCATGATGGACTTCGACGGCGGCGCGTTCGACCGCTCGCAGCAGCCGACTCGTGACCGTCTCCAGGCGGTTCTGCGCCGGGTGTCCGGCACCGACGTGACGGTGAGCGACGTCCGTCTCGCCTCGACCTTCACCGACCGGGCGATGCAGACGACGGCCTACCGGCAGGGACGCGTCCTGCTCGCGGGCGACGCCGCCCACATCCACTCACCCCTGGGCGGGCAGGGACTCAACACCGGCATCGGCGACGCCGTGAACCTGGGTTGGAAGCTCGCGGCGACCGTGCACGGGCACGCGCCGGACGGGCTTCTCGACACGTACACCGGCGAGCGCCATCCGATCGGCGCAGCGGTGCTCGACTGGTCGCGCGCCCAGGTGGCGGCCATGCGGCCGGACCCGCACGGCCAGGCGATGCAGGCAGTGGTTCGCGACCTGATCGGGACCCGTGACGGAACGACCTACGTCTTCGAGAGGCTGTCGGGATCGTGGGTCCGTCACGACTTCGGCAGCGAGCATCCGCTGGTCGGCCGCAACGCCCCGGACCTCCGTCTCGAGGACGGCACGCGCCTCGGCGACCTGATGCAGGACGGACGGGGCGTGGCGCTCGATTTCAGTGCCGACCGGCGCCTGCACGGTTCGGCGATGGGCTGGGAGAGCCGCGTACGGTACGCGGCCGGTCCGGCGAGGAACGACCTCGGATTGGGTGCCGTGCTCGTCCGGCCCGACGGCGTGGTCGCCTGGGCAGGGGATCGCACCCCTGATCGTGAAGCGTTCGAGCGGGCCGCCGGCCGTTGGTTCAGTGGGCCCGAAGTCTTTTGAGCGCCGGAATGCCGACGTTCCCATCCGCTCTCATCTGCTTTCCCCTCCTCACCCTGGTTCAAGGAGCGCACATGACGATCACAGTCCGGCCGGGAAGCCCCGTGATGTTCACCGGCGATTCGATCACCGACTGCCAACGGCTGGAGAGCGAGGACGGTCTCGGGTTCGGCTACCCGCTGCGCGTCGCGGGCGAGTGGGGACTCCGGTACCCGGACCGACCCGTGACCTGGCTGAACACCGCGAACGGGGGCGACAAGGTGATGGACCTCGAAGCCCGCTGGCAGACGGACGTACTCGACGCGCGCCCGGACGTGGTGTCGATCCTCGTCGGGGTCAACGACATGGGCTGGCACACGCTGGACCCGGAGGGGTACGTGATTCCCGCCGAGGAGTTCGAAGCGGGCTATGACCGCCTCCTCGCGCCCCTCGCCGCAGCGGGCACGAAGCTGATCCTCATCGAGCCGTTCCTCCTGCCGATCCACGGCGTCGTCGAGGCCGGTGACGGCGACGCGCTCATCGGCGAGAAGGAGCGGGAGGAATGGCGCACCGACCTGGACCCGAAGATCCAGGTCGTGCGCAAGCTCGCCCGCAAGTACGGCGCACATCTGCTCGCCGCCGACGGCATGTTCGCCGAACTCGCCGCGACGACCCGGCCGGAGTACTGCGCCGCGGACGGCGTACACCCGACGCCGGCCGGTCACGCCGCACTCGCGGAAGCCTGGCTACGCCTGGTCGCGTGACCGGGCCCCGCATGCCCGCACCCTGCCCACCGGAGCGGGGCAGTGCTGCGGTGCCGCCGGGCGGGAGGGACGGCTCCGGCCCGGCGGCAGCGTGTGAGGGGTGCGGTGTGGTCAGCTCACGTTGATGGAGTTCAGAATCGCCGATGCGACGTGATCAGCGGCATTCTGGTGGCCCCTGGCGTTGGGGTGTACGAAGGCCACCTCGTCGGGGAACCGGGTGAAGATGCCCTCCACCCACTTGCCCGCGTCACAGACGCTGTGCCCGCGGGAGGAGTCGTAGAGGTCGACGAAGTTGTCGCCGCGCTTGGCGGCTGCCTTCTCGATGACCGCGTTGAGGGGTTCCATGACGTCCTGGCGCAGCCAGTCCAGGTCCCCCTGGGTGATCGAGGCGAACTGTTCCCAGTCGTCGTACCGGCACTTGGACGTGTCCTTGGGAATGACCGTCGGGTACCCGACGGCCAGGATCTTTGCGTGCGGAGCCCGTTGGTGGAGCGTGGCGAGCATCGCGTCGTAGTCCTTGCTCACCTGGTTCAGGCGGCTGGGGATGTTGTCGGCCAGGTCGTCCCTGCAGGGTGTGCCCACGCCGCCACTTCCCGAGCCCAGTTGCAGACAGGTGAAGAGGATTTCGGCGAACCCCAGGCTGTTGCCGCCCGCACCGACGGTGACCACGTCGGTGCCGGGCTGCACTGCCTCGGACTGGGGAGGTACGGCGGGGAAGGGGTAGTCCGGGTCCTCGGAGAAGGGCGGCAGGTGCCGTCCGATCGGGTGCTGGGCTTCGGACGTGATGTTCTTGATCGTGGCGGCGCCACAGCTGACGTTCGTGAGCTCGAACAGTGCGCCGAGGTCGCGGTCGATGACCTGAGGGTAGGACCGGTCGGTGCGCTCGCAGCCGTCACGGGGAACTTCGAACGTGTCGCCTGCGGCCGGGATGACGCCGGCGGTGTACGAGTCGCCCAGGGCGACCCACTCGTAGTTCGCCGCGGGGGCGGCCCCTGCGGGTTGTGCGGGGGTCAGGACGCCGGCGGCGAGAGCCGCGGCCGAGCCGAGCATGGCCAGACGGGTACGGAAGAGTGCCACGAATCCTCCAGAGATACGGCGTTGGCAGCACGACGACCATACGGAATCCGTTACTCTATGCACTAGATCGGATGCGGACAGTCACGTTCCGTGGAGTCCGTGGGTCCACTCGGACAAAGACGGACATGCTCCGAACGGACAGGTTCCTTCTGTCGGCGATGAGGATGCACTGTCTGACAGGTCCTGTGCGATATGTGAGCAATGTGAAGAGAGTGTTGGTCGACCCGTGCGACCCCGGCCTGTGGATCGGTCCGCCCGGCTGTCCTGTTCGCGATCACCCGCGGCTCCGCACGCCCTGCAGGCGGCGGGTCAGTGGGAGCGCCCACGCAAAACGCCCGGCCGGGGAATCTCGGCCGGGCGTCTGTCCGTACGGTTGCCGCCCCGCGCCTGCGGGCGCGTGTCGCGGCGGTCTCCTGGATCCAGGAGGCCGGCCACCGGGGTGGCGGCTTAGTACCAGTGGTTGGCCTGCCAGAAGTTCCAGGCGCCGACCGGGCTGCCGTAGCGGGAGTTCATGTAGTCCAGGCCCCACTTGATCTGGG